>JBARWF010000135.1:0-55764 GCA_049646645.1 Thermomicrobiales bacterium
CCTCACGGATATCGTTGCGGCCCCTCCGGGCATATTCCCGTCAGCCTCCGGAACCGAGGTCGCATCGGTCGCCACGCCGTAGCGGGTCAGCATGTCTGACCCATCCAGCGAAGCTGGATAGCCGTGCGTGATCCCGCGAGCTATCGGCGTTCGGCCGATGGCACAGACCGATAGTGCCGCTATGGGATTCGCCACGCCTTCGAAGTATTCTGCAGGTGCGCCCCCGAGCCCGCAATCATCCCGGCACTGCGTAAGCGCAAAATGGGTCACGGGACCGGATCAGGACTATGTTTCCTCAACAAGATCCCGTGGCAGTCCCCGCCCAACTTCCAGTCGTTCAATCGACGCGATCAACCTACGAGGGTTCGCCGGGCTTCGGAAGAGATAGAGCGTCTCCTCCAAGGATTCGTACTCGTGAAGTGGCACCACATCACCCCTTGAGTTGCAGCATGCGATTCGTGGATGCCTGGATCTCGTGCAGCAGCGCGGGGTTGTCATTCAGCTTGACACCGAGCGATGGAATCAGCTCCTGCAACTGCGGCTTCCAGCCCGCATACTCCTTCGGGAAACAGCGCTCCAGCACGTTCAGTATGATCGAGACGGCAGTCGAGGCGCCGGGTGAGGCCCCCATGAGCGCCGCGATCGAGCCGTCCGCCGCAGCCACCACCTCGGTCCCGAAGACGAGCTCGCCCCGCCGCTTCGCCGTTCGCTTCATGGTCTGCACGCGCTGCCCGGCGTGGATCAGCTCCCAGTCCTTCGCTTCGGCCATCGGCACGAAGTCCCGCAGCGTGTCAATGCGCGCCGCGTGCGACTGGAAGATCTGTTGCACGAGATACTTCGTTAGCGGGAACTCGTTCTTGGCAACGGTCAGCATCGTCAGCAGGTTATCCGGCTTCACCGAGCGCAGCAGATCGAGATGTGAGCCCCGCTTGAGGAACTTGGGCGAGAACCCGGCGTATGGGCCGAAGAGCAATCCAGGGTCCCCGTCGATGCGGCGGGTGTCGAGATGCGGCATCGCCATTGGCGGCGCGTTGACTTGCGACTTCCCGTACACCTTGGCGTGATGCAGCGCGATGAGGTCCGGATTCGTGCAGCGCAGGAACTGCCCGCTCACGGGGAAGCCGCCATACCCCTTCCCTTCCGGGATTCCCGATTGCTGCAGCAACTGGACGGCGCGCCCGCCCGCACCGATGAAGACGAATCTCGCCGTCAGCTTCTCTTTTTCGCCTGTCTTGCGATTCTTGACCTCGACGCTCCATCGCCCATCCCGCTGCCGCTCGAGCCCATTGACGTCGTGATTGACATGCACGCCGGTACCCCGCTGCTCCAGCCCGGAAATGAGTGCCCGCGTCACCGCGCCGAAGTTGACGTCGGTACCGTCGTCGCTTCGCGTCATCGCCATCGGCACCGAGGTGTCTCGCCCGTTCATCATGAGCGGCACCCACTGCCCGAACTGGGCGGGATCCTCCGAAAGCTGCAGATCGGCGAAGAGCGGCTCACGCACCAGCGCTGCGTACCGGCGCCGCAGAAAGTCGACATCTCCATCCCCACGCACATAGCTCATGTGCGCAATGGGATTGATGAACCCCTTGGGCTCCGGCAGCACCTGCTTCTCCACAAGTGACGCCCAGAACTGGCGTGAGACATGGAACTGCTCGTTGATGACCAGTGCCTTGCTCGTATCGATCGTGCCGTCAGAGCGTTCGGGCGTGTAGTTGAGCTCGCAAAGCGCGGCGTGACCGGTGCCGGCGTTGTTCCAGGGATCGGAACTCTCGGCGGCAACCTCGTTCAACCGCTCATACACCTGTATAGACCAGTCCGGGCGCACCTGCTGCAGGAGCGTTCCCAGCGTGGCGCTCATGATGCCGCCACCTACGAGGACAACGTCGACCTCCGCGGACTTGCTACTCACTCATCTTCCCCTTTGGCAACATCGCGATTGTCGTGCCTGTCCTGGACCCGTCACCTACGCCACGCGGTGACCTGAATAGCCCCATCTTGCCCATCGGCGATACCGGGACTCGCTGGACGTCGAAGGAGACGCCTCGTTCCCCGTCGACCGTTGTGTCAGTCTCCGGTACGGCGGAAGCATCGGTCAATACCTTAGAGAAACGCGCCCGGCCCTACACCACCGCCCGCCAGGAGACTTGCTCTCCCACCATGCTTCAACGAGTATAGGGCGGTGGGACGATCGGCAAGGATGCGTCACAGGCGCCAGGAAGCACGGCATGGATCGATTGACGGTACAGATGGTCAAGCTCTCGCTCTGCTGGCTGCTGGTGGGATTTGTCATTGGCGGATTGATGCTGGTCGACCGGGCGATCCCCGGCAACTGGCGCGCCTGGATGACCCCGACGCACGGTCACATGCTCTTCGTCGGCTGGTTCGTGCAGTTCGCGCTCGGCATCGCCTACTGGCTCCTGCCACGCAAGCGAACACCGGAACGCCCGCTCGGCTATAACGAGCGTCTCAGCCTGGGCGCCGTCGCCGCGCTGAACGCCGGGCTGCTGCTTCGGGTCATCAGCGAGCCCTTCGAGCGCACCGGTCACGCCAACGATATGACCCTCACCGGACTCGCGCTCGCCTCCATCCTCCAGGTTCTCGCCGCTGTCATCTTCGTGGCGCAAATCTGGCCACGGATCCTCGAAAAGACGCAGATGGGCAAGCAGCAGCCTGTGCGGCAGGCAACGGCGCGCGATCGCACCGTCAAGGCGCCCGGCGACGAATCCCCTCCTGCATAAGCGGCAAGACACCTCGCTTCACAGTGCAAGCATGCCGCACATCGGCGGACGACGCCATTGGGGAGCAGAATAGAATCCGGCCCGGTGCGTGCGGCGGCGAATCCCCGGTATTTCCCGCCTCCGTCGTCGCCATCCGCCCTCATCCCAATCCCCGAATCGGCTGGTATGATGGGGCAACGAGCGCGACACGAAATCATGGAATCGCATGCCGGATCCGGGGCAGGTCTCGTCGCTGTTGGATCGGGGATTGCGAAACCACCCGCAGAGCATCGAAGACCGCAGAAATCCCGATCGTGGGCGACAGGAGAGGAGATCAGGCATGGAGAGACCCGAGTCCCGAACTCGCGCCATGATGACGTCGGCGGCCGTGACCCTTCTCTTCGTGATCCTCATCTATGTAGGCTCCCGCGAGCTGCGCGATTTCGACTCGGCGCTGATCGGCTATGCGGTCGCCACGCTCTTCGCCATCGCCGCGCTCACCTACCGCTATACCCGCTGGCTTGGGCGGCCGCCGACCTGGCGCTACTTCCACGCCGGCTGGGCCAACTTCCTCTCCCTCAAGAACTTCAAGCGCTACACCTTCCTCATTCCCAAAGCCTGGTGGACCGACATCTTCGGGCAGACATTCATCCGGAAACGCGGGCTGATGCGGTGGCTCGCGCACCAAAGCATCTTCTGGGGCGTCCTCGTCTCGCTGATGGTGACGGTTCCACTCTCCTTCGGCTGGATCCGCTTCACACTCGATCCGCCCGATCACTACAAGGCCTGGTTCTTCGGCATCCCCGTGCTCAGCTTCCCCATCGAAGCCGGCACCGGGTTCGCGATTTACCACATCCTCGATTTCACGGCCGTGCTCCTGATCGTGGGTCTCGCGCTGGCGATGTGGCGGCGGCTCACCGACTCCGGATTGCTCGCGACCCAGCGCTTTGGCTTCGACCTGATGCCGCTCGTGCTGCTCCTCGCGATCGCCGTCACCGGGCTCGCCCTGACCGCCTCCTCCGCCTGGTGGGGCGGCGCCTTCTACTGGTTCATTGCCCTCGTCCATCAGGTCGTGGTCGTGCTCTGGCTCCTCTCGCTGCCCTTCGGCAAGTTCTTCCACATCATCCAGCGCCCGGCAAGCATCGGCGTCACGCTCTACCAGCACGTCAACCAGGACGTCGAGATCTACTCCGACCATCCCTCCGTGGGCAGCGGCACCTGCCGTCGCTGTGGTGAGGAGCTTCCCTCCGCCCAGTTCATCAGCGACCTCAAGGGGGTCCTGCACGACCTCGGGCAGAACTACGATCTTGGCGAGGGCCAGGGCTTCCTGCAGGATTACTGCCCGACCTGCAAGCGAGTGATCCGGGGCCAGTCGTATTACGGCGTCATGGGCAACCGGTTCCTCTAGCTGCAATCGCGCGAATCACTCCAGACGCAACGACCTCAGGAGAGCGATATGTCGGTCAACAAGGACTTCTTCCAGCCAGACCGGGAATTCAATTACGACTTCCAATCCGGTGGAGGGCCGGGCGAGGGCTGGGCAGAGGCGACCAGGATTCCGGACAACCTCGTCCCGACACACTGCGCCTTCTGCGGTGTGCAGTGCGGTATGTACCTCAAGGTGGACAACAACAAGGTGGTCGGTGTCGAGCCCCGGAACTACCCTCACAACCGTGGCAAGCTCTGCCCGAAAGGGGTCGTCGCCTATCAGCAGTCCGACCATCCCGACCGGTTGCGCTACCCGATGATCCGCCGGGGAGGCAAGGGAGGCAAGCTGGAACGGGCGACCTGGGACGAGGCATACGACTACATCGTGAGCCGCTGGCAGAAGATCCAGGCGGACCACGGCAAGGACGCGGTCGCTGTCTACAGCGGCTCGTCGATGACCAACGAGAAGTGCTACATCATGGGCAAGTTCGCCCGCGTCGGGCTACAAAGCCGCCACGTCGACTACAACGGCCGGCTCTGTATGTCGTCGGCCGCGGGCGCTTACGACAAGGCATTCGGAATCGACCGTGCCCCCCTGCCGATGACTGACATCCCGGACGCCGATGCGATGCTCGTGGTCGGCTCGAATGTCGCCGAGTGCTTTCCGATCGTCATGCAGTGGATCTGGAAGGCGCGCGACCGGGGCGCGAAACTGATCGTAGTCGATCCGCGCGAGACGCCGATCGCCCGCACGGCCGATCTGTGGCTCCCGGTGAAACCCGGTACCGATATCGCCCTGCTGAATGCCATGCTCCGCGTCATCATTCACGAGGGGTTGGCCGATGAGGAGTACCTTCGCGAGCGGACGAACGGCTGGGAGGAGGTCAAGCAGACCGTCGAGCCGTTCACCCCGGAATACGCGGAGAAGCTTTGCGGCGTGCCGGCCGCGCGCATTCTCGCCGCCGCCCGCCTCTACGGGCGCGCCGCCACCTCGCTGATCATGCATGCCCGCGGGATCGAACACAGCACGCACGGCGTCGACAACTGCCTCGCCTGCATCAACCTCGCGCTTGCACGCGGCCAGCTCGGCAAGCCGGGCGGCGGCACCATGATGCTGACCGGTCAGGGCAACGGTCAGGGCGGGCGCGAGGTGGGGCAGAAGGCCAGCCAGCTTCCCGGCTACCGCCATATCGACGTGCTGGAGGACCGGCAATACGTCGCCGGCGTCTGGGGCATCCCGGAACCGGAGATGCCAGGACCAGGGGCCGCTGCCACCGAGATGGTCCACCTGATGGCCGACGGCGAGATCAAGAGCTGTCTCGTCGTCTGCTCCAACCTGATGGTCTCCCTGCCGGACAACAAGATCGTGCAGCGCGCGCTCGACAATCTCGATCCCCTGATCGTGATCGATTTCTTCATGTCCGAGACCGCCGAGCTGGCCGATGTTGTGCTCCCCGGCACCGTCTGGTGCGAGGACGAGGGGACCACGACCAACCTCGAAGGCCGCGTCATCAAGATCAACCAGGCGGTGCCGCCTCCCGGCGAGGCAAAGCGCGACTGGGAGATCGTTTCCGAGCTCGCGCGGCGCATGGGACGCGGCACCTACTTCCCGTATCGCACTGTGCGCGACATCTGGGAGGAGCTCCGCATCGCGTCCCGGGGCGGTGTCGCGGATTACTCGGGGATCACCTGGGAGAAGATCGATCGCCAGCAGGGCGTCTTCTGGCCCTGCCCATCGGACGATCACCCCGGCACGCCACAGCTCTTCAAGGAGCGCTTCTTCCACCCGGATGGCAAGGCAAAGATGTTCGCCATTCCCTATCAGCCACCCGCCGAGGAGCCCGGTGGCGGCTACCCGTTCCGCCTCACCACCGGGCGCGTCGTCTACCAGTACCTGAGCGGCAACCAGACGCGACGGCTCGGCTTCCTCAACCAGCAGGCGCCGGAACCGTGGGTTGAGATCCACCCCAACGCCGCCGAACGGCTCGGCATCCGCGACAACGAGATCGTGCGCGTGCGCACGACGCGCAACTCGATGGAGCTCAAGGCGCTCGTCGTGCCGTCGATCCGGCCAGACACGCTCTTCATCCCGTTTCACTACGGACACCGGCACGCGGTCAACCAGCTCACGAATCCCGCGGTGGACGAGACGGTGAAGATCCCCGAATACAAGGCCTGTGCCGCGACCATCGAGAAGCTGGACGCCAACATCGTCGATCACGAGCAGCCCCGCCGCAATTTCACGCCGGAGGATCGTCCCAAGATGTTCCCCTACGACGTCGGGGAAACAAAGGCGCCGGCAACTCCCAAAGGGGAAGAGGCAAAGACGTACTAACGCAAAGGAGCGCGTTCCTTGGCTGTCAAGACAATGTTCCTCGACCCATCCCGCTGCATCGGCTGCCGTGCCTGCGAGGCCGCCTGCCGCGAATGCGATTCCCATAAGGGGGAGAGCATGATCATGGTCGATTTCATCGACCGTGGCATGAGCGTCGCCACCCAACCCACCCTCTGCATGCACTGCCAGGACCCGGTTGCCCCCTGCGCGCAGGTCTGCCCGGTGCTGGCGATCACCATCACGCCGGACGGGGTCGTGCAGCAGGCCGAGGTCTCGCGCTGCATTGGCTGCCGCAACTGCGTCTACGCCTGCCCCTTCGGCGTGCCCAAGTTCGACATCGAGGCGCGTCTCATGAAGAAGTGCAACCTCTGCTACGACCGCACGAGCCAGGGCAAGCAACCGTGGTGCGCGCAGGCGTGCCCCACGCAGGCTATCTGGTACGGCGACTACGAGGAGTTCATCAACCAGCGCGAGGGACGACCGGTGAACCTGAGCGTCTTCGGGGCGCAGACGGTGAAGACCAAGGTCTATCACGTCCTGCCGGAAGAGGAACCCCAGCTCGATATCACGTTGCTGCTGGCCGAGTCGGGGGCATCGGTCATGGGCGCGGCCGCCGAGCATGAGGAGGCATGGGTGCTATGAGCGACGTTGAGCACGCGGACGACCTGCTGAACAACCGCAGACGAGCGGCACGCTGGCAGGCAGAGTTTCCGTATGAATGGAATGCCGATGATCTCGTTGGTCGCCGTCAGCTCTTGAAGTGGGCGGTGATGGCATCCGGCGCGCTCTTCGCCGCGACCGGCGTGCTGGCGGGTCTTGGTTTCGCCCGCCCGCGAAAGCGCGGCACCGAGCAGGAAATCGCATCGACGAGCGCGATTCCGGTGGGGGGCGTTCACTACTTCAAGTATCCGGGCGCCGACGACCATGCGATCCTCCTCCATCTGGAGGAGGGAAATTTCGTCGCCTACAGCGGCAAGTGCACGCACCTCTCCTGCGCCGTCTACTGGGATGAGGACCGCGGCAAGCTGATCTGCCCCTGCCACGAGGGAATCTTCGATCCCCGCACCGGCGAGCGGATCGCCGGTCCGCCACCCCGCCCGCTGCCGGTCATCACCTTGCGGCAGGACGGCGATACGCTCTTCGCGGTCTCGGAGGAGCTCGAATGATGCTCAGGAACCGAAGGGCACCCGAACCGGAAGACGACGAAACTACGGGATCTGCACCCGGTGAATCCGGACTGGTCTCGCTGGGGCTTGCCGTCGGTATTCTCTTCATGCTGGTACAGCTCTGGCTGCTGACGCTCGCCTTCGATCTCTACCTCTCGGGGCAACGCGGCGACACGGTGGGCGTGGCGGTCATCTCGGGGCTCGTCTTCCTCGGCGGATTGCTGATGTTGAAGCTGCTGCAGCGCCGGCCGATCTCGCGGGACTGAGGCAGCGACCATGGAGAAACACGATCAGGAAAACCGGCGACAAGCGGCCCGGTTCGGGCCCGGCCCGATCGGCGGCCAGATGTCGGCGATCGTGGGCGGGCTCCTGCTCCGGTTTCGCCTCTCGGCGCTCTCAGAGCGCCATGATTCCGGAATCGTCCTCGCCGTCTTCAGCTTCGTGAACGGCTGCCTCTCGATCGGGCTGATGGCGATGGCCGCCCTCATCACCGGCCAGCCATTCGTCTTTCCGTCACTTGGCCCGACCGCGTTTCTCTTTTTCTACACGCCGCTGACACCGGCGGCGAGCCCGCGCAACGCGATCATCGGCCACCTCATCGGCGCACTCGCCGGGTGGGGAAGTCTCATCGTCTTTGGTCTACAGGATGTCGGCCCTGCCCTGTCGACGGGCGTCAGCGGCCCCCGGGTTGCGGCGGCTGCGCTCTCGCTCGGGCTGACGAGCGGCCTCATGGTGCTGCTGAAGGCACCACACCCGCCCGCCGGTGCGACAACGCTGATCATCTCGCTTGGCCTCCTGCGGACCTTCGACCAGTTGCTTGTCCTGATGGCGGCCGTACTGCTGCTCACGCTGCAGGCGATCGTCATCAACCGTCTCGCCGGGCTGCCTTATCCGCTCTGGAGTCCACCGGCGCCCGCGTCCGCTCCCGGCAGTTCTCCCGCGAGGCGCAACCAGTGATCGGATACGCCGCAATGGCGAGTCACATAAGATACGAGAGGAGATCCGGTGCCTGACGATAGAACACGGGATTGGAACCCCAAGGATCCGGCGGTCCTGGCCGACCAGCGCCGCGCCTACGATGAGCTTCGCGAGCGGTGTCCCGTTGCCTACAGCGACGCCATGAGCTGGTCGCTCTTCCGGCATGACGACGTGATGACCGTGCTGAATGATCCGGACACCTTCATCAACGTCTCCCGCCATCACGCGATTCCCAACGCCATGAATGGCGAGGACCATACGAAACATCGAGCCCTCCTCGCCCGTCATTTCTCCGCGCCAGAGATGGTCACGATTGAGCCGCGATGCCGGGATATCGCGGCGGACGCGATAAATGCGCTCACCGTTCCCGGTTCTGCCGATGCGGTGCGGGATATCGCCGAACCGATCGCGCTCCGCACGATGTGCGTCTTTCTCGGATGGCCCCAATCGACATGGGAGCGCGTCCGCGACTGGATTCACGGCAACCGCGAGGCAACGTTTCGGCGGGACCGCGACGCCTCCCACCGGCTCGCCGACGAGTACGCGGCTATCGTGACGGAAGCGATGGATGAGCATCGAAAGCACCCGGATGGCAACGACCTTACCAACCAGCTCATGAACACCACCGTCGACGGACATCGCTGGAACGATGCGGACATCATCGCCACCCTGCGAAACTGGATCGCGGGGCATGGCACCGTTGCCTCGGCCATCGGTCTCGTCATTGCTCATCTGGCGTCGAAACAGGAGTTTCAACAGCAGCTACGCCATCAGCCGGAGCTCATCCCCAACACCATCGAGGAGATCCTTCGCACCGATGGCCCGCTGGTTGCGAATGCGCGCACGACAGCGCGGGATGTCGTCTTCCACGGGCGGACGATCCCGGCCGGCGAACGGATATCACTCATGTGGATCGCGGCCAATCGAGACCCCCAAGCGTTTGCCGCTCCGACCGACATCCAGCTGGGTCGCGATCAAACCGGCAATCTGCTCTATGGCGCAGGGATTCACTATTGTCTCGGCGCCCCGCTTGCCCGGCTCGAACTTCGCGTGACCACCGAGACGCTCCTGGCCGCGACCACCGGGTTCGACCTGGTCCCGGATGTGGCACTGCCGCGCGAGACCTACCCTGGAAATGGATTCCTGGCCGTCCCGCTTGCGCTACGCTAATGGCAATGCGTCCAGTTCCACAAGTGTCTGAAGAAAGAGAAAGGCCCGCTCCGATGAACGATGTTGTGCTCGGACTGTTCGACCTGAACGAGGAGATCGAACGGTTCCGCCCGAATGAAGACAATGCCGCTGGCCGTCGCGCCGAGACGCTCATCAAGAACGATCGCCTGCGCGTCGTCCTTGTGACGATGCGCACGGGCATCGTGCTTCAGGAGCATCTCGCACCGGGCCCCATCACCATCCACGTCCTGCGAGGCAGGTTCAACGTCAGGTATGCCGACCAAGCGCGGGAGCTCGGTCCCGGCGAGCTCATCTCGCTGGCGACAAATGTCCGCCACGCCGTCGAAACCCTGGAAGAAGGGGCGTTCCTGCTGACCATT
This sequence comes from Thermomicrobiales bacterium, assembly GCA_049646645.1. Taxonomy (GTDB): domain Bacteria; phylum Chloroflexota; class Chloroflexia; order Thermomicrobiales; family UBA6265; genus JASGDN01. The sequence goes on from JBARWF010000135.1 coordinate 10,178, forward strand.
GGCTGGGGCGGGCGTTCGGATGCATGATGACGATCGACGGAACGTACGGAAATCGGGCGTGTGCGACGACTCGATACGCATCCCACTCGCGGTGCCAGGGCCGTGGCGGGCCCCGGCGCTCCCTGTTCAGGATTGACCGAGCATGCATCGACCGTACCGTGTGGTAGCAGGACCCGGTTCCCATGAGATCGAGATCAAGAAGTCCCGCTTCATCTGCACGATCAGCCGCGCAACCACGGATGAGGAGGCGCGGGCCTTCGTCGGCGACCTGAAGAAGCGGTACTGGGATGCCAACCACAACTGTTCGGCCTATATCCTCGGCGAACGTGGACAGATCCAGCGTAGCAGCGACGATGGCGAGCCCTCAGGAACTGCAGGCATTCCCATGCTCGGCGTGCTGCAGAAGCAGGAGGTGACGGATACGGTCGCCGTAGTGACACGCTACTTCGGCGGCACGTTGCTTGGCGCGGGCGGGCTGATTCGTGCCTATGGCGGCGCGGTCTCGGCCACGCTGGCGAAGATCGGCCTTGTGGAGATCCAGTCCCGCCTCATCGTCGCGATCGAGGCGCCGTACATCGAGGCAGGTCGTCTCGAGAACGCCCTCCGCACGACCGAGTTCCTTCTCAAGGACGTTGACTACGGGAACGCGGTAACCTTGACACTACAGACCACGAGCGAGGAACTGCCAGTGCTCCGCGAGTGGGTCGCCCAGGCAACCAACGGCGCATGCGATGTCATCGAAATGGGCGAGGAGTTCGTCGAAGTCCCCGTCGCCACCGAAAGAGAACCACATGAGTGAGAACCCCACCGAGAGCGAGATTCTGTACGAGAAGGACGGCGTGGTCGTGCGCCTCGATCCGCACCGGTGCGTCGCGAACGCCAAGTGCACGACTGCGGCGCCGGGCTACTACGTGCTCGATCAGGAGACGGGCTACCTGACGCTCGAGAACGGCGACATGGTCACGATCCCGCAACTCTTCGCGGGTGCGCGAGCGTGCCCCACGCAGGCGATCACGATCGAGCAGCATGGTCGCCGCGTCTTCCCGCAGATCCTCACCCCGATGTGGGGAGATGCGAAGCGCAGCGATGAGGCCGAGGACGCCGCGAAGTAAGGCGGAGCATGTCGTAGGGCAAAGCGTCCGTAGGGGTCGACCTCTGTGTTGACCCGATGGCCCGCGGGGCCATATCCCCGGTCCGTTGACCGGACGCCTGGACGCAGGAGCCCGGAAATCGGCCTCTGGCCGATCGGTGCGACATGCAGTCGCACCCTACGGATGGACATCGATACGGTCGCGCCGGGGCTTTGGCCCTCGGATATCGGGCTGGTGGTCCGCCCGATCGGTGCCGACGCAGCTGCTGACACACCGTCGTACCTTACGAGATCTTGCGAAGCTTGCAGGCACGACGAAGGGGGAACCGGAATTCCGGTTCCCCCTTCGCATTGGTACGCAATCGCCCGCAGGCGGTGCGCCCTGTGGTCGGACTAGTAGTCCATGCCACCCATGCCGCCCGGGCCACCCGGCATCGGCATTTCCTTCTCCGGCTTGTCGGAGATGAGGGCCTCGGTGGTCAGGATCATACCGGCGATCGAACTCGCGTTGGCGACGGCCGAGCGCGTGACCTTGACCGGGTCGGTGATACCGGCCTCGACCATGTTCACATACTCGTCGGTCAGCACGTTGTAGCCGATCTTCTGGTCGTTCTTCTCGGCCTGCATCGTACGCACGCGCTCGATGACGACCGCCCCGTCGCGACCAGCGTTGGTGACGATCCCGCGGAGCGGCTCTTCCAGCGCGCGGCGGAGGATGTTGACACCGGTCTTGACGTCGCCCTCGGCCTCGATGCTGTCGAGTGCGGAGATCGCGTGGACCAGCGTGACTCCACCGCCCGGGACGATGCCCTCTTCGACGGCGGCGCGGGTCGCGCTCAGCGCATCCTCAACGCGGTGCTTCTTTTCCTTCAGCTCGGTCTCGGTCGCGGCGCCGACCTTGATCACGGCCACGCCACCGGCGAGCTTCGCCAGGCGCTCCTGCAGCTTCTCGCGATCGAAGTCGGAGGTCGTGGTCTCGATGGCAGCGCGGATCTGTGCCACGCGAGCATCGACGTCTTCCTTGGCGCCAGCGCCGTCAACGAAGGTGGTCTCGTCCTTGGTCGCCACGACGCGGCGGGCAGAACCGAGGTCCTCCATCGTCACGCTGTCGAGCTTGCGGCCAACCTCTTCCGAAATCACGCGCGCGCCGGTGAGGGCGGCGATGTCGCGCAGCATTTCCTTGCGGCGGTCGCCGAAGCCCGGAGCCTTGACCGCGAGCGACTGGAAGCGGCCCTGCAGCTTGTTCACCACGAGGGTGGCGAGCGCCTCGCCATCGACGTCCTCGGAGAGGATCACGAGCGCCTTGCCCGTGCGGGCAACGGCCTCGATCGTCGGCAGGACGTCCGCGATCGCGGAGATCTTCTTGTCGGTGATGAGAATGAACGGATCGTCGAACTCGGCGACCATCGCCTCCGTGTTGGTCACGAAGTACGGCGAGATGTAGCCGCGATCGATCTGCATGCCCTCGGTGTACTCGGTCTCGAACTCGAAGCCCTTGGACTCCTCGATCGTGATCACACCGTCCTTGCCGACCTTCTCCATGACCTCGGCGATGAGCTCACCGATCTCAGGATCCGCCGCGGAAATCGAGGCGACCTGGGCGATCTCGGTGCGGGTCTCGACCGGCGTCGCCAGATCGAGGACGTGCGCGACAACGGCGTCGGCGGCGCGGTCGATGCCCTGCTTCAGAAGCATGGCGTTGGCACCGGCGGCGATGTTGCGCAGCCCCTCGTGGACGATGGCCTGCGCCAGCACGGTCGCGGTCGTCGTACCGTCACCGGCAGCGTCGTTGGTCTTGGTCGCGGCTTCCTTGAGGAGCTGCGCGCCCATGTTCGCGAACGGCTCCTCGAGCTCGATCTCCTTGGCGACGGTTACACCGTCGTGGGTGACGGTCGGCGCGCCGAACTTCTTGTCGAGCGCGACGTTCCGGCCCTTCGGACCAAGGGTCGTCTTGACGGCGTTGGCCAGCGTGTCGACGCCCTCTTTGAGGGACCGACGCGCGGACTCGTTGAACTCAATAATCTTGGCCACAGAAACTGCCTCCTGATGTTCTCAGTGATTGATCGATGATCGACCGGGGCGGGAACTACCCGATGACGGCGAGGACATCCTTCTCGGACAGGATGAGAAGCTCCTGATCCTCGAGCTTGAACTCCGTGCCGGCATACTTGGCGAAGAGCACCTCGTCGCCGACCTTGACGTCGAGCGGGATGCGATCGCCGTCGTCATCGCGGCGACCCTCACCGGCGGCGATGATGGTGCCGCGCTGCGGCTTCTCCTTCGCGGTATCCGGGAGGACGATCCCACTCTTCGTGGTCTCCTCGCGGCTGGCCGGCTTGATCACCAGACGATCGCCGAGTGGTTTGAGCTGGATAGACGTATCCGCCATGGTCCTCGATTCCTCCTGTAGACTTCACACTTGCTCCCTGCGCAGGGAGACCCGCCGATCTCGGAGTCCGCAGGTCGAACCCCGCACATCACTTGCACACCCAATGTAGCATGCCGTTTAGCACTCTGCAAGGCCCGAGTGCCAATTTCCTAGCACCCGCCCGGCTCAACTGCTAACTGCTGCACGCGCTCCAAGCCCCGCATTGCTCTGGATCGCAACGGCACTGACGTATCCTCTCAACGGTCATTCGTCACTCCGTTCAGCAGGACGGAGCTCGGGATTGTCCAGTGGAGACGCTCCCGGGCAGGATGAAGGATCCAGAGGATACGCGCGGCAAGGAGCCGGACCATAATGGTCCGGCTCCTTGTGCCTGGGCAGATCGCAATGAAGCTCCGCGGATCAGCTGGCTGCGTCCGCAACGTCCGCAGGATCGAAGAGGGTCAGGATGGGCTCGCCACCCACCTCGATCCCGTCCTGGGCCAGTGAGAGCGACTCCTCGACCGAATCCGGAGTCGCATAGAACTCGATCACCACCGCCGTCTTGCCCCGATCCAGGAAGACGACGGAGAGATACTGGACGATCTCCGTACCATCGTCGAGCGTGGTGAGAAGGACAACGCCCCCTTCCTGCCGTGTGGAATCCTGCAGCAGGACCTCCGCCCCGTCACCAGCGCCACCATTCAGGTAGTCATCCGACGTCCAATACGCGACGATGCTCTCCGGCGTATCCGATGCGCCCGCCTCGAAGAAGCGAACCGAGACGGCGCCGAACGTCTCCGGGCCTTCCTGATCAGATCGCGTGAACTTGATCTGGTCGGTGCCCGTCTTCGTGTCCGAACTGACAGGATTGTCAACCGACTCGTTGATCGCCCATGGCGCGTCCCACAACACCCGCGCGCCATACTGCGGGCTCTGATACTCCCCGTCGTCGACCACGCCGAGGTCCGCGTAGTCACCGGAACCACCCTTGGTCGTGGTCTTCTTGCTCCGGGAGGAAGGCTTTTCGGTTGGCTCTTCCGTCGGCTTATCGCGGGACGTGCGAGACGGGCGCTCGGTCGCCTCTTCGGTCGGTTGCTCGCGCGGCTGCCGTCGCGGCTTCTCCGTTGGCTCTTCTGTCGGCTCGTCGGCAGGCTGGTCTCGTGTCTTGCGTGATGGTCGCTCGGTGGCCGCTTCCGTTGGCTCGTCCCGCGTCGAGCGGGTCGTCCGCGTGGAGCCGGAGCCCGAGCCGTCCAGGGCATCCTGCAATCCCGCAGGGTCGATCCCCTGGAACACGCCAGTGCCGTCAACCTTGATGTCGGCCTGTGCCTGCTTCATGCCCCGGGAAAAGAGTTCCGCTCGCGACAGGAAAAGCGACACGAAGACATCGTTCTTGCGCTCCACGAAGAGCGTGAAGATGCCCAGCTCGCCGCCGTTGAGCGTGGCCCGGTCGAGCGAGTACGAGACATTGTCGTACGACCCGCGATCGACCTGGACGAAATCGTCCGCGCTATCGGCGAAGGCTCCCAGAATCTCGTCCCGGGCGCTGTTCGAATCGATGCCCGCCGGGAAATACGAGAAGAGGACGGAACCGGTATCCGACGAGAGCGCGATGACCTCACCATCGACATCCTCCGTCGAGCTCTCCTCGTCATAGGCCCAGTCATCGGTCCAGGTGATCTCCTCGCCGGAAGCCAGGGAGATATACGTATTGTCGTCAATCAGCCCGTCCCGCTGCGCGGCCGCGGCGTCCTGACCCAGGATGGTCAGCAGGCTCGCCATCATGAAGATGGCAGCCAGACTCGACCGCAAGAGTGCGTTCAATCGCATGCGCTTCACCTCTCTCACCCCATCGATTGCCACCGGAAGCGATGGCGCTCATCCTTACCGCATCTGCGGGCAACCGCTTCCCCTCCACGGACGGGAAGCGGTTCTTTGCCCGGTTTCCTTCAAGACGTCACAAGGACGCCTATGGTTCCCTCACTCAGCGGTCGCTTACGGCAGCTCGTCAAGGACCTCGTCGGTCGTGAAGAACCCCATGCTCTGACCGCCGTCCAGCTGGACGGCTTCCTGCACGCTGTCGTAGATCTCGGCGAAGTCATCGACCGGTGAGACAAGGGTCAGCAGGACCAGCGTATCACCGCCGTCGAACGACACGACCTCGCGAATGATCACGACATCGACTTTCTCGTTCGACTTCAGAGGGCCATAGGTGACGACCGCACCGCCCTTGCGCGAGCTGTCCGCGAGGAGAACCTCAGTGCCATTGCCGGTGTACTGATCCAGGAAATCCTGAGACGACCAGGTATCCGTAACCTGCGCGGCCGTCGTGCCGTTCGAAACCAGCCCCGTAACCGAGAGCAAGGCATACGTCGGGTCCTGGGTCGCGATATAGACGGAATCCTGCCCGGACGAAGTATCAGAGATCACCGCCTGCTCATCACCGGGATTGATGACCCAGGGATCGTCCCAGGTGACGGAATAGCCGTACTGAGGGCTCTCGTACGACGTTTCGTCGATCAGGCCTGCATCCTCGAACGCTGGATCGATCGCCGATTTCTTGCTCGTGCGCGACTTGCCGGTCTTCGAGGAGCTCTTCGACGACTTCGACTCATTCTTCGATGACTTCGACTCGCTCTTGCTGGACTTGCTCGATTTACTGGACTTGCTGGACTTACTCGACGTGTTGGATTTCGCGCGTGTTGTCTTGCCCGCCGCAATGGAATCGGCGATCTCGGCACCCTCCACATCACTGAAGACGGTCACGCCATCGATCGCAATGCCACCCTGGGCGGCCTCCATCGCGGATTCGACCTCGTCCACCATGGCAATCAGCTCGAGACCGATCAGCGTCTGCCCATCGGACGACAGTGACCACGAGCTGTAGCTGCCCCAGGTCTCGCCATCGTCATCCGCGAAGGTGAGGATGCTGTAGGCAGACGACTTGTCCCCGTCCGCGTCGATCTCGACGACATCGTCGCGCGTATCCTCGTACTGCCCGATCAGGGCGTCGCGCCCATCCGCCGGTGTGAGGAGACCGGGAGAGGTCGAGAGAATGAACTGGGACTGCCCGTCGGTCAACGTGACGATATCACCCGCGGCGTCGGAGCTGAATCCACTGTGGCGCTCATCGAGCATCCAGGGATCAACCCACTCCACCACGCTGCCGGAAGACAACTCGTACTGATCCGTGTTTGCCCGCGGCTTCGCTGCAACCGTTCCGGAGAGCCCCCCAAACGCAAGCAACGAAACAACACCTACCGTCCCCAGCCGCCGCAAGAACCCCGCTTTGCCGCCTGTCATGCTCTGCCGTTCGTTCACCACAACTCCTCCGGAAAGGACCGAACTTCACTGTCCACCATTCAGCTCAATGGGCCCAACCAACTCCGCATGTTCTCCCGGGCACCGGAGGGTGCGCTGCGCCCCCTCCGCCGCTTCAGGTCGCGCTGGCGCGAACTGCGACGTCCGTCAGGGACGCCGTGACGATGGCATTGCCATGCACGATCCGTGTGCCGCATTCTCCGGGAGAACCGCCGGGAACGCCATACTGGGTCAGAACGCATATGGTCACACATCCCGCCCACAGTATCCATAGAACGTCGCCCCCTCCAGAATGTGTCATGGCGTTGCCCATGCCGCCTGCCATCTCATTGCAAGCTGTCAGCGGGCCCGATCGCTCGCCTCCGCGGTTGGTCACAATGCACACAATCCCGTGGTGAGGTACACAGGAAGCGCCGGAATCGCGCGCGAAAAGCGCAGCGAGAATCCCATACAGCGCGTAGAATCACTACAACGCGTATGTCGGTGACGGAGCGCAATCCCGCTCGTCCATCCGGCGCGACCAACACGGAATCCATCAGGAAGGACTGGCAACGTGGCGCTTCAACGAACGTTCGATGATTTCCTTGCCGCGCGGGTGCGCGATGCTGCCCCGTCACCGACGCTGGCGGTCTCCGATCGCGCTCGCCAGCTGAAGGCGCAGGGAATCGACGTTATCGACCTCGGCGGCGGCGATCCGGATTTCATTACCCCGAAGCATGTCCGCGATGCCGCGATCGAATCGATGAACGCCGGAAACACGCATTATGTCGCCAGCCCCGGCACGCCAGAGCTCCGCAAGGCGATCGCCGCAAAACTGAAGACCGATAACGGCATCGAGGTCGACCCGCTCAAGGGCGTCCTCGTCACGCCGGGCGGAAAGGCGGCGCTGTTCGAAGCGGCGATGGCGCTGGTCGAGCCCGGTGTCGACGTGATGCTGCTTGAACCGGCGTGGGTCTCCTACGTGTCGATGATCGAGCTGGCGGGCGGCCGCGCGATCCACGTCGGTCTCGATCCGGACAACAACTTCGCCATCACCCGCGATATCCTCGAGGCGAACGTCACGCCAAACACGCGCTCGATCCTGGTCAACTCCCCGAACAACCCGACCGGTCGTGTCCTGACGGATGAGGAACTCCAGACGCTCGCGGACTTTGCGCGGGCGCACGACATCCTCGTCTGGACGGACGAGATGTATGAGAAGATCCTCTACGGAGATTCCACGCACACCAGCATCGCCACCCTGCCGGGAATGGCCGAACGAACGCTGACATTCAACGGGTTCTCCAAGGCCTACGCCATGACCGGCTGGCGTCTCGGCTACGTCGCGGGTCCACCGGCGCTGATTTCCGAGATCGCCAAGGTCCACAGCCACGCCGTCACCTGCGCGACGTCGTTCGTCCAGGCCGGCGGAGTCGCCGCGCTCTCCGGCGATCAGGCGTTCATCGGCGAGATGGTCTCGGCGTGGGACCGACGCCGGAAGCTCGTGACCGATGGCCTGAACGCCGTCAAGGGGCTCCGCGTTCCCGAGATCGAAGGCGCGTTCTACGCCTTTGTCGACGGTCGCGAAACGGGTCTCGACGACGTCACGCTGGCGGACAAGCTGCTGCAGGAGGGTCACGTCGCGGTTGTGCCTGGCTCCGCCTTCGGCGATGCCGGCGCCGGCCACATTCGCCTGTCGTTCGCGACAAGCGATGAGGCGTTGAGCGCCTCGGTCGACCGCATCGCGGGGGTCCTCGGTCACCGCTAGCCGTTCGTGTGGAAATGGGGAGCTTCGAACATGAGTGCAGAACAGCGCCTGCGGGATCTCGGTATCGCCTTGCCGGAACCGATTCAGCCAGCGGCGAACTACGTGCGCTATCATCAGACCGGGAACCTGCTCTTCATCAGCGGCACGGGGCCGGATGCCTCTTGCCCGAAGGGAAAGGTCGATACCGAGGTGAGCGTCGAGGACGCGTACCAGGCGGCGCGGAGCGTGGGTTTGCAGATCCTTGCCACGGCGCAGGCCGCTCTCGGCTCGCTCGACCGCATCACCAAGACCGTGAAGGTGCTCGGGATGGTCAACAGCGCGCCTGAGTTCGGCGGACAACCGCAGGTCATCAACGGGTGTTCCGATCTCCTGGTCGAGGTTTTGGGCGAAGCGGGGCGCCACACCAGATCGGCCGTTGGCTTCGTCGCATTGCCGCATCAGATCGCCGTCGAGATTGAAGCTACCTTCGAAGTAGAGTAAGGTCATATATTCATCGTCGAAACAAAAAGAGATCGGCGATAACGCACGTGATCACCCTAGGTGGTCGCGTGCTCGTGTAAGCGGCAGGTAACAAGCAACGCACCGCGATCCGTCGATTCACGATGGGCTCATTGGGGACAACGATAGCCACCCCAGATCAGCCCGTCGCGGATTGGCGTATCCAGTTCGGCATGGACCACCGCCGCTTTGCGGAGAGGTCACGTGACCCGCTACGAGCAAATCGTCGGGGGTAGTTCGGAGGCTTGAGAGATGGATACGAAAAAGGTTGAAGTTACGCGTGAAGGCTATGAGCGCCTGACAGCCGAGCTGAAAGAACTGATTGAGGAAAAGCGGCCCCAGATCATCGAGGCAGTCGCGGAGGCCCGCTCGCACGGCGATCTTCGGGAAAACGCCGCCTATGATGCCGCCCGTCAGGACCAGGCCATGATCGAGAAGCGGATCCAGGAGCTGGAGGGCATGCTGCGCAATGTCTCCATCCTTGAAGCCGATCATTCAGCCGATGGGTCCGGCGTGATTCGCGTCGGGAGCGTCGTGACCGTGGACTTCGATGGCGAGGATGAGGAGTACACGATCGTCGGCGCGATCGAGGCCAAGCCCAGTGAGGGCAAGATCTCCAATGAATCGCCGATTGGTCGCGCGCTGATGGGCAGAAAGGCCGGCGACCGCGCGGTGGTCGAGACGCCGGGTGGGCGCACGTCGCTCACCATCAAGGCAGTTGAGTAGGATCGCGCGCCGCGCCGCGGGTGCGGCAGGTCTCAGGGGATGGCGCAGGCGCCTGCGCCATCCCCTGTCATGGCTTCCGGACATCCCGGTCGAGCAGGAAGTGGCATACCGCCGTATCTGGCAGAACCTCCGAAGCGCCGAGAGCGTCGAGGATGGCCGTCCCGATACCGCCGAGTGGCGAGCACGCGACACATCGTTCGCGCTCTGCTGCGTGCGGGTTCCGCGATCGGCGCTGAACGCCCATCTTGACGAAGTCCGCGAGGTCCTGCGCACCTTTCCGTACGTGCGGCTTCATCCGGACGACTTCCTGCACATCCCGATCCAGGAACTGGGATTCCTCAGCAGGGAGCCGCGTGCCCGGGACGAGATCAATCAGCAGCGTCTTGAGGAATTCTGTGGTGTCGCCCGCATCCCCGTAGGCGAGTTCCCTCCCTTCACTATCCGGCTCGGGCCAGTGAACTCGTTTCTCGATGCGCCATTCCTCGATATCGATGATGGCGGCTGGCTCGCACGCATCCAGCGCCGACTTCTCGACATCGCACTCATTCCACCCAACACGCGCTATCCCTACCTGCCGCACATGACGATCGGGCACTACACCAGACAGGCGCCAGTCGGCGACCTTCCAGCGGCACTGACACCGTGGCGAGATGTCTCGTTCGGCGAGTTGCACGTCACGGACATCGAGGTCGTCACACTGCGCACCGACGAGTTCTACTCGCCCCTGGTCGAGTTCCAGCGGTTGCCGCTCGCCACGGCGACGCCCACCACCCCATTCACGAGCGGCCCGGGCGCGCACCGCCTCGAACCGGAGTAGGAACATCAGTCGGCGTGACGGCTCTGCTGCCCGGCATCGCGCTGCGCTGGAACGCCGCCTTCATGCGTTCGGGTGTTCGCACGACCACAACGTGGAGCGGTGGCTCGTCATCCAACTGAATCTCCGCCAAGCGATCGATAAAGCTGTCCATCACGAGAAACGGCTCGTCTACATCCACGATCGCTCGCATATAAACGCCCTGTGGTTCAGGAGATTCCTGAATCTCGAACGTTGCTCCCGGGTACTTTGCCCTGATCAGCCGCTGAATCTCTACGATTCCTGCCTGCATGCGAGGGTCTGCTACGAGCGCGTCATATGACACCGTCTTCGATGTTCACCCTCCATTTCCAAAACGGTTGAGACAAACAGCCAGCTCTCCTCGGCTTTATCCAAATAGATCGCGACTGGCTCCGACCAGCTGTTCATCGTCCGTCCTCGGTTTGCAGTCTACACGCCAAGATTTCCGATGACGGCGTCACCGAATGCGACCGTCGAGGTCGTGCCACCGAGATCGAACGTGCGTACACCGGCATCGATCGTCGCAGAGACCGCCTGCTCGACTGCCGTTGCCTCGGTCTCCATTCCGAACGACATGCGCAGCAGCATCGCCGCCGACAGGATCATCCCCGCCGGATTTGCCTTGTGCTGTCCGGCGATATCCGGGGCGCTGCCATGGATCGGCTCGTAGAGCGCCAAGACCTTCCCATTCGCATCGGCCGCGCCTACGCTTGCCGACGGCAACAACCCCAGCGAGCCCCCGAGAACCGACGCCTCGTCCGTCAGGATGTCGCCGAACATGTTCTCGGTCACGATCACATCGTAGGCAGACGGCGACTGGATGAGCTTCATCGTCATCGCGTCAACGAGGATGTGCTCGAGTATGACGTCCTCGTATTCCCGCGCAATTTCCGTGACGATTGCCCGCCACAACCGCGATGATGAAAGCACATTGGCCTTGTCGACACTCGTGACCTTGCCCTTCCGACCCCGGGCCATCTCGAAGGCGAGCCGCACGACCCGCGCAATCTCGTGCTCGTGATAGATCAGCGTATCGACGGCCACCCGCTTGCCGTTCTCCACCCACTGCTTCGACGGCTCCCCGAAATAGAGCCCGCCGGTCAACTCGCGGACGACGACCAGATCCGTGCCCAGCAAACGGTCGGCCTTGATCGGGGACGCCTCGGCCAAGGACGCGTGAACGGTCACTGGCCGCAGGTTGGCGTAGAGTCCAAGAGCCTTCCGGATCTTGAGCAAGCCCTGCTCCGGTCGCACGGCGGCGGTGGGATCGTCCCACTTCGGTCCGCCGACCGCGCCCAGCAGAATCGCGTCCGCCGAACGTGCCGCCTCGACATCCTCATCGCGCAGCGCAGTGCCGTAGGTGTCGATCGCGATGCCGCCGATCAGCAGGTCCTCGAACTGGAACCGGCAACCGGTGCGCTCGCCGACGGCCTCAAGTACTCGCCGGGCCTGCGCCATCACTTCGGGGCCAACACCATCACCGGCAAAGACGGCGATTCGATGGGTCACGTTTGCACTGTTTGCGGTCTCTGCGGCCATTCCGGGTCATCATCCTCTCGCGTTATGGGGAAATCACGGTCAAAAAACCGGGTCCACGATCCATGTCACATCGACATGCACCATGAACCCGGTAACGATGGACGTCAAGACGTCAGCCCTCGCCTCACTCGGCAGTTGCCCCCACCGGGACGACCTTCGGCCGCCATGATGGACGCGCCCGCTCGAACGCGTCGATCGCGTCGACATGCTGCAGGGTCAGGCCGATATCATCCAGCCCATTGAGCAGGCGATGCTGCGTGAAATCATCGAGCGGGAACGAGGCGGTCATGCCGAGACTGGGCGCGGAGACGGTTCGGGACTCGACATCGACCACAACTTCAAGGAAGGGGTGCTCGGCCGCTGCCTCCAGCAACTCGGCGCCGAACTCAGGATCGACCGTCACCGGCACCAACCCGGCCTTGGTCGCGTTGTTCTTGAAGATATCCCCGAACTTCGGCGAGATCACCGCCTGGAACCCGTAATCAAGCAGCGCCCAGACGGCATGCTCGCGGGACGAACCAGTACCGAAGTTCGGCCCGGCGATCAGCACCTTGCCACCCTCGAACTCGGGCCGGTTCAGGACGAAGCCGGGATCGGATTCGCGCCAGGCCGCGAAGAGCCCTTCGCCGAAACCGGTGCGCTCGACCCGCTTGAGATAGACAGCCGGAATGATCTGGTCAGTGTCGACATCGCTCCGGTCCAGGGGAACGATCCGCCCCTCGATCTTCTTGATGGGATCCATCGTGAACTCCTCTGACCAGCGTCTCCGCCGGCCAAGACGTGCTGGGACGGTCTAGAGATCGGCGGGGGTCGCGAAGGCGCCCCGGATCGCCGTCGCGGCCGCGACCTGCGGAGAGACGAGATGCGTGCGGCCGCCCTTGCCCTGGCGCCCCTCGAAGTTGCGGTTGCTGGTCGAGGCGCAGCGCTCACCCGGCGCCAGTTGATCGGGGTTCATGCCAAGGCACATCGAGCAGCCGGCGCTGCGCCACTCGAAGCCCGCCGCCTCAAAGATGCGATCGAGCCCTTCGCGCTCGGCCTGCGCCTTCACGCGCATCGAGCCCGGCACAACCATGCCCCGCACCGACGAGGCGATCCGGCGACCATCCACGATCTGGGCAGCGGAACGCAGGTCCTCGATCCGGCTGTTGGTGCACGAGCCGATAAAGACGGTGTCGACCCGGATATCCCGCATCGGCGTTCCCGCCTGGAGATTCATATACCGCAGCGCACGCTCCGCAGCATCCCGCTCCAGCTGGGAACCGAACATGGACGGATCGGGCACGACCGCATCGATCGGCACGACCTGCCCTGGATTGGTCCCCCACGAGACGTGCGGCGCGATGCGGTCGCCATCCAGCACGATCTCCGTATCGAACGCTGCGCCCTCGTCGGTGGGAAGCGCCCGCCAGGCATCGAGCGCCTGCTCCCATTCCTTGCCCTTGGGAGCGAACGGGCGACCTTCGACGTAGGCAAATGTCGTGTCATCCGGCGCGATCATGCCCGCCTTGGCACCAGCCTCGATCGACATGTTGCAGACGGTCATCCGGCCCTCCATCGAGAGACTCCGAAAGACGGACCCACGGTACTCGACGATCTTGCCGGCGCCGCCTCCCGTGCCGATCTTGCCGATGATCGCGAGGATCACGTCCTTCGCGGTCACGCCGGGCTGCAGGGTGCCATCGACCGTGATCGCCATCGTCTGCGGCCGGTTCTGCGGCAGCGATTGGGTCGCCAGAACGTGCTCGACCTCGCTGGTGCCGATGCCGAAAGCCAGCGCGCCGAATGCGCCGTGCGTGGATGTGTGGCTGTCGCCGCAGACAATCGTCATGCCAGGTTGGGTCAACCCCATCTCCGGGCCGATGACATGCACGATGCCCTGCCCCGGATCGCCCATCGGATGGAGGCGAATTCCGAACTCGGCGCAGTTCTCCGAGAGCTTGCGAACCTGCGTCGCCGAAATCGGATCGGCGATCGGCAGGCCGATGCCCACCGTCGGCACATTGTGGTCGGCGGTCGCGATCGTGAGATCGGGGCGGCGAACGCGCCGGCCGGCAAGGCGCAATCCGTCGAACGCCTGGGGCGAGGTCACCTCATGCACAAGGTGAAGATCGATATAGAGCAGATCGGGCTCATCGGGCGCGGAACGCACGATGTGCTGGTCCCACACCTTCTCGGCCATGGTTCGCGGTTCGGTCAACGGAGTGCCTCCAGATTATTGGCGACGGCAAGCGGTCTGCCAGACATTACAACGGACGCATGCCGACGAAGACGGCATGCTCGAAATACTTGAAAACGATATCGACGTCACTGAACCCGATCTCGCGCAGCCACCGGCACTGCTCCTCGACCGGCGCGTGCAGGCCATGACCGAAATGCTGCTGCGATCCGTGGGCGTGATCACGCCCACCGTGATGGTGTTCGGCATGGTGATGGTCCGCATGTGCCGAGGTCGCCGACGATGGCGCGTCCCCGTCCGACGACTCCGCAATCAGGCGAGAATAGTAGTCGTGGTGGACTTCACTGAACGACGAGACCCACTCGATGTGGATGAAGAGACCGCCCGGTCGCAACAGGTCGTAGATGTGCCCGTAGACGCGCTTCTTCTGGTCATTGTCGATGTGATGAATGGCCAGGCGGGAGATGACCGCGTCATACGGCGCCCACGACCGGACGTCCTCGACCCAGGCATCGGTCTCCATGTCACCCTTGACGAGATGCAGATCCGGGATGGTGCTGGCCAGTCGCTCGCGCGCCGCCGAGATCATGGTGTCATTGACATCCACGAGCACGGCGGTCTGCACCGGCTGCCGCTCACACAGCCTGGCGGTCATGTATCCGTTGCCCGCGCCCAGCTCCAGCACGCGACCGACGCGCGCCCCATGAGCTTCGAGTACCTCGTGCATGACACGAAAGTGCTCATCCTCGAAGGGAAAGCGACCTGGCTTGCGCTGCAGGTACCGGACGGCGTTCTCGTCGTTCCGCCAGACCGCCTTGGGGTCATCGCTCGCCAGAGTGGGCGTGGGCTCGGGACCGCTCATGCGTTACGCTCCAGGCCGACGGCCGGTAAAGATCGACAGCTCGAAGAGCTTGAACACCACATCGACATCGGCAAAGCCGATGGTCCGCAGCCATCCCAGCTGTTCCTCTAGCGGCGCCAGGATGTTGACATCCTTGTCCTGCCGGTTGCGGAAGGAAGTGACGATTTCCTCCCGTGTCTCAGGCGTCGCCTGCTGCCGGACCAACCCTTCGATCATGAGTCGCTCGAACGCCCCATGGAGCGCCTCGGTCGCAGACGCGACGTGCTCGATGTTGATGAAGAGCCCGCCGGGGCGCAGGAACTCGTAGACCTTGCGATAGATCGCCTGCTTGCGCTCGTCCGACACGTGATGGATCGCATAGCGTGAAATCACGAGATCGAACGGACCGCTGCGCGTGACCTGATCGAACCAGTCGTCCGCGCGCAGGTCACCCTCGACGAACTCGACCGGGAAGGGGGCTTTCGCGAAGTGCTCGCGCGCCTCATCCAGCATCGGTTTCGAGAAATCCACGAGCACGACGTGGTTCACCGGGTGGCGCTCTATGATCTGAGCGGCGGCATAGCCATCGCCCGCCCCAAGGTCGAGCACGCGCTCGACCTTGAGATCGTGAATGGAGATCACCCGGTGCACGACATCCAGTTGCTGGGCGGCGAGCGGAATCGCCTGCCGGGATCCATGATTGAAGCTCTTGACCACGCTCGCACGTTGCCAGACTTCCTGCGTCTCCTCGCCGGGTGCGGCACTGGGAAACGGCGTGATATTCGGTGACTTCGCCAAAACGACTAACTCCAGCGCGAGGTGGACGATCCCATCAGCACGGTATCCGGCTTCGCGATGACCACCTGGCTAAGCGCGGCGAGATACGCCCGGGCGCTCGCCTCGACAATGTCGGTGGCGAGGCCGTGACCGCTGAAGAGCTCACCCTTCACGCGAATGCGCACATGGACCTGTCCCTGTGCGTCCTCGCCCGGGGTCACCGCGCCGATGTTGAAATAGACAAGCTCGTTCTCGATGCCGACGGTCTCGTCGATTGCCTTCATCAGGGCATCCACCGGACCGTTCCCCTCAGCATCACCGGTATTGCTGATACCCTCGCGCTCGATCTCGACGCTGGCGGTCGCGGCTCCACCGCTGCCGATGTTCGCATTCCAGCGCGCAAGGTGGAAGGGGCTTCCCTCGGCCTGGATCTCGTCCGCCACGAGCGCGGCGATGTCCGCACCCGTGATGTTCTTCTTGCGATCGGCGAGATCGAGGAATCGCTTGTAGACGTCGTTGACCTGATCGTCGGCCAGCTTGATACCAAGCTGCTGCAGCGCATCGCGGAATCCGGCGCGGCCGGAATGCTTGCCCAGCACCAGCTTCGCGCCGTCCCAGCCGACATCGGCCGGATCCATGATCTCGTAGGTCGTGCGCTCCTTGAGCACGCCGTCCTGGTGGATGCCCGCCTCATGCGCGAAGGCATTGGCGCCGACGATCGCCTTGTTCGCCTGGACGGCGATGCCGGTCAGCGAGCTGACCAGGCGGCTGGTCGGCACAAGACGCGGCGTATCGATGCGCGTCGTCACGTCACCGAATTGGCTGCCGCGCGTCTGGAGGGCCATAACGACCTCCTCCAGCGAGGTATTCCCCGCGCGCTCGCCGATCCCGTTCATGGTGACCTCGACCTGGCGCGCACCGGCGCCGACCGCGGCCAGGGTATTGGCGGTCGCCATCCCCAGATCGTCGTGGCAGTGCACCGAGATGATCGCGTCGTCGATGTTGGGCACGTTCGACCGCAGGTACTCGATCAGAGTGACGAACTCGCCCGGCGTGGTGTAGCCGACCGTATCCGGCACGTTGATCGTGGTCGCGCCGGCGGCGATCGCGGTCTGGAACACCTGCACGAGGAACGCCGGATCAGAGCGGGTGGCATCCTCGCAGGAGAACTCCACGTCGCTCAGGAAACTCTTGGCGAGGGAAACACTCTCCTGCACTCGGGCGAGCACCTCGTCCCGCGACATCCGCAGCTTGTGCTTGAGATGGATGTCCGAGGTCGCGATGAACGTGTGAATGCGCGGCTGCTCGGCCGGCTTCACCGCCTGCGCGACGCGTTCGATATCGCCCGGGACGGCCCGCGCCAGGCCAGCAATGGTGACTCCCTTGGCGCGCGAGGCGATCGCGTGGACCGCCTCGAAGTCGCCGGGCGACGCAGCCGGGAATCCCGCCTCGATCACATCCACATTGAGCGCCACAAGGGCATCGGCAACCTCGAGCTTTTCATCCGCCGTGAGGGTTGCGCCCGGCGACTGCTCGCCGTCTCGCAGGGTGGTATCGAACACGATGACACGCGAACGATCGTTCGCTACGTGACTCTCCCGGTTGGTCATGATGGATCTTCTTTCGTGATACCGAAGGGCTATTGCTGCGCGGATTGCGCCGCCTGGGCCGCCTCGCGTGCGGCCTTGCCCGTCTTCAGGAACGGCATCATGCCGCGCAGCTGCGCCCCGACCCGCTCGATCTCGTGATCGTTCGCCTTCTGTCGCATTGACAGGAAGTTCGGGCGCCCGGATTCGTTCTCCTGAATCCACTCGCGGGCGAAATCGCCGTCCTGAATCCGCGTCAACAGCTCCTTCATCGCCTTCTTGACATCAGCGGTGATGATCTGCTTCCCGGCGTAGTAATCGCCGTACTCAGCGGTGTCGGAGATGACTTCCCGCATGAGCGTCAGGCCGCCTTCGTAGATCAGATCAACGATCAGCTTCATCTCGTGGAGGCACTCGAAGTACGCGCTCTCCGGCTCGTAGCCAGCCTCGACCAGCGTCTCGAAACCGGCCGTGATCAGCGCCGAGACGCCACCGCACAGCACGGCCTGCTCGCCGAAGAGGTCCGTCTCCGTCTCCTCGCGGAAGGTCGTCTGAAGGACGCCCGCGCTGAGAGAGCCAATGCCTCTCGCATACGCGAGCGCCACCTCCTTTGCATGACCGGTTGCATCCTGATGGACAGCGATGAGAGCGGGGACGCCGACGCCTTCTTCGTAAAGTTCGCGGACCCGGGAGCCCGGAGACTTGGGAGCGATCATCGTGACGTCGACGTCCGCGGGGGGCTCGATCTGACCGAAGTGAATGGCGAAGCCATGCGCAAACATGAGCATCTTGCCGGCGGTCAGGTGCGGCTTGATCGATTCTTCGTAGATGTTCTTCTGCAGGTGATCCGGCACGAGGATCATGATCACGTCGGCTTCGGCAGCCGCATCGGCGACCGACGCGACGCGCAGCCCCTGCGATGCCGCCTTCTCGCGGCTCTTGCTGCCTTCATGCAATCCGACGACGACATTGAGCCCGGAATCACGGAGGTTGAGGGCGTGCGCGTGCCCCTGCGCCCCATAGCCGATGATGGCGATCGTCTTGTCCTGAAGGGGAGCGAGGGTCGCATCGTTCTCGTAATAGATAACCGCCGGCATCAAAACCTCCTGAAGCGACCGCAGCCGCCCTTGTCTGTTCGTGGTCCTCACGAATCATGATCCGGAACACAGCGTCCGGGTTACGACGAAAAGTGAAGGGAGCGTGCGCTCCCTTCCTTCATACTTATAGGTTAATCGGCAACTGCCATATTGTCGTCATTGATCCGGTCGATCCGGCCGTGCGATTTGCTGGCCGACGCGCGCGCCATGGCGATCTTGCCACCACGTACCATCTCACGAATCCCGAAAATGCGCATCATGCCGAGGAACGATTCGATCTGGTCCTCGGTGCCCGTCGCCTCGATCATCAGGGAGCCGGGCGTCGCATCCAGGATGCGCGCGTTGTAGACCTGAGCGATCTGCATGATCTCGGCGCGCTGACCACCCTTGGCCGCGACCTTCACCAGCACCATCTCCCGCGTGATCGCCTCGTTCGCGGAGAGATCGGTTACCTTCAGCACTTCCAGCAGCTTGTAGAGCTGCTTGCTGGCCTGCTCGACCTCGGCATCCTCACCGGTCACCATCAGCGTCATCCGGGACTGCCCCGGCTGCTCGCTGTGGCCGACGGCGATCGAATCGATGTTGAAGTTCCGCCGCCTCATGAGCGAGACGACCCGGTTCAGCACGCCCGGCTGATCCTCGACCAGCACCACCAGCGTATGCGTCTGCTTCATGACTAGACATCCTCCTCGGATGGCGCCCACTGCGGATGGTGGATCATCTCGGAATTGCTCGCGCCCGGTGCCACCATCGGGTAGACGTTTGCCTCAGGCTCGACCACGAATTCGATCACCACCGGCCCCCTGATCGAACGGGCCTTCTCAATCGCCGGGCGAATGTCGTCGTTCGTCCGGACGCGAATGCCGGTCGCGCCATATGCCTCGGCCAGCTTCACGAAATCGGGCGAGCTGATCCGGACTTCCGAGTAATTGTGATTGTGGAAAAGATCCTGCCACTGGCGGACCATGCCAAGGTAGCCGTTGTTGATGATCGCGATGTTGATGTCGAGGTCTTCCTGCACCGCGGTTGCCAACTCGTTCGACGACATCTGGAACCCACCGTCGCCGATGACCGTCCAGACCTCGAGATCCGGCCGCCCCATCTTGGCGCCGATCGCGGATGGCAGGCCGAAGCCCATCGTGCCGAGACCGCCCGAAGTCACCCAGCGGTCCCCATGCCGCACGCCGATCTGCTGCGCCGCCCACATCTGGTGCTGTCCGACATCCGTCGTCACGATCGCCTCGTGATCGGTCACCTCCGCGATGGTCTTGATGATCGCGTACGGCTCCGGCCACTCCGGCTTGTCCTCGAGTGCCGCCTCCAGCACACGGTCTCGCTGGCCATCGATCCAGGCCATCCACTCCCGGTAGCCGCGCTGCTCGACTTCAGGGATCAGGAGCCGCAGGGCTTCCTTCGCATCGCCCACCACCGGCACATCCGTCTTCACGTTCTTGCCGATCTCGGCGGGATCGATGTCGACGTGGATGACCTTGGCATTCGTCGCGAAGCCGCTGAGGCGACCCGTGGCGCGGTCATCGAAGCGGGCGCCGATGTTGACGAGGAGATCGCATTCCTCCAATGCCCGGTTGACGTGGCGATGCCCGTGCATGCCCATCATGCCGAGCGAGAGCGGATGGCACTCATCCATCGCGCCCAGTCCAAGCAGCGTGTAGATGACCGGGATGCCGGTCTTCTCCGCGAACTGCTGGAACTCCACCTGCGCGCCGCTGAGGATGATGCCATGACCGGCCATGATCAACGGCTTCCGGGCCTGGGCGATCATCTCCGCGGCCAGCCGCACCTGCCGCATGTTGGGCACCGTGTTTGGCTGATAGCTGCGGCGCCCGGTCGTCGCCGGATACTGGAAGGTTGTCTTCTCGATGAAGACATCCTTCGGGATGTCGATCAGCACCGGTCCCGGGCGTCCGGAGCGGGCGAGATAGAAGGCTTCCTTGATCGTCGGCGCGATATCCTCGGCGCGCCGGACGAGGTAGTTGTGCTTGGTAACCGGCAGGGTGATGCCGGTGATGTCGACTTCCTGGAATCCGTCTCGCCCAATGAGGCCCTGCGAGACCTGCCCGGTGATCGCTACCATGGGGATGGAGTCCAGGTGCGCATCAGCGAGAGCCGTGACGATGTTGGTGGCGCCGGGACCGGAGGTGACAATGCAGACGCCGACATCACCGGTCACCCGGGCGTACGCCTGGGCTTCCAGCGCGGCCCACTGCTCGAACCGGGAGAGCACATGGTGAAACGAGGCCGACGCGATTGCATCGTAGAGGGGAATCACCGCGCCGCCGGGATAGCCGAAGAGGGTGGTCACCCCTTCCAGTTCCAGGCTCCGGCAGGTGATCTGGGCGCCGGAGAGCACTTCGGGCTCCGCCGGCAAGGATGCGCCGTTCAGCGAACCGGGATTGGTATTGTCGGTGGCATATGCTGCATCCGCTCGCGACTCCGCAACGATCATGCTGATACTCCGTTTCCATCCTGCCCCGACACACTGTCGAGGACGTTGCACGTTTTTCCGCCCGTTGCAGCATCCGCGTCATTGCGGCCTGTCGACGATACAGGTGCCCGATTCCCGGTTCACGACCGGCTCCGCGCCCAACCACTCGCGCCGTTGCGAGTGGTAACCGGGAGATGTCTCCCGACTTGTGACGATGGGGACCTTGCCCCACCGTGCGCGACCTTCCGCGCCAACAAAAAAACCTCCCACTGTGGGAGGCCAGCAATCTTGTCTTTCATCTGCCTGGTGATTACCAGTTGTGCTGTCCTCCCGCATGCCAAAGGCTCCCTACCGGGAGCTCAATAAGTACGAGGCTAATAATGGCAATGCGGTTGGTGGTCAGCGACATCAGGCATCCCCGTGAGGTTCGCCGGGCAAGCGCCCAACATGGACATACTACGACTGCCCTCTCTGGATTGTCAACCTTTTCACGAACGGCGGCGGCATTCACACCTCGAAGAGACCGTCCACGCCAGGCTGTCACCCCCAACACTCCGTCATCCTGAGTGGATCGTCTCCGTTGAACTGCCCTATTCCATGTCATTCTGACCAACGGGAAGAATCCCCGTGCGCAGCGCACGGGGATTCTGGATAGGCTATTGCGCAGCAATCGAGCGGAGCGGCCCATTCCTGCGGTCAGGATAACGGGGGATAGGACGGTTTGGCGTAGACGGTCTACTGAGCAAAGCGAAGGGTGTCAGGGTACGGGCAGGACCGCCGTGACGACGATATCCATCGCCTGTGTCCCGGTTTTAGGCGAGGAACTCGTCATCATCGATCGAGAGCGGAAGATGACCGTTCTGCTCGGGGCAGACATGGTGCTCGCCCGGAGTCATCAGCGAACCGCACATCGGGCAGCGCGGCCGACCCGCCGCCACCACGACAGCCGCGTCCGTGCTGATCTCCAGCGCCTGATTCCGGGTCACGCGCACATTGAGCGACGGGTGCGGGTCGGACTCCTCCTGCTGGAGGTCGTGCGCGGCGATGATGATGCGGTCGGCGGCGATATCGAACCCGAGTTCCATACGACCGACCCGGAACTGGCTGCGCGTCTGATCATCGAACTCGACCGGAAGGGAAGACTCATCGACCAGGGATTGCTTCTCCGGGAGTTGCTCCAGCATCTGCTCGATCGCGAGCCCGAGGGCCTGCAACTGCTGCTTCTCCATCCAGAGAATATGCGTCTCACCTGCCACCGCGGCCAGCAACCGGAATCGCCGGTTGCCCGGCTCGCCGAGCGCATCAACGCGCACGCGCTGGGCATCGCCACCGGGTGTTGGTGTCAGGAAATCGTCAGCCATGGAGTGTCGAGCCTCGTAGTACGCAAACGTCGCATGACGCGCATCATGCATTCGATCTACGCCACAACGCAGATCCCGTAACGGTTCATTCTACCACGGGCGTCTTTCCATAACTGATCATTTTCTGGTGCGGTTGGATGGAATGGCTCTTGCAACAGAGACGTCAGGCAAACGCCGACCTGACGAGCGGAGCGTGCTCCGAGCGGGCCGGCGCAAGAGGCTGCACCAGCAACTGAGGCAGCGCATCCATGAAGCTACAGAGGAGGTCAGAATGGCTACCGCAAGCAAGGCACGAACCCGGATGTTCCCGACGCACAATAACCTGCCCGAAGATACCCGGACGCAGATGATCGAGCTGCTGAACCAGCAGCTCGCCGACTCGCTGGATCTCTATTCGCAGACGAAACAGGCGCACTGGAACGTCAAGGGGCCAAACTTCTATCAGCTTCACTTGCTCTTCGATGCCCACGCGGCGCACGTCCTTGAGTGGATCGACATGATCGCCGAACGGGCCGCGATGCTCGGCGGCTACGCCACCGGCACGGCGCGGATGGCGGCGGCGGCATCGAGTCTCAAGGAGTTCCCGACCGATATCACCGAGGGCATGGACTATGTCAAGGCGCTGGTCGAGCGCTGGGGCAACTACGCCACGTCGTCCCGCGAGGCGATCGACAAGGCCGATGAGGCCGGCGACCAGGACACGGCAGATCTCTTCACCGAGATCTCGCGCCAGGTGGACATGGACCTCTGGTTCCTCGAAGCTCACCTTCAGGACTGAGGCGACGAATCTTCGTACTGTTCTCAGACACAAAAGGGGATCGCTCCTGAGAGCGATCCCCTTTTCTCATTGCCGGTTATGGAGGGGTGATCAGGACGCTGGCTCCGAGCCATCGCTCCCCGCACCGCTCCCGTTGCTGCCACTGGCCGGCATCGGGCCAAGTGGTGCCGAATCGGACGCGACCGGCTCGGCCTCCACGCGCGGCGTCGGCGGGTTCTTCGCCTCCGGCTTGCGCGCCACCGGAACTTCTCGCTGCTCGGACGCCTGGTAGTCGTTGCTCGCGTTCGGGACGTGCTTGAGCAATTCCTGCATGTCGATGCCCGTGAGCGACTCCACGAGCGCCGGCACCTGCGCCACGAGCGAGGTGAGATCGCTGGTGATCCGGTTGACCCCGGTTCCACCCCCGGCGCCATCGCCACCGGTGGAGATGACGGTGATCTTGTCGACCTTGTTGAGCGGTTCGGCCGCCGCCCGCACCACGTCCGGCAGCTCGCTCAGCAAGCGATCGATAAGACCGGCCTGGTTGTAATCGCGGTATGCTCCGGCCTTGACCTGCAGCGCCTTCGCCTCGGCCTGTCCCTTCGCCTCGATGATCTCTGCCTCGGCCAGACCCTCGATCCGCACGATCTTCGCGCGCGATTCACCCTGGAGCCGGGTAGCTTCGGCCTGGGCCGACGCCCGCAAGATCTCTCGCTGGCGCTCAGCTTCCGCCAGCGTCTCGATCCGCTTCCGCTCGGCCTCCGCCGCCTTCAGCACCGTCGCGACCAGCTCCTTCTCGCGGCGCTGAATCTCGGCCTCCTGGACCGCGATCTCACCTTCCTTGCGGACGCGCTCGACCCGGACCTGCTCCTCCACAACGCGCTGCTGCTGCACGTTTGTCTGGATCTCGTAGGCCTTGTCCGCCTGCGCCCGCTGCTCCTGCACCGAACGGTCGTACTCGGCCTTCTTCAGCTCGAGATCGCGCAATGCTTCAGCCTGCTTGGTCTGGCTGATTGACTCGGCGGTGACCTTCTCCTGCTCGGCAGCGGCTTCGGCGATCTTCGACTCCCGCAGCGCCTGCGCACGCCGAATCGCGATATCGCGCTCGGCCTCGGCTGTGGCGATCTCGGCCTGTCGCCGCACGAGCGCAACATCCGGCTTCCCCATGTTCAGGATGTAGTCATTGTTGTCGCGCACTTCACGAATGGTGAAGGAGACGACTTCAAGGCCCATCTTCGCGGTGTCCTCGACCACGTTCGAGCGCATGCGGTCGGCCACCATCTCGGGTTCCTTGACGATCGACTCGACCGTCAACTGACCGACGATGCCCCGCAGATGACCTTCCATCACAAGACGGATCAGCCCCTGCCGTTCCGCGTCGTTCATGCTCAGGAACTGCTCGGACGCGGTGAGGATGCTGACCGGATCGGACTTCACCTTGATCTGCGCCACGGCCTCGACGTTGACTGCCACGCCCTGCGCCGTATAGAGATCCTGCTGCGGCGCGACATCGAAACTCATCAGCTCAAGCGACAGCTCGCGGCTCGTCTGGACCATCGGCCAGACAACGCGGCCACTGCCCTTCACGACCTTCGTTCCACCAAATCCATAGACGATCAACGCCTGGTTCGGACCGACCTTGCGATACAGCCGCGCCGCCAGCGAGAGGATCAGGAGCAGCACAACGACCAGAATGACAACGATGATGACTAGAGACGTAAAGTTCATGGGATCTCCCGTGCGATGCCTGCTACCGCATTCGCGATCAGGCTGAACACATTTGTGCAAGTCCTACGATACGTGCGTCCTGGACATCAGATCTCCGCCGCGCGGATCGGGATGTCAGAATATATGACGCGAGTTATCCGATTTCGTTCCATGCCCCGGTGACCTTGCTCCACATGTCGCGGCATCATTCATTGTCCATCAAGCGGGCGACGGTATCCACGATCGCGACACCCCGCTCCACGCGGAGCACAATCACTTCCGTGCCACGGCCAATCGGCTCGCCCGTATCGGCCTGGGCTGTGCCGACATGCCGGGTCCCACCCATCTCGTAGACGATCTCGCCGAATCCGCCCGCCCGGATCGAGGACGTGACGCGTGCGATGACACCGGCCATCTCGTAATCAGCGGGATTGAGCTCCTGGCCAGCGGGTCGCAGCACCTTCACCATGAACCAGCTCACCCCCAATGCCGCGACGAGACCACCCGCGACGCCGATGACGACGGCGATCGGTGCGAACACCCCCGCGCCGACCCGCACGAGGTAGCCGATGCCGCCAAACCAGGTCACGAAGGCAAGGATCGAGCTGACATTGAGCAACCCGTTCACGATATCGTGGCCGAAAAAATCGTGTCCGGACTCGCCAGCGTCCCCGTGATCGCCATGGAGACCGACATCGGCAAAACCGAGCAGCAGCGTCAGGACCGTGAAGATCAACCCGAAAAGGAAGCAACCAAGCAGGATGGCATCGAGCAGGTCATTGATGGGAAACACGGGTGACCTCCGGAATGCTCGCGTTCATACAAGCGCAACTTTAGCCTGGTGAAAGTCTATCGGTTTCTCGTCGTTCATGCTTCTCCCGCCCACTGGCCAGACCGCATCCCGGTGGGCCGTGTGGCATCATAGCGACCAGCGAACGCCCACGCCGCGCTCGGCCCCGGGTACCGATTGCTCGAAGCGCGCAGCCGTCACAGCCACCATCACGCGAAGGTCCTCCGATGCTCCTCAGCCGCCACCAGCGCATGACCGTTCATGCTCCCAGCGCCACCAGCGATCGCTGGCGAGATTTCGACCTGATGATGTTCCTCACCATCCTGGTCCTGACCGGGTTCGGCATCGTCACCATCTGGAGCGCTGTCGGATTACCGCCGCTGCTCTCGAACAACGACGGCACGAAGCAGGCGATCTTCAGCGCCATTGGCCTGGTCTTGATGATGATGACCGCCGCCATCGACTATCGCTATCTCGAATCCGCCGCCTGGATCCTCTACGCGGCCGGAATCGGGGCACTGCTCGTCGTGCTCAGCCCGTTGGGCTATGAGGTTCCGGGGACAGGCGCCCAGAACTGGATCAACCTCGGGTTCACCACCATCCAGCCATCGGAGTTCGTGAAAATCACGACCATCATCGGGCTGTCGGCCTTCATCTCGTCGCGTGGCGAGGCGATGAAGGATTTCGGGAACTTCATCATCGCCGGGCTGATCGTCGCGCTGCCCACGGGGCTGATCCTGCTGGGTCCCGACCTCGGTCAGGCGATGGTCTACATCGCCCTGTGGGCGTCGGCGCTGCTCGTGGCGAGAACCCGCAAGCGCTACCTCATTGCCCTCCTGGTCGCGATGCCGGCCGTGACCCTCTTTGCCTGGGAATTCGTGCTCCACGACTACCAGCGGGAGCGCATCCTGCTCTCCTACGATCCGGGCAGCGCACCGCAGGCGGGTGGCTACCAGATCATCCAGGCTCGCATCAGCATCGGCGCCGGTGGCCTTACGGGATCGGGCATCCGGGGCGGAACCCAGAGCACGCTCAACCTGCTCGGCGTGCGCGAATCCGACTTCATTTTCGCCCACGCCAGCGGCATGTTCGGCTTCATCGGCATGGTCGCCCTGATCACCGCACTCGTGATCTTCCTCTGGCGTTGCCTCAAGGTCGCGGAGGTCTCGCGAGATAGCTTCGGGCAGTGCATCGCCATCTGCACGACCGGCATACTCTTTTTCCAGGCCTTCCTGAACATCGGCATGAACGTCGGCATCATGCCAGTCGCGGGCATCACGCTTCCGTTTGTGAGCGCCGGTGTCTCTTCGCTCTGGACCTTCATGATCCTCGTGGGGATCCTGCAGAGCATCCGCATGAATCACCGCAAACTCGTCTTCGAGCGCCGCTAGAACGCACTGCTGCGAATGCCCCCGTGGGTAGGGGTCGACCCGCCGCCGCGCAGCGGTGGATCCGCCCAAGGGGCTGAGAATGTGCAGAACCTGGTGTCGTTCCGCTCCGACCGCGCGTACATGCCGGCATGCGGAGGGGCCGAGCCCGCAGGGTCGCCGGCCCAGCCGGCCCGGTCACCGCTCCGCCTGGATCTCGCGTACCAGCGCGTACACCTCAGACCCGGCGAGACCGGTGAGCGCCGCGGCTTCCCGCGCGACCCGGCTCGGCTTCATCCCCTGTCCGAGCATGCTCTCGATCACGGCTCGCACGTCGATCGCCTCGTCCTGACGGTCGTCTCCAGCGCCAATGACCAGCACGATCTCGCCCCGCACCTCGTCACGCGCAAAGTGCGCGCGGAGCTCGCCCAGGCTTCCCCTCACCAGCTCCTCGTGCAGCTTGGAAAGCTCCCGCGCCACCATCGCCTGCCGGTCACCGAAGACCTGCCTGATATCCGCCATCGTCGCCTCCAGACGCACCGGCGATTCGAAGATGACGACGGGATACCCGACCGCTGCCGCCTTGCCGAGCTGGGCCCGGCGCTCCTCGCCAGCACGCGGAAGGAAGCCGAGAAAAAGAAATGGCCCCTCGACCAACCCTGACGCGCTGACCGCCGCCGCCAGCGACGACGGCCCGGCGACGGGCACCACCCGGAACCCGGCATCATGCGCCGCCGCTACGATCTCGCGGCCGGGATCGGCAATTCCGGGGGTTCCGGCATCGCTGACCAACGCGACGTCACCCTCCGCCAGGGCGCGCAGCAGTCGATCCTCCCGCGATTTGCGATTGTGGTGGTGATAGCTGATCATCGGGGTCGCGATGTCGAAGTGGCGAAGGAGCGTCGCACTCCGGCGCGTATCCTCAGCGGCGATCAGGCTGACGTCTCGCAGGACCGCGACGGCGCGCGGCGACATGTCATCGAGATTGCCGATCGGTGTCGCCACCACGTAGAGTGTTCCCATTGCATCCTTGCTTCAGGGTCCAGCGCCTCCGCGTCGCGGAACGGATGTTCGACCCGGTATACTTTCGACATGGACGACACGACCGACTCTCGCCCGCTTCGCGTCAACCGTTTCTTCCCCGCACTGTAGCAGGCTGATCCGCGCGATGTCGCCCACGCATGGCGATAAGCGCGTTGCCGTGCCGCTACCACTTCATTCCGCTGTTCCATTCCGGAGATTGGCTTGACCGCATGAGCGATGCATCCCTTTTCAACCTGAACGCCGTGGCCCCTGCGCCTGCATCGGGAAGCGCCGATGCAGGAGCTCCGGGCAATGCGGGCCAATCCCAATCGCTCTACCGAAAGTACCGCCCGCAGACATTTGCCACCGACGACCTCTTTGGCCAGGAGCACGTCGTCAACACGCTCCGCAACGCGATCGCGCTGAACCGCATCGCGCATGCCTATCTCTTCTGCGGACCGCGCGGCACCGGCAAGACGACCACGGCTCGGCTGCTGGCGAAGGCGGTCAACTGCCTCGATCCCGATCCGTACAAGCGCCCCTGCAACGTCTGCGCGTCGTGTGTCGCGATCAACAAGGGCGCAACGACGGACGTGATCGAGATCGACGCGGCGAGCAACCGTGGGATCGACGATATCCGCGACCTCCGCGAGCGCGTGAAGTACGCACCGACCCAGCTTCGCACCAAGTTCTACATCATCGACGAGGCACATCAGATCACCGGCGCCGCCGCCAACGCCTTCCTCAAAACGCTGGAAGAGCCGCCAAGTCATACCAAGTTCGTCCTCGCCACGACGGACCCGGAAGAGCTCCTCCAGACGATCGTCTCCCGTTGCCAGCGCTTCGATTTCCGCCGCATCAACCTCGATGCGATGCAATCCTGTCTCCGAAAGGTTGCTGCCGAGGAATCGTTTGCGATCGACGACGATGCCGTCCTGGCGATAGCTCGCCACGCCACCGGCAGTCTCCGGGACGCGCTCGGCCTGCTCGACCAGGTCGCGGTCTACCGCGAGAATGATGAAGAGACCGGCACGCACATCACCCTCGATCTCGTCCGAACCGTGCTGGGCGTCAGCCGCAATGACCGCGTCGAGGCGATTCTCCGTGCGCTCGCCGACCGCGATGCCGGTGCGGGCCTGCGCGCAATCGGCGAGGCGGTCGATGCCGGCGAAGACATGCGGCAACTGGGGCGTCAGCTGATCGCCTACATCCGGATGCTCATGCTCGAGCGCGCGGGAGGATCAGCCGATGCCGACGATGTGGCGCGAGAGCTGGCCAATCGCTTCGCGCTGAATGAGCTGGCCGGGCTCGCCAAGCTCTTCGCGGACATCGACTACAAGGTCAAGCACGCCACCCTCAGTCAGTTGCCGCTGGAACTGGCGATTGTCGAGGGAACCATGCGCGGCCAGGCGCAACCTGCCGCGCTGGCGGTACCCGCCGCTCGTCCCGGGCCGACTACTGCGCCGGGCCGCGAGATGCGCGAGCGACCGGATGACCGGATGCCGCCAATGGCCCCGGAGCCAGACCGCGAGCCCGAGCGACCGCGCACCTCGCTCCGCGACCGGGTACGGGGGAAGCCTGCCAGCAGCCCCCAACCTGCTTCGCCACCGCGCGAACGACTCGCCGTTCGCCAGGATGCACCGCCGTACGACGATGCACCGCCTCCGTTCGAGCCCTATGACATGGCACCGGTGCCAGCACCACGCCAGCCGGACCGGGCGCCGCGTCCGGAGCCGGCGGTGGCCGCCGCTCCGTCCAGCACGCTCGGCGAACCGTCATCGCTTGATGAAGTGGTCGAGCTCTGGCCCAAGATCCGGGCCGATGTCAAGGCGGTCAATCGCCGGATCGAGGCCCTGTTGCAGCAGATCGATCCCGTCTCGGTGACCAGCGACAAGCTGATCCTCGTCTCGGCATACGAGTTCCACCGGAACCGCGTGAACTCGGACGAGGCCCGGCTCATCATCGAGGATGTGGTGGCGCGTGTCCTGAAACGGAAGCTCACCGTCTCCTGCGTGACGCGGGAGGAGGCACAGTCGATCGCCAGCACGCGCTCGTCAAGACCGGCAGCGGCACCCGCCACCGCGCCATCGCCGGAAACGGCACCCCAGCCACAGGCGCAATCTCCGGCGCCCGCAGCAGGGACTGAACCACGCCCGCGCCGCGAGCCCGAGCCACCCGCTCACACCGATCGCGAGATGCCCTCGGAGGAGCAGGGAATACCGGCGATGACCTCGTCCGCGGCCGAGCAGGACCCGTTCGCGGAGGACCTGGAGTCCCAGCGCGTCAATGCCGTGAAGAACATCTTCGATGCCGAAATCGTCACCGAGGAAGGCTAGTGCGGTATCGGCGATGAAACGATGACGCGCCACCAGCTAGGCGGCGGGACTGGAAGATGGAGACGACGCTGGCGACGCCTCGGGCGTCGCGCCTGCCGGCACCGGGGTCGCCGCCGGCCTGGTCCGGGCCAGACCGTGGACGGAGGTATCGTGTGCGATGAGCATCAGTTCCTCGCGCGTCGCGTCGTCGCGTGTTTCCTGCCGCCAGATCAACCCCGCCGATGACCATTCCAGTCCGGAGACCGCGACCACCGGTCCCACCGGGACGGCAAAGACGGTTGGCCCCTCCAGCGACTTGATCCAGAGGCTGTGAAATGCCCAGTCGCTCCCTTCAGGCCGCACGATGGTGTACGCGACGGACGTGCCATCCGGCGAGAGAGCGAAATCGGCGATGCGGGCGGAAGGACCTCCCCGTCCGGCTGTCGCCACCAGATTGGGAGCGGTGCCGTCCAACGACATGGCGAAGAGCTGCGCGTCGACAGGTACACCGCCCTGAATCGATGACTGGGAGAACATCACACCGGCTCCGTCTGGCATCCAGGCCACCTCGTCGACCGATTTCCGATGCGCCTCGTCGGAGCGGGGCCAGATCGTCTGTGCCGTTGCCGTGCCATCGGCGGGCGTTGCGATGGCAATCGATCCCAAGCCCCTATCACGCTCGATCAGCAGCAGGATGCGCTCGCCATCCGGCGACCAGGTCGCGCTCCGCACATGCCCCTTGATGCCATCGATCGTCAGTGGTTGTGGTTGCGGTTCAACGCTGACCGGAACGATCAGGAACTGGCCGTCGCCGGAACTCACGAGCACGCGATCCGCCTGTGCTGCCCAGGAGACCGTTGGCACTGGCGGCGTCACATCCGTCGTCGGCGTGGCACTTGCCGGCGTCGCGACACCTGCGGCCTCAAAAAGCGTGCGGGATTCGCCGATCTGCTTGCCTTCGTGGTCGAACAGAAGCAACGAGAATGGCGCGCTGCCGCCCTCACCGGAATCCTTCGGTGCGGTCAGCACCGCGATCGTGGAGCCATCCGGTGACGCCGCATAGTTGACGACGCGCTGATCGGCGGGCACCTGCAGGAGGCTCGGCGCGGGTGCCGGGGCGGAAGGATCGATCGTGAAAACCGTTCCCTTCAGTTCGGCGGCAATCCACTCTGGCGCGCCCTTAGCCCGGAGCAGCGTCTCGGGCGACGCAGCCGGCACCGGCGTGACGGTCGGGCCGCTCGTGGCCGCCGGGGAGGGTGTATCGGTCGGCTGGTGAGTCCGGGCAGACGGGGCATTGTTCGCGAACTGACGGTCCTCCCGAACGGAACCTCCGCTGCCACCGCCGCTCCCGCCGCATGAGGTGAGCACCAACGCTCCGACAACGAGCACGACGAGCATCGCAAAACCACGCCCATGCCGGAATGCGCCAGCGACGTTGCGTTCGCGTCGGGCACGGTTCACACTTCTCCGACTGGCGTGGGAGCGATTCGGGCGCGGTCGTTCAGGGAGATGCATCTTCATAGGGCGTGATTGTATCGACCTGGCTAGGCAAGCGTGGGCGTTCGGGCTCGCAATGGAATACAAGGGTGGCGCGTGAGCAGAGATGACCCCGAATATAACACGCACGCGGTCTCAGAGCGCACCGGCGTGCCCACCAGCACCTTCTTCGCCTGGGAGCGCCGCTTCGGGATCCCCCGCCCCCATCGCACCGCGCGCAACCAACGCCTCTACTCCGAACACGACATCGCCCAGATCGAATGGCTCCGCGACCGGACGCAGGAGGGCATGACGATCAGCCAGGCGATGGCACAGCTCCGGAGCAGGCTCGACGCGCAAGAGCAGCAAATCCGGGCTGCAGCCGAATCCTCGCTCCGGGCCGACATCGTCGTCAGTATGGCGGCCGACCGCACGATCACATCGTCACCGGCACGGCTCTCCACACCACCGGAACAGCTGCAGGCGGTCACAGACGTCATCGAGGCACTCCTGCGGTGCGATGATCGTGCCGCCAGCGATGCACTGGACGCTCTCGCCGCCATGGGTTCGACGACCCTCCTGACGACCGGGATCATCCCGGAAATCCTCTCATCGATCGCCCAATCCGTCATATCCGGCGATACCTCGCCTGCGGTCGAGCGCCTGGCTCACCAGATGCTTGCGCGACGGCTCGGCGCGCTCCTCGATGTGATCAATCCGCCCGCCCCCATCCCGCAGGCGATCGTGGCCGGGGTCGGCGCAGAGACCTCCCAGGTTGATGTGCTGCTTCTCGCGGTAAACCAGGCTCGTCAAGGCTGCCGCGTGCTGGAACTCGGAACGGACATTCCCCTCCCCGATCTCGTGGCAATCGTCTCCGCCGTCAACCCGGCGACGGTCGCGCTGGCGGCCTCAACGCCCGCCGCCGCCCGGATGCTCCGCGTCTACCAGGATCATCTCCTGCTCCGTTTCGAGGAGCGCTCGCGTCCAGCGCTGGTTTACGCAGGCACGGCGTTCGCCACGGTCCCTGGCCTTTCACGGGAGATGCTCGGCGATCCGGGCGAGTGGGCCCGTCGGTCGCCATTCATCTCGCAGGATGACGCCGGGGCCACCACGGCAGGTATCAACGACGGTTGACCCGCGGATGGGCAGAACCGATGTGCGCCACCCTGCCATCGTGTCCGATACTGGAAACAGATGTCGCCGCCCGCCGCGACCGCCCCCGGTTTGAGTGCGTCCGGGCGCATCCAGGCATGTACGCATGGAGATTTCCGTGACCGACAATTCGACTCGAGCGCCCGACCTGGCGCATCTTTCCCAGCTCACCACGGAGCAGCAGAATCCCGCCTCAGCCGATATCGACATGCTCGACACCGAAGGGATGCTCCGCGTCATCAACGATGAGGATGCGAGGATCGCCGCCGCCGTCCGCGCCGAGATCCCGGCGATCGCGCGGGCGGTTGATGCAATCGTCTCCCGCATCGAGCAGGGCGGACGCCTGATCTACATCGGCGCCGGGACGTCCGGGCGACTCGGCGTGCTTGACGCGTCGGAATGCCCGCCGACCTTCAATACGCCGCCGGATCTCGTCGTCGGCGTCATTGCCGGCGGTGACTACGCGCTGCGCCACCCGGTTGAGGCTTTCGAGGATCAGGAGGAATCGGGAGCAACCGCGCTCGACGAGCTGCACGTGAGCGAGCGTGACGCGGTCGTCGGGATCGCCGCCAGCGGGCGCACGCCCTTCGTGCTGGGCGCGATGGCCCACGCCCGTGAACTAGGTGCGGTCACCATCGGGATCAGCAATACGGAGAACTCACGACTGAGCGCCGCTGTCGATATCCCGATCACGCCGGTTGCCGGACCCGAAATCCTCTCCGGCTCGACCCGCATGAAGGCCGGCACGGCCCAAAAACTCGTGCTCAACATGCTCAGCACCGGCGCTATGATCCGGCTCGGCAAGACCTACGGCAACCTGATGGTCGATATGCAGAGCACCAACGCCAAGCTCCGCCGGCGCGCGATCGGCATGGTGCAACGTGTCACGGGACTTGACGAAGCGGCGGCTGCAGAGACGCTCAAGGCAGCGGATGGCGATGTGAAGACCGCGATCGTCATGATCCGGCTCGCGGTCTCACGAGATGCCGCGCAGGACCGCCTCGCGGCTGCCAGAGGGCGACTCCGCATCGCATTGGGAGAAACGGCATGACCGATTCGCAGTACTTCGTCGGGGTCGACGGCGGCGGCACCAAGACGGAGATCGTTGCCGTCGACGCCGCTGGCACTGAGGTCGCGCGACACACAGGACCGACGTCGAACCCTGCCGTCGTCGGCTTTGCCCAGTGCCTGGAGGTCCTGACGACCGGCATTCGCAAGGTCGCTAATGATGCGGGAGCCGGCCTGCCGTTTGCCGGGGGCTGGATCGGTCTCGCCGGATTCGATCGCCCGGGAGACCGTGAACGGATCGCGCCCGGTCTCGCCGGCCTGATCGAGTCTCCCTCGCTCAGCAACGACGGCGAGCTCATTCTCGCCGGGCTGCCGGGTCGAACGGGCGTGGCAGTGATCGCGGGCACCGGCTCGATCGCGATCGGGCGCAACGCCTGCGGAGAACGGGCGCGGGCCGGAGGCTGGGGGCACATCTTCGGTGATGAAGGGAGCGGCTGGGCGCTGGGCAAGGCGGCGTTGCGCGCCATCGCCGCGCAGATCGACGGTCGCGGACCGGAGACACAGCTCACGGAGCTCGTCATGCAGGAGTGGAATCTCCAGGAGCCCAACGAGATCGTCACGCGCGCCTACGGTTTCACCGACTTCAAGCCGGAGATCGCCAAGCTCTCGTCGCTGACCATCCGGGCCAGCTGGGAGCGAGACCCTGTCGCCATCCGTATCGTCGAGCAGGAAACGGAGCAACTCGCCGCGCAGGTGATCGCGGTTGCCGATCGCCTCCGCTTCGACCAGGATATCCCGCTGGCGATGAGCGGCGGGCTCTTGCTGCACGTCCTCACCTACCGCACGGCCCTGCTCGATGCCATTCGCCGGCACCGCTCGCTCGGCACCGTCGCCCTCGTGCTGCATCCGGCGCTGGCCGCCGCCAAGGCCGCCGCCAGTGAATCGAGCGAATCCAAAGAAGAGGCCCCATCATGAACCACGTCGCATCCGAGCCGTTCGCTATTCGCGGCAGGCTGCTGATCGGCACGCATCTCGAGCAAGGGGCGATCGTGATCGACAAGGGCATGATCGCCGAGGTCGTGCGAGGAGACGTGCCCAACGGAAACCTTCCCGCCACCGTCATCGAGGCCTCGATAGTCGCGCCGGGCATGATCGATCTCCAGGTCAACGGCGCCATCGGTCGCGAGGTCGGCACGAACGCCGACGATATCGAGGCCATCTCCCGCTGGCTGCCGTCCACCGGCGTCACGGCGTGGCTGCCGACGATCGTGACCGAGGATGCCGCCTACTATCCGCTCGTCTTCGAGGCATGGAACGCGGTCGACAAGCAGGCGGGCGCGACGCCCCTGGGGCTGCACCTCGAAGGGCCCTTCCTCTCGCCGGCGCGGAAGGGCGCGCACCAACTTCGTCACATCGAGGCCGCGACCGATGAGCTCTTCGCTTCGTGGCTCGACGAGCCATCGATCCGGCTCGTCACGCTGGCGCCGGAACGCGAGGGCGGGCTGGAGCGCATTCGACAGCTCGTCGAGCACGGCATCATCGCCAGCGTCGGCCACACCGACGCCACCTATGAGGAGCTCGTGGCCGGGATCGACGCCGGTGCCACGAAATCGACCCATCTCTTCAACGCCATGTCGGTCATGCACCACCGCAAGCCCGGCGCGATGATCGCGACGATGGTGGACGACCGGGTGACGGCAGGGCTCATTCCGGATGGCGTGCACTCGCATCCCGCAACCGTCCGCCTCGCGCTCAAGGCCAAGGGAACGGACCGCATCGTTATCGTCTCCGACATGATGTCCGCATGTGGCATGGGGCCGGGCACGTACGGGATCGGCGGGCAGGAGGTGACGGTGGACGAGACATCCGCCCGCCTGGCCGATGGCACGCTGGCGGGCTCGATCCTGACCATGGACCAGGCCATCCGCAACCTGGTCGGTTGGTCTGAGGTTACGATCCCCGAAGCCCTCCACATGGCGACCCAGGTGCCCGCGACCGTCCTCGGGGATGCGACGCGCGGCCGCCTCGTCGCAGGAGCGCGGGCGGACATCAGCCTGTGGAACGACGACCTCACCGTCACCGGTGCCTACGTGCGGGGCGAACCGGCATTCGGCGGGGAGACGGCTGAAATCGGGTAAGATCGCCTGTAGCAGGTGGCTCGCGCCGCCAGGAAGTCAAATCGTCCAGAGATCAGTTCATTGGGAGAGACAATGAGTCTTTCGATTCAGGAAGTCGAGCATGTCGCGTCACTGGCCCGGCTCGGGCTCAGCGACGAGGAGAAGGAGACGCTGCGCGATCAGCTCTCGTCGATCCTCGAACATATTGCCGTGCTCAGCAGCATCGATACCGAGTCCATTCCGCCAACGGCGCAGGTCGTCGCCCTCCGCAACGTCCTGCGCGACGACGAGGTGAAGCCCTCGCTGACGCAGGAAGAAGTGCTCAGGAACGCCCCTCGATCGCGGGACGGGTTCCTCGAAGTCCGCGCCGTGATGGCTGGCAGCGACGAGGGACCGAGCGCATGACAACCACCGACCTTACACGCTTGACCGCCGCCGAGGCCCGCACCCGGCTTGACGCCGGCGAGATCTCCGCGACCGAGCTGACCGAGGCGTACCTGCGCCAGATCGACGCCGTCGACCCCGCCATCCACGCCTATCTGCACCAGATGACCGATGTCGCACGGGAACAGGCAGCCGCGGCTGATCTCCGTATCGCCGCCAGGGACGATGTCCGCGCGCTGACCGGGATCCCGGTTGCGCTCAAGGACATCCTCTGCACGACCGATGCACCCACCACCGCCGCGTCGCGCATTCTGGAGGGATATGTCTCCCCCTACGACGCGACGGTCGTTCGCCGCCTGCGCGAGCAAGGCGCGGTCTTCCTCGGCAAGACCAACACCGACGAGTTCGCGATGGGCTCCTCCACCGAGAACTCGGCCTTTGGCCCCACCCACAACCCCTGGGACCTGAGCCGTGTGCCCGGTGGCTCCAGCGGTGGGTCTGCCGCCGCCGTCGCCGCGCGCGAGGCCGCAATCTCGCTCGGATCGGATACCGGCGGCTCGATCCGTCAGCCGGCCGGATTCTGCGGTGTCGTTGGCCTCAAGCCAACCTACGGCCGCGTCTCCCGCTTCGGCCTGATTGCCTTCGCCAGCAGCCTCGATCAGATCGGCCCCTTCGCCCGCACCGTCGAGGACGCCGCGATCATGCTGGAGGCGATCGCCGGCCCGGACCCGATGGATTCGACCTCCGTCCCGACCGACGTGCCGCACTATGCCGGGTCGCTGCGGCAGGACCTGAAAGGCGTGCGCGTCGGCGTTGCCCGCGAGTACACCGTCGATGGCATGGAAGCCGGCGTCCAGAGCGCCGTGCAGGCCGCGATCAAGCAGCTTGAGGACCTCGGCGCCGAGCTCGTCGACATCTCCCTGCCGAATACCGAGTACGCGCTGGCGACCTACTACATCACGGCGCCGGCCGAGGCGAGCGCGAACCTCTCGCGCTTCGACGGCGTGAAGTATGGTCTGCGGCTGGAGGAGCCAACGCTGCTCGAGACCTACGAGAAGACGCGCGGCGAGGGCTTCGGGCCGGAAGTCAAGCGCCGGATCATGCTCGGCACGTACGCGCTGAGCAGCGGCTACTACGACGCCTATTACGTCAAGGCGCAGAAGGTCCGCACCCTCATCAAGCAGGACTTCGACCGCGCGTTCGAGCAGGTCGACATCATCGCGGCGCCGACCGCGCCGACGGTTGCCTTCGAGCTCAACTCGCGGATCAACGATCCGTACCAGATGTACCTGACAGATGTCTTCACGATCCCGGCGAACATGGCGGGCATCCCGGGCATCTCGGTGCCCTGCGGTTTCAGCGACAACATGCCGGTCAGCCTGCAACTGCTGGGCAAGGCCTTCGACGAGCGCACGTTGCTCGGAGCGGCGCACGCTTACGAGCAGGCAGCGGGCTGGTTCAACCGCCTGCCCGACGTGGCCACCGGTCAGTAAGTACTTTCCGAACGGCGCGGATGACAGAGATCCGCGCCGCTCCCCCTCCTCTCCCATCCCAATCCATCCGCATTGCCCTCTCGACACCCCTCACCATCATTTCGAGCGAAAGCCCGCCCCGAGCGGAGCCGAATGGGTCGAGAAACGTCTCCTTCCGGGTGTTGCCCGACCGCGGCCAGCGCCATGCTCCCCCGCTGTAACCCAGAGCGCAGTCCAGAACGATCGCCAGGATCGCCACGCGGAATCAGTGCACCCGCCTCCTTTCCGTAGCGGTCGACCGCTACGGACACTCTGCCCAGGAGCGAGATTTCTCGCCGTCGCTCGAGGTGACGATGTCCGGCGGCTACTCGTCGTGGCCTGGAGGGGTTGCCCTCCAGCAACGTTTCGTATACAGTGCATACAATCCACAAACCCAGTCGGCGATCGCGCCGAGAACTCCATTGCCTTCAGACTGAAGCGAGGTCTCCGTGGCAGATACGTATGCAGTGCTTGAATCCAGGCGATCACGGCGGCGTTCCCGCCAGAATTCGCGCGAAGTCGCCTATGAGGCGATCAAGCACGCCATCCTGTCCGGTCAGATCCCTCCCCACGAGCGGCTGGTCGAGGAACGCCTCGCGGAGGCACTCGACATCAGCCGGACT
Organism: Thermomicrobiales bacterium; assembly: GCA_049646645.1. Taxonomy (GTDB): domain Bacteria; phylum Chloroflexota; class Chloroflexia; order Thermomicrobiales; family UBA6265; genus JASGDN01. The sequence continues at coordinate 48,813 of JBARWF010000135.1, forward strand.
CCCGTCCGGGAAGCCCTCGCCATTCTCGAACACGACGGCCTGCTCGAATCCGAGCCCTATAAGGGGCTGGCCGTCCGCCCGGTCACGATCGAAGAATTCCTGAATATGTACGAGGCGCTCGGCGTCATCGAGGCCGCCCTCGCGCGAACGGCGGCGACGCGTGCCTCGGCCGCCGATATCCGGCGCATGGACGAGGCGCTTCAGCACGCAGAAGCCGCGATTCCCGACAACGTTCCGGAGCACCTGGCGGCGTGCCGGGAATTCCAGGCACTTCTCGGTTCGGCTGCGGAGTCACCCTTCCTGACCCGTACGCTCCTTGGGATCGAGGAGCGTTCAGACATGTACCTGATTCACTCGGGCTCACCCCTGTCGCCGGAGAACATGCGCGCGGCGGTGGACGACCGGCGCAACATCCTCGAACGGATTCGCGCGGGTGACGCTGAGGGCGCTGGTGAGGTATCGCTCGCCCACGCCGACCGCATCCGGACACGCTGGCGTCAGTTGTATCCAGACAAGCGGCCGTACTGACGGAGACGGCCAGCCAGGGCGTAGATCGATTGCAGCGTTCCGGACTGCATGCAGTGCATGCGACCGTTCCGGATCAGCGCGAACCGGCTCTCGACGGAAAGGAGATGGTCCACTCGCACGTTCGTCTTCTGGGTCTCATGCATCGCACCGCGCACGGACGCCTGCGATGCGATCTCCCGTAGCCTTCGTTTCGACTGCACAGGAGTTGACCATGACACGCATGTGGAATCGGCGATCGTTCGTCCGCACCAGCGCCGCCGGCATGGGCATCGCGGCCGGCGCAGCCTGGATGCCAGCCCTGGCCCAGGATCCGACACCGGCCCCGACGATGGAACCCGTCTCCGTCGGAGAATCCGGCACCGAAATCACGATGTGGGTCCAGGATTTCGGTCCGGCCATCGATGCGTTCCGGGTCGCGGCCCAGAACTATATCGACGCCGGCAACGACGTGAAAGTGACCGTCCAGCCCATCGCCTTCGCCGACCTGCTCGCCAAGATGCTCCCCTCGATCGCCGCCGGCAACGAGGCGGACATCATGATGGGGTATACCGACTGGTATGTCGCGACCGATGTCTCCAAGCTCTTCCTCAATCTCGAAGGACTGATCGGAACCCAGGCGGAACTGGAGACCTCTCTCTTCCCGTCAACGCTGCAGACCATCGACATGCCCGAAGGGTCGATTTATTACATCCCCTGGCTGGCGGGTGCCAACGGCGTCATCACCGCGTACAACGGCGCGCTGTGGGCCGACAAGGGGATGGACCCGACATCCATCTCCTCCTGGGACGAGCTGGTCTCGGCCGGCCAGGACCTGACGGTGATGGACGGCGGCACCATGACACAGGCCGGCCTCTCCCTCATGACGCCGATGCTGACCCTGGTGAAGAACTGGATCTGGCAACTGGGCGGCGACTTCTACAACGGTGAGACCGGTGAGTGGTCGCTCAACTCGGAGGCAGGACAGACGGCCCTGCAGAAGGTTGTCGATGCATCGACGGGCGCGAAGCCAACCATGTCGTACGATCTCTCGACTGTCGACAACGAGTATGACGTCTGGCTCCAGGGCAAAATCGCGACCCAGCAGATGGGTGCCTGGACGATTGGCACCGCGCCCGACGAGCTCAAGGCGAATGGCATGTCGCTTCCTCCCCTGGCGAGTGCAGCAGCCGACGTTGTCTACCCGGCGCATATCGGCGTGATCACCCTCTCCCGCCGGCTCGCGAAGGACGACGCCAAGCTCCAGCACTGCATCGGTATCGCCAAACAACTGATCAGCGCCGATGCCCTGATCGATGTCACCAACTCCTACACGGGTCTGATCTGCGTACAGGATGTCTACAACGACCCGCGCATCAATGACACGAAGTTCGGCGCGATCTCGAAGCGCCTGGCCGAGACCACCTGGCCGCGCTCCAAGTGGCCGAAGGATCACATCGCCAATCCGGCGCCAGCCAGCCAGGAGCTCGACCGGGCCGCGCGGGGAGAGATCTCCGTCTCGGAGGCCCTGAGTAAGGCAGACGAGTACCTGAACACGCAGGAGAAGGAAGCGCGGGAGCGCCTCGGCCTCTAGCAGTCCAAAGCCGTTTGCGGTCAGGCGGTTCATCCGCCTGACCTGCCGGTCTGTACCTGTTCCCGTGCCAGAGAGGAAGCGCGCGTCGCCAGTAATGCGACACTTCCGTCATTCCACAGGCCCTCATGGCCGGCCACTGGAGTCGTCATGGCAGCAGCATTGGTTCGCCCACTCACCGGCAGCAGAGCATCCTCGCGCCCGTTTCGCAATGTCTCGGTGATGGGGATCGCTGTTGCGCTCGGCCTCGTCGCGTATTACGCGGTGGTGTTCGTCTTTCCCTTTTATCGTGCCATCTGGCTCTCGTTCCACAATTGGGATTTCATTGTGGAACCCATTCCCGTCGGGTTCCGCAACTACGAACGGGCGTTTCGGGAGGAGTATTTCTGGAAGGCGCTTCGCGTCACCGTCATGTTCTCGGTCGCGGAAATCGCCGCGGGAATCCTGGCATCCTTTCTGGTCGCACTCGGGATAAGCCAGCTGAAGAACGGCAAGTTGCAGCGGGCGTTTCTCGGCGTGTTCTACCTGCCGGTCGTCATTCCCAGTATCGTGACTGTGCTGCTCTGGCGCTTCCTCTATCTTCCGAGCGGAGGCGCATTCAACAGCGTGCTGGAGCGTCTGGGAATTCCAGCCCAACCGTTCCTCAACAGCCCCGACCAAGCCCTCTGGTGCATCGTCCTGATGGTCGTCTGGGCCAATCTGGGCGGCTCCGCCATCATCTTCTTTGCCGGGATCAACGAGGTTTCCACCGATCTCCTGGAGGCATCTCGCCTCGACGGGGCCGGGCTCTGGCGCCAGACGATCGATGTCATCGTGCCCATCATGCGGCCGATCTTCTTCTACCAGGTCGTCGTGTCCGTCATCGGCACGGTACAGATGTTCGAGCAGTTCTACCTGCTCTCGGGGCCCGCCTTCTCGACCCGCACGCTCGCGGTCTACACCTATGAGCTCGGCTTCAAGACCCTCAACCTCGGATACGGCGCGGCAGTCTCGATCCTGATCTTCCTGCTGCTGCTGATCGCGACCATCGTGCAGTTCCGGCAGTTTCTCGCGGCAAGGAGCGATTGATGTCGACGCTGAACGCTTCCAGCCATCACGCACCGGGGTGGCCGCGGAAGCTCTGGGCAAACGGGGAGTGGGTGAAGACGCTGATCCTGCTCTTCCTCACCCTCTTCGCCATTGTCATGGTCTATCCGTTCCTGTGGCTGGTATTCGGCTCGTTCAAGACGAACGTGGACATCGTTTCCCAGCCGATCCAGCTGCTTCCCCGCGCCTGGACCACCGAGGGAATCACCACTGTCTGGAACACATCGGGGCTGCCGCGCGCGTACGCCAACAGTCTCTTCATCAGCGGGCTTGTCGTGCTGTCGACGCTGATCACATCATCGCTCGGCGGCTACACCTTCGCGCGCTTGCAGTTCCCCGGTCGCGATCTGATCTTCTACTTCATCCTTGCGACCACAATGGTGCCATTTGTAACCCTGCTCATCCCGCTCTACCTGGTGATGCTCGATCTTCACCTGCTCAATTCGTACGCGGGCATCTGGATCCCGGCGGCGGTCTCGTCGTTCGGCATCTTCCTTTGCCGGCAATTCATCCTGGGCATCCCGAACGATCTCTACGATGCCGCCAAGGTCGATGGCGCCGGGGATTTCCGTATCTACTGGCAGATCATCCTGCCCCTGATTCGACCCGCGCTCTCCGCCCTCGCCATCTTCTCGTTCCTGGGTGCGTTCAACATGTACCTCTGGCCACTTGTCGCCCTCAACGACCAGAAGCTGTACACCCTCCCGCTGATCCTCGTGCAGATCTCGACAACGATGGGGGTGTCCAACTACCAGGCCATCATGGCCGGATCGCTGATCGCCAGCATTCCCACGATCGTGGTCTATCTCATCTTCCAGAAGAATTTCGTGAAGGGCATTGCACTCTCCGGGATCAAGGGCTGATCCCCGGTTGTGTAGGAGGAGTTTTGGATGACCGTTCGTTTCGGCGTGATCGGCCTGCGCCGCGGTGCAAGTTTCGTCCGGGTCTGCCGGTCAGCAACGGGCGCGACCGTCACCGCGCTCTACGACATCGACGCGGATGCAGTCGGCGCCGCAGCGGCGGAGATCGATGCCCGTCCGTTCTCTGATTACGAGGACTTCCTGAACGCCGATATCGACGCGGTCGTCGTCGCCTCGCCGCTGCCGTTCCACGCGGCCCAGGCCGCGCAGGCCCTGCGCGCCGGCAAGCATGTCCTGAGCGAGGTGACAGCCTGCCTCGACATGGAGCAGGCGCAGGATCTGCTCGCGGCGGTCCGGGAAAGCCCGGCTATCTACATGATGGCGGAGAACTACCGCTACCTGGACGAGGTCGAACTGCTCAAGCGGCTTGCCGACGACGGCCGCTTCGGGGAGATCTACTACCTGGAGGGTGAATATCTCCACGATTGCAAGGATCTCTGGTTCGACCGGGATGGCAACCTCACCTGGCGAGGACGCGGGCAACTCGGCGTGTACTGCACGCACAGCCTGGGTCCGCTGCTCTACATCACCGGCGAGCGCGTCGAAACGGTCTCATGCGTCGCGGTGCCCGGCGGGAAGTTCATCCCCGAGAACAAGAATCCCACCATGCACCTGATGCAGATGGTGACGGACAAGGGCACCGTTCTCCGGGTGCGAGTCGATCACGTCTCGCCACGGCCCCACCAGATGGCGTACTACGCCGTCCAGGGCACGCAGGGGAGTTTCGAATCGTGGCGGGGGCATGGCGACGCCAGCAAGATCTGGCTGGCGGACGAGCATGAGGCATCGCGCGTCAGTGGCGACGGTTCGCAATGGCATTCCACCACGCCTTACGCCGAGCGCTACATCCCGCAGCGACTCGCTGTGCCCGAGGAAGCGTCGTTCGGGGGTCATGGCACCAGCGAATACTGGCTGCTGCGCGATTTCCTCGCGGCCATCCGCGGCGAGATCGCCTGTCCGATCGATGTCCACCGGGCGATGGACTACACGCTTCCCGGCATCGTCGCCCTCGAATCCGCCCGGACCAACGGCACACCCGTAACCGTGCCGGATACCCGGCGTATAACCCCCTGACCGTGACGCTGCGGGCAGTGTATCCAGGACACCAGATGGGAGGAGGTTCTGCGGTCATTCGTTCCGGGTCCCTACGAGTGGGCTGATGCCGTCGCACCGCAATGGATCAGCATGAACGCAATTCACACGTACTCACCATGGGAGCAATCATGACGTCAACCGTATCGGATCTGCATCTGTTGAACGCCCTTGTGCGCGGTCGCATTACCCGGCGCACCCTGGCCAAAACCGGCTTGCTGGCCGGCGCCGGGGTGGCCCTCGCCGGAACCGGTGTCCTCGCGGCGGGAACGGGCGCGGCCGCCCAGTCGGCGGGCGAAATCACCTGGGGCCTCGACACCACGGTGCCCAACCTCATCCCGTTCGGCAACATTGCGCTCGCCAACTGGCAGGGCAAGGAGTTCATGTACGACTCCCTGCTGGCCTGGGATGCCGACCTGAATGTGATTCCGGCGCTGGCCGAGTCTTGGGAGACGCCCGACGATACGACCTATGTCTTCGCCTTGCGCACCGATGTCGTCTTCCACGATGGAACGCCGATGACCGCCAAGGATGTCGTCTACTCCATCAATCAGGCGCTCAATCCGCCCGAGCCAGGCGTCAAGGTGCCCTACCTCGACAATGTGGCGGCCGTTGAAGCGGTCGATGACCACACGGTCAAGATCACCATGAGCAAGGCCGACCCGACGCTCATCGGCACGCTCGCCTGGACAAACTACACGCCGATCGTGCCAGAAGGCATCCATGAGCGGATCGAGGTTCTGAGCGAGGGCATCGGCACCGGCCCCTTCAAGCTGACCGAGTACCTGCAGGACGATCAGGTCGTCTACGAGGCGTTCCCCGAGTTCTGGGGTACGGCGCCAGGCGTCCAGAAACTGACACTGAAGATGCTGACGGATGAACAGCAACGTGTGGCCGCCCTGCGCTCCGGCCAGATCGATGGTGCCAACTTCTCGCCGGATGTGGCAGGCACCCTCGAAAGCGGCGATATCACCGTGATCAGCGGGCTCACCTCGTCGCCGCGCGTGATTCAGCTTTCGATGGTCAACGACGTTCCCTGGCGTGACATCCGGGTGCGCCAGGCGATCTCCAAGACGATCGACCGGCAGGAGATCATCGACAAGGTCTACGGCGGCCAGGCGCAGCTCACCGGGGCGATCCCGCCTGGATATGGACCGTGGCCCCTGCCAGAAGATGACGTCGCCGCGGCCTACACGGTCGATGTCGAGGCGGCAAAGGCATTGATGGCAGACGCCGGATATGCCGATGGATTCGAGGTTGTCCTGCAGGCGATCGCCGGGGGCGAACACGTGAGGATTGCCGAGATCGTGCAGCAGGCGCTCAAGCAGCTCAATATCAAGGTCTCGGTCGAACCGATCGAGATCGGAACGTTCGCCGAGAACGTTGGCAAGGGCGAATTCGAATGGGCCCAGACCGCTCGTGGAATGCGGGGAGATCCCAGCGGTCACGTTGTCGACTTCCGGTCGGGAACATCGAACAACACGGCGTGGTTTGGCGATGGCTGGGCGAATGAGTCCATCGATGCCCTGTACGACGAGGGGCTGGCCACGGTCGACCAGGACGCGCGGCTCGGGATCTATCAGGATCTCCAGCGCGCGCTTCTGGAGGAGCTTCCGAACATCTACACGGTGCAGGCAAAGAAATTCCAGGCGGTCAATAGCCGCCTCCAGGGTATGTTCGTCTTCTATGGCAACACGAACATCGGCCTTCGCATGGCAACGGTAACCGAGTAAGGGCGGCGCGGCGACCCTCGCAGGTC
>JBARWF010000136.1:0-4341 GCA_049646645.1 Thermomicrobiales bacterium
CGATACATGTGCCTGAGGAGGTCGAGCGAATCGGCCAGCGGCAGGTCCCACCAGAGCTGCGTACGCTGGCCGAAGACGACGCCGATCTTGCGGGCGAGTTGCTTGCGCTGCTCCCAGGGCGTGAACCCGGCGACGGTCGCGCTCCCGGAGGTCGGCACCAGAATCCCGGTCAACATCTTGATGGTGGTGGACTTGCCGGCGCCGTTCGGGCCGATGTAGCCGACGATCTCCCCGCGATTGATGGTGAAGGAAATGTCGTCGACGCCACCGACGTACGTGCCCGCGCGACTGACGACGCTCCGCAGGGCGCCGCCGAATCCGGCCCGGCGATCCGCTACCCAGAACCGCTTCGACAGATTGCTCGCTTCGATGATGGGGCCTGTCATGGACCGTCTCCTTGTGTCTGTATCGGTTCGTATGCCCGAAGGCGTGCACTCGTCAGGGCATCCGTAGGGAACGGCACAACGCCGTTCCCTTCAGAGGCCCACACCGACTTCGTTAGCTTCCCGTGGAGCGGTAACGGCGAATGCCAAGCTGCCAGCCGTAGCCGATGACGAGGCAGAAGACGAGCGCCATCACCGGTGCGAGATACGAGGCGAAGCCGGGCAGGCCGAGCGGATCCGGCTTGTCGAGGATCGCCAGCGACGGGTAGTAGACGACGAAGCCGATCGGCACGATCCAGAGAAAGAGCCAGCGGATCGATCGCGCGAAGATGTGCAGCGGGTACTGGGCGAGGTCGGAGCCGCCGTAGGTGAAGGCGTTGATGGCCTCCACCGAGTTGACAGTCCAGAAGCTCATGATGGCCTCCACGGTGAAGAGCGCGGTGAAGAGCGCGATGCCGCTGATGATAGCCGTGACCAGAAGCATGACCTTCGCTGCAGTCCAGTCGATGTCGATCGTCGCGAGCGCGTAGACGAAGATGATGACGCCCTGTGCCAGCATCCCGAGATGGCGCAGCGAGACCTCACTCACCATCGCCTGCAGGTACGACGAGACCGGCCGGATCAGGACGCGGTCGAACTCTCCCTCCCGGATCAGCGTCGGCACGGTGTCGATGCCGTTCGAGAGCGTGTCGGCGATGCTGAACGTGATCTGGCTGACTCCGTGCAGGAAAATGACTTCATGCAGGCTCCAGCCACCGAGGTTGTCGAACCGGTTGAAGAGCGCGAAGAGGACGAGCAGCTCTGAGAAGTTGATGATGAAGCTGCCGGCGATCTGCATCAGGAACGACGACCGGTATTCCATCTGCCCGCGCAGCCGGAGGGTCGCGATGCGCCAGGAGATGCCGAGCTCTTCCCGCAGCGTGTTGAGGCTATCCACCTTGCACCACCACTTTCCGCTCGCCCAGCGAGAGCAGCCAGGCGGATGCCGCCAGCATCGCGACTGACCAGAAGAGCTGAATTCCGATCCCTTCCCAGATCGGGATCTGCCCCAGGTAGATCTCACCTGGAATCATGATGATGGCGCGGAACGGCAGCAGGTTCACGATGGCCAGGACGGGATCGGGCAAAAAGGCCAGAGGAATCATGAACCCGGAGAGCAGGTTCAGGGTGGCCATGGCGACGTAGTTGATACCGCGGTGGTCGATGACCCAGAACCCGGTGATGTTGAGCAGGAACCGGAACGCGAAGCTGACGATGACCGCGAGGGAGACAGAGGGCAGGAACGCGATCGCGTTTGCCACCGAGTGCGGCGGCAGGAGATCGTAGAGCAGGTTGCCGACGATGAAGGTGGGCAGGCCCCGCACCAGGAAATGCGCCAGTGCCCGCCCCAGATCGCGGCTGAGCCAGTAACTCACGAAGTTCACCGGCTTCAGGAAATCCATCGCGATCGATCCCGTCTGGATCGAGCGGGCGACCTCCCACCAGCCCCACATGTAAACGACCATCAACATTGACTGGTTGAGCCACGTCAGGGTGAGCGTTTGCGACTGCGACCAGCCGCGCACGTCCGCGCCGCCCGTCGAGGCATAGAAGCCGAGAAAGATCGACGCGAGGATGACCCCGAAGATGCTGTTGGTGAAGAGCCCGGCCAGCGTCGCGCCCCGGTAGGTCAGCACCTGCCGGAACGAGCGGATTCCGAGTTCCAGATAGACGCGCACGCGGTTTCCCTCCCGGAGCCGAAAACCGGCTCAGACAAGACCTGCGCCGCTCTCGCGACGTGCTCTTGGGCATGGTGATACGCTGACGCGCACCCATACACGGTGGTATGGTGCCCGACAGTCGAGTGCAGCTTTCGTTCGCGCGCCTCGAGACGCACCACGACCCGGGCATACTGCGTGGATGCACGGATAGTGGGGAGCGCATGATACACGATCGGTAGATCAATAGCCAGCACGATGGCGCATATACGGGAGAACCTGATGGCAGAGAGCGTTGTTGAATCGGATGTGTTGCTGCGTAGCCAGGTTCCGGTCGAGGAGACGTGGGACCTTGCGGGCATCTTCGCGTCGGAGCAGGAATGGGAAGCCGCTGCCGAGCGCGTTCCGGGCTTGCTGGAGAAGGTCGCGAGTTTCGAAGGGCGGCTGGGCGAGGGCAGCGCCGTCGTTCGCGAGGCGTTCGAGGCACTCAATGAGGTCGAGGATGTGCTCGGTCGCGTCATGACCTATGCCAGCCTGCGGCGCGATGAGGACACGACCGACCCCGAGCGCACCGCGCGGTACGAGCGCGGAGTGGCGCTGGCGATCCAGGCCGGCGGGGTGCTCGCGTTCTTCCAGCCGGAGCTGATCGCGCTGCCGGACGGCGCGCTGCAGGAGCTTGCTCAAAGCGAGGAGCTGGCGACCTATCGTCACTTGATCGAGGATCTCGACCGGCAGCGCGCCCACGTGCGCTCGCAGGAGGTCGAGGAAGTCCTTGCGCAGTTCGCCGATGTCACGCGCGCACCGTCCGACGCCTTCGGCGCGCTCGATAACGCCGATCTGCAGTATGGGCAGGTTCACGACGACAAGGGCAACGAGATCACGCTGACGAAAGCGCGTCACGCCTTGTTGATGGAGAGCCGCAACCGCGATGTGCGGCATGAAGCACACGAGGTCTACACCAAGGCGTATCTCGATCACGCCTACACGCTGGCGAGCCTGCATGGATCATCGGTGCGCAAGGACGTCGCGAGCGCCCGCATTCGGGGCTACGAGTCGGCGCGGCAGGCGGCCCTCTTCGGGGACAACGTGCCGGAGTCGGTCTACGACGGCCTGATCGAAGCGATCCGGGCGGGCGGATCGATCCTCGAGCGCTATCTCGATCTGCGCCGGCGGGCGCTTGGGCTCGATCAGCTCGAGCGCTACGACCTGCGTGTGCCGCTCGCGCCGGAGCCAGAGAAGCGCTACACCTACCAGCAGGGCGCTGAGCTGGTGCTCGCGGGCGTGGGCGCGCTTGGCGACCGCTACGTCCACGACCTGCGGCAGGGCTTCGCCTCGCGCTGGGTCGATGTCCATGAGACGAAGGGCAAGCGGTCCGGCGCCTACTCGTGGGGCACGTATGGCGCGCCGCCGGTGATCCTCATGAACTGGAACGGCACGCTCTCGGATGTCTTCACGCTGGCGCACGAGGCTGGGCACGCCATGCACACGTTCTACGCGAATGCTGCGCAGCCGATCCATCTCGCGGGGTACCCGATCTTCCTCGCGGAGATCGCCTCGACCGTCAACGAGGTGCTGCTGACCTGGCATTTGCTCGGGCGAGAGGAAGCGCAGGATCCGATCGGTCGTTTTGGGCTGCTCAATCGCTTCGCGGATACGTTCTTCTCGACCGTGGTGACGCAGACGATGTTCGCCGAGTTCGAGGCACGCACCCACGCGGCGGTCGAGAGCGGGATGCCGCTGACGCTCGATTTCCTGAACGAGACGTTCGGGGCGCTGCAGGAGGTCTACACGCCGGGCGTGGGCGTGGACGAACGCGTGCAGATCGGGTGGGGGCGGATTCCCCACTTCTACCGCGCCTTCTATGTCTACCAGTACGCGACCGGGCTCTCGGCCGCCATCAATATCGCGCGCGCGGTGCGAGACGAGGGCGATGCTGCTCGCGAGCGCTACCTCGCGATGCTGGCGGCGGGAGGCAGCGATTATCCGATGGACATCCTCCGGGTCGCCGGAGTCGATCTCTCCTCGCCGGAGCCGGTGAGCGTTGCACTCGAGGAGTTCGACCGCACCGTGACGGAGATGGAGGAGCTTGCGGAGCAAGGCGTGCTCGAGGCGGCGGTGCAGGCCGCCTCGGAGGAGTAGGTTCCGGCACCATTGCTAAGCACAAGCAGGGGGAGGCGCCACACCGACGCCTCCCCCCGCTTGTTTCGATGCGTGGCGTTCAGTTTCGACACCGCTGGATGCGGGCAGGAACCGGCATCAGG
>JBARWF010000137.1:0-11099 GCA_049646645.1 Thermomicrobiales bacterium
ACGAACTCATGAGCAGAACCCCTGCCCCCACGGTGGACTGCGCTGTCACGGCCACGGTGTGAGGAAATGCCGCCGAATAGGACAGATGAGAAGGGGCCCGCGCCCCTCCACCGCACCCGCTGTCCGTTAGTCGTTGCTGTGGAGTGGCGACAATCCTTCGGGGTCGTCCCCTGCGGATGGGTCCATCGCATGCTGTGCACCCAAGGTCCTCCCCGGCAGCCGGCGAGGAATGGTCCCGGCTGCAAATCGTTGCGACACGGGAAGGACCGGCTCGTATGAGCCGGTCCTTCATGCGCGAATACCCACAACATTCGCGAAAGTCAGTGTTCTTGTGAAGGCCAGGCTCCCTGGCAGCCGCTAGCTCGGAATCCCACCGGGAGGACACTCGGCCCTCCCGGTAGACAGGTTCCTTACTGGCGCCGGGTGCGCACCCCCACGATGCCCGCCACGCCGGCCAGCAGCAGGGCCGCCGCCAGCGCCAGCAGCGCGGTGTTCATCCCGTCCTGCGTCGCCGTGCCCTGACCGGTATTCGGCAGCGCGCTGATCGTGGACTTCCCACCAGGCTTGTGCGGGACCGCCGTCGGCTGCGCCGGTGCCTGCGTCGGCTGGGCGGTCGCGGTCGGCTCCGCGGGCGCGCTCGTCGGGGACACGGTCGGGCTCGGCGTCACCGTCGGGCTCGGCTCCACGGTCCGCTGCAGCACGATGGCCGCATCAACCGTGCTGCCCGCTTCGACCTCGACCTCTCCCGTAGCATCGGCGTAGGGCGCCGCGTTCGTCACCGTGATTGGCTGCATCCCGGCCGGCACATCCGTGAACACGAAGACCGTGCCACTGGCCGCATCCGCCGCGCTGACCTCACCCAGGTCGGAGACGACGTAGCTGACACCGCCGATCGTGATGATCGTGCCGGTCGGGATCGCCCCACCATCGGAGGTCGTCACCGTCAGGTTCACCGTGCCCGTCGTCGGCGGCACTTCCTGCAGCTCGATATCGAAGGCAATCGACGCCGCATCGACCACAAAGCCCGTGGCATACGGCAGGTACCCATCCGCATCGACGGTCAACAGGTAGTTGCCGTAAGCCAGCGGATTGGTGTTCGGCAGCAGACCACCATTCGGGATCGGCGCGCTGAGCGTGCCGCTCTGGACGACGTTGCTGCTCTCGTCCGTGATCGTCCACGTCGTGCCGGCCGGGACATCGCCGCCGTCCGAGGTCACGAAGGTGGCCGTCACATCGCCCTGGACCCGGTCGAAGACCACCGGAAGGGTGGTGGTATCGCCCGCAACCACGACGACGTAGAAGTAGTAGTAGAGGTTATCCGGTGTGCGCACGAGCAGCACGTAGCTCCCCGCGGGCACGGGGTCGGCCAGCGAGACGGTCCAGCCGGAGGCGGAGCCATCCGGCACCGTACCGCCGTCGATCTCGGTGTAATCACCCTGCTCGAACGACCACATCAAGCCGTCCGGCAGGAGACCGCCATCCGACATCGAGATCTCGATATTGACCGCGGTCATGCGATCGAAGTTCACGGTCAGCGTCGTCGACGGCAGACTCACGACCACCACGTAGAAGTAGAAGTAGAGGTTATCCGGCGTACGGACGAGCAGCACGTAGTTGCCTTCGGGCACCGGATTCGTGAGCGAGACCGTCCAGCCGGAAGCGGAGCCACTGGGCACCGCGCCGCTTTCGATTTCGGTGTAATCATCTTGCTGGAACGACCAGGTCATCCCGTCCGGGATCAGTCCACCGTCCGACATCGTGATCACGATGTCGACAGGGGCCTTCTCCGGCTCCTTCTGGAGCGTGCCGGAGATGAAGAAGAGGATATCCCCGAGCGTGTACTGCTGCGAGAAGGGTTGATACCCCTCCGCGGAGACATCCACCCGGATCTGCGCATTCTTGGGCAACGGCGGAATCGGAACGATTGGCAACGTTGCCGGCGACGCCCAGTCCCAGAAGAGCGGGGCAGAGAACACCACGGTGGACCCGCCACCTGTGATGTTGGTAACCGTATAGGTAGAGCCGCTCGGGATGACCCCGCCATCAGACGTGGTCAGCACCAGAAACCCTGAGAAATTGGCAGCAGCCTCGACGTCACCGTCTTCGGTGCCAGTTGGCTCGACGACCTCGGGTGCGGTCGGCTGAACCTCTTCCGTTGGTTCAACGATATCCGTCGGCTGCACAACCTCGGTTGGTTGGATCTCCTCCGTTGGCTGCACAATCTCGGTCGGCTGCACCACATCCGTCGGTGCGACGGTTGGCTCATCTTGTGCAAAGACCGGTACCAGCGATGACGCCAGCATGCCGAAGACCAGCATGATAGCGCTGAACGAACGCACAATGGCCCTCATCTTGTCCCTCTCCCGCTCCCCACGATGGAGCGTTCACCAATGAATATGTACGGCAGCAAGCTGCTCAAAGTCCCTGCCACACTTTTACCATGCGTACACATAATAGGCAACGAGCCCCGCACAGGTGCTTCCGAGTGTTACATGACCATTAGCCAGCGAAAGGTCCCAGATTCCCCGGAGAATCAAGGATTGCGTCCGTTCACATGCCGGGGCCCAGGACCGTTGTCTTCGAGTATCTGTAGAGCATGGGACAATGTCTGGCATCCGCCCTGGACCGGAGCAACGCTCAGTCGCCGCCGCTTCGCCCATTGTTGGGCACATTTCGAGCACTACGTACAACGCTCTGGCACACCCTGCGCCCACACAGTCCAAGGGGGACGGCTCGATCGACGGTGAGGAATGCAACGCATGCCCAGGCATCTTGCCGCCCCTGACCGCGCTCACGAAAGCCGCGTCATGCGACAATAGGCGGAGAAACTGGGACGTGCCGAGGATGACAAGCTCCCGCCGGACGTCCGCATCGAGCGTGCAGACACGAGGAAGAAGGAACGTGCGAATCACCATCGTCGGAGCGGGAGCCATGGGATCCCTGGCCGCCGCCCGCCTCTCACAAGCGATGTCGACCCCACCGGCGTCAGCACCAGCGGACAGCGCATCCGCAGCGGCGATTGAGCGGGTCCTCCTCTACGGGCGTCCTTCCGATCATCTGGCCGCAATAGCGGCGAACGGCCTGCACCTGACCGAGCTGGATGGAACCACACGCACGGTCGCGATCGAGACGGCCAGCGATCCGGCTGCCGTCGGCGGCAGTGATGTCGTGATCGTGCTCGTGAAATCGTGGGCCACTGCCGAGGCAGTCGCCCCCCTGCGCCCGTACCTGACGCGTGATACGGTCGTTCTCACCTTGCAGAACGGGCTCGGAAACGCCTCGGCGCTGCGGAATGCGCTGTTGGCCCAGGGAATTCGCCCCCATGTCTGGCTGGGCGTGACGACCCAGGCGGCGATCCGCACCGCGCCTGGCGAGCTCGCGCACACCGGCGCCGGCATCACGGCGATCGGCCGCCGTCGCGATTCCACCAACACGAGTATCCAGCAGCTTGCGGCGACCCTCACCGCCGCCGACTGGCAGACCGTGGCGGTCGATGATATTCACCGCTGGGTGTGGCGCAAGCTTGCCGTCAATTGCGCGATCAACCCGCTCACCGCGCTCGCCGGAGTGCCGAATGCCGAGATTGGGGACGATCCGAAGCTGGGAGCCATCGCCACGCAGCTCGCATCCGAGGTTGTGGCGGTCGCGCATGCCCGGAAGGTTCGCGTCGATCTTGCCAATGTCCTGGCCGCGATCGAAGATGTCGCCAGGGCCACCGGCACCAACCGCTCGTCGATGCTGGTCGATCTCGAGCACAACCAGCGCACCGAGATCGATGCGATCAATGGCGCAGTGGTGGCGGAAGGGGCGCGCTACGGAATTCCGACCCCAGTCAACGAGATGATGGTCGCGCTGATCCAGGCACGCGAGCGTCAGACCATCCACGATGCAGCGCCGCGAGAGACAGCGACGGCGTCGACGCCAGAGGATTGATGTCATGACCGCGAACGACGGGGCCGCCGTCCACCGCCGATCCAGCCACACCATTCCCTCCATCCGGAATCACAAGGTCCGCGACGGGTCGGCGCCACTGGTGATGCTGACCGCCTATGACGCACCGACCGCCCGGCTCGCGCATGAGGCCGGCATTGACATGCTGCTCGTCGGCGATTCGGTCGGCACCGCGCTGCTGGGTTACGATTCCACCGTACCTGTCACGCTTGACGATATCATTCATCACGCCAAGGCCGTGCGGAGAGGCGCCCCCACCGCCCATGTGGTTGCCGATCTTCCCTTCATGACCTATCAGGCAAGCGAGGCCCAGGCCATCGCCAACGCCGGGCGGCTGCTGCAGGAGGCGGGCGCGGACGCCGTGAAGCTCGAAGGCGGGCGAACGATGGCCGCTCGCATTCGCTCGCTGACCGAGGCGGGGATTCCCGTCGTCGGACATATCGGACTCACCCCCCAGACCGCCGGCGCGCTCGGCGGCATGCGCGTGCAAGGGCGCGATCTCGACGGCGCGCTCGATCTGCTCGCTGATGCGCGGGCGGTCGCCGAGGCAGGTGCCTACGCGCTCGTGGTCGAGGTTGTGCCGGCCGTGCTGGGCGGGCTCATCACCGCAGAGATCGATATCCCCACGATCGGCATCGGCGCCGGCCCCGATTGCGACGGGCAGGTGCTCGTCTGGACCGACCTCGCGGGGTTGACGGCGAAGCCACCGGCCGAGGCGATCAGCCCACGCTTCGCGCGGCAGTATCTTCCTTTGAATGACCTGCTCGCAAAGGCCTTCGCGTCCTTCGCCCGCGATGTGCGGGAGGGCGCCTATCCCCTGCCCGAGCACACCTATTCAATGAAAGAAGAGATCGCCGCCACGCTGCGCGCCCGACTCGAAGCAGGACGGGACGCGTGAGCGACCATTCCGCACCTCACATCGTGACTGCTCCCGGCAGGTTGCCCGCACCGACCGGCTCCCGCGGGTTCGTGCCGACGATGGGCGCCCTCCACGACGGACACCGCTCCCTGATCGCCCGGGCCGCCGCCGAGAACGACGAGGTCGTCGTCAGCGTCTTCGTCAATCCGACCCAGTTCAACGACCCCGCCGATCTCGCGCGGTATCCGCGCGATCTCGACCGCGATGCCGCGATCGCGGCTGACGCCGGCGCGAATCTTCTTTACGCACCGGATGCGGCATCGATCTACCCGCCCGGTTTCTCGACCTCGATCCACGTTCGCGGCATTACCTCCCGCTGGGAGGGGTACTCCCGTCCGGGCCATTTCGATGGCGTGGCGACGGTCGTCACGATCCTGCTGAATCAGGTCCGCCCCGACCGCAGCTACTTCGGGGAGAAGGATTTCCAGCAACTGGCGATGCTGCGGCGATTGCATGCCGATCTCGCACTGCCCGGCGAAATCGTCGGTTGCCCCACGGTTCGGGAGGCGGACGGCCTGGCGATGAGTTCGCGCAACGTGCGGCTCTCGCCGCCGGAGCGGACCTCGGCCCGGCTCCTCTCGCGGGCGCTCTTCGCCATGCGCGATCTCGTGGCCGGCGGCACGACCGATGTGGCGACGCTGATCGAAGCGGGCAACGAGTTCCTGACGCCCGGCGAGCACATCTCACCCGTCCAGCTCGACTACCTGGCCATCGTCGATCCGCAAACACTCTCTCCGGTCGGCCAGATCGAGGAAGGATCGCGCGCGCTGATCGCCGCGACGGTCGGCAGCACTCGATTGATCGATACGCTCGATCTCCGCACGCCAGCGGTAGAACGATGAGCACCTCGCCACTCGCCACATCAACGACTCCCTCTCCCTGGCAACTGTGGTGGATGGCGGCACGCCCAAAGACGCTGCCCGCCGCGATCGCGCCGGTGCTCGCCGGCACCGCCGTTGCCATCCACGAGCGCGGCTTCCACTGGCTATCGGCACTACTGGCACTGATCACCGCGCTCCTGCTCCAGATCGCCGCCAACTTTGCAAACGACGCGCTGGATTTCAAGCGCGGCGCCGACACCCACGAACGCACCGGTCCCACCCGGATCACCGCCAGCGGCCTGATCACCGCCGACGCCGTGCTGCGCGCGACCTGGATCACGCTCGGCCTGGCCGTCGTCAGCGGGCTCTACCTCGTCTGGCGCGGCGGCTGGCCCTTTCTCATCCTCGGCATCGCGTCAATCATCTGTGCGGTCGCCTACACCGGCGGTCCGTTTCCGCTCGGCTATCTGGGGCTGGGCGAGGTCTTCGTCTTCATCTTCTTCGGGCCCGTTGCCGTTGCCGGCACCGCCTACGTCCAGACGCACAACCTGACTGCGCTGGCGCTCGCCACCTCCGTCCCGATCGGCGCGATGGCGATTGGCATTCTGGTCGTCAACAACCTGCGCGACCTGCCGACCGATCGCAAGGCAGGCAAGCACACGATCGCGGTGCGGATCGGTCCGCGCAACACGCAGGTCGAGTACGCGGCGATGCTGCTCATTACGGCGCTGGCACCGCTCGCGTTCTGGCTGGTGGGATGGCTCAATATGTGGTGGCTCCTGACCATTCTGAGCTGGCCAGCACTGTTTCAGCTCTGGCGGCAGATCACGAGCCGCACCGGACCGGCGCTAAACCCAACCCTGGGCAACACCGGCAAAACGCTCTTGTTGTTCAGCGTGCTGCTCTCGCTCGCGCTGATTCTGGCGCGATAGCAATCACATTTTGGGGACCATGCCATGCCTGAGCCGAGCGTAACGGACGAGATGCATCCACGCGGCGCGATCGAGAGCGCGACCACCGTCCGCACCATGTTCGATCGCATCGTGCCGCGCTACGACGCCATGAATCATCTCATGACGGGCGGCATGGACATCCGCTGGCGCACGATGGTGGCGCGAAAGGCGGCGACGATCGATGGCCGCCCCAGTTCCGACGTGCTGGATGTGGCGACGGGCACGGGAGATCTCGCCTTCGCGATCCGAAGGGCTGGCGTTTCCACCGTCGTTGGGATCGACTTCTCGCCGGAGATGATCGCGGCGGCGCAGGAGAAGGGCAGGAAACGCGGCTCGGATGTCACCTTCCAGGTTGGCGACGCGATGCACCTGCCCTTTGCGGACGGCTCGTTCGATGCCTGCACCGTCTCGTTCGGTCTACGGAACATGCCCGACTACGGTGCCGCGATCGCGGAGATGACACGCGTACTGCGTCCCGGTGGCCGCTTCATCTGCCTGGAGATGACACCGCTCCGGCGCCCGATCGCAGGACCGCTCTTCCGGTTCTATTTCGAGCGGCTGGTGCCGCTGATCGGCGGGGTGGTGAGTGGGGATTTCGGCGCCTATCGCTACCTGCCGAAGTCGGTGGCGGCGTTCCCGCCGGCACACGAGTTGGCGGAGATCATGCGAAACGCCGGATTGATGGATGTCACATACCAGCTGCTCGGCTTCGGCACGGTCGCGATCCACTCCGGCACGAAGCAATAAGGCGGACGGAACCAGCCGCTAACTGCGAAACAGCCGCGTGGCATCCTGACGAGCGTGCAGAATGCGTATGATGCGAACCGTCTTTTCGGTGAAGCGATAGATGATGACATGCTGCGCGACAGCGAAGGAGCGAAACCCTGGATGGAGATCATCCCGGGGCCGCCCGATCTCCGGCGCCGTCGACAACGTCGTTATCGCATGATAAATGGTGGCGACGTAATGATCGGCTTGGTCCTCGTCCCACATCTCCACGCTGTACTGTCCGATAGCGCGGATATCCTCTCGGGCACGCGCGCTGACGAGCAGACGTCGACCAGGGTCAGCCATCAGATATCTGAATCCGATGGCTCGCTACGCCTGACGCGTCCCCGGCCCTCTTCGATGAGTTGTTTCCAAAGCCCGGGAGTCAACTCCATTCCCTCACCATGGTCGATCTCGGCATCGGCCTCGATCAGCGACTGGCGAAACTCCCGGAGCCGTTCCCGCTCGTCCAGCATCTGGAGACCGGCGCGCACCGCGTCGCTGGCATTCGCGTACGAGCCCGAATCGACCTTCTCCTGGATCATCGCTTCCACGTCTGGCGTCAATGAGATGCTCATGGGCGTGTCCTCCTTGCCGCAATCATAGCGAGTTCCAGAGGCCATGAACAGCGAGCAGCAAGCTGGCCGGCACAGTCGTGTACGCATCATCTCTTTGTCATTCCAAGCGAGGCAGAATGCCGAGCGGAGGACGTTGCTGGCAGGAACAGCGCCACATCTCCCAACGTGACCGCATAAGAGCGGTGCTGAGAACGCAGGACTCTGCACGCGGAGACCGCCCGGAGCAGCCGCTCGCACGGTGGGGCTCCTCATTTGCAGACAACTTCCTCCGCGCGACCTGCGGTCTTGCTCGGAATGACAATGGAGGGAGCCACCAGGTCGCGGCGGTGTTACGCGCCGAGACCGTGGAGATCGGCGAGCGTGATCAGACGATCGTACTCCGGTTGCCAGAGCAACTGGCTCAACTCGATGCCCTGCAAGACCTGGAAGACCACGACCACCCGGCCGGTCGCACCCGGCGCGATCGCGACCGGATCGCTCGATGGCTTCAGTTCGGCGTTATCAGCAGCGTTCGCCCACGAGCGGGAGAGCAGGAAGCCATCGGCATCCTGCAGACGGAAGTCCTCGGGTTGGACGATCAGGTCGCCACGCGTGCCCTGATGGGTGAGCTCGATCACGAACGCGACGTACTCGGTGCCAGAATCGGGCGTGTAGTACTCGCCGTAGCCGGTCCAGGGCTGCTCGACACGTGTCACCGTGACGGTGGCGATCGTGCCGCCGCTCTCGCTGATGTAGGCAACCTCGTCGCCCACCTGGGGCAGGCCGCTTCCGGGTCGCGCACTGGCGGGCGGCGTGGAGGATGCCGTCGATTCAGCCAGTGCCGGACCGCCCACAAGCCCCGTCGCCGTCATCATCAGAACGACGGCCACTATCGACTGTGCCAACATTCCCTGTCGTCTCATCATCTGTCCTGCATCGCGTCGTGACGAGTCATTCCCTCGACCACCACCGTACCATCCGGCTCATCCTCGTTACAGCAACAACGTCGCCACCTATCCAGCGGTTCCCGGCCCGGGGAACGAACGGCCACGGCTCTCAACCAACAGAACGCCCCACTCCAGTGTCTGGAGTGGAGCGTTCTCATACCCGCGGTGGATCCTGCGAACCCGGTGCGGATGATGCCGGCACAGATCGCCTAGATGTCCGACAGATCAGCCAGCGTCACCAGGTGATCGTCCGGGCTCCAGAACAGGTGCTGCAGCGGCTGATCCTGATAGACCTGGAAGACGATCAGGAACCTGGCCGTCTCGCCACCGGCGAGGTTCAACTCGTCGCGCAGGACCTGCACCTCATCGCCGCTATCCTCATTCGTGGCATAGGCGGTCGACCAGAAGAAGCTCTGGCCATCCTGCAGGCCGAAATCGTACGGCGAAATGTCCATCGTGCCGCGCGAGGTCGTGCTCTCGACCTGAATCGTGAACGCCACGAACTCGGTGCCGTTCTCCGGCTCCTGATACTTGTCGAAGCCCTGCCAGTCGCGCTCGGCATCGGTCACGGTCATCGTCCCGACCGCCGCGCCGTTGACGGCGAACAGCGTCACCGTGTCTCCAATCGCGGGATCGACCGGGTTGGTATCGCTGCCGGCCGCGGCCTCCGACTTATTCGCGGCGGGAGACGCCTCCGGGGTCGCATCAGCAGTACCGGACTGCGCGGTGACGAAGCCTGCCGATCCACCCATCATGAAGAGCATTGCGAACAATGCCACGAGAACCTTGCGCATAGAGACCCATTCCTCCGCGTATCTGGCCGCTCTGACCCCGTTCAGGCTCAGGCGACTCGAAACCAGACCACACCCCACCCGGAGCGCGGTGACGATGAATCCGTGATGGCATGCGCGCCAGCCATTCATCGGGGCAGGGCAATCGCATTCGCCCGCCTGCCTCAACTATGACGTCGCGAACTTCCGGCGGGTTCCATGCCCCGCCGGAATTCCCGCGCCATCAATCTGTCCTCTTTTCCGGCGTTCGATGCGTTCGTAGGAGTGAGAGACAGAATAGAACAAATGTTCCCTTCCGTCATTCATTTCGCGGACAGAGAAAGGGTGGCGCACATGCCTCACCGATCACGATCATCACCACCCGCCCGATCCCAATGCCAGCATCCCCATTGCTCATACTGGGTCGCAAGGGGCCAGCCGTACTGCGCTCGTCATCGAGACCAGCCGGAAACGGCGGTTGCCGGCTCCTCCTCATCACACGCCGATCCCGCGACGGAGCGCGTTCCCTATCGCGTCCTGCTCGACAATGACCTGCGCGAGACCCTGGCAAAGGCAACCTCGGAGATCCTGGAAAAGGGATTGATCGACGAGCTCGGCGCGCTGCGCGTCGTGCTCCTGCGCGTGCTGGTCGAGGAAGAGGAGACGCCCGCGCTCGTCGCCAACATCACGCGGATCGTCACCGTCGCCGCGCAGGCGATGCGCGTCCAGCACGCCGTCTCCGGCGAGCAGGCCACGACGGTGACGGAATCCGTCGCCAACCTGATCAAGAACCTCGTACCGGAGATTCCGCCCGCCGCTGGCACCCCAGACTCGGAGGACCGACCATGACCACCATGCTCACCGACACCCAGCAGGAACGACGACACCTCGCCGACGAGGCGTTGCGGGCACAGCTCAACCGCCTGGGCAGGGCAGCGACTCCGCCCTCCAGCACGCCCACACCGCCAGAGATCGGCATCGACGTGCGCCCGGCAAGCACCTACGAAGCCGTCACCCGGCAGATGGTGGAATCCCTCGCGGATGATCTGCGCGAGATCAAGTCCCGCCTCAACAACCTGGTCTTCATGATCGCCGGCGCGATCCTGATGGATGTCATCAGCCGGGTGATCGGCGCATGAACGATCCGCTCGTGATGACGACGCTGGAACGACTCGTGACAGATGCCGGCGCCTTCTCCGACCTGCTGGTGCCCCACCACCGGCTGCGCCCCTACCAGCTCGAACCGGCGCGGGCGCTGCTCGAGAGCATCGTCCGGCAGCGGGGAGACCAGTTCGCGGTCGTCTTCAGCCGGCAGGCGGGCAAGGACGAGCTGCTCGCCCAGCTCCTGGCGATGCTTCTCCTGCGCTATTGCGAGCGCGGCGGCTCGATCGTGGTCGGGGCCCCGACCTATCG
>JBARWF010000138.1:0-5396 GCA_049646645.1 Thermomicrobiales bacterium
GTCACAACCGGGCGCCCACATGTGTGTCTGACCTGGAACGGGACCGGTAGACCCGGCCGATCGCTCCGCTATCCTGTGGAGTGCCGTCATGCCGCACGGCGTGGATGCTCTTGATCGTGCAGGTCCTGATCCTGGGCCAGGATTGCGTGACCGGGTTGCGTGATCGGGTGCGGAAGCTGCGACTCGCGGGTGGCAATCGGCCGGATGCTGATGACGCGGTCCTCCGAGTGTGCGGTGGAGGAGTGATGGGTGGACTTGCTGTCGAGCATGAGTGGGAAGAGAGCCATGGCGCCGAAGAGCAGGACCCAGAAGCCGATGATGAGATCGGTAAGCAGTGATGACATGTGAACATCCTTTCCCCGGTGAGGCCGGGACCGATGGATCATGCGGGGAAACGGGATCCAAATCGCGGTGTACGAACAGTTACGCATTCGGTGTGCCACAAAGTCATTGTCTTGGCCGGAGAGGAGGAGTTGACCGGTGCGTCCCTTTGTGTCCTCGGCGCTGACCGCTCTCTGTGTACGAACGCATGTTCTCATGAATGTTCCATGATGTCAATAGTGTTCGTTCATATGTTCTAGATTCGTGCGCCCGAGGAGATGTCGACCAAGCGAGCGTCTCTGTTGATCTGTTCCACCCCCTGTCATCCTGATGAGAACATCTACGCCAAACTGTCGCACCCACCACTTCGTCATCCTGAGCTTGCGAAGGATGACAGGCTAGGGCACAGCACAATGGAACCGGACGCATTCCAAAGAGATTTCTCGACCCATTCGGCTCCGCTGCGTCGCACGGCGAGGGCAGGCTTTCGCTCGAATTGGCGATGAGAGAAGGCGTCGATCACTCGTGGCTCACTCGCCCGGCGCATGACACTTCATGTGCCCATGTCCCTGGCGGCGGTGCCGGGGCTCGCCAGGAGCCGGCGTGACCGGGGCTTTCCGCAATCGATCCGCCATGCGAAGATCGAACGGACGTCGCATAACACCCGCCATGATGAACGCGGATCGACACGTTCATGCATCCAAACCGGGGCAGTGGGGATTCACCCGGCACACCACGATGTACGGCGTGGGGGATAGTTGCTCGGGAAGGCGCGCGTGGGTGGTGGATCGCGGGCAACATCCGCTCAGAAGCTCAGGTGGCTGGCGTGGGTTATGCAATGCAGTAACAAGTAATCCGCGGCTGAGTGGCTCGTTTGAAGGAGTTTGGCAGGGGCGATGGGGCAGTTGGAGAATCATTCTCATCAATAATCAGAAATGGGGGTTTACAACGGGCTATTTCTCCGTACACTACGCCGTTGCACCCTTGAAATGCACGGGAACGCTGGCCGGTGTCCCGCAGCACTTTCTCGGCCATCACCGTCGATGGAGCCTTGCAACGATAACTCGGTGACAGGAGCTTGAGACACCCGGCCTACCTCTATTGACGACGCCGGTTGGTTCCGGCGCCGGCCACGAAACGTCGGCAGGATCGTTCCTGCCCGTTTAGCAACCGGCGAGGCATATTTGTGAAAACCTTTGCGCGTACGATTTCCTACCTCTTGCCCTATTGGCGGCGCCTGACGATCGTGTATGCGGCGCTGGTCATCGCGCTGCTCCTGCAACTGACCATTCCGAGCGTGCTGGGCCGCGCGATCGACCACGGCGTCGAGGGGCGAGATGGCTCGTACCTCTTGAAGGCGGCGCTGCTCATCGCGGCCCTTGCCATCCTGCAGGCGACGTTCACCTTCATCCGGTCCTATGGCACCAACGTGCTCGCCGAATTCGTCGGCAACGACCTGCGGGACGAGCTCTATGCCAAGTTCCAGGAGCTGCCGTTCCAGTTCTACGACCGCACGCAGACGGGGCAGCTGATGTCTCGCGCGACGGAGGACATCAACAATATCCGCGGCATGATGATGTTCTCGCTGCGGGCGATCGTGCAGGCGATCGGCATGCTGATCATCGTCTCCGTCATCCTCTTCCGCATCGACTGGCGGCTGGCGCTCGTCGCCCTCTCCACCACGCCGCTTCTCATCTGGTGGTCGGTGCGCTTCGGGATCTCGATCCGTCCAATGTATCTCAAGGTGCAGCAGCAATTCGGATCGATGACCTCGACCCTGCAGGAGAACGTGGCCGGCGGCCGCGTGGTGCGGGCCTTCGCCCAGGAGCGGGCGGAATCCGAGCGGTTCGAGGCCTCCCTGGAAGAGCTCTTCGAGCGAAACCTGAAGGCGGCTTCACGCTGGTCGCTGAACTTTCCGGCGACGCTCGCGCTGAACGGGCTGAGTGTCGCCGGCGTCGTCTGGTTCGGCGGGTACCTGGTGCTGACGGACCGGATGTCGGTCGGTACGCTCGTTGCCTTCCAGGTCTATACGACGATGCTGCAGGAGCCGATTCGCTGGCTGGGATTCGTCGTCCAACGGGTGGCGCGGTCCAACGCGTCCGCCGAGCGTATCTTCGAGATCATGGATACGCGCCCGGCGATCCGGGATCTGCCCGGCGCCCGGCCGCTGCCGGAGATGAAGGGGGTCGTGCGGTTCGACAACGTGCAGTTTCGCTTCACCGGCACGAAATCGGACGCGCTGCACGATGTCTCGTTCACCGCATCGCCAGGTCAGATGGTGGCGTTGGTGGGGCCGACCGGCTCCGGCAAGAGCTCCGTCGTCAGTCTCATTCCCCGCTTCTACGATGTGCGGGGCGGCACCGTCTCCATCGATGGCGTTAATGTCCGCGATATCACGCTCAAGAGCTTGCGCCGCCACATCGGCATCGTGATGCAGGAGAGCTTCCTCTTCTCGATGACCGTCCGCGAGAACATCGCCTACGGGCGGCCGGATGCTTCGCTGGAGCAGGTCGTGGCGGCGGCGAAGGCAGCGCGGGCGCATGATTTCATCCTGCGCATGAGCGAGGGCTACGACACGGTGATCGGCGAGCGGGGCGTCACCCTCTCGGGTGGCCAGAAGCAGCGCCTCGCGATCGCGCGCGCCCTGCTGGTCGACCCGCGCATCCTCATCCTCGATGACGCGACGGCCAGTGTCGACAGCGAGACGGAGCACGAGATCCACGAGGCGCTGCGCGTTCTGATGATGGGCAGGACGTCGTTCGTGATCGCGCAACGCCTGACGACGGTGAAGGATGCCGACCAGATTCTCGTCTTCGAGGAGGGCAGCATCACCCAACGCGGTACGCACGATGAGTTGATCGCCCAGCCCGGGTTCTATCGCGATCTGTACGAGCTGCAGATGAAGGATCAGGAGGAGGCATCTGCCAGCCGGGTCCTCGCATCGGCACCCGCTGCCACAGGGCCAGACGGAGATGGAGCCGAGGCGGCGATGCGCCTGCGCGACCCGGACGGGTTCGAGGACGAGTACGACGAGGCGCAGGACGAGACGCTGCTGGGGACGGATGAGGGGGTAGCGGATGAGATCGGGCTCGCGGCCAGCCGGGGCGCGCTGCGAGGACGGGGTAATGGCCGCGGCACCGGGAATGGAGCGAACTAGATCTTATGGGACAGATTCGTTATGTGCCGGATGAGGATATCCTCGGCAAGGCCTATGATTCCCGGATCGCGAAACGCCTGGTCGGGTACCTGAACCCCTATCGCTCGCGTGTGCTGGTGACGACCCTGCTGGTCATCGTCGTCACCATCGCCGACCTGATGATGCCCAAGCTCTTCCAGATGGCGATCGATGAAGTCACCGCCTCGACGGGCGCGCAGCGCCTGAGCGTGCTGAACATGATCGGCATCGCCTTTCTGGTGACGGTGGGCGTGCGCTTCTTCAGCATGTGGGGGCAGTTCTACCTCACGCAGTGGTTAGGCAACCGGGTCGTCTTCGATATCCGGAACCGCATGTTCCGCCATCTCCAGAACCTGAGCATCGGTTATATCGACCGGCGTGGCGTTGGCGCGGTGATGACGCGCATCCAGAACGATGTCAGCGTCATTCAGGAGATGTTCTCGAACACGATCGTCGGTGTGATCAGCAACGTGCTGGTGCTCGTCGGCATCGTTGGCCTGATGTTCTACACGAACTGGAAGATGGCGCTGCTGGCGATGATCGTGATGCCGATCATGATCATCGTGATGCGCTACTGGCAACGCTATGCCAAGGCGGCCTACCGCGCCACGCGCCGCACGATCGGTATCGTCAACGCGAATCTCGCCGAGAGCATCGATGGCATGCGCGTCGTCCATGCGTACTCGCGCGAGCCGGAGAACATGCGGTATTTCCGCAAGATCAACGGGGACAATCTGGCAGCATCGATCGATGCCGCCAAGTACTCATCCATGCTCTTTCCTGTGGTCACGGTGCTTTCCGAAGTGTCGACAGCGGTGATCGTGCTTGTCGGTGGTCATCTCGTCTTCGATGCGAGCCTGTCGCTCGGGCAACTCGTGCTCTTCGTCGCGCTGATCGACCGCTTTTTCGCGCCGATCCGCGACCTCAGCCAGCAGTACAGCACGATGCAATCGGCGATGGCGGCCGGCGAGCGCATCTTCGAGGTGCTGGATGTCGAGCCCGAGATCCGGGACAAGCCGGATGCGTACGAGCTGCCGCCGATCACTGGCAAGGTCGATTACAACGATGTCGTCTTCGGGTATGGGCAGACGGAGATCCTGCACCACATCAACCTGCATGTGAAGCCGGGTGAAACGGTTGCCTTCGTCGGGGAGACGGGCGCCGGCAAGAGCTCGATGGTGAACCTGCTGATGCGGTTCGTCGATGTCTGGTCCGGAAGCATCACGATCGATGGCCACGACATCCGGGATGTGACGCAGGAATCGCTGCGGTCGCAGCTCGGGATCGTGCTGCAGGACACGTTCCTTTTCGGAAGCACCATCCGGCAGAACATCTCGTACGGCAAGAACAACGCGACGCGGGCCGAGATCCGGCAGGCGGCGATCGAGGTCGGGGCCGATGAGTTCATCATGAAGCTCTCGGATGGCTACGATACCGCGGTTCAGGAGCGTGGCGTGAGCCTCTCGGTCGGGCAGCGCCAGCTGATCTCCTTCGCTCGCGCGTTGCTGGCGGATCCGCGCATCCTGATTCTCGACGAGGCGACCAGCAGCATCGATACGCAGACGGAGAAGCTGATCCAGCGGGCGCTGAAGCGGTTGCTGCAGGGCAGGACCTCGTTCGTGATCGCGCACCGGCTCTCGACGATCCGCGAGGCGGACAAGGTCGTGGTGATGGATCTCGGCAAGATCGTCGAGATGGGCACGCACGACGAGCTGATGGAGAAGCAGGGGATGTACTACAACCTCTACACGATGCAGTGGCGCGGTCAGGACGAGGAAGAGGCCGCCGACTGACCCAGGTGCTCCTCTTTGGTTCTGTAAGCGGCGCATCGGAGCGAAGCCGAATGGGACGCGAACCCTTGGTTAGGGTATCTGAACCAGCTTGAATGAACCCGTAGACG
>JBARWF010000139.1:0-17049 GCA_049646645.1 Thermomicrobiales bacterium
GGGCAGGCACGGACCCGTGCCTGCCCTCTCCGTTTGCTCGCCTTGACGTAGCTGGCGGGTCCTAAACGGAAAGCGGGCGCGGGAATGATCCCACGCCCACTTCCTCGTGTTATCACACCCGGAAGGCGGTTGCCTCTCGGCGCGCTTGCACCTACGCGGTTCGCCAGTTGGCGACGTTCCACAGGTCGTACGAGAACGCGCCCGGTGCGATATTGTCGAGGTTGAGCTTCTTCGACGCCCCGTTCTTCGTCCCGACGCGCACGAGCGGCACGATGACGTGATTGTTGATCACGATATCGTTCATCTTGATGAACAGCTCGGCGAGCGTCTCGGCATCGGTCTCGGTCTGGGCCTGCTCGAAGGCGGCGTCGTAATCCGCGTTCTCGAAGCGGATGTAGTTCTGGCCAGACCAGTCATTCGACTTCTGCGCGATCTGCGGTCCATACCAGGCCTCCATGAAGGCCAGCGGGCGCGGCGAGTTCGGCACCTGCTGGTACATGTCGATATCCCAGTACATGTGATTGATGTTCTGGGTATTGCCCGGCGCGGAATCGAAGTAGATGCCGGCGTCGACCTGGACCAGCTCCACGCCGAAGCCGATCGCCTCGAGGTTCTTCTTGACGACCGCTTGCGTCTTCTGGCGCACCTGGTTGACCGAGGTCGCGTACGTGATCTTCAGCTCGATGCCATCCTTCTTCCGGGTGTCGCCCTCCTTCACCCAGCCAGCATCGTCCAGCATCTTGTTGGCGGCGTCGGTGTCGAACGCCCAGGAGGTATTCGGTGATTCCGTCTCCGGCACGCCGGTCACGATGTTGGCGACCGGATCGGAGCCCTCACCATAGAACTGATCGGCGATCTGCTGGCGGTCGATCGCGGTCGCGAAGGCCGTGCGCACATTGATGTCGGAGAAGAAGGGGTGCGGCGTGTTCTTCTCGGAACGCTGACCGTCGACCTCCTTGTTCGGATCCGACTGGTTGATGTCGATCCGCTCGCACTGGGCGCCCGGCTTGATCACGAGCACGCCCGGCCCATCGGGTGTAATGAGTCCCTGGAGAATCTCCGGCTCGACCTGCAGGTTCCAGGCATAGTCGTACTCGCCGGTCTGGAGCACGGCGCGGGCCGCCGACGCCGCATCGCCGCCGCCCTTGATGTGCAGCTTGGCGTAGAACGGCTTGTTCGGCTCGCGGTAGTTCGGGTTGGCGGAGTAGAGCACCTGATCGTTCGGGCTGAACGAATCGACGACGAAGGGGCCGGTGCCGATCGGCTTCTGGGCGAAGGCGTTGTTGCCGGCCTCGCCACCGCCTTCGAGGATGTGCTTCGGCAGCTGGAACCCGGTGCTGGTGCCGGTGAACGGATCGAACCAGAACGGATTCGGCTCCTTGAACGTCACCTTTGCCGTCAGCGGATCGACGACCTCGATATCCTTGATCGTGTCGAAGGTGGTGAAGTTGGAGGAGGCGCTGACCGGGTCGATGATCCACTGCCAGGTGAACTTGATGTCCTCGGCCGTGAAGGGCTCACCGTCGCTCCAGACGACATCTGGCAGCAGGGTGAACGTGACAGTGGTGAGATCCTCCGAGAGCTGGCCGTTCTCGACGCTCGGGATCTGGGTGACGAGATTCGGCGTCATTGAGGCATCGGGCAGGTAGTGGATGAGCGGCTCCAGCACGGCGCAGCCGGCGATGTAATCCTTGACGCCGGTGGCGACGTGGGGGTTGAGGAGGCTCGGCGCCTGCCAGAGCAGGATCTTGAGATCGCCGCCCTCACCGCGCGTCTGTCCCTCGGTGCCGCCGGTCGGCCGGCTGCTGGCACTGGCCGGCGTCGCCGCGGGCGAGGCCTCCGGCGAGGCATCCTGCGCATAGAACGCCGCGCCATTGCGCAGCGGCATGCCATTGGCGGAGGCCGTGTTGGCCAGGAAGACCGAGACCGCCGCGCTGGCGCCGACCGCGGCGCTTCGTTCCATGAACTGTCGCCGGTCAATCTTGCCCGACTTCAGTGCGTGATACAACCGACCGAGAGGACCTGTGGTTGACTCGAACGACATGAAACTGCTCCCTGGCATTCCGGACCCCGAAACGCCGCTAACATGAAAACCGCGTACCAAACAACACACGCAAGGCGTGGCATTCCGAAGAAGTGCGAGCCTCCGTGTGGGTAACACGAACAGCATGATTGAAAACGCTGCGTCCTCCTCGACCCGAGCGTTCGTGGGTACGTCTCTTACGGATTCTACGCATACTTTCGCCAATATCGCAAACAACTCGTGCGTCCCGGCATTCTTGCCCTCAAACCGCTCGCCGAATCGCCGATTTCCCGACATCCAGGCATCCCCGAGAGGCTATTCAATCGCGACCGCTGGAAGCGACAATACGACAGCGACGCGATCGACCAGCCACCCCAAGTCGATGGCCCCGCGCTCGTCACCCCGAATGGAAGGAGGGACATGTGTCGGACGACACAGAGTCAACACAGGGCACCGGGCGCCTGGAGGCGTTCAGCGATGGTGTGATGGCGATCATCGTCACCATCATGGTGCTGGAACTGCGCCCACCGGACGAACCGACCCTGGACGGCCTTCGTCCGCTTGTGCCGATCTTCCTTTCTTATGTGCTCAGTTTCACGATGGTCGGCATCTACTGGAACAATCACCACCACCTGCTGCGGGCGACCACGCATAACAGCGGCGCGATCATGTGGACGAATCTGTATCTGCTGTTCTGGCTCTCGCTGGTCCCCTTTGTGACCGCCTGGATTGGTGGGGAACACGCGCACCCATGGCCGGCGGCGACGTATGGCCTTGTCGCGTGCATGGCAGCGATCGCCTATTACCTGCTCGTCCGCGCCATTCTCGCGAAGAATCATGGCACCGCCATCGAGCGCGCGATCGGCACCGACCGCAAGGGCAAGCTCTCGGTGGTGATCTATGTGATCGGGGCGGCACTGGCGTTTGTCGATCCGTGGCTCGCCTACGCATCGTACGTCCTTGTCGCCATCGTCTGGTTCGTGCCCGACCGCCGGCTGGACCGGCTCTAGCGCAGCGGCCATCCACGAGCCAGGACACGCCGCACCGCATCGGGATCGAGGGAGCAGCACGCATGGGCGAGTGGCATGATTTCTTCGTTGCACAGGCCGGTGCGAGTGCCGCGCTGGCGGGACTCATCTTCGTCGCGATCTCGATCAATCTCGACGAGCTGGTGAAATACCGTCACCTGCTGACGCGCGCCGCCGTCGCCCTCTGCCTGCTGGTATCGGTGCTCGTCATTTCGTCGCTGCTGCTCGCGCCGAACCAGTCGCCGCGCACAGCCGGAATCGAGATCCTTGGCGTGAGCGCCGTCACGTGGCTCATGACCACGCTGCTCAGCACCGGCGCAATCCGCTCGGCGCCCGCGCCCTACCGGCGGTTCTCGCAGATTGCCCTTGCCCTGGTCCAGATCGCGACGGTCCCGCTGCTGATCGCCGGGATCGTGGTGATCGCGGAGGGCACAGTCGGGCTCAGCTGGCTGGTGGCGGGTTTCGTCGCCTCCTTCATCGTCGCCCTCGCCGACGGCTGGGTGCTCCTCGTCGAGACCCATCGCTGAACTGCGTTCCCCGCAACAGCCGGAACCCTCCAGGGGGCATGAAAACGACGATGGCCCGAGCGTCAGACGACGCACCCCTTGCATGCGCGGCAGCATACAAGGGGTGCGTCGTCCCAGGGGAACGAGATGACGTCAGGGGATTGGGGATCAGGATTCGCGGTCACCGGAGAACTTCGCGCGCAGGGTATCGAAGCGGTTCTTGATGTTCTGGATGATCTCTTCCCGCTCGCCTTCGCGGTGCTCGCGCCGCTCTGCCTTCTCGGCGGCCTCCTGCGCCTCCCGCGCGGCCTCGACTTCCGCCGTGATCGCCTCGGTCGATGTCCGCACGATCGACCCACCGAGCCTGGCGACCGCCTGGTCGAGGGGCTGGAAACTGGTCTCATGGACCTCGGCAATAAGCCCGTTCTTGCCCTGCGGAATCACCTCGCCGACCCGGTAGAGTACGCGCAGGCTGGTCTGGGCATCTTTCGCGTCGATCACGCCGCCGACCAGCGCCCCAGTACCCCAGCCCAGCAGGACACCCAGCGGGCCGCCGAGGATACCGACAACAGCGCCGACCAGACCGCCCGTGGCCGAGCCGCCGCCCAGGCCGCGTGCATCACCGTCTTCGATCGACAGCGATCCATCGTCCTTGTGCGCGAGAATCGCGGCGCCTTTCAGCTCAAGCTTGCGCTCGGACGACAGCCGCTTGAGCACGGAGAGCGCCTGGAACGCCTTGCTCTCTTCCTCGAACGTGATGACCGCGACATTATCCGATTTGTCAGTCATGTGCATTCCTCCATGCGCGATTTTGAATCACAGGAGCCCGGGATCTCACCGCATTTTCGCATATCGGACGCGCTTCCTGTCGTCGAAACGCAGGTCTGACGTATCAGAGACTCCGATGTCGTCTTCCATGGATACAGAAACGCCTATGATGCGAGACAGTTCAGGACCGCCTGGGCCATCGTCGCAATCCCCGCGCCCATCCCCTCCTCGTCGATATCGAACTTCGGGTGGTGATGCCCCCACACGATCCCGCGCTCCTCGTTGCGCGTGCCGACGTTGAAGAAGCAGCCGGGCCGCGCCTCCGTGAAGTACGAGAAGTCCTCACCGCCCATGCCCACCTTCGACTCGTGGACGTTCTCCTCCCCGACGACCTGCACGGCCGCGTCCCGCACCAGCGCCACCACGGCCTCATCGTTGACGATGCTCGGCGCCCCGAAGACGTAATCGGTCGTGACCGTCGCGCCCATCGCCGCGCCGACGCCCGCGGCGACCTCGGCGAGACGGCGCGACAGGTGCTCGCGCACCTCGGCCCGGATCGTCCGCACTGTGCCACGCAATTCGGCCGTGTCGGGGATGACATTGAAGGCATCACCGGCAAGGAACGCGGTGACCGAGAGCACGGCGGAATCCATCGGATCGGTCTCCCGCGAGACCAGCGTCTGCAGCGCCAGCACGATCTGGGCGCCGATCACGACCGGATCGATTCCCTCATGCGGCTCGGCCGCGTGCGCGCCCTTGCCCTGGATCCGGATCGTCCACGCATCCGGCGCCGCGTTCGAGGGGCCGCTGCGCAGGTGGATCTCGCCACTCGGGATGCCCGAGGCGACGTGCAGACCCAGCACGATATCGACGTGCGGATTCTCCAGCACGCCCTGCTCGATCATCCCGATCGCACCGCCGGGATCGATCTCCTCCGCCGGCTGGAAGAGGACCTTGACCGTTCCGGCGAACTCGCTTCGCCGATCGAGCAGCACGCGGGTGAGCCCCAGCAGCATCGCCGTGTGCGCATCGTGCCCGCAAGCGTGCATGACACCGGGATTCTTCGACGCGTACTCGACATCGTTCTCCTCGAGGATCGGAAGGGCGTCCATATCGGCGCGCACCAGCACGACCTTGTCAGACTCCCCGGCCTGCCCACGAATCAGCCCCGTGACACCGGTGACATTGATCCCGGTCTGGAGATCCTCGACCCCGAGCTGGCGCAACCGCTCGGCGACAAACGCCGCCGTCTCGAACTCCTGCATCCCCACTTCGGGATGCTCGTGCAGCCAGCGGCGATCGGCGATCACGCCCGGCAAGATCTCATCCACGTCATTCCGCAACTGCACCGCCGTCACCATTCCGCTCGTTGTCCTTTCCTCGTTGTTCGTCCGAACATCCATTGTTGTCTTCCTGGCTCGTCATCCTGAACGGAGTGTTGAGTGCGACAGTTTGACCTCGACGGTATACCCAGAAGGGCGATTCAACGTAGACAGGCTACCCAACCCGACCAGCTCGTGTCATTCCCCCGCCTCGTCAAAGTACGTCAAGACCGTTCGCGTCATCGTCTCCACCCCGATACCCAGCGCTTCCTCGTCGAAATCGAACTTCGGGTGATGATGATCCCACACCAGCCCGCGCTCGGCATTGCTGCTGCCGACGAAGAAGAAGCAGCCGGGGCGCTCGTTCAGGAAAAAGGCGAAATCCTCGCTCGCCATCCACGTCACCCCGGGCATGATTCGCTCCTCGCCCACCACCGTGGTCGCCGCCCGCCGGACAATCTCCGCCATCGCCGCATCGTTGACGACCGCGGGCAAGCCCAATGGCGACTCCACCGTCGCCGTCACCCGGTGGGCGGCGGCGATCTCCCGCACGATGTCACCGAGCCGCGACGTCACGAGCTCCTCGACCTCGGGCCTGAAGGTCCGAAGCGTGCCGGCGAATTCGACGCGGTCCGGGATCACATTCGCGGCATCCCCACCGTGTATCATGCCGACGCTGACCACCGCTGTCTCCATCGGATCGACGTTCCGGGAGACAATCGTTTGCAGGGCCCCGATCATCTCGACCGCTGCCACGATCGGATCGCGCGTCTTGTGAGGCGCGGCACCGTGCCCGCCCTGCCCCTGAATGGCGACGCGGAAGAACTGCCCGGCCGCCATTACCGGTCCGGCGCTCACCCCGATCGTCCCGACCGGCAGGAACTGCGCGAGATGGAGCCCGAAGACGGCGTCGACATGCGGGTCTTCCAGCACGCCCTGCTCGATCATCCAGGCCGCGCCACCGGGACCGGTCTCCTCACACGGCTGAAAGAGCACCTTCACCACGCCCGCGAACTGGTCGCACCGTGCCATCAACAGGCGCGTCACGGCGAGCAGCATCGACGTGTGCCCGTCGTGTCCGCAGGCGTGCATCGCCCCGTCCGTCTGCGAGCGGTAGGGAACGTCGTTCTCCTCCTGGATCGGCAGGGCGTCCATATCCGCCCGCAACAGGACGACCTTGCCCGCGCCCGGACCGGACCCGGTGCCACGCACGAGGGCGGTCACGCCGGTCTCGCTGATCCCGGTCCGGATATCGTCGACACCCAGCGCGCGCAGCCGTTCGACCACGAACTTCGCGGTCTCGACCTCCTGCATCCCGACTTCGGGATGCTCGTGCAGCCAGCGCCGGTCGGCCACCAGCCCCGGCATGATCTCATCCACATCCGCGTGCAACGTCTCCATTCCACCCCTCAGCATCCGTCAGGACCGGTTTGCGACCGATCCACTGGCCCGCATATGGTCCTTTCAGATTCCCCATGCTTGCGCATGGTCGGCATCGTACCAATGGACCGGCCCCCTCACCAGTGCAGGATCATGCGAAGGTTGCGGAAGGGAATTGCCATCAACGCGGTCGCGACCGAAAATCCCGGAAGGAGAAACGACACACCGCCGTCAATCACGAGTGGGAGGACTCCGATGCCAGCGACATCCCGGGAACACACCTACGAGACGACCGTTACCTGGACCGGCAATACCGGCAGCGGCACGGTCAGTCAACGCGCCTACGAGCGCCTCTACGACATCAGCAGCGACGGCAAGCCGGTCATCGCCGGATCGTCGGATCCCGCATTTCGCGGCGATCCCGCGCGCTACAACCCCGAGGATCTGCTCGTCGCGTCGCTCTCCGCCTGCCACATGCTCTGGTACCTGAGTCTGTCGGCGAAGGCCGGTATCGTCGTCACCGCCTACCGGGACCGGGCCGAAGGCACGATGGCGGAAGCGGCGAACGGCTCGGGCCGCTTCACGCACCTGGTCCTGCGGCCGGAGATTGCGGTCGCCGCCGGCACCGATCTCGACAAGGCCGACGCCATCCATCACGATGCGCACGCGATGTGCTTCATCGCCAACTCGATCAACTTCCCGATCACGGTCGAAGCCACCTACACGGTCGCGGATGAGTAGGAAATCGGCGGGAGGGGCGCGCTCGTTCGCTCATGGCGAGCGCCCCCATCCCGTCATTTCGAGCGCAGTCGAGAAATCTCTCTACGGCCGCGACGCATTGGCAGTGTGGCCGGGATACGAGGAGTGAGCATGGTTCCGCGAAACGCCTCCCGATGACGACGTACGGATAGGGCACGCTTCCATTTGGCACACCACACTGAAAGGCCACAGTAGATGACCGAACCAACGATCGACTGGCACGATCTCGGCACCCCGCAGGGCAAGGGCTGGTCCGATCAGGAGACCGTTCGTCGCTACGACCGGCTGCCCGCCCGCGCCGAGGGAATGGTGCCGGAGGTCGTCTGGGATCTCAGCCGCAACGCCAGCGGGCTCTTCAGCCGCTTCCGCACCGACGCCACCACGCTTGCCGCCCGCTGGACCCTCGGGCTCGAACAGCTCGCGATGACACACATGCCGGCAACCGCCGTCAGCGGCCTCGATCTCTATGCAGACGACGAGCACGGCTGCTCCCGCTGGGTCGGCGTCGGACACCCCGAGACCTTTCGGGACGTGACCTATCAACTGGCGACCGACCTCGACGCCGGTGAGCGGATCTACACGGTCTACTTCCCGCTCTTCAACAATCTGGAACGGGTGGAGATCGGCCTGCCGCAGGGCTCATCGTTCGAACTCATGCCACCGCGCGAGGAGGCGCCCATCGTCTACTACGGCACGTCGATCATCCACGGCGCCTCGGCCTCGCGACCCGGCATGAGCCTGACCGCACAGCTTGGACGCCGCCTCGACCGCACGTTCATCAACCTCGGCTTCTCCGGCAACGGCAAGATGGAGGTCGAACTCGCCCGGCTCATCGCCGAGATCGACGCCGCAATCTATGTGATCGACTGCCTGCCAAACATGGACGAGGCGCTCCTGAGCGCGCGCGCCCTGCCCTTCCTGCAGGCGTTGCGCGCAGCCCGCCCGGAGACACCCATCCTGCTCGTCGAGGACCGCACCTTCACCAACGCCTGGATCATGGCCAGCCGCCGGGATCATCACGCCGCGAGCCGGGCCGAGATCTGCCGGGCATATGAAGCCATGATTGCCGCCGGCGATACCAACATCCACTACCTCGAAGGCGAGGGCCTGCTGGGCACCGATGACGACGCGACGGTCGACAGCTCACACCCGACCGACCTCGGGTTCGCGCGCATGGCGGATACCCTCGCCCCGATTCTCCAGCACCTGCTCACCGGGGCAGTCGAGCCCCTCTAATCGATCGGAGTGAACGGCCACCAAAGGAGAGCCCGGCATGCAATCGCGCCAACTCGAACCACACCCGCACAACTCGCCCCCGATGGTTCCGATCGGTACATACAAGCAAGTTGGGGAAACCGGGCCGGCGTACCAGGTTGGGGAGCCACTGCGTCAGCTCCCCAATGGCGACTGGAAGATCCGCATCACGCTTGTCACGACGGGGGAAGTCACAGAATACCGTCTCTCGTCGATGCTTCGCGATCCGGACGCCACATAAAAAGAGAGCAGCATGCATTCGCGCGAGCCCAAACCGTCCCTAATGGTCCCGATCGGAAAGATCAAGACATTCGGACGCTTCGGCCCAATGTACGAGGTCCGCGAGCCCCTGTATCGGCGAAGCGATGGCAAATGGATGATAAAGGTTCTCTTCATCAGAACGGGCGAAGTTGGTGAATACCCGCTCTCCGCGCTTCGCAATGATCCGGATGCGCGCTGATGTATGGCATCGCGTAGTCTGTTTCGGGCACTCGCAGCCCTGAAACAACTCCCCTGGTTCCCGGCCTCGCTTCGTCAGATCTCTGCATTTCGCGTTGAGCAGTGGTCGCATTTCCCCGACTACTTCGAGACCGCCGACGCTCCATCCTGAACCCGCGTTCGCACGGCCGATGCCGATCCTCACCCCGATCTGATACCCCTCTGGCACAATTGCGTTTACCCATATAACCGCACCCGCCACACCATCGCAGCAGCCAGCTCCTTCGTGTGGCACGGGTCGATTGGGGGACGCAAGGAGCTCGATGGGGTGGCGATCTTGGCCAGAAACGGACCGTTCCAGCACGATCACGCGCGGCCATCGCAGGTGGACGCGCCATCCAGTCCGGCCGCCACCGCACCGACCGACGCCGCGTTAGTCTCCCTCGCCCAGCGCGACCCGCTCTCCTTC
Source organism: Thermomicrobiales bacterium (assembly GCA_049646645.1). GTDB lineage: Bacteria > Chloroflexota > Chloroflexia > Thermomicrobiales > UBA6265 > JASGDN01. Next base: position 9,948 of record JBARWF010000139.1, read on the forward strand.
GCGCCGCTCTACCAGCGCTACGTCACGCCGGTCTATCGCTACTGCTACCGGGAGACATCCGACCCCGACGCGGCGTCCGATCTTACCGCCCACATCTTCACCAAGGCCCTGGAATCCCTGCCCCGTTTTCGCGTGCGCGCTGCGTCATCAGCGGATGCGACAACCGGCGGCACCTTCCGATCCTGGCTCTTCGCCATCGCTCACAACGCCATCATCGACCGCCGCCGCCGGCAACGCCCGACCGTCTCCTTCGACGCCTCGCACGATCGCGAGGCCGACACGGACGACGGTCCGGAAGCCCGCGCCGTGCACCAGGACGAACTCGGGCACTTGATCGCCGTGCTGCACCGGCTGCCCGACACCCATCGCACCATCATCGAGCTCCGGCTGGCCGGGCTCACGACCGCCGAGATCGGCGAGACGCTCGGGATGTCGCGCGCCGCCGTCAAATCGGCGCAGACCCGCGCCTACGCCCGGCTGCGCGATCTGCTCGCCCCCGACGACAACGCCCACAACCACGACCACGACCACGACCACTCCGACGATCTCCCATCGCATACCGCCCAGGAGTCGCCTCGATGACCGTTCCACACGATCCCTTTTCGACCGCCAACGCCAGATCCGGGACCAACGCGTTCCCGGTCGTGAACGACAACGACCGGCACGCCGACGCCCTTGATACCTGGCTTAATCGCCACAGCGCGACGTTGCGCACGGGGGACACTCCCTCCCCGGCCGAACCACAACCACCATCCGGCAGCCAGAACGGAGCCATCGACCGCGCGGACGAGGCGGCGACTGCGACGCACCCCGCCCTCGTCGCCAGCGCCGAGCGTTTCCATCGCCGCCTCGAAACCGCCGAGCGCACCACCGCGCCGGAGGTTCCCGAGGACGCCATCTGGGAGAAGATCATGTCCAGTCACCTCGCCCTGGAACCGACACCGGGTCCCCATCGCCCCGCTCTATCATCGGGAGTACGGAACACCGACACGCCGCCGCGACCGCTGCGCACGATTGTCGGCTCCCACCCCGCCTTGAGCGTTGTTCTGGCCGCCGCGCTGGTGGTCGCGATGATCGCGCTCTTCCGGGGTATCAGCGACCACGGCAATGTCGCCGCCCCAATCGATCCGATGGGGACCGGCAGCGCCCATCTCGCCGCGATCGCCAGCCCCAGCCCGGTCGCATCCGGCACAGCCGCCGCCGGTCAGTGCGAGGTGCGGGTTCTGACCGAGGACGAGGCCGCGCAGATCGTCCGCGAGTGGCAGGCGGCGCCACCGCCCCAATACGTGCCGATTCAAGGACCAGCACCGGCAAGCGACGCCGAAACGGCGAGCAAGACCTACATTCGCTTCATGGCCTGCCGGTCTCCGCGCGACGTGCCCCGCTACCTGCTCGTGAACTCGTTGATGACAACGCGGGGCCTGTTCAGGGAGAACCAGGCACAACATCTCGATGCGTACATCGACCAGCTTGAGCGAGAACTCGACGCATCACGCGAGCTCTCGTCTGTCCTCATAAAAGACAACGAGTCTTTTATTGTCGATGCAAACGACCCCGAGGTAAAGCCCTACGTCGCATACAACTCTGCCGGGAATGCCTATGCAATTCTCCCGCAGGACTTCGTCGTCCTGGTAGATGGGCGGATTGGCGCGCCCCTCAAGACCGCTGAGACCCGGCGACTCGGAGCAGCCACCCCTGAGAACCCGGTTCGCCTGCAAACCGTTCCGTTTGGGATTTTCGCGCAGGAGCATGGGGAATGGCTCCTTGATGAAGTCGTCACACTGTGCGCGATGAATTGCGATCAGTACTATGCCGGCTTGCAGGCGAAGATCGATGCGCTCCGCCACCCACGAGATGCGTCTCCATCCCCGGCCATAACGTCCACCGCATCTCCCGTAGCCGCCGATCCCTGGCTCCAGCCCATCGCCGCCGACGAGTGCGCACCGGTGACGGCATCCGGCGAATCCGATGCGGACGCCGTGGCCACAACCGCCCGGCACTTCCTCGCCTGCGGACGCTATGGCTCGCTGCCCGATGCCATGCTCCCGTTCCTCTCCCCCGGCTTCCTCGCCCAGCATCCGGAGCTCGCATCCGGGCAATTCACGGTCACGACCACCGAGGTCGAGGATGCGAAGGCGATCTCGGCCATCCTGATCGCCCAGGGCGACTACACGCCCTATGTGAAGGGGCTGCCCGGCGCCGACGACGAGACGGACGTGACGCAGGGCTTCTACGAGGTCTTCCTGCCGGAGAGCGCGATCCTCTTGGACGATGGCCGCATCGGCATCCCGCTCAAGATCGCCTTTGGCTCGGACGATGCCCTGAACGCGGCCACACAGAGAACTGATTCCGGGGCGCCGATGACCGTCGCGATGTACGTCTTCACGCCTGCGGACGGCACGTGGCAGGTCGATCAGCAACTCCTGCTCTGCCTCGAAAACTGCGAGAGTTTCTGGGAAGGCCAGCTGGAGCACGCGGGGACGCCATACCCGAGCGACGAGGCGGTTGCGACCGCCGCCGCGTCGGCGACGGCAGAATCGGCGTGGCTCCGGCCGATCACAGCCGATGAGTGCGTGCTGCCGACGCAGGCGGCAATGGCCGATCCGCAGTTGCCGGATCGCGTCTACCGTCCACTCCTGAAGCCCACCACGGCACATGCGGAAGAGGTCGCCCGCACGGCGCGTAACATCACCGCCTGCGTCATCGGCGAACCAAATCACTCGCCCAATATCGCCGCGAGGTTCATGACCGAACGCATGAAGTCGCGCTACGTCAATCGCGACGAGCAAATCGGCGACATGCTGCCAGAGGACATCGAGGCGGCTCAGACGGTCTCGGCCCAGATCGAGGACCGGGGTGCGCCGACAATCTACCAACGCGCCCCAGAGGGAGTTCACGATGAGGGGCCAGACACATGGCCCGGAACCGTGGGAGACTCAACTCCGGGATGGTTCAGCACGTATAAACCCGAGAATGCTATCCAGTTCACCGACGGCAGAATCGGCGTGATCACCACCGTATCGATCACAAGTGACGACCTGTGGAAGCGCGTTGAAGGCGACGACTACAGCGAAGTGCCGCTCCTGATCTTCTCTTCGGTCGATGGGCAATGGAAACTCGATCAGACCCTCGATCTCTGCTTCGGAGAGTGCGAGGCGTACTGGCAGGAGCGTCAGGATCAGCTCGCGACGCCTGCCTCCCCCATACCGACGACCGTCAGTGCCTCGACAGCGCCGCAGCCCTGCATCACGCTCATCACCGACGACGATATCTCACGGCTCATCACGGAGTCCACGACCTGGCCCGATCCCGCTTACGTGCCGACGCAGGGACCGGCCACCTCCGCTGACGCCCACGAGGCGATCACCACCTATCTCGCGAACAGCTCCTGCCGCTTCCTTGATGAGAAACCATACAAATATCAGGCAAGAACCCTGCAGACCGACCGCGCCAATCTGGCGTCCTCGCTCGCCTATACCTCAACCGCCGACTACGCCGACATGCTGGCGACGAGCAATGAGCTCTCGAAGGAGCTATCCCCGCTCCTGCTCGATCTCGATCCCGCTGCCTACATCGTCGACGAGCGCGACCTGGCTGGCACGGACGCGGTCGTGCTCAGCGAATGGAACGCCGATGGCATGCAACAGGTGATCTTCCCGGAGGATTTCGTGACCCTCGCCGACGGCAGGATCGGCGTTCCGGTCAAGTCGATTCTCGCCAGTTCGCAGCGCGATGGCGAGACACCGGCGTTCATCCCGGTCCGGTTCCTGACCTTCGCCAAAGTCGCTGGGCAATGGCTCGTGGATGAGAGCCTGACCCTCTGCAGCGGCGCGTGCGCGCCGTTCTACGAGGAGATCGGGCGCTACATCGATACCGTCCGCCTCGCCCCGGCGACACCAGCGCCCAGTGTGGCAACGCCCGCGCCGGACACCGCAACCGCCGCGCAGATGCCTCGCGACACCGAACCGGCAGGCATGCGTGGGGAGCCAGCGCGCGCCGCTCACCGCACACGCCCTCTGCCGGACGCGGATCTTCTCTGATTTTCTCCGTCATTTCTCGACTTCGCTCGAAATGACGGGCCGACACCGGAGGGCGATGATCAGAGATGATCGCCCTCCGGTGTCGGCCCGTCCTCCCCATCACCACAACTCGCCCGTCGCTCCCGCGTTTACATAGGTGACGGGACGCATCGGCGCCCGCCTCCTACTATTGGCAGGACGTGGAGATGGCGGAGATCGCATGGCGCACAACCAGATCAGAGCACCCCGCTGTAAGGGATGCCCCGGAGCACCGCCCGATGACTGAGCCCGAGCATCCCGGACGCAACACGGTCCCGGACGAGCTGCGCATCGTCGCCCAGGCGCAGACCGACCCGATCGCCTTCGCACCCCTCTACAAGCACTATTTCCCGATCGTGCTCGGCTACTGCCAGCGCCGGCTCGGCGACCGCGAGATCGCCGCCGACGCTACCTCACAGGTCTTCATCCGGGCGCTCAATGCGCTTCCGAACTTCCGGTCCGATCCCTCGCGACCAGGCAGCACCTTTCGCTCCTGGCTCTTCACCATCGCCCACAACATCGTCGTCGATACACACCGGCGCGATCGCAAGCATCGCTCCCTCGACGCCCCTGGGCGCGGCGGCACCCAGCCGCTCGCCGAGTCACCGGCGCTGATCGACCCCGCACGCTCCCCGGAGGAGCACGCGGTCGCCGCCGATACCCGGCGCCAGGTTCGCCGGATGCTCGCCCGCCTGCCCGAGCGGCAGCGCCAGATCGTGGAATTCCGCCTCGCCGGGCTCACCGGCGCCGAGATCGCCGAGGCACTTGGCATGTCGCTCTCCGCCGTCAAATCCGCCCAGTTTCGCGCCTACGGCACCTTGCGAGAGTTGCTCGACCATCCGACCCGGCCAATCGATCTCGCAGCCACGGAGACCACCGATGCGCCCCAATAACCAGAACCACCAGCCGGATCGATTCCGGGATATCGACTTCACGCATCCCGAAGACCACTTCGATGCCTGGCTCGATGCCTTCGTGACGGGACTGTCGACACCCGGCACGGAGAAATCCGCCAGCGACCAATCCGACCCGGCCACGCTCGCGGGAGCACAGTCGGCGGCGCACCAGTTCCATGGGCTGGCCGCCTCCGCGAAATCTCCGGTGAGCGACGCCACGAGCACAACAATGGAAACCATCTGGGAGGATATCCTCATGGCCCAAACCCCGGAGCCCGCCGCACCCACCCCCGTCTCACCGCCACTGCAGCGGCCGGATTGGCTTCACGTCCGGCCAAAGGGAGGCATGCGTACCGTCAATACTGTCCTCTCGATCGCCGCCGTCATTGCCCTGTTGATCGCTGCGACAGCGACTGCCTGGTTCAACCGCGATCACCTCGGCTTTCCCCGCAATGGTGGAGATGGCGTCCCGCCAATGCACCTCGCCGCGCTCCAGACGAGCGATGGACAGGACTACGAAATCGGGCTGGAGATTCCGGATGAGAACGCTTGCACGGTCGAACCGCTCACGGTCGATCAGGTGATGGAGCGACTCCAAACCAACAGATACGCCCAACGGCAGGCGATTGCCGAGGCCGACCGAGACAGTGCAACACCAGTCCCGAGCCCGGTCTTCACGGAAGGCAACCAGGCCGCGATCGGGTACACGCTGGAGCAACCGGTCTATGACGAGCTTGTCCGGGCGCAGAAGCTGTGGCTCGCCTGCGCGATCTACGGCACCCCATTCCAGCGCTGGGCGCTGGAATCCAACCGCATGATCCAGGCAGAGTTCCAGGCGGCCTACATGCCAGCCTTCGATCTCGGCCAGATCCGCAGCGATCTCGAGCAGGTTGCGGATGGCAAGGAGATCGGGCGGTTTGCCCCGATGTCTCTGGATGGCAACCCGACGCTGCCAATGGTCCCCAGTTACGTTCCCGGTCTGTACAACCGGCAATACAGCGATTCGGACGCGACGCTCTCGATCATATGGGTGCGCAAGGACGGCACCGGCCTCGCACCATCGGGCAAGACAAAGGACGATATCCAGGCGTATATCAATGCCAGCGGTCTGGAACAGGGACTCCCGAACACGTGGCGCTTCCTGAAGGATCCCGGAAGCGGGGTGTGGCTGCTGGACGAATTCTCCTTGGGCATGGGATAGCGCAGACCGCGAATCCCGTCCATCGGAAAGCAGGGCCGGCACATGGGCCAGAGGCCCCCGGAGTGTTGCGCTCCGGGGGCCTCTTGCAAACCGTTCCCCCTCGTCATTTCGAGCGAAAGCCTGCCCTCGCCGTGCGACGCAGCGGAGCCGAATGGGTCGAGAAATCTCGTTTCGCTCGCAGCCTAGAGATTTCTCGACTTCGCTCGAAATGACGGTGCGTGGCACACCTACATTCGGGCCCGAGCGCCCTGCACAGAATCCACCACAGGGGTCGACTTGATCGGGCGAACCACAAGCCCGATATCCGCCGCGTATCAGCGAAACTCGCCCGCTTCCAGCATCGCCAGCAACTTGTCGAACCGGCGCTGCCGCGTCGCCGGCGTTTTCGCCGTCGCCAGTCGCCACCCGATCGCATACACGCTGGATTTGTTGAGCGACTCGAAATATGCCTGCGTCTGCGGGTTTCCGCGCACGGCTTCCAGGAAATCGTCCGGAACGACCATGTCCTTCGGGGAATCGTAGGCCGCCTCCCAGCGGCCATCCTTCCTCGCGGCCTCCACCTCCGCCAGGCCGGCTGGCTGCATCCTTCCCGCCTCCATCAACACCGCCACCTTGCCGATGTTGCGTTTCGACCACAGGCTGCGCGGTCGTCGCGGCGTGAACTTCTGCAGGAAGAACGCGTCGTCATGGGTTTTCTTCTGCCCATCGATCCAGCCGTAACAGAGCGCGACATCCAGCGCTTCGTCGTAGGTGACCGAGGCGATCCCCGACGCCTTCTTCGCGATCTTTATCCACAGGCCATCCGTGGCCGCCTGGTGCTCGGCCAACCATTGCTCAAACTCTTCGGCTGATGCGAAGGACAGGATCGGGATGTCTTTGGGTTCAGCCATCAGGTCCTTTCCAAGGAACGCCCGGAACGTGTGAGGAGGACAGAGCGACCCGGCGCC
>JBARWF010000140.1:0-32865 GCA_049646645.1 Thermomicrobiales bacterium
GCGCTGCGCCATGGGCTTCACGACCCGCGACCACGCCACCTGTCACCGAAAATGGCACCACCGCGCAAGCTTCGGTGACACCCCCGACGCCAGCACCCGAGCCCGAATCGCCGGCCCGGGCCGAGGCCGATCCCGCTCCCGCCGGCACCAGCGCCGGGACACCGGGCATCGACCGGTTGGAGGACAAGGACGAGGCCGCTCGCCTGAGCGTGCTCGAGGCCCTTGAGCGCGGTGACATCGATATCGACGAGGCGCTCGCCCAGATTGAGCAGGACGAACCCCGCGACGCCTGACCCTCCCTTTCGGCACCGTTGACCGCTTGCCTGGATCCCCCCTCATCCGGGCTGGCGGTCGCCGGTCAACATTACCCGCCGCTCACCCCGGCATTCAATTCACGTCCGTTGTTCCAACCCGATTGAACGCATTGGCCACCGGTCCACCGGCACGATGGCGCTGGCCTGGCGAGAGCATTGTCAAAAAAACCATCCCGAGAGCGGAAAGGCACCGACATGACTCCCAATCCCGATCTTCTCGACCTGATGATTGCCGATCGCCAGCGGGCCATCCGCGAAGCCGTGAGCCAGACAAAGCACCGCACAGGATTCACCGTCGTCCGAAGTGTCACCGGCCGCGCGCTGATTGCGATCGGTGAGCGCATCAGCGGATGCCAACGTCCGGAAGGGTCCACTATGCTGGTGCCCGGCCAGGACGCACGCCTGACCGCCCTGCATAGCGGCTCCCGCTGATCTCCTGACCGATTTACCCGACCGCATCACGACGACTTCAAGGAACGCGCGTCATGCAACGTCTCCCGATCTCCAGCCTGCTGGCGACGAATCTGATCTCGAACCTGGGCAATACCCTCACGTCTCTTGCCGTGCCCTGGTTCGTGCTCGAAACGACCGGCAGCGCCAGCAAGACGGGCCTCACCGCCGCCGTGACGCTGATTCCGGTTGTCATCACCAGCTTTTTCGGCGGCGCGCTGGTCGATCGCACCAGCCGGCGCGGGATGTCGATCTTCGCCGATGCATTGAGCGCGCTCACACTCGCGGCCGTCCCCTTCTTCTACCTGACGACCGGGCTCAGTTTTCCGGGGCTCCTGGCATTGATGTTCCTCGGGGCGATCTTCGACGCACCGGGCGGGACCGCCCGACAGGCGATGGTGCCCGATCTCGCCTCCCGCGCCGGGATGCCGCTCGAACGAGTGAACTCGGCCTTCGGGATCAACCAGGCGATCGCCGGCCTGGCCGGCGCGCCGCTCGCGGGGGTCATGATCGCCTGGCTCGGCCCGGTCGATGTGCTCTGGTTCGCGGCGGGGGCGTTCCTGGTCTCGATCGTCGGGATGGCCGCACTCGTTCCCCCACTTTCCCGCCCGGAGCCGTCAGGCGAAAGCTACCTTGCGGAAGTGCGGGCAGGGCTCTCGTTCCTCATCCATCATTCGCTGCTGCGCACGATCGTGCTGGCGGCGGTCGTCATCAACCTGGTGCTATCCCCGATCTTTGGGGTTGCCCTGCCGCTCTTCGCGAAGCAGGAGTTCAACAGCGCGCGCGACCTGGGCATCCTCATGAGCGGCCTGGGCGCAGGGGGCCTGATCGGCGCGCTTGGCTACGGCGCGATCGGATCCCGCCTGACCCAGCGCCCGATCGTGCTCTCCGCCATCCTGCTGCTGGGGCTGCCGCTGGCCGGACTTGCTGTCTTGCCATCGCTGTGGATCGCCTGGGGGTTGGTGTTGCTGATGGGGATCGGCAGCGGTGTCGTCAATCCACTCGTCCAGACGCTGATCCAGAAGCGGACGCCACCACATCTCCTCGGGCGCGTCTTCGGGGCGTTCATGGCCGGGTCGATGGTCGCCTCGCCGGCCGGGCTGCTGCTGGGCGGCAGCTTCATCTCATGGATCGGGCTCTCCAGCACGGTGCTGGTCGCAGCGGGGACGGTCTTCGCGGTCTTCCTGCTCTGCCTCGGCAACCGGGCGTTGCGTGACCTTGACGACAGCGCCTCGGACGACGATGCGGCGCCGGATGTGCTGGACGAACTCCCCGCCTGCGCCGCATAACCCGGTGCCGACGTCGTGATCCCCGTTCGTAGGGGTCGACCTATGTGTCGACCCGATCGGGCGCAGCCCGAGACCCAATGGGTGCCAATCGCACAACCGCTTCGGCGGTCCACGCTGCGAAATATGGCCCTGCGCCATCGGCACCGGCGCACCTCGATCCCCCAAACATGAAGCGACCCCTCAGCCAGCCACTGAGGGGTCGCGGGAGTGAACGATTGGTAGCAGTGCTGCCGACCGGCTATCCGGGATAGACCGCCATCGACATGCCATCGAGCACGTTCCACATGCCCATGAACGCGTCCCACGAGTAGAAATCGTAGTTCCCGTGGGCCGGGTCCGAGACGTAGATCCCGTTGTCGTCGTAGCCGTATGCAACGACCACGTGCATACCGGCGGCAACGCTGTAGTCGCCGTCGTCCGACAGCCGCTCGCGGGTATCACCCCACATGCCGAGCCAGACGAGCACCGGATGCCCCGCATCGATCTCGGACGTCAGCTGGCTGGTGTCGCCCTGGCCGTAGAAGATGTCGGACTGGAATCCCCAGTCGTTGACGGTCGGCGCCAGCGCCTCCGGATAGATGCCGTAGTCGGTGGTGTTGCCCCACGGCCCGTCGATATTCCCGCGGTAGCCGTAATGCGGATTGAGTGTCACCGGGATCGACGAGATCATCACGTCTTCCGGAATGCCGCCGCCGAAAGCCGACGTCGCGATGTGGACCGCCGCATACTCGCAGCTCAGATTGCGCGTCTGTGCGTAGGTCGGGACTCCGGAGACCATCACCTCACCGGCGTGCCGCACAGCGCCGTCCGCTGCCTGCGCGGCGGGAGCACCGTCACGGGAGGGCGGGATGACGATGCGCTGACCCGGCGTGATCGAGGTCGGGTCGGAGATGCCATTGAAATCGGCCAGCGCCTGCGCATCGAGCCCGTAATCGGCGGCGATGCTCTCCAGCGATTCGCCGTCCTGCACCCAGTGCGCCGTCTGCACCCATGGGCTGGTCCCCTCCCGCGCAGCAGCCATCTGCGCGGCATCGGAGGGAGATTGCCCCGGCTCGGGGATCACAATGATCTGCCCCGGTGTCAGGGTCACGCCATCCGGCACGTAGCTCGATTGCACAATGGCCTGCGGATCGACGCCGAAGGTCGCGGCGACCGAGTCGACGGTATCACCGTCCTGCACCTCGTACCGGTACTGTTCGGCGAAGCTCGTCCCGACGGCCCCAATCATCAGCACGAACGCCGCGAGAGCCGCCACAAACACCCGGCGTGTCGCGCCGAGCCGCGGAAACCGCATCGACGCGCGTGCCCGCTCCACGGTCAGCGCCCAGCCGCGCTCCCGTGGTAATTCATGTCCCCCCTGCAATCGCATTCCTGTTATTCCCCCACGAAATCTACGATAAGCTGGCCGCCGCTGCGGATGGAGCGCCGCATAATGGGCATCCGTCCGCCGTCCAATCGGCATCGGTCCAGATCGCGCAAGCACGATCTGCGCGCGAGTTGTCCGCGCATACGTGGTGCCGCCGGGTGGATAGCCCCGCCAGCCGCCAACATGCCGTTGGTTACGACCAGCGTACATCCCGACAACTCCATCACCATACGTCTGTTTCTCCCTGGCCGGATTCTCCCCTTGCGTTCGGCCAGGAGACCGGTGCGCGGTGATCGCCCCGGCACGCGCTTCACTCCAGATACCAGGCCCCGCGAGGAGCTCGGCTACCCGCTCTCCCCGCGCCAGGACGACACAGCCGTTGTTCTCTTCGCCGGAGGTCGGCCCGGCCAGATCACACAATCCGGCGGGCGAAGCCGCCGACCGGACGCTACGGTCCACGGTCATCTCATTTCCCTCCGCTCCCAAGCAAGCGGCGGGGTGACGCACTTGGGGACCTCTCCGTCAGGTTCTCGACTCGTTCGCACCTCAGGTGTACGTACACATGACAGACTACCCAATTTGTGCCTCGATGACAAGCCCGGATTGGCAATCCTTCCTCGCAGGTCTACCCGGAATCCAGAGCCACCTATGCCCTCCAATGCGGTTATGTCATCGTGAATAGAACGTCAACGCCAACCTGTCTGGATAGCGCCCATCGGACAGCGCGCTCTTTGGGCGGCAGCGGCGCTGCCGAGTGGTTGTGCGTCGCACGGGGATCCTTCGCATGCTCAGGATGACAGGGATTTGGACAGCTTGGCGTGGACGATCTACCGAATGGGATGACGATCCCCGCACGCAGCGAAGCGAGAGCGCATCGAGCTACGCCGCGATCCCGGTGTGAGCGCGTCTCCTCTCCCGTCATTCCTGCGGGCAGAATGACGGCGAAGGGGGTTGCGCCGCGCGGCGCGTTCCCCCTATCATGGAGAAGGATGGCAAGAAGTTCATTTGGACGAGCGGCCATCGCACATCCTGTGTTCACTTAAGGGGAGCGGCCTTGGCTCAGGCAATCGCCAGTGCAGTCCACAACGAGACGATCCGTTCAGTGCAGGGCATCATCTCCTGCGCTCCGGTATGCGCTCTCCCCTTCCCCATCCAGCACCTACTCAACGGGTTCCCCCTTCCCGTCGCGCTGATCGATCCCCCTACCCGCGCCTGATCGCCCGGATTCCCTTCCGGTTCGATACAGGCATGCCGCACTGTTCCACCAGCTTGCACGCGCAAGGGGTGGTCCCGGCGGACGCACGACGATGTGCAGCATTCCCGCCCTTCGTCTCTTTCTGCTGACATCCTCACCGATCGCGCGAAGGATACCTCTCATGGCAACCGACATCTCGACCGAGCAGACCGCAACCTTCGACCGTACGAGCGGGGGCGACGATCGCACCCCGGACACCGCAATCACATCCGCATCCGCCACCCGGCCGAGCCGGTTCGCGGCCCGAACCGCCGCCTACGGCAGCTCGATCTGGACCGATATCTTCAATCTCTTCAAGCGGCACACCGATCCGATCTATTTCGGCGACGGTTCCCCAGCCAAGGAAGCGATTCCGCTCGACCTCCTGCAAGCAGGCTCGCGTCATTCCTGGGAACACGCGATCGACGTCCTTGGCTACGGCGACCAGCAGGGGTTCCCGCCGCTGCGCGAGTTGATCGCACAACACATGTGCGGGCTTGGGGCAGACGTCTCTCCGGACACAGTCCTCGTCACTGCCGGCAGCACGCAGGCGATCGACCTCACCAGCAAGATCCTGCTCGATCCGGGCGATGTCGTGATCGTCGAGGAGCCGACGTTCCTCGGCGCGCTCGAAACGTTCGAGACGTATGAAGCGCGCCTGGTCGGCGTCCCGGTGGACGAGCACGGCATGGATATGGATGCGCTGGAAGCCGTGCTCGCCGCCGAACCACGCGCCAAGTTCATCTATACGATTCCGACCTTCCAGAACCCGACCGGCACCACGATGTCGATCGAGCGCCGCCACCGGCTCATCCAGCTCGCGCGGGCGCATGGCGTCGAGATTCTCGAGGACGACCCGTATGTCGACCTCCGCTACGAGGGCGAGACGGTTCCACCGCTCCGCGCGCTCGACGACCGCGTGATCTATCTCGGCACCTTCTCGAAGACGATCGCACCGGGCGTGCGCACCGGATGGGTCACGGCACCGCCGGACATCTTCCGGCTCCTGCTCGCCGCGCGCGAGATCTCCGACATCAGCAACGACCGCATCGCCCAGCGCACGGTTTATCACGCGGCCGCCAACGGCCTCGATGAGCGAGTGGCGCGGGCGCGGGATATCTACCGCAGCCGCCGCGATGCGATGCTCGCCGCGCTCGATGAGTTCATGCCGGAGGGCGTGAGCTGGTCCCGACCGGACGGCGGCTTCTTCGTCTGGATCACGCTCCCAGCCACGTTCGATGTCAATACCTTCGCCATGCACGCCGCCGATTTCGGCACGGTCGTCTTCCCGGGCGACTGGTTCTTCCACGCTCGGGACGTGACGAACACGATCCGCCTCAGCTTCTCGACGGTGCCCGAAGACCGCATCCGCGAAGGCGTTCGCCGTCTGGCGGACGCAATTCGAGCCGAGCAAGCCTCGTCGTAACCCATCCCGAACCGAGAACCCGGATTCACGTGTGAATCCGGGTTCTGTTTGCGTGTGCTACCTTTCCTCTGGCGGTCGCGCGCAACCATGTCCTGGCACGCATGCGCGGTCATTCCCACCGGGATACACACCCGGTCCCGTTCTCCCTGTGGATTCTGGAAAGATCCGGCTCATCGCCGTGGGCCTCCAGTGTCCTGACCGGTCTCGCGATCGACACGTGCCTCATGGGCCGGCGATCGAAGATCCAGAGTGAATCATCTGACAATGCCGGACTGGTTGCATCTCTCCGATCTCAACGCCGATCGCATTCCACTGGGTCCATTCGATACACGCCTCTGGTGGCTGTTGATTGCCCTCGCTATCGCCCTGCTCTTCACCATCCAGGCGATCGAGACGGCAATCGAAGGCGCGTGGCCCAACCAGCGCCGAACGAGCCGCCTCGTCCCGCGCGCGCGCTGGGTCCAGGCGTCGTGGGCGTTCATCGCGCTCTTCGTTCTCGCCGGAGCGCTCCTCATCATCGGGATTGTCGCCATCCTCATCTGGCGCGATTCCCCGCGGCCGGGCGAGCTCGTGCTCGGCGGCATGCTGCTTGGTATCGGTTGGGTGCTCTTCCTGCTTTTCAGCCTCAATGTCTTCCGGCTTGGCAGGCTGATGGAGAGTCTGGGGATCATCGGGCCGATCGCCATTCTCATCCTGCTGATCGTCGGCGACATCCTGCTCTACGTCTCGCTCCGGGAGATCATGCCGTCGTGGAAGGAACTTCGCGACGGGATCGAGCAGGGACTGCGCGATCTCCTGCCGTTCATCGACTGAGGGTGCCCACATCCGCGCTCGTCACCGCTGGCGGCGCACGGCGTGCGTACTCGCCGGGACCACTGCGCCCCTGCGCGGAGGGGTCGTCCGGTTGACATGACCCACCGGCGGTCCTGTAGGATCATGGAGGCGAGCATCGGGATGTATTGACGCCCGGCCGTACCGGCAGCCGCACCGGCAGCCGTGCCGCGCACTCGATGGCATGCAAGGACGAGGAGAACCCCGGGCATATGACCGGAACGGAACCTGACAAGCAACCATCGTTGCCGGGCGCGTCTCGATCAACGCCGCGCCCGGCTCGCGTCGCGAAACCGCGACCAACGGTGCGCCCGGCTCGCCGCACCGTTCCCTTGCGCCCGCCCGTGCCGCCACCTGGCGATGAGCCGGACGACAACAATCATCAGCACGACGTCGAGACGCGCTCGCTCGGCGGGCTCTTCTCCGCCTCCGAGGCTCCGAACCTGCCCGCGCGTAAGCCAGTGGATGAGTCCGCAGAAGGCAAACGACTCTTCAGGAAACGCAATCAGCAACGGCAGGTCGTGACGGTGCCGGAACCGTCGGTCATGGCCGACCCCGCCTTCCGCACGCTCTGGACATCGCGCCTGCTCGCGCAGACCGCACAGGGAGCCCTTCTCTACGCGCTGCTGATCATGGTCGTCGATCTCTCGAACCGGTCCGTCTACAACTCGCTCTTCGTCATCTGCTCGAATATCCCCTCGATCGTCTTTGGGCTCGCCGCCGGCGTGGTCGCGGACACCTTCTCGCGCAAGGCGCTGCTCGTTACCCTCAACGGGTTCCGCTTCACGTTCATGCTTTTCATGGTGGGCAGCAACGCCTCGCTCGAAGGGGTCTTCGCCGCGACCCTCGGCATCTGGATCATCCACCAGTTCTACTCACCGGCGGAATCCTCGATGCTGGCGGAGATCGTCCCACCGTCCCGGTACACGTCAGCCCAGGCGATGTTCAACCTCGCGCTGACCATATCGCAGGCGGTCGGACTCGTGATCGCCGCGCCGATCCTGCTGCGCCTCGGCGGGCCGCGACTCGTCTTCGCCCTCGCGGGCGCCCTCTTCCTGATCGCGGGGGCATTGACCGCGCTGCTCCCCGCGGCGAGAGAGCGCCGGGGCGCGTTCATCCGGCGCCATCGCCGGTCGCTCCGTGAATCGCTCGGCGATGGCTGGCGCTTCATCCGGGGAGATCACCCGACCTTCGAGGCAATCATCGATGACGTGCTCGTCAGCGTCGGCATGAGCGCCCTGATCGTCATCATGCCCTTCTACCTGGAGCGCATCCTGGGGACATCGAAGGAGAATACGGTCTTCGTCTTCGCACCGGCGGCGCTTGGGCTCGTGCTGGGCTTGCGTTTCGCTCCCCGGCTTGGCCGGACGATCGGCGAGCAGGCCAGTGCCGCTGGCGGCCTCTTCCTGTTCGCGCTCTGCGTCGGCGCGCTCGGGTTCGTGACGGCGACCTATACCTTCCTGAACGACACATTGCGCCTGCCGCTGGACGAGATCACGAACCTGCTGCGCATCCCGCCGCTGGTTGCCGTCGCGATGCTTGTCTCGATCCCGGCGGGCTTCGCCTCGGCGGTGGTGAATGTCGCCGCCCGCTCGATCTTGCTGCAGCGCACCCCGGCCGTCGTGCGGGGGCAGGTAATTGCCACCCAAGGGCTGATCGGCAATATCGGATCGCTCCTGCCAACGCTGATCGCCGGCATCGCGATGGATATCTTCGGGGTGAAACCGATCGCGGTGGCGATCGCGGTGTTCATCATCATCGTGGCGATGGTGGCCCACACTGTCGGCAAGCGCCCGACCCGCCCCGCCCTTCCCGCCGCCACGAGCTAGCCCGCGCCGCCGACAATCCGCCAGGCAAGGGCGTCTCTATCGCCGCTCCCCCTCGTCATTTCTCGACTTCGCTCGAAATGACGACAAAGAGAGCAAGAGATCTCGTAGGGGACGACTTGATTGGGTAATGCCGGAACGTTCGCATTGACGACGCCTCCAATCAAAGTCAGCAGCTGCGTCGGTCCCGCCCGGCCCCTGAAGGAGTCGTTCGGATAACCGGGAGCCCGTCCCCTGCACAACCCCGGGAGGACCCATTCGGCTTCGCTTCGTCGCACGGCGAGGGCAGGCTATTGTGGCGCGTTCGTCCTGTATGCGTTTACCTTGCCGCCGCAAGTCCTTCCCTACGGAAAGCATAATTGTTCGTACTCGCACTGACTCGATGCTCATGCGTCGCCGTTGTACCGGAACAGCTCGAACTCCTCCGTCTCCACGTTGTAGACCGCCGTGAAATAGCATGGGCCGCCATCCATCACGATGTAGGGCTCGTGTTTCCACGCGTCACTATCGACATGGCACATGCCGTTGACGAAGATCTTCTTCTCACCGTTCTCGATGATGCCCGCGTATTGCCGAACGTATCCATCCAGGGACTCGGGGCGTGGCTGCTGGGAGGGAGATGACCCGTGCGCGGCGGCCTCCTCGATGTGCGATTCGAGCTCCTCGATATCCGCCTTGTCCGGTTGCCAGGTTCCCTCGATCGGATCACTGGTGCCCCAGGCCGCCAGATCGCGAGCCTCATCCTCCGGCACGACCACGCCTTCCACGTTCCCAATCCGCACGACCTGCCACTCCGTATCGCCATCGCACCGGGTGGCGCTACCAACACAAACCGGTGTGGCCGGTCTGGAGACCGGGGCTGCCGCCGGTGTTGGCGACGTCATAAAGCTGGACCAACCGGCCACGATCACAATGAGTATCCAGATCACGATGTTCATGCTGTTCTCCCTGTCGAGGCCTCGCCTTCATATTCCTTGCAGGGAGAACGCCGCGCTGCCCCTTCGTGTTGCATGACACGGGGCACTCAAAAACCCGGCCCCTCGAAGCGAATCGTGCTCCGAGGGGCCGGGTTCTCACATAGGTCGATTGTGCCCGGTGTGCTCGCCTACTGCTTGCTCACGGTGATCGTCACGATACCGACGCGCGTCGTCGGCACGGAGGGCTCACCCGTCATCGGGTTCGCCTGCACCGGCGTCTGCGCGAGCGCCTCGACCACATCCATGCCGCCCGTCACCTTGCCGAAGATGGAGTAGTTCTTCTGCAGCTTGTCGCTCAAATCGTCGAGGCAGATGAAGAACTGGCTGCCGTTGGTGTTCGGCCCGGAGTTGGCCATCGCCAGCGTGCCAGCCGTGTAGTTGAGATCGGTCGGCAACTCATCCCCGAACTGGTAGCCGGGGCCGCCCGTACCGGTCGCGGTCGGGTCGCCCCCCTGCACGACAAAGCCGGTGAGGATCCGGTGGAAGAGCGTCATGTTGTAGAAGCCGTTGCCGGCGAGGCAGATGAAGTTGTTGACGGTCGTGGGGGCCTTGTCGGCGTAGAGCTCGACAATGATATCGCCCTTGTTCGTCTCGATCGTCGCCGTGTACTTGGCAGACGGATCGATCACCATCTGCGGCGCCTGCGACCACTGGGGGTAGCCATCGGTGGTGGTCGGCGGTGTTGTCCAACAGCCCGAGGTATCGACGGTTCCCCCACCCGCGACGGCGGTGGCGGCCACGGCCGTTCCCTCCTGCGCCGAAACCGTGGTTGTAGCTCCGCCCACCGTGAAGAGCGTCGAAGCGAGCAGAGCTGTCGCCGCCAGCGCCGTCAGGCCCCGCTTCATGATTCCCGAAGTTCTCATCTGCACGTGTTGCTCCTTGTGCGGCGCCGCCTCCGGACACATCCGAAACCAGGGCCGAAAATCCATTGTGTCGTGGTCAATAATGCCACGATCTCAGCCCGCGGGCGTGGCCGATTCCATCCATGCCGTGCGCATGCCATACGCGCGTACCGGCGGAAACCAGCGGTAGTCCTGCAAGCGGGACGACATCGCATCGTAATAGTTGGGGAAGAAGAGCACGATCACCGGCAGCTCGTCCAGCAGGATCCGCTGCAATTGCCGGTAGATTTCGGCCCGGGCCTCGAGATCGCTCACCATCACGGCACGGCGGATCAGGTGATCGACACGGGCGCTGCGGTATCCCATCAGGTTGGCCGGGGCGTCCGTCATCAGGAGCGGCCGGACCAGCTCGTGGGGATCGGTCCACGGCGGCGTGTAGGTGATGTAGAGATCGTAATCGCGCGTCACGATCGCCCGCCGCAGGGCCGCCTCATCGAGCAGGTCGAGGGTGAGCGATATCCCGGCATACGCCAACTGCTCCTGCATCAGCACCGCCGCGTTCGCCAGCGCCCCTTCGCGCTCGTCCGCGATCAGGCGCAGCGGCACGCCGATGGGATAGCCCAGCTCCGTCAGATCCTTCCGGGTCTGGGCCCAATCTGTCTGCGCGGGCGGCTGATCCAGCCCCGGCCAGGTCTCCTTGGGAAAGATCGTCTGCTCGCCGGACGCCTCGTTGGCGGTTGCCTTCGTCACGAGCGCGGGCCGGTCGATCGCCCCGGAGAGCAAGGCGCGCAGCCGCTTGTCGCCCATCGCGCCCTGCTGCACGTTCGGGATCAGGATGCAGGCGCGTGTGCTGGGACCGCCCACCAGTGTGATATTGGGATCCTGCTTCAGGCTCGGGATATCGAGCATCGGTACGTCGACCATGAAATCGACGCCACCAGTGACGAGGGCGATCGTGCGTTGGGTATCCTCCGGAATGCTCGTGACCGTCACGCCATCCAGGAACGGCCTTCCGACCTGCCAGTACGCACCGTTGCGATCGAACTCGTACGTCTCGGCATCAGGAACCGCCCCGGGAGAGAAGGGGCCGGAGCCAGCGGGCATGTCGGGCAGGCCGTACGTCTTGGTATTCCGCGCCACCGATGCGGGCAGGATCGGGACCGATGGCGACGAGAGGCACCCCAGCAGCGCCGAATCGGGCTGTGACAGCGTGAGCCGGATCGTGTCGTCGTCCACGGCCTCGATCCGCTCGACATGCTCGAGTCGCCAGCCCTGCGCGGACGATGGCCCCGTGGCCCGGACCCGCTCCAGGCTTGCGACGACATCCTCCACCGACAGCCTCGAGCCGTCGGGAAAGATCACCCCCTGTCGCAAGCCGACGGTCAGCTCTCGCCCCTCGGGGCTGAGGACCGGCGCAATACCGATCCCGGCCCCGAGCTGACCATGCTCGTTGGGCATGGTCAGCGTATCGTGACAGAGACTGCCGATCCAGGCGCTCTCCGGCCGGCCGGCCCCGGCAAGCTCCTCGCCGGTCGGCACTCGCGCCAGCGCAACCACCGGCCGCCCCCCACGTCTCGATTCGCCGCGGGCTGGCGTTCCCGGTTGCAGGCGCCCATGGCGGGGGAAGGCCATCACCGCGGCCACTGCAGCGCCTCCCACCGCCCCGCGCAGCACGGCGCGGCGACTCATCCGGTGCCCCGGCCGCTCGGTACGGGGGGACACCGATCCGGAAGTGGTGTTACTCACCTCCGGAGAGGACCTCTTCGAGCACGGTCAGCAGCTCGTCGACCTGCGCCTGCTCCCAGATCATCGGCGGCAGGAAGCGGATCACCAGATTGCCGGCTGGCAATGCCAGCACGCCGCGATCCTGCAAGCCCCGCAGCACCGGCGTCGCCTTCGCCTTGAGCTCCATGCCGATCATGAACCCGCGCCCGCGCACCGCCCGCACCTTCGGGCTGTTCAGCGCCGTGATGCGCTCGACAATCTGCGTGCCAAGCGTCGCGGCCCGCTCATAGAGCCCGTCCTCGCGCAGGATGCGCAGCGTCTCATACGCGGCCCGCATCGCCAGCGGGTTGCCGCCGAAGGTGGAACCGTGCGCGCCGCCGGGCAACGACGCGCTGATCTCTTCCGTCACCAGCGTGAGGCCGATCGGGAACCCGTTGGCCAATGCCTTCGCCGTGCAGAGGATATCCGGCGTGATCCCGGCGGCCACGCTCGCGAAGGGCGCGCCGGTCCGGAAACCGCTCTGGATCTCGTCGGCAATCAGCACCGCGCCATGCTGGGTTGCGAGCTCTCGCACGGCCTTCAGGAAGTCTGCATCGGCCGGATGAATGCCGCCCTCGCCCTGGATCGGCTCGAAGATGATCGCCGCAGTCTCGTCATCCACGGCATTCGCGATCGCTGCGGCATCGTTGAAGGTCACATGCGTCGCGGGGATCGGCAGCGGCTCGAAGGGGTCGCGGTACTTCTTGTCGGCGGTCGCCGAGAGCGCGCCGAGCGTCCGCCCGTGGTAGCCCCGGCGCAGGGCAACGATCTTGTGACGGCCGGTGAAGGCCTGGGAGAACTTCAGGGCCGCCTCGATCGCCTCCGCGCCCGAGTTGCTCACGAAGGAACGGCGCACGCCCTCCGGCGCGATCGTATCCAGCTCCAGCAGCAGCGCAGCGCGCACATCGTTGCCGAAGCTCTGGTGACCAGTGGTCAGCGTCTGCAACTGCTCGGAGAGCGCCTGTGCGTAGCGGGGGTGCGCATGCCCGAGCACCGCCACGCCGTAGTTGCTCATCGCGTCGAGATAGCGGCGGCCGTCGCTATCGTAGAGGTACGAGCCCTCGCCCCGCACAAGCGCGATATCGCGCTTGGCATAGAGCGGGATCTGGTGGCTGCGCTCGATATCCAGGATCTCGGTGACCGATTCCGGGAAGGTGCCAGTTGAAACCTGTGTGCTCATTCGCTGGTCCTGTCGTTGTCATCCCAGTCTCGGGATACGCATGCGTGAAGATCGAGGTTTGGCGATTCATGACGTCATTCCGGCTCAGCATCGACGGAAGGCCAGCCCTCCATCGGTCCGGAGATCGCCGGGCATCAGCAGGGCGTCGGCAAGGTGATCGACCCAGCGCACCGTCGGCATCGCGCCATCATACGTCACCACGTCGGGCTCTCCATCCGGCGGCTCGAATGCTCCGGCAATCTCGACGAATCCATGGTCCGGCACGTCCTGCCGCTCGGGAAGGATCCGGTTGCGGCGTAATCGCGCCAATGCGACATCGGCCGGGATATCGAGCCAGATGAAGCGTACTCCCGTTCCCGCCGCGGATGCGATCCGGCGCAGCCGGTCCCGCTGGTGACGGCGGTGATTGACGGCATCGAAGACGACGAACGCCCCGCGATCCAGCGCGGCCCGGATCCGGGCGTGCGCCAGCCGGTAGCGCTCGATCCAGTCGCGGCCGTCGTCGGGCTGTTCGACAGTGTCGCCCAACATCGCGTCCAGCTCTATCAGGTCGGCGCCGAGTGCATCGGCCAAAGCGCGGGCGAGGGTCGATTTCCCGGAGAACGGCAGGCCGACCGTCGCCAGCAGGCGCGGCATGTCGTGAAGCTCATGCATGGCCGCGCATCCCCTGGAGCACATCCGGCAGCTCCCGCAGCCCATCGATCCGGCAGGTCACGCGCGCGGCCTCAGGCCAGGCCGCGTGGATGTACCCCCACGGACCGCGCCGGAGGAAGATAGCCCGCATGCCCACCGCCTGCGCCGGAAGCACGTCGTTGTCGAGACGATCCCCGACGTAGGCGATCGCCCCAGCCGGTATCCCAAGATGCATCACGATCCGCTCGAAGAAGCGAGGATCGGGCTTCGCGACACCAAACGACGCCGATGAGGCGATCAGGTCGAGCGGCAGGTCGAGACCGGCAAGCTCTTCGACCACGCCCGGCGGTTGATTCCCGGCGATCCCCAGCCGGAACCCGAGCTCCCGGAGCCGGTGCAGCACGGGGATCGCATCCGGATAGAAGTCACGGCGCTCAAGGCGATATCCTAGCGCCGCGCCCTCGATCGGCTCGATGCCGAGTTCCGTGAAGACCGCGCGATGGGGCAGGCGACGCTCGATCACGCTCCCGAGCACCCCGGCGAAGGTTAGCGCAGGCACGCCGGCGGCCCGGGCGATGATCTCCCACATCCGAGTCTCATCCACCAGCGTCTCACCGAGATCGAAGACGACCGCCTGCACGCCGCTCATTCCACGCCTTACCCTTCTCACCCGTAGGGAACGGCCTTGTACCGTTCCGATGGCCCGCATGGCCAAATCTCGCGAAGCCAGGTTGACCCCAGCAGACTGCTTACGCGCCCACAACTTCACCAGAAGCGCTCACGACTGTGCCCTCTCCCGCCAGTGCCCGCGTGATCGGACGCTCGACCCGCGCATCGGCGAAGATCACCTGCCCGACGCCCTTCTGCACCGCCTTGATCGCGGATTCGACCTTCACGATCATCCGCCCCGCCGCCGCCGAGAGCGCCTCTTCCGGCTTCGAGGCGTCCAGCGACCGGATCAGCGTCGACTCATCGAAGCGGTCGGCGAGCAGTCCCGGCGTATCCGAGAAGAAGAGCAGACCGCGCGCGTGCAACGCCTCGGCCAATCCCAACGCGAGCTTGTCGCCATCGACATTGATCGGCACGCCCTCATCGGCCAGCGCGGGCGGCGTCACCAGCACGACGTACCCGGCATCCATCAGCGTGTGGATCAGTGTGGGATCAATCTGCTTGATCGATCCGGCATGATCGTCGCGAAAGACGCGTGTCTTGCCGTCCTCGGTGCCGCGAATCACCGGCTTGCGCTTGCCGGTGGCGATACCACCATCCATCGCGCTCAACCCGACAGCGTTGACACCCGCATGCCGGAAGGCCGCCACGAGTCGCTTGTTGACCTTGCCGCAGTAGGCCATCAGCATCGCGTCCATCGTCGGTGCGTCGACGTACCGGGAGACGCGACCGGTGGACGATTCCACCATGCGCGGCGGCATGCCGAGCGCATCCGAGAGCGCGCTGAACTCCGCATTGCCCCCATGCACGATCACGAGGGGTTCATCGAGGGTGGCGACATCTTCCGCAAACCGGGCGTAGGCGTCCATGTCGATCGCCTTGCCGCCACCGATCTTGACTACCAGCATGAAATCTTGCTTCCTCTCAATCCATCTCATCGGCGTCACGCCGAGGAAAATCATAGAAGGCTTCCAACTGACCAATCACAGTTGCCATCGCTTTAGCCGAGTCCTCAGCGGTACGACCCGCATTCAAACTGTGATTCCCGTCCTCCACCACAACGACAGTCATAGCATCTCGCGATTCGAGGTTCGCAATCCGAACCGCGTCGTAGTGAGGGTCTTCAGTGCCGATCACCACTGCCGCCGGTGTCGTTCGATGCTGAATCGACGTCCAAACGACATCCTGCTTCAGCAGAGGAGTTACCCAGACACTTCGCCACGACGACGGCATGTCACCATTTACATCAAGATGCGCCATGGCTAACGTACCGAGCGATTTGCCCACAACCGTCACGGAATCGTACGCGTTTTGGGATACACCCATACGGACAGCGGCCGTGACGTCATCGATCAATCGCCGTTCGTGTTCAGGCTTCCCCCACGCCTGGCCTCCGGGTTGACGATAATCATAGTCAACCCGGAGAACGTCGAATCCTCCAACGAGAAACTGCAACTCCGTGTAATAGAAGAAGGGCATATCACACGTGTAACCAAGCCCTGGAAGAAGAATGGCCAGTCCATGTGCTCGACCTTGCTGCCTCAGGAACTGATTCGGTACGGGCATTTCCTCAAAGCCGTGAATAGACAGTTCAAGCATCTCAGCCATCGTCCATCTTCCCCAGAGTCAGCGCATACGCCCTGTTATCCCCTGTTTCCGAGCCCATTGCACAAGGACTTCTGGACGACCCGCCCATGTCCTCCTGGCAAGACCCATGAATCTCACGTCCCCAACAGCCAGTTCCCGATCACGGCGCCTCTCTGTCATCCTGAACTAAGTGCAGCGTAGCGAGAGGATCCCCGCGCGCAGCGAAGCGAGAGCGCATCGGGCGCAGCCCGACCGACCTGAGCGCGGCACGACTTAAGCCAAGGCGTGATCCATGTGGCCGAGTGCGGCGACGTTGTTGCCGAGTGCTTCGCACGGGGATTCTTCGCTTCGCTCAGAATGACGTACAGGAGAAAGGTGAGCGAAGCGAAGAACTACCGTCGTTCCCGGAACGTTCCTAGATTGGGTGCAGGCCCGGGAAGTCGATGGCCGTCTCCTCCGGGAAGCCCATCCGGATGTTGAACGCCTGCACCGCCTGTCCCGCCGCCCCCTTCATCAGGTTGTCGAGCGCCGCAAGCACCACGACCCGGTTCGAGTGCGGGTCGACTTCCCATCCCACATCGCCGTAATTCGATCCGCTGAGAATCTTCGGCTCCGGATAGCGATGGATACCGACGTTCTCCTTCACGATCCGCATGAACGGCTCGTCCTTGTATGCCTTGCGGTAGATCTTCCAGAGATCCTTGTCCGCCAGCGGCTCCTTCGTGAAGACGTGCGAGGTCGCCAGGATGCCGCGCACCGCGTCGGTCGAGGTCGCGGAGAAGGCGATCCGCGGGGTCACGCCGTTGAACGTGCATTCCTGGATCACTTCCGCCGTGTGCCGGTGACCGGTCGGCTTGAACGAGCGCACGACGCCCGCCCGCTCCGGGTGATGGGATGCCAGCCCCGGCGACCCGCCCGAACCGGACGATCCGGTCTTCGCCTCGATCACCACCGGAATGTCCGGATCGACCACGCCCGCCTGGTACAGCGGATAGAGACCGATGATGGCGGTGGTGGACATGCATCCCGGACTCGCGATCCAGTCCGCCGTCCGGATCTCCTCCCGGTGCAGCTCCGGCATGCCGTAGACGAACTTGCCCAGCGCCTCAAGATCGTTGTGCTCGTGGCTGTACCAGGTCGGATAGTCGCCGGGGTTCGACAGCCGGAAGTCCGAGCTGAGATCGATGATGACCGGCGCGATATCGCGCACCGCCGCCAGCTTCTCCATCGAGACGCCGTGCGGCAGCGCGAGGAAGAGCAGATCGCAGGGCTCAAGCTGCTCGCTCGTCACGAACTTCAGGTCGGTGCGCTTGCGCAGGTTCGGATGCACCGTGCGAATGAACTTGCCGGCATTGCGCTCCGACGTCACCTGCTGGACGTTTACCTCCGGGTGCCCCAGCAACAGCCGGGTCAGCTCCCCGCCCGCGTATCCCGACCCACCAATGATTGAAACGTTCAGCATCTCTGCGTTCTTTCTCCGATATGGACGTGCCAACGGCTCAAACGAATTGTGAATCCTTCTGAATGTCCGCCATCCCGAGCGATTTCCGTCATTTCTCGACTTCGCTCGAAACGACGGAT
Source organism: Thermomicrobiales bacterium (assembly GCA_049646645.1). Taxonomy (GTDB): domain Bacteria; phylum Chloroflexota; class Chloroflexia; order Thermomicrobiales; family UBA6265; genus JASGDN01. The sequence continues at coordinate 17,970 of JBARWF010000140.1, forward strand.
GATGGGCACCATTCCTTCGTACGGGTCGACCCGTGTGTCGACCCTCACCATTGCATGGAAGAGGTTTCCCAGTCCCGGAGCTGTTTCATGCTCCTGGTTATCGGCCTGCGGCCGATCGGAACGGCACGAGGCCGTTCCCTACAAGAAAGGGACAACGCCTTCTCACCAAGTCAGTCCGCCGCGAAGACCTCCGTCTCCGCGCGCCGGGCACGCGCCTCGGCCCCCACCCGCAAGACGTAATCGACGATCTTCGCCGGGATGTTCACCCCGGTCGTGTCGATGCTGTTGCGGAACTCCATCGTGTAGTTGACTTCGTTCACGAGCAGTCCGGACGCGGTCTCGAAGAGATCGATCGCGACCACGCCGCCGCCGACGGCTGCCGCCGCCGCCCGCGAGAGCTCGTCCAGCTCCGGGGTGATCGGGCAGTTGCTCGCCTTCGCGCCCCGCGCCGTATTCGTGATCCAGTGCGCCGACTCGCGGTAGATTCCACAGATCGTCTCGCCCCCGACGACGAACGTCCGGATATCACGCCCCTGCTTCTCGACGTATTCCTGGATGTAGAAGGCGCCGTGATGGAACGAGCCCAACGTCACCTTGTGCTCCAGCAGGGCCTCCGCCGCATCGCGATCGTTCACCCGCGCCAGCAATCGACCCCATGAGCCGACCGCCGGCTTCAGCACGACCGGATAGCCGAGCTCCTCGATCGCCTCCACCGCCGATTCCGGGGTATAGGCGATGCGCGTCCGGGGAACGGGTACCCCTGCCCGCACGAGCGCGGTCGTGGTGAGCAGCTTGTCGCCGCAGATATTGGCGACGTCGTAGGTGTTAACGGTCGCGATACCCCAGTCGTTCAACACGCGAAGGGTGTAGAGGGCTCGCAGGTGGTTGATGCAGCGCTCAAGAACGACATCGCATGCCAACATCTCGGGGGTGGGATGCTGGATATCGAGCGTGAACTGGCGGTCGTCGAAGCGAATGATGTTGACACCCCGCGCTTCGAGATCGGCAAGGAGCAACTTCTCCTCGACGCGCACGCGCGAGAGCAAGACACCGACGGTCAGGGGTGGTCCATCAATTCGATCGTGGTCCATCACGGATCATTTCCTTCCCGGCGCGACAGTCGATCGCACCGCTGAACATGTGCCGTCCCGCAACGCTCTGGCGAGTCCGGCACAAAAAGGCGCGGAGTCCTTCGTCCAAAGGACGGCGGACTCCGCGCCGTGGTACCACCTTTGTTCGCCGTGCCCTCGCGGGCAACCGCCTTTTCGGGTGCGGTGACGAAGCGCCACACCCATGCTCGATATCGGGAGCTACCGGCCGGTTCTACTTGTCATCGCGTCAGGTTGTATGGGCCGACTCCATGTCGACCCTCATCGCGACGACGTTCTTCCGGCGGCTCTGGGGTCTTCTCCGGATCGTGGGTGCCCGCGGATCTCTCACCAGTCATCCGCTCGCTTGTGGACCGCATCGCTCCGGCACTGTCCCCGTCAACGCCTCATGTCTTCATAGTATGAACGACGTACCCGTATCCTGTCTGCACTCGCGCCTACACGGACGTTGCCAACGGAGTCGTTGCCGTGGCGTGAATCCCCTCTTCCGCGATCCGCACCGCCTCATCGACGATCTCGCCGGCGATGTCGCGATCGGTCGTCGTCATCAGGCCCTTGAACTCACCGCCGGTGTTGATCTCGATGACCTTCAGGCCCTCGTTCGTCTCGATCAGGTCAACCCCGGCCAGCCGCGCCCCGACGACCTCGCAGGCGCGCAACGCCAGCTCCTCGATCTCGGGCGTCACCGGACATGGCACGGAGACCGCTCCTCGCGCCGCGTTCGTGATCCAGTGCTCGGAGGTGCGGTAGGACGCCGCGACGATCCGGCCGCCGATCACGTAGGCGCGGATATCGCGACCCGGCTTCTCGATGAATTCCTGGAGATAGTAGATATCGTGATGAAACGATCCGTGCTCCGATTTCTGGGAGATGATCGCCTTCGCCTGCTCTGGTCCATTCACCTTGGAGATCAGGCGTCCCCACGACCCCGTCACCGGCTTCATCACGGCCGGGTAGCCGAGCTGCTCACAGGCGGCAAGCGCCGACTCGACGGAATAGGCGACGAAGGTCTTCGGCGACGGGATGCCGGCCGCCTCCAGCACCATGCTGGCGCGCGCCTTGTCGTCGCAGATCGCGACTGCGGCGGCGGTATTCAGCGTCGGGATGCCCCATCGCTGCATGGCGAAGAGCGTGTACCCGGCGCGGGAATGAACCACGCTGCGATCGAGCAAAACATCGAAATCGACCCCGCTCTCCTTCGCCGTCGGCGCCGAGAGATTCAGCACCAGCTCGCGGTCGAAGACCGGCGTCACATCGATCCCTCGCGCGCGGGCGGCGTTCAGGATCAGCTTTTCTTCTTGTCGCAGAAATGAGACGAGCACGCCCAGCTTCAGGCCGTGCCCGCGACTAATGGTGACCATCGCGAGGGCTCCTGGCGGTTTCCGGCTACGAGAATGAGGTCAGGACGGATCGGAGCACGCGGATTGCGCGCAGGTATTCATCGAGCTCGATCCGCTCATCCGGGGTGTGATCCAGCGTCGAATCGCCGGGACCATACGCCGCGATCGGGCATTTCCAGATCGGCCCGACCACGTTCATGTCCGACGTCCCGAGCTTGACCTTGAAGCGCGGCTTTCCGCCTTCAGCACGGATCGCGCGCAGGAATGGCGGCACGAGCTTCGACTGCTTGGTCGTGCGATACCCTTCCTGCATGCCGTCGACCGTGATCTCCCCCTCACCGGCCAGTTCCTCAAGCCGCCCCAGCAGCGCGGGGACATCGAGCTCCGGCGGCAAGCGTAGCCCGATCGAGAGCTCCGCCGTCTCCGTCAAGCCATCGCTGGAGGTGTTGAACGAGCGCAGGGACGGCCCGATCGATTCGAAACTCGTGGTCGCCTCCTCGTTCCAGACGCCGATCTCGCGCACCAGCTCATTCCAGAACGCGACCGCCCGCTCGCCAATCGATTCACCGGGACCGGCCGTATGCCGCATATCGGCCCGGTGCCGGTACATGAAGGAGAGCGTGCCGCGGTAGCCGAGACAGAGCGCATCCCAGTTGCTGGGCTCGCCGATGATGCAGAAATCCGGCGCTTCCCAGGTCGCAACCTCGGTCGCGCCGAGCGAATGGATCGCCTCCTCGCCGACCGCCCCGACGACCGTGACCCGTATCTTCAGGTCGGCCGCCGCTGCGCTGGCCGCCGCGACAAAGGTCGCCAGCGGGCCCTTGGCATCGACCGCCCCCCGCCCCCAGAGCACGCCATCTTCGATGCGCACCGGAATCCGGCCGGGAACGGTATCGATATGCCCGAGCAACACGATATGCCGCTCGCCGGTGCCGATCGTGCCGACAGCGTTACCTGCCTTGTCCTCCAGAATCTTGAAGCCGCGTGCCGCCATTGCGCCGCGCAGGAAGGCCACGGCCGAGCCCTCGTGCCGTGAGAGGCTCTCGATAGAGACAAGATCGTGCAGCAGCTGGATGTCGGCGCGCTCCTGCTCGCTGCCGCCAACCGTCACCAGATCAGGCGCTGAGGACGACACCATGGCGCACCTCCGCATTCCAGATCGCGCGCGGCGGCACCTCGCCCAGGTGTCGCTCCACACCGTTCGCCGACAGGGAAGCCTCCGTCACGAGCCCAGCGATGGCAGCCGCCACCGACTGCTCGCCCAGGTTCTGGGCGCGGCGGAAATCCGCCACCGGGTGCAGATCCCAGACCACGGTCCCACCGCCGGCATGGGCGAGCTCCACCGTGACCAGACTCGCGCCGACGGCGTGCGCCGCCGCCTCCGCCATCGCCACGGCATCGCCGCCGACCGCAGCACCCTCGAACGCGACCGCTCGCTCGCCAACGACATGAACCCGCGTGCGCTCATCGGCACCCGGAGCACCGGCCTGCATCAGCACCAGCGCCTCGGACGCCGTGCCGAGCACGATGCGGTGCTCGATCACGGCATCGGCCGTGTCGGCATCGAGCAGCGAGGTCGTCGCGCTGCCCGGCAGCAGGGGCAGAAGCGTGGACGGATATCCGAGCTGGGCCGCCGCCGCGTTCCCCGATTCCTCGGAGAACCCGATCAGCGACGCCGGGCGCGGGATACCGGCCAGGGCCAGCGCGCGCGCCACATCCAATCGGCTCCCGCTGGCGGCGATCCCGGCGTCCAGCACCCGGATCCCCGCCGCGCGCAGGATCGGCAGCGTGATCGCCGCGATCGTCCGGCTCTGACACCGGTCGATCACCGCCTCCAGCGACGGAACGGTCTCGCCCATCGAATCCACGCCCAGCGTCGCCAGATCGAGCGACGCCGGGCCGGGAGGCAGGGGCGTGCTGGGGGGAGGCACGGGCATCCCGGCGCCGCCGGCAACGCCGACCGCCGCGATGATCTGCTTCTCTTCAACCCGCACTCGTGCACACAGCACGCCAATTGCCTTCACCGTGGATTCTCCTGACTCTACCGTCCCGGTAGTTCCTGCGAGACCGGGTCTACTCGCCCCAGTCTTCGCCCTCTTCCGGCGCGAGCCCCAGCTCGACCGGATCCGTGCTCAGCACTTCGAGATCGGCCCCGCAATCCGGGCATGGCACGATCTCGCCCTGCTCCACACCTTCGACGTCCACATCCGCTTCACACTCGGGGCACGTTGCCATGTCTGTTGGTCCTCCTGACCATTTGAATCCCGTCCCGGGGCACCGCGCCCGCGGGACCGCGCCAAAAGCCTGTTCAACTGACGCGCTCAGGCAACCGAGGCGACGCTCGCCTCTTCCACCTGACGCTCGTCATGCAGCACCTGCAACAGCACCGCCTTGTGAACGTGAAGCCGGTTCTCGGCCTGATCGAAGATGATCGATTGGGGACCATCCGCGACCGCCGCTTCGACTTCCTGTCCGCGATGCAATGGCAGGCAGTGCATGAAGACCGCCGAGGATTTTGCGACTGCCATGATCTTCGTGGTCACCCGGTAGGGTGCCAACGCCATCAGCTTGCCGGGGATCACTGTCGCCCCCATGCTCTCGTGCACATCGGTATAGATCGCGTCCGCATCCTGCGCCGCGGCATACGGATCGTCGGTCATGGTCAGGATCGCGCCGGACGCCGCCGCCAGCTCCCGCGCCGTCGCGACGACCTGCGCATCCGGCCGAAAACCCTCCGGCCCCGCGACGGTGATGCTCACGCCGACCGCCGTGCATGCCAGCAGCAGCGAATGGCAGACATTATTGCCATCCCCCAGGTAGGCGAACTTGAGCCCGCTCAACGTACCGAACCGCTCGCGCAGGGTCAACAGATCGCCCAGGACCTCGATCGGGTGATTGAACGATGTCAGCCCGTTAAAGACCGGCACCGAGGCGCCGGCGGCGAATTCGCGCAGCTCGGCCGGATCGGCGATCCGCGCCGCCACCGCGTTGACGTAGCGGCTGAACATCGTGGCCGTGTCGCGAATCGTCTCGCCGCGCTTGAGCTGCAAGTCCTGCGCACCCAGGAAGATCGCCTGGCCGCCAAGCTGCTCCATCCCCGCCTGGAACGCGGTGCGCGTGCGCGTGCTGGGATGCTGGAAGATCATGCCCAGGGTCTTGCCCGCCAGCCAGGGATACGAGATCCCGCGGCGGCGCAGATCCTTGAGCGTCTCGGCCGTATCAAGGATCGAGAGGATCTCGTCCGGCGAGAGATCGGTATCGTCGAGGATGCTGCGGCCACGCAGACGGGCATCGAACCCGACCTCCGGCTCCAGCATCTCCAACGTTCCCTCTTCGGTTGTCCCGAACCCCTGATCCTGATTGACCACTTCGCTGGTTCTCCAACGGGCGTGTCGTTTTCCCGGTTGCCGGTGAATACTACGCCCCGATGCCCGATTCGTAGGGGTCGACCCCGTGTCGCCCCACTGCCATAACGTCGCGGATCAACACATGGTCATCAGCAACAACGCCTTGTGCAAGTGCAGCCGGTTCTCTGCCTGGTCGAAGATGATCGACTGCGGGCCGTCCGCAACCTCGGTGGAAACCTCCTCGTCCCGGTGCATCGGCAGGCAGTGCATGAAGACCGCCGTCGGCTTCGCCGTCGCCATGATCTCCGGAGTCACCTTGAACGGCGCGAGGGCGACCGCGCGGCCGGCGGCATCCTCCTGCCCCATGCTGACGTGGACATCCGTGTAGACCGCATCCGCGTCCTTCGCGGCGGCGAAGGGATCGGTCGTGACCTCGATCGTCGCGCCGGAGTGCTTGCCGAGCCACTGCGCGTGCTTGACGACCTCGGGATCGGGCTGCAGCGACGCCGGCGATGCGATCGAGACGCTGACGCCCATCGCCGCGCCGGAAAGCATCAACGATGCCGCCATGTTGTTGCCGTCGCCCAGGTAGGCGACCTTGAGTCCCTTGAGGGTGCCGAAATTCTCCTGCAGCGTGAGCAGGTCGGCATAGACCTGCAGCGGATGGCAGGTGTCGGAGAGGCCGTTCATGACCGGGATGCTGGCCGAGCTCGCGAGCTCCACCAGGTCCTCGTGGTCGGCGACACGGGCGACGAGCGCATCGACGTAGCGGCTGAGAATCTGGGCCGTGTCGCCGATCGTCTCGCCGCGCTGCATCTGGAGGTCGTTCACGCCGAGGAAGATCGCCTGACCGCCGAGCTGCGCCATGCCGGCCTCCAGCGAGACCCGCGTGCGCGTGCTGGGATGCTGGAAGATGAGCCCGAGCGTCTTGCCAGCGAGGTAGGCATGCGGCTGCCCGCTCTTCCACGCCCGCTTGATCCGGGCGGCGGTATCGAGCACATCGGCAAGCTCATCGGGAGTGAGATCGGTATCGACCAGCACATGCCGGCCCCGCAACCGCGTGCTGACCGAGAATGCCGGCTGACTCGCCGCGTGCGGTCCACCGAGCACGACGGTCCGCTCCTGAGCCGACTGGCCGGGAAGCTGCTGTGCGCTGGGCACGGTATGGAGGCTGGATGGCTGTTCGAGTGTTTCCGCACTGGTATCGACATCGGAGGACGAAAGATGGTGCACGAGAGTTTCCCTTCGCTTGCGGCTCGCAAATCGCTGCGGACGCCGGTCCTCGGGGCGATGCTGCCATCGCACGAAAGGACCGAAGGGGCGGGGAACGTCTCTACCCGCGGTACCACCCTTCTTGCACGAGCGGGACAGGCATCCCTGTCGTGCATCTCTCGGCTGTTGTGACCATGGGAGCCACCCATCCGGGCCTACTTGATCGAACATGCCATACGGGGCAGATGCTCGTCTTTCTTCGGCCGGCCGCTCCGGGACGCGTTCCAGGTTCTGGCACCACCCCCGGGCTTGCACCATCCCCGGGTCGCTTCGGTGCGCGAATCCTGTACTTCTCCCCGTCATCGCGGGTTGTCGTGAGGCGTGAGTGTGTGAATCAAACGGAAACAGATCTGCAGCAGGCGCTAACGGACGGCGACCGTCAGCGCGTCGTACGGAGGCGACGCACCGAGGGCCGCCGTCGGGGAGAGCGGGAAAGCAACTCCTGCTCCACACCGGGATGTGTTTGCTGCGTCACGTAGGTCAACCGGGGACCTCTGCTTCCTGCTGATCTCCAAACCGCCATGGTCCCGGCGAACGTGCCAGGATGAGGAGCCACAATCAGCCCCCGGGACGCGGTCCGGGTTTCGCCGTATGCAAAAACCACGAGCGGGCGTCCAGGAGACACCCCACCCCGCATTCGTGATATCAATCACGAGTACAAGGGGACCATACCCGAGGTTGGGCGGAGATGTCAAGTGCTTCCCCACACTCTTTTGTACGGGCGGACCCGTGATATGGAACGGCGAGGGTCGACCCGTACGAAGAGAGTCGCCTCTGCTTTCGTACGGGCGGACCCGTGTGTCCGCCCTGAAGCTCGCATGAAAACCGTCCGCGCACTCGAACCATTTGCATGCAAACGCGAGGGTCGACACACAGGTCGACCCGTACGAATGAAAAGTCAATTCATGTCCGCGGCAGTGGCTTTGGGACGGCGCCAGGCGTACCAGCCGGCTCCGGCAAACGAGACCAGCATCGCCACACCGGCTACCCCGGATACCGCCATCCCCGCCCGCAACTCGACCGGCTCGTACCGCAACTCAACGGTGTGCTCGCCCGCGGGCAGCGGCACGCCGCGCAACGCACCGTTCGTCTGCAGGAGATCGACGCGCTTGCCGTCGACATACGCCTTCCAGCCCTTGTCGTAGATCTCGCTGACGACCAGCAAGCCCGGTGCGTCCGCCCGCGCTTGGATCGTGATCTTCTCGGGAGCGAACGAGGTCACGGTTGCCGACTCGTCGTCCTGCTGACGCTCCGGCGACACCGGCTCCACCGGCGGAATCGGCCCCTTCACGAAGGCGACCTGACGCCCGTCGACCTTGCCCGAGGCGAGCTGCGCCAGACCCGCGCCGTCACCCTCCGGCCGCACGTCGTGGACGATCCACGCCCGCGTGTACGCCTTCGGGTTCTCGTAGACGACCGCTTCGCTGTCGCGGTAGACCTCCTTGCGCCCCTGCGCCATCATCTGCACATCGGCTCGGTCGGCCGGGATATCGGCCGCCACCACGATGTAGCGCACGTTCAGCATGTCGAGCAGCGGGGATTGGGCGCCACCCGCCATCAGATCGAGATAGTGGTAGTTCTGTGGCTGCCCGTTCAGCGCCGTGATGAAATCGGCATACGCTTTCAGGTGCAGCGGGTCATACCCCTGCGTCTGCTGCAGCCCGAGGCGAAACGGACGCCCGTTCGTCATGATCGCCATCGTACCCGGATAGAGCCGGTGATCGGGATAGGTGAACGACTGATCCGGCACGAACCGGTTGCCACCATAGCCCACATACCGGAAGAGTTCCCCCGACTCCTGCTTGTTCTGGAGAAATTCGGCCGCAGTGCCCGGATCGGTCCGCGCCAGGTTCCGCTCGATCGCCCCCTGCGTCACCGGGTCCTGCCCCCACATGAACTGCACCATGGGATCGTCGCCGAGACCATAGACGGAATCAACGATGTTCTTGCCGGCGGGGAGGGCAAACGCGACCGCGATGAGGCCCGCCGCCGCACTGCGCGCCACGATCTCCGTCCACCGGCCGTATCGCTCGCTCCCCTCCTCCCGCATGGGGAGGCAGAGGATCAGGAGCACGAGGAGCGTCGCCAGAGCGGCCCCGATGTAGACAGCCCCGCCCAGCCAGACCGGCCGCGAGTGAAACCACACACCGACCACGATCACGAGAAAGAGGGGCAGGACGGCGATGGCAGCCAGCCAGGCCCGGCCCCGCTTCACGAGGAGCCCGCTGAGCGCGGCCCCCGCCAGCATCGCCGGACCGATCATCTGAAGCCAGATGATGCGCCCGGGACTGTGCACGTGAATCTCCCGGAATCCCGGTATCAGGTTGAAGAGCCAGAGCACCGGCTGCGTCCCCATCGCCAGCATGTAGATGACCGCCGTCACGGCGAAGAAGAACGGTGCCGCATGCTTCCGCCCGGCCATGACGATGCCAAGAAGCGCGAGGACGATCGTCAACCCGCCGAGCGCGCTGCCCTGATAGGCGTAGCCGCCGTGGAACAGTGACTTTGTCAGCGTATAGAGCGGGAGAAAGGGTTGATCCCATGCACCGGTGAGCCCCTCATAGGTGCCACCGGGATTCGTTGAGGCGGCGTTGAAGGCGAGTTTCGGCAGAATGCCCGCCGCTCCCAATGCCAGCCCGAGCACCAGCACGGCGAGACCGGTCGTCACGGTCTCGCGGACCCGCTGCCTGAGCGACCAGTCCTCGATTGCCGGCGAGATCATGCCGCGATACAGCACCCACGCCCCGACCAGCAACATGGCATCGAAGAGGCCCTGCCCCAGCCAGGCGGCGCAGAGCTGGCTGATCGCCAGCCCGCCGACGAACCACCACGCGATGCGCGCCGGCCACGACTTCGCGCGAAAGGCGAGCTCGATACCGAGCAGCGCGAGCGGGATCCACGTCTCGGTCTGGGTGCCGACCGTGCAGCAATCCGTCTGCCCGTAGAGAAAGGGACCGAAGGCATAGATCGTGGCGCTCAGGAGGGCTGCCAGCGCGCCCATCCCCAGCACACGACCGAGGGCGTAGGTCGAGAACCCCGCGATCACGAGCTGGACGAGAATGAAGGCCTTGAAGGCGACGGTCACTTCGAAGAACGGAAAGGTGAGCATCGCCGGCAGGTACATCCAGCCGGATTCCGGATCACCGGCGAACGGTGCGCCGCTGAAGAGATACGGGTTCCAGGCGGGAATCTGAAGCTGGGAGAGCCGGTCGCCGAGGTAGCCATACCAGGGGATGAAGAAGCTGAGCAGGTCGTGACGGCTGAGCCAGTTGTCGTTGACGAAGCGATGCCAGCACACGATGCCGATCATGAGAGCGAGCACCCCGAGGGCGATCAGGTCGGGGCGCCAGTCCCGGCGCCCTGTCGCGGGCGCGGTATGATACGAATCCGGCGTCAACTCCATCGGCCACCCTTCTGTTCACATGCAACCGAACCGTACTGTCGCCCGCCATCCGTCCGGGCCAGAGCCAACGCAGCGTTTCAGAGCCCGACGACCCAGCTCGAAGAATACCGCACCCTCAGCTTGATCCTGCCGGGAATCGACGCCCATGGATGGCAGAGCGCATGAAGCGCGCCCAATCGGCGACAATAGCCGCGGAAACCGCATCGCGGTGGTTCCCGGTATCACGACCAAGCAATCAAGGAAGCCTCGTGCCCAAACGTATCAACAAGCGTCCCACCCGCACCCCGAAGAAGCGCTCGCCAGACGAGCGCGGCCCTCGCCCGCCACAGCGCCCGGCACCGCCGCGCGATGCCTCCCGCCTGCGCCCGGAGCGACGCAAGCCAGCGCCTGCGCTCCCGGTGCCGACCGGCACCAAATCATCCCGCGTGGGAGAACAGGTCTACATCGGCCACGTCGTGCCCGGTCTCGAAAAACTGGCGACCCGGGAACTCACGACCGCGTTCGGGGAATCCGGCGCTGAAGTCCTGGAAACGCTCAAGCAATTCGACGAGCGAACGAGCCTGCTGCTCTTCACGTGGCCCGGCGATCCCGCCGATTTGCTGGAGCTCACGCTGTTCGAGGATGTCTTCGCCGTGGTGGTCGACCGGCAAGGGATCACCGGCGACCGCGCCGCACTTGCGGTGATCCAGAAGCTGACGGCGGGATCGGGTCTCGAAGAGGCTGTTCGCATCGCCAATATCCTGCTTCCGGGGAATCGCAAGAAGCCAACCTTCCGCGTCATCGCACGCAAATCCGGCGAACACGCCTATCGCCGCACGGATTTGCGCACAGCAACCGAACGTGCGGTGCAGAGCCGCAACCCCTCATGGCTCCTGGCCGAGGATGCCCGGTTCGAGATCTGGACCCAGCTCGTTCAGGACCGTCTCATCGTCGGCCTGCGCCTCTCCGACGAGACGATGCGCCAGCGCACCTACAAGACGATCAATCTGCCGGCCTCGCTGAAGCCGACGGTCGCCCGGGCAATGGTGATGCTCTCGCGCCCGGCCGACGACGATGTCTTCCTCGATCCGATGAGCGGCGTGGGCACGATCCTGCTCGAACGGGCACACGCCGGACGCTATGCGAAACTCGAAGGCGGCGACATCGATCCGCAGGCGGTGGCAGCGACCCAGACCAATTTCGGCCAGCGGCACAAGCCGTTCGAGATCCGGGAATGGAACGCCCGGGAACTCCCGTTCGCGGATGGCGAGATCTCGGCAATCGTCTCCAACCTTCCGTTCGGCAAGCAGATCGGCTCCCGCGCCGACAATCAGGTGCTGTACCCGGCATTGATCAAGGAGTGGGCACGTGTGCTGAAACCAGGCGGACGCATGGTGCTGCTGACCAGCGAAGGACGCCTGATGCGAGCGGCACTCGATGGCCGGCCGGAGCTGAGCTTCGAGCAACGGCTTCCCGTCGTCGTTCGCGGGTTCCCGGCCGAGATCTTCGTTGTGCTGCGCCTGGACATGTAACCGCGCCTTCGCGGGCCTTCCTGGTGGCACGGTTGTGGCTCAGGACAGCCACGCAGGATGAGGGGTTCCACTGCCACGGATGCGGCGGGGGCGACGTGGCGGGTGGAGAGACGATTGCCGACAATCTATCGCTCACGGATCAGACGACGCAGCAACAAGGACGTGCCAGCGACCGGGGCTCCGCCCCAGCCGGCGACATCCCCTCCGTACGAGAGCACAGCGGCCTCACTCCTGATCGGGCTGGCAACGGTGCTCGTTCTCTGCGTGGCGCTCTTGCTCCGGCTGATGCTCGCCCGCATGATCCTGCCCCATATCGACGAGCCCGCGTCGCTGCTCGCGATCACGATGACGGCGCAGAAGGGTGTTCCGCTCTTTCCCTCGGATGTCGTCTACCTGCAGGGCGCGCTGCTCACCTATCTGGACGCGCCACTCGGTCTCGCGCTTCACGGAGTGGAATTGCTCCTCTGGGCGAGACGGCTCAACATCGTCATCTCGCTTGGGACCGTCGCCCTCACCATGTTGCTCGTCAACCGGATCACCCGGAGCTGGGTCCCGGCGCTCCTTGCCGGGCTGCTGGTGGCGGCCGACCCCATGGTGATGGAGTGGAGCGTCTATCTCCGCCCCTACGGGCTCCTCACGACGATCACCATGGCCGTCGCCTACTGCTTCGTCGTGCTGGTCATGGATGGTCCGACTGCCCGGATTGCCAGGATTCCCGTATTGACCTGGCTGATCGTGCTCGCCTACGCCGGCACGTTCACCCACATAGGCATCTGGCTGCTCGCACCAGCGCTCGCGGGCGTCTCATTCCTGGTGTGGGGGAATGACCTCTGGAAGCGTCATCCGGCCATCGTTCGCGCCGGAGTGATCGCCTGCTTCGCGCCGGTGCTGCTCACCCTCCTCAACATGCTCGTTGGCATCGGCAGCTCGACGAATGGCAAGGAGGGCGGCGCCAACTTCGTCGGCGACCATCTCATCGATATCCACCGGCTGTTCCGCCCAAACTTCTCCCTCGACCTGTGGACAGGGGGCTTTCACGGCAGCCAGCTCGTGGAGCTCTACCCGTTCTATCTCGTCGGTCTCTCGGGGCTCCTGATCGGTATCCTCTTGCACGCCCAACGGCGGCAAACGCGTAACCTGCGCCGAGGTGTGTCCGCGATCCTCGCGATGTACTGGACGCCGATCCTGCTCGTCACGCTCTTCGCAACCGCCGACGCGCAGCCTCGCTACCTCGCCCACGTCATCCCGCTCGGCAGCGCACTCGTCGCCATCGCCGCGTGGGCCATCACCCGCAATGCTCCTGGTCGCGGCGTCTTCGGGCCGGTCTCGATCCGTGGGATCGCCGCCGCATTGATCGTGTTGCCATCGCTCGTCTACGTTGTACAGGGGACGGACTGGCGATTGGGATACGCCGGTGGCGACCCGGACCTCATGGCCGCGATGACCCACGTCGGCCGCGTGCACAAACCGGGACAGCCGGTGATCGTCTCGCTCACGCCGGGCGCGTACTTCACCATGCCGAATGTCATCGCCGAGGGCGATCTCTATTTCCTGGCAGGCCCCGAGGATCAACCGCGCACTAGCCGCTATACCAAAACCATGGCCGACGGACGCGTCGAGGATTACTGGCTGGGCGTGGATGCCATCACCTCGACCGCCGCCCTCTGCGACATGCTTGAGAGCCACGATGGCAACGCCTGGATGGTGGTCGATAGTGCCCGGCTCAAGGCCAGTTGGGCCTACGTGGGGCCGATGGCGGACGTGATCACCGGCTCATCGAATGTCGTGGAAACCGGAGCGAACGGAGCCCAGGTCCGCCGCACGGTGCCCTCCATCACGTGGTCCGCGAAGGCGCGCAAGACCTGCGGGCTCGATTCGTCGCAAGATGCGACGACCACCGCTCCCGAGGCGTCCGTCAAAGCTCGGGCCAGCCTGACACACCCCACCCCCACGCCCTCCCCGACGCCGGCCCCAACGGCGCTCCTGGCGATGCCGCCACCCCAGCAGCCGACAACGCTCGATTGCAGCTGGAGCTTCAACAACCAGCTCACGCTGGTGACCTACACGGATATCCCCGCCGCTCCCGGCACTGTTGCCACGCCCCAGACGTCACCGGCAGCGACCGCGACGGCATCGGCATCACCCGCCGCCACGGCGGCCGCGAGCCCCGGCACCGCACCGGCTTCGGGGAACGAGCGAACCGTCTCGCTCTTTTTCCGGCCCGGTGGGGCGAAGGTCACGCCCGAACCGCTCACGGTAACGATCGACCTCATGCCGCGCCTGGCAGATGCGGAGCTGAAGCCGATCAGTCGACAGGCGACGATCACGCCATCGGCAGATATCGCGCAGCTCCAGAAGGTATCGGTCGATGTCACCCTGCCCACCGGCCGCACGACGAGCAGCTACGACCTGCGCGTCACGATCAGCACGGAGAAGGGTGGAAGGGCGCTCCCGAGCACGCAGCTGGACCAGTTCGGCCAGCAGACCTCGCGACAGCCAGCGATCGTGAATCAGTGCCAGCCCGTGGATTCCACCAACGGCCGTCGCCCTTGATGGGCGCAGGTTTCATCAGGCAGCGACGGGTTCTTGGGAGAGGACCTGGGGCCCGCCCTCATGCCATGTCAGGCTTCAAACGCTGCGGTGTGGTGCCCACGCAGATACCCACCTCGTCGTCATTTCTCGACTGCGCTCGAAATGACGTAGAAATGCTTCGTCCTGTGGAGCGTCTCATTCAGCACATCGAGGCGCCCACGAAAGAGATTTCTTGACAAGCTCCGGTGCGCTGCTGAAATGACAGAAGGGGCGTCGATCGATCGAGGCGCAGATGCCCACCTCAGGGTCGACACGGCACCAGACGCGCCCGGTCTAGCACAGAACCAGAACGAGAGCGGCTCCCGGCGATCATGCCGGGAGC
>JBARWF010000141.1:0-8178 GCA_049646645.1 Thermomicrobiales bacterium
ATGAGCCGGTCGATGATCCACAACGGATGCTGGGAGGCGGCCAAGCGGGCGGCGCTGGCGCTCGATACGCTGATTCGCGGCAAGTACCCGCGCGACATGCTGGAGCTGATCGGGTTCTCATCGACCGCGCACCGGCTCAAGGTGACCGACCTGCCGTCGCTCGAGTGGAACGAGTACACCTACGGCACCAATCTGCAGCATGCGCTGCAACTCGCGCGCGAGTTGCTCTCGACCCAGCACGCGCACAACCGGCAGATTATCGTGATTACCGATGGTGAGCCGACGGCGCATATCGCGAATGGCGAGGTCTTCTTCGACTACCCGCCGACGCGCGAGACCTTCGAGGCGACGCTCAAGGAAGTGATCCGCTGCACCCGGGCGGACATCACGATCAACACCTTCCTGCTGGAGCAGACGCCGTATATGGCGCGGTTCATCGAGGATCTGATGCGCGTCAACCGGGGGCGGGTAATCAACGCATCTCCCAGCCGGTTGGGGAATTACGTGCTGCACGATTTCGTGCGTCAGCGCACAGTCCAACGATTTGGAACCTGATGACGCAGAGTCCCTGAGGAATGGTAAGATAACGCCGTCATCGGTTGTTCGATCCGCGACGATCGCAACGGCCACCGAATGGCGGCGTTCATCGCCGCGTCACGATCCGCAACCCCCCGCAGCACGCACAAAAGGAGCATTCATTGTCCATCGCCGAAGGTCAGTGGCGAGAAGTTGCCCTGAGCGATAGCGAGTATGCACAGATCAAGGAGTTGCTCGGCCGGGAACCCTCCCACGTCGAACTCGGCATGTTCGGCGCCATGTGGAGCGAACACTGCGGATACAAGCACTCGCGCCCCCACCTCCGCACCCTGCCGACGCAAGCCCCATGGGTCGTCCAGGGGCCCGGTGAGAACGCCGGTGCGGTCGATATCGGCAATGGCCTGGCGGCGGTCTTCAAGGTCGAGTCGCACAATCATCCGAGCGCCGTCGAGCCCTACGAGGGGGCCGCGACCGGTGTCGGCGGCATCGTCCGCGACATCTTCACGATGGGTGCCCGGCCGATTGCCGTGCTGGACGGTCTGCGCTTCGGACCGTTGGACGATGTGCGGAATCGCTACCTCTTCGATCGCGTCGTCGCCGGGATCGGCGGCTACGGCAACTGCCTCGGCATTCCCACCGTCGGTGGCGAGGTCTTCTTCGATGCCAGCTACGATGGCAACCCGCTCGTCAACGCCATGTGCGTCGGTATCGCGCCGATCGACGGGATCGTCCGAGCCAAGGCGAGCGGCATCGGCAATCTGGTGATGCTCATCGGGGCGGAGACCGGTCGCGACGGGTTGCACGGCGCGACATTCGCGTCGGTGGACGACCCGGAGGCATCGCATCGCGGCGTGATACAGGTCGGTAACCCCTTCCTCGAGAAGCAGCTCATGGAGGCCTGCCTCGAACTGTTGGCCGGTGATGCCGTCGTCGCGATGCAGGATCTCGGCGCGGCCGGGCTGACGAGCTCGGTCGTCGAGTGCGCGAGCCGGGGCGATGTCGGTGTCGATATCGACGTCCAGTACGTGCCGCGCCGTGAGACGGGCATGACGGCCTACGAGATCATGCTCAGCGAGAGCCAGGAGCGCATGGTACTCGTGACACCGCCGGAGCGGGTGGATGAGATCACGGCGGTCCTCGACCGCTGGTCGCTGTCATCGGCGGTGATCGGCCGCATCACGGACGACGGCATGGTGCGCATCCGCGACGGCGAGCGTGTCGAGGTCGAAGTCCCGGTCACGTACTTCATCGACGAGTGCCCGACCTATGAACCGGTCGATGCCTGGGAGCCGGAGGAGTTCGCGGCCCGGCGGACGGCAGATGTCTCGACCGGCCAGGATCTGCAGCCAGCCGAGGTGCTCCCGACCCTGGAACGCCTGATGGGAAGCGCGAACATCGGTTCGCGCCGCGAGATCTGGGAGCAATACGATCACACCATCCTCACGAACACCGTGATCGGGCCGGGTGGTGGCGATGCGGCGGTGCTGCGGATCAAGGGCACCGATTCCGGAGTCGCGGTCTCGCTGGACTGCAACTCGCGGTACTGCTATCTCGATCCGTTCGAGGGCGCCCGCCTCGCGGTGGCCGAAGCCGCGCGCAACGTCAGTTGCACCGGGGCGATGCCGTTGGGCCTGACGAACTGCCTCAACTTCGGCAACCCGGAGCGGCGGCCCGCAAACTGGCAGCTGCAACAGGCGGTTGCGGGGATGGGCGACGCCTGCCGGGCGCTCGGCATTCCCGTCGTGAGCGGCAATGTGAGCCTCTACAATGAGACCGGAGGCGTGCCCGTCTTCCCGACGCCGGCCGTCGGCTGCGTCGGCGTGCTGCCCGACGTCCGCAAGGCGACCGGGCTCGGCTGGCGCGAGAACCAGGAGATTGTGCTGTTCCAGAGCGCCACGCCAACTCTCGGGGGCAGTGAGTATCTCGCGTTGATCCGGGGCGAGGTCGCCGGCGCGCCGCCGCGGCTCGACGCCGAGAAGGAGCTGGCGGTGCAGTCGCTCGTGCGCGGGCTCATCGGTGACGGCGCTATCGCCGGCGCCCATGACATCGGTCTCGGCGGGCTCGCCGTCGCGCTGACGGAGATGGCGCTTGCAAACAATGTCGGCGCCGAGATCGAGCTCTCGTCCGACCTTACGGCGGTCAGGGTCGATGTGACGTGGTTTGGCGAGGCGCCGAGCCGCGTTCTCGTGAGCGTTGAGCCGGCGCGACGGGAGACCGTTCTGGAAGCGGCCCGAGTGGCGGGTGTCCAGGCCACCGTCATTGGCCGCACGGGTGGTGAGGATCTTCGCCTGACCGGCATCGGCGAGATCGCCGTCAGCCGGCTCCGGGCAGCAAGTGAATCGGCGCTTCATGCGACGGGCGTTGTCGCAAATGCATAATGCCAAACTCGCCGTTTCTGGAGTTATGGGATCATGACCGAATCCGCGTTTTCACCCGGCCCATTCGATCCAGAGGACTATCTCAGTGACTACGAGGACAAGCCGCACGAGGAGTGCGGAGTGTTCGGTGTCTACGCGCCCGGGGAGGACGTCGCGCGCCTGACCTTCTTCGGGCTCTACGCTTTGCAGCACCGCGGACAGGAGAGCGCGGGAATTGCGACCTCCACCGGCGAGAATGTGTCGGTGTTGACCAACCTCGGGCTCGTCTCCAACGCGTTCAATGAAGACGATCTGAAGGCATTGCCGGGCCACATCGCGGTCGGCCACACTCGCTACTCGACATCCGGGGCGAATCAGGTCTGCAACGCCGGGCCGATCCGGGTCGAATCCGATCTCGGCCCGCTCGTCATCGCCCACAACGGGAACGTCACGAACGCCCTGGCCCTGCACCGCGAGCTCGAGGCGGAGGGCGTCGAGTTCGAATCGACCACCGACAGCGAGGTCCTGGCACGGCTCATCGCCAGGACGCCAGGCGAGACCTTTGTCGAGAAGATGCGCCGCGCCATGCCGAAGCTGATTGGCGCCTACAGCCTGGCGGTACTGACCGAGGACCGCATGTACGCCGTGCGTGACCCCAAGGGCGTGCGGCCGCTCTGCATCGGCCGGCTGGCGGGGCACTATGTGATCGCGTCCGAGACGTGTGCCCTGATGACGATCGGTGCGACCTTCGAGCGGGAGGTCGAGGCCGGTGAGATCATCGAATTCAACCGTGACGGCATGGTCTCGCACGGCGTCGGACTGCCGCAGCGCGAGGCGCTCTGTCTCTTCGAGATGATCTACTTTGCGCGTCCCGACAGCGAGATCAAGGGGCGCCGGCTCTACCTCAGCCGCCAGAAGATGGGGGCAGAGCTGGCGAAGGAGGCGCCGGTCGACGCCGATGTCGTGATCGGCCTTCCCGACTCCGCGACTCCCGCTGCGATCGGCTACGCGCGCGAGGCCGGCATTCCGTACGCCGAGGCGTTGATCAAGAATCGCTACATCGGGCGCACCTTCATCCAGCCCGACCAGCGACTTCGCGAGATCGGCGTCTCCCTCAAGTTCAACGTCCTGCCCGAGGTCGTCGCGGGGAAGCGCGTCGTGCTGGTGGATGACACGATCGTGCGCGGCACCACGAGCCGCCCGATCGTGCAGCTGATCAAGCAGGCCGGCGCGAAGGAGGTCCACATGCGCGTGCATGCGCCGCCGATGATGTGGCCATGCTACCTCGGGGTCGACCTCGCCAAGCGCGACGAGCTGATCGCGGCGCGGATGTCCGTGCCGGAGATCGGCGAGTTCATCGGTGCCGACAGCATCGGCTACCTGTCGCTCGACGGGCTCTTCCGCGCCATCGGGCGCGGCTCGACCGGCTTCTGCACCGGCTGCCTCACCGGCAACTATCCGGTTCCCGTCTTCGCGAGCAGCGACAAGCTCGCGCTGGAAACGGCCTGATACGTAGCGTCCGCGCCGCCGCCGGGGTATCTTCTCTGCCAATGGGAGTCGCTGGCGGTGGGCCGGCGGCGCATGTTTTTTCCTGTCGACCTGGAGGATACCCGGTGGGTGATTCGGTAACTCGTCCATTGAAGCGAACCGCGCTGTTCGATCGCCACCAGGCGGCTGGCGCGCGCATCATTCCGTTTGCGGGGTGGGAAATGCCCGTGCAGTACGAGGGCATCCTCGCCGAGCACCGCCGGGTGCGCACCCAGGCCGGCCTGTTCGATCTCGGACACATGGGCGAGGTCGATGTTCAGGGGAGGGATGCGCTCGCGTTCCTCCAGTACACGACGACGAACGATATCTCGAGCCTGGCGCCGGGCGAGGCCAACTACGGCATGCTGCCGAACGACACCGGCGGTGTCGTCGATGACATCATCGTATACCGGATGCCGGAGGGGCATGACGGCTACATGGTGGTAATCAATGCCGCCAATATCGACCGGGATCTCGCGCGCTGGGAGGAGTTGCGGCAACGCAGGTCCGACCTCGATGTCACCGTCCGCAACGTCTCCGACGAGTTCGGGATGATCGCGATCCAGGGGCCAAACGCCGAGTCGATCGCGCAGAAGGTGACCGATATCGACCTCTCGCGGGTCGCCTACTTCACGCTGGTCGAGGGCACGATTGCAGGAGTTCCGGCTCGCATCGCGCGCACGGGCTACACTGGCGAAGACGGGTTCGAGTTCTTCCCGGCCAACGCCGACGCGGCCACGGTTTGGGACGCGCTGATGGCAGCCGGCAAGGATGCGGGGCTCGGACCGATCGGTCTCGGCGCCCGGGACACGCTCCGGCTCGAAGCGCGCATGCCGCTCTACGGGCAGGAACTGGGTGACGACATCAGCCCGTACGAGGCCGGTGTGGGCTGGGCCGTGAACCTGCACAAGGGCGATTTCGTCGGTCGCGAGCACATGGCGGCGGTCAAGGCGGAGGGGGCCAAGCGCAAGGTCGTCGGTTTCAAGATGGTCGGCAAGACGGCGGCGCCACGCACGCACTACCCCGTGCAGGTGGACGGCGAGGTCATCGGCGAGGTGACGAGCGGCGCGTTCTCCCCGACCCTTGGCGAGAATATCGGGCTCGCGCTGATTGCCCGTGAATACGCGGGAGTCGGCAAGCCTTTGCAGATTATCATTCGGGGGAAAGCTGTCGATGCGGTGCAGGTGAAGACCCCATTCTACAAGCGAGCAGCGAAATAGCGACATGGGGCCTCGTCGTTGCCGGATCCCCAGGCATTGGATCTTGAAGAAGGAGTTTCATTGTGAGCGCACCCGAGAATCGGAAGTACACCAAGACGCACGAGTGGGTGCAGGTAGACGGTGATGTCGTCACGGTCGGCGTGACCGACCGCGCGCAGGAGGAGCTCGGCGATATCACCTATCTCGAGCTGCCGGAGACCGGTGATGCCCTGACCGCGGGTGAGGCATTCGGCGTCGTAGAGTCGGTCAAGGCCGCGTCCGATATCTACTCGCCGGTGGATGGCGAGGTCGTCGATCGCAACAGTGATCTCGTCGACGCTCCCGAGATGATCAACCAGTCGCCGTTCGACAAGGCCTGGTTGATCAAGGTCAAGATCGCCGATCCCAGCCAGGTCGACGCCCTTCTTTCGCCCGCGGAGTACGACGAGTTTGCCGGCGAGGCGACGCACTAGCATCGTGAGCGGCACCGAGCCTCCCACGGCGCGGGCTACCGCGCCCGGAACGGTGCCTCGACTCGTATCTTTCGATATCCCTTCGAGCAGTATCGGACCGCGCGTGCACACGGTTGATCTTCGCGCGTTCGCATCACGCCAGCCTCAGGTTTGTCCATGACTTTCAATCCACACACCGCGGAAGATCGAGCCGAGATGCTCGAGGTCATCGGGACCGACTCGGTCGATGACCTGTTTACGCCGGTCCCCGAGTCCATTCGCTTCCCCCGGCTCGATCTCCCGAGAGCCCTGACGGAGATGGAGGCGGCGCAGCGACTGGAGACGCTGGCCAATCGCAACATCGTCCCGCCGGCGGAAGATATCTACCTCGGCGCCGGCTCCTACCAACACTACATCCCGGCAACGGTCGGCCAGATCCTCTCGCGGGGTGAGCTGTACACCGCCTATACGCCATACCAGCCGGAGGTCGCCCAGGGCACGCTCCAGATCATCTACGAGTTCCAGTCCATGGTCGCCGAGCTCCTCGGGATGGAGGTGGCGAACGCATCGATGTACGACGGCGCGACCGCAATGGCGGAGGGCGCGCTGATCGCGGTGTCGTCATCCCGCAAGCGGCAGAAGGTCGCGGTCGCGGGGACCGTCCACCCTGCGTACCGGCGCGTGCTCCGCACCTACGTGGAAAGCTCCGCTATCGAAGTGGTCGAGGTGACTCCCGCCGGCGAGCAGTTCTCCCTGTCGGTGGAGGACATCCGGCCGCACCTCAGCGACGACCTCGCGTGCGTCATCGTCCAGTACCCGAACTTCTTCGGCGCGATCGAGGATGTGCAGGCGATAGGCGATGCCGCGCACGAGGCGGGCGCGCTGCTCCTCGTCAACACCTCGCCGGTGCCGCTCGGCCTGCTGAAGGCACCGGGCGAGCTCGGCGCCGATATCGTCTCCGCGGAAGGCCAGGCGCTGGGCGTCGCGCAGAGCTATGGCGGTCCCTACGTCGGCCTGCTGGCCACGCGGCAGAAGTTCGTGCGCCAGATGCCGGGGCGTCTCGCGGGTATCACGGTCGATGCCGAGGGCAAGCGCGGCTACGTGCTCACCTTGCAGACCCGCGAGCAGCATATCCGGCGTGAGAAGGCGACAAGCAACATCTGCACGAACCAGGGCCTGATGGCCACCGCCGCAACCGTCTACATGTCGAGCCTTGGCCCCGAGGGATTCCGCGAGGTTGCCCGATCCAGCTACCAGCATGCGCATTATCTCGCGAGCGAGCTGACCAGGACGGGTGAGTACACGCTCGCCTTTGACGAGCCGTTCTTCCACGAATTCGTCGTGAAGACGCCGGAGCCGGCTGCCACCGTGAACGCGCGGTTGCTGGAGGCGGGCATCCTCGGCGGGCTCGATCTGGGCCAGGCCGATCCGGCCCTCGCCAACTACATGATGTTGTGTGCGACAGAGTTGAATACCAAATCCGGTATCGACCGCATGGTCCGGATCGCGCTCGGCGAGAAGTAATCTCTCGATACCGGCGGGCGCGCCCGCGCCTGCCGGTTGGTATACTCACAGCCATACATCGTGATAGCTCTTCCTGTTTCGGTGTCGTTTTTCTCCGTGCTCGCCTTCACGCTCTGGCAGCACCGGCATGCTCTTGAGGTGAGAAGTACGTGAGCAAACCCATCGTCGCCATCGTCGGCCGCCCCAACGTCGGCAAATCCACACTCTTCAATCGACTCGTCGGGGAGCGGCGCGCAATCGTGCAGGATCAGCCGGGCACCACCCGCGATCGCGTCTACGGCGCCGCGGAGTGGATCGGCGTCGAGTTCACCGTCATCGATACGGGTGGACTTCAGGATGAGGACGAGGTCTCCAACGACCCCGATGACTCGGAAACCCTCATCGCTCAGCAAACCCGGAACCAGGCCCAGAGCGCGATCGCGGAAGCCGATGTGATCGTCTTCATGGTGGACTCGACGAACGACCCGACGTCCAGTGACGCCGAGATCGCCGGTGTCCTGCGTCGCGCCGACAAGCCGACGATTCTCGCCGTGAACAAGGCGGACAGCCTCGCCCGGCGCGAGATGGCCTACGAGTACTTCC
>JBARWF010000142.1:0-5936 GCA_049646645.1 Thermomicrobiales bacterium
CCGTCGCCCTGCCCTGTCTTCGATGGTGTACGCTTGCGGAGGACGGCCTTCATGGCCGGAACGTCCGCGTAGATGAGGGTTCTCCATCGATGTCAGAAACAACTAGCACGAAGTCCCGGATCGATGCTCGTCGCGCCGCCACGGTCGGCACTGTGGCCGGGGCAACGGTGGCCGCCGGGGTCTGGGCCGGGAAACGCGTGCAGGCGTTTGTGCGAGAAGAGCGACCGGAAGGCATGGTCAATTGGGAACGATCGCGCGAGATCGCGACGCGAATGAACAAGGGCGATGCGCTGACGGCCTCCGAACGCCTGCGGCTCGATACGTATTACCGGGGGCTGGTCGAGCAATGCGTGCCGATCGTATCCGCCTACACCGGGACGAGCTTGCCTGAAGGGGAGCGCCAGACGTTTGCGTTCGACCGCGTGGACTGGATCAACGCAAACCTCGCCGGGTTCGAGCGGATGTTCGAGCCGATCGAGGCGCTGAATGTCGCGAAGGGGCGCAAGAACACGGTTGCGCGCCTCTGGAACGGTGTGAACCAGGGCATGCTCAGCTACGAAGTTGGGCTGCTCCTTGGATACATGGCGCGGAGAGTGCTCGGACAGTACGATCTGGCACTGCTCGGGCGGGAGCCGGTCTCATCCGGTAAGCTCTACTACGTCGAGCCCAACATCCGCGGTGTGGAGTCGAAGCTCGGACTTCCTCGGGACGACTTCCGCATGTGGCTCGCGTTGCATGAGACGACCCATGCCTTCGAGTTCGAGGCGCATCCCTGGGTTCGGGACCACTTCAATGCGATGCTGGATCGCTACATGAACTTCATGAAGCAGGATGCTGATCAGCTCAAGCAGGGCTTGCAGGGGCTCAGGACCATTGCCAGTCGGGTGCGTTCTCAGGAGAACAAGGAGAACGGGAGTTGGATCGAAGCGTTCATGAATCCGGAGCAGCGAGCGCTCTTCAGTGAGATGCAGGCCATGATGTGCGTGATTGAGGGGTACTCCAATCACATCATGAACGCGGTCGGCAAGGAATTGCTCGCCAATTACGAGCTCATTTCGAAGCGATTTGAGGCTCGACAGCAGCAGCGCTCGCAGGCGGACCAGATCTTTGCTCGCCTTACCGGGCTCGACGTGAAGATGGAGCAGTACCGCGCAGGTGAGAAGTTCATCGACGACATCGTGGCCAAGCGCGGTCACGCGTTCGCCCACCGGGTCTGGGACGGGCCGCTCAACCTGCCGACCATGGACGAGATCAAGCAGCCCGATCTCTGGATCGCGCGGATCGACGGCGCGCAAGCGGTGTGAACAGACGGTCCATCGCCGCGTGCATGTGAATGCCACAGGCCCCCGGAGCATTTGCTCCGGGGGCCTGTTTCAATTCTGCCTATTCGCGCCCCATGTCCTGATGGTCCCAGTCATCGTTGCCCTGGAGCAGTGCGCGAATATGGTTGATCTCGCCGGTGTGATAGAGCGTGTGCTGGATCTGGAGTTCGATGAGGCGCCGTATTTCGTATTCGTCTCCCCACGGCGCCGGGCGGAGTTCTCTGAGCTGGTCATCGGTGAGGTCCGCGATGCGTTCCCGCAACTTCGCATGGGCGCGGCGAAGCCAGGCTTCCGTCTGCTCTGGCGAATCGCCCGGTCCGAGGCCATTGATGTCGCGATCGCCCCACTCTCGCGATCTGTCACCGAAGGAGTGACTCGCATACATGAGAAACGTTGATCCCATATGCACGACCAACTCGCGAATGGTACGGCCGCCCCCTGGTGGGAGTCGGGTCCACTCGTCTGGCGCTACATTGTGGAGATTCCAGAGAAGCGAGTGCCAGTGGTCCCACCCAAAGCCATGCTCCTCCAGGACGTGGTCGAACATGATCAGCAATTCGTTGACGGCCGCTCGAGATTGCGTCGTGCTCATGGGTCTCACTCCGTGCGCTGGCCGACCGTTGGTGCGTTCTCCCCGCTCTCTAGTGCCGGAAGTGGCGGATGCCGGTGAAGACCATGGCGATGCCAGCGTCGTTGGCCGCCGCGATAACCTCGTCGTCGCGTACTGAGCCACCTGGCTGCACGACGGCCGTCACGCCCGCGTCAATCGCCTGCTGGATGCCGTCGGCGAACGGGAAGAAGGCGTCGCTGGCCATGGCCGCGCCCTGAGCGCTATCGCCGGCCTTGCGAGCGGCAATGGCCACGCTCTCCAGCCGGTTCGGCTGACCGGCGCCCAAGCCCACGATGGCGCGATCCTTGGCGAAGACGATCGCATTCGATTTCACCATGCGCGCTGCCTGCCAGGCGAAAGCGAGATCTTCAAGCTGGGCAGCGCTTGGCGCCTTGCTGGTGACAACCTTCCATGCGGAGGGATCGTCGGGTTCGATGTCCGGTGTCTGGACGAGCATGCCGCCCCCGATCGGCCGCACGTCGTACGATGGCGTACGGCCCATTTCGGGGTCGCGATTGGGCAGGGTCAGGATCCGGGTGTTCTTCTTCTTGAGTAGAACCGTGAGGGCCGCGTCGTCATACGACGGCGCGATGATGATGTCCAGCTTGATCTTGCGCATCATCGCGGCGGTGGCTTCGTCGACCGGGCGGTTGAGCGCGACAATGCCGCCAAAGGCCGAGACCGGGTCCCCCGCGAACGCCGCTTCATAGGCGGCGCCGAGCGTTGGCCGAACGGCAAGCCCACACGGAACCATGTGCTTCACGATGGCGACCGCCGGTTCGGCGAAGAGCTGGGCGGCCTGCCATGCGGCGTCGGCATCGAGATAGTTGTTGAACGAGAGCGCGTCGCCGGAGATGAGGTCGGCGTCGAGGACGCCGGATTCGGTCTTGCCGGCCCGCAACCGGTGGTACGCCGCAGCGTGCTGCTGTGGATTCTCACCGTACTTCGGCGTCGCCGCAAGACGGAGACCGATCGAGAGTTCGGTCGGGAATGCGGGTGCTTCCGGCGTCCCGTTCCGCAGAAACTCCGCGACGAGCGCGTCGTATGTGGAGACGTGAGCGTAGGCCTTGGCGGCCAACGAACGTCGCCAGGCAAGCGAGTCGGTCTTGGTGCGAAGGGCATCGAGCGTCGACCCGTAGTCGGCGGGGCTTGTCACGACGATGACTGAAGCGAAGTTCTTTGCGGCGGCGCGGACCATCGCCGGGCCCCCGATATCGATGTTCTCGATGATGTCCTCATCGGTCGCGCCGGGCGCGCTGACGGTCTGCTCGAAGGGGTAGAGGTTGGACACGAGCACGTCGATCGGGGTGATCTCCTGATTGGCGAGTTGATCGACATGGTCCTGAAGGTCGCGGCGGGCGAGCAGGCCACCGTGAATACGGGGGTGCAGGGTCTTGACCCGTCCGTCGAGGATCTCCGGGGATCCGGTCACATCGGCGACCTGGATCACGGGGAGCCCGGCCGCCGCGAGGGCCGCGTGCGTTCCTCCGGTCGACACAAGGTCGTAGCCGAGCGCATGGAGCTCCCGGGCAAACTCGATCAGGCCGGTCTTGTCATACACACTGAGTAGCGCACGCACGCGTGAGGGGTCCTTTCCGTGAATGTGTGGTTGTGGTTGCGATTCGTCGTATCGAATGGTGAACTGTCACTCGTGTGCGGGTGGAGATGATGGGCCCGTCGTCCGGGCTGAACGGTCCAGACGATGCCCCCTGCACGATCGCTCAGGGGCGGTCTGTGAGTGCCTGCTCCAATGTCAATGTGGCAAAACCATCGCACTACCTGGCGATCAGGGGTGTGTGGGCTACATGAATCATGCAATTCGGTGGACTCAGCACCGTGATGAGCCACGCGACACCTAGGGGAAGCCTACAAGGCGATACCGTTCCCGGCAACCAGCACGAGACCGGGGATGGAGCGGGCTTGCTCCATCCCCGGTCCCTGGTCGTTTCCGTTGTGGCCCCCGAAGGCGCGTACTAGACGAGTCGATAGGCGCCGTAATAGTGGGACGTGTAGTAATCGCTGTACACGTCCGAGATTGTCACCCCAGTGGACGGGTTCTCGGCGTGGATCATCTGTCCATTCCCGATGTAGATCCCGACGTGAGAGATGCCTGCATCACCGGTATTCTGGAAGAAGATCAGGTCTCCGGCTTGCCACTCGCCGTAGTCGACGGGAGAGCCAAAGGCTGTCTGGCCTGCTGTGCCGTGACCGATGTCATAGCCCAGCACGTTCTGGACGACGTACTGCGTCAGACCCGAGCAATCGAAGCCGCCGGGCTGGTTGCCCGCCCAGACATATGCTTGTCCGAGGAACTGCATGGCGTAATCGACGAGTGCCTGGCCCTCGCCACTGGCTGGTGCAGACGCCTCCGGCGTGGACGCTTCTGGCGTCTCCGGGACCGGCTGGCTCTCGGCAGCGGATGGCGCTGACTCCGGCGCACCTTCGCTCAGGTACTCCTGCGCAATCCAGCCATCGCCGTAGTCGGTCGATGCCTGGGCAAAGCCGTTCTGGACCGCTCCGGTGAGGTTCGCCGCCGCGGATGCGGGAAGTACGGTGACGACACCGGAACTGAGGCTCGGGTCGGTGCGGAGGTTCACCGAGTCGTTCGTGTGCCAGGTACCGGTCGGGCCGCTCCAGTCGACCGCTGATTCTTCCTGTGCCGATTCTGATGTATCGGTTGATTCTGAGGGCGTTGACGCTGTCCCGCCGTCCTGCCCGAGGAATTCAGCGTAGATCCAGCCGGCCGTACCGTCGACCTCGACGGAGAGCCAGTTATCCATCGTCTGGCCCGTGAGGGAGACCTGGGTTCCGGCGGCGAGGTAGGCGAGTGAGTCGTCGGCGAGGCTGGGGCCGGACCGAAGATTGACATCGTCGTTGGTCCAGGCCGTCCCGGTGATCTCCTGGTAGAGCGGTGCGCCGCTCAGGGCGAGCCAGTCGGCCACGATGTAGCCTTCGCTGTCACCTGCCGCAACGTGATACCAGAGCGAGCCGTCATCAGCCGCGATCGGGCCGTCTATCACATAGACGGATGTCCCCTCGTCAAACATGCCGAGCGTCTCGCCGTCGTACGACGGGAGCGATCGAAGCCGGACCTGATCACCGTTTGCATACGAAATGACGGCCTCGCCGCCAAGCACGAGGTCCGTGTCAGCGGATGCCGTCAGTGGTGTTACCGCCGGGACGAGCAACAGCCCAATCGCCGGCACAAGCATGCGCAGCTTTCTCCCGCACAGCGAGCCGTTGTATCTCATGCCTTCCCTCCCCATCGATCCGTTCTGGACGCACAGCGTCCAGGCCCCTGGGGATGACCCCCGGCGCGGATCGAGGTCTCTTGCGTCGCCAACAGCCGTTGGCGCGGCGTTCGAGTTTCATGGCGCCGTTGGCTGATCACGGTTCCAACCCGTGAAGACATCCATCCATGTCTCCACACCGTGACCAAAAAGCACCGAAATGATTGTCGGCAACTGCCATGACCTGTGACAAGTTGTACGTACGAGGAATAATCCCCGAGAAATAGGCTCTCCTGAACGTGCACTCGTGACACGGAGTCATCGGGAGCGGCTAGACGTTCCTTATTGTCAACGCGTCGCACGGCGAACCGTGGCAGAGAACATGCGTTCGTGTTTGCGGCAGCCCCATGGATGGTGGCTGTCGACGGATTCAGAGGGAGATCATCATGACTGAGAAGGACTTGCCGGCACAGGCGCGGCATCCGGAGAAGGACCCGGAGGACTGGACGACGGGTGGAGAGCCGATGACCGGTCCGCAGGCGTCGTATCTCACCACGCTCCTGCAGCAGGCGGGACGACCGGAATCGGATCTCGATCCCAAGCTCACCAAGGCCCAGGCATCGGAGCTCATCGACCAACTTCAGAAGGAGACCGGGCGGGGAGATCCATCCTCCCGCTAACGCTGCACCGGGCCTCTGGACGGGCATTTAGTGTCTAGCGTATCGGTGTGCCGGGGCGGTCGCCTGGCTACAGCTCCACCACGTAGTGGGCGTT
>JBARWF010000143.1:0-61794 GCA_049646645.1 Thermomicrobiales bacterium
AGTCACCTCAACGCCGGCCCACCCGAGTGACGACCAACCGCCACAGGGTCGGTCGAATGAGCCGGGCCGGCTCATGACGCCTGCTTCGCCGGCGCGGAGAGATGCTCCGCGCCGATCAGTCCGTCCCGCCGGGCGGCACAGCGCACACACACCACCGGTGTACGCCAGACGTCACGGTCGCGGCTCCGCGCCGTACGGTCACAAATCGCAGTGAATTAGCCCCTCCGAGCTATTTATCACCCAAATTCTAGGCATTTACTCCCATTCTTTGGCCAATCGCTTGACGCACGGATCATATATCTCTAGCATGACCGCACGTTACAGCAAATGAGGCTGCGTCATTTGACGCGCATGACTCGCCGAGGGTGCCCACCGGAGACCGGTCTTTATCCGCTGCGAGGTCATACATCATATGACGTTGTATGTCCTGGACGGGTATGCCGTGCCGCCGCTTGACGCAGGTACGGCTTGTCGTACACGGAGGAGGTTTTCGTTCATGACGCGTGCACTCATCGGTTGCGGGCAACTCACCTGGGGTCGATCCGGCCCCTCGCCCGAGGAGGTCCTGCGTCAGATCGCGCAGGCCGGGTACGACGGCGCTCCATCGCCGGCGACCGATCCGGAACAGACCCGCAAGCGCTTCTCGGATGCCGGGCTCAAGCCGGCTCCCGGCTACCTGGGCGCCGAATTCTGGGACCCGGCCCAGCGAGATGCGATCGTGGAGCGCGCTCGTGAGCATGCGCGGGGGCATCAGCAGCTCGGGCTGACCGAGCTCTACGTCGCCGCCAACCTGACGCCGGAGCGGCGGGCCGTCTCCGGTCACGTGCAACCGTCCGACGCCCTCTCCGATGAGGGATACGCCGTCTTCGCCGAGACGCTCAACGCGGTCGGCCGTGCCACGCTCGAGTATGGCGTCTCCATCTGCTTCCACAATCACGTCGGATCGTTCATCGAGACGCGGGCGGAGATGGACAAGCTCTTCTCGCTCGTCGACCGCTCGGTGGTCTTCATGGGTCCCGATTTCGGGCATCTCGCCTGGGCGGGCGACGACGTGGTTTCGCTCTGCCGCGACTACAAGGACGTGATCAAGACCGTTCACATCAAGGA
Source organism: Thermomicrobiales bacterium (assembly GCA_049646645.1). Classification (GTDB taxonomy): domain Bacteria; phylum Chloroflexota; class Chloroflexia; order Thermomicrobiales; family UBA6265; genus JASGDN01. The sequence goes on from JBARWF010000143.1 coordinate 1,108, forward strand.
CATCAATCCGGATGTCCTCAAGGAAGGCGTGGCGCAGGGCTGGGACTACAAGCAGTTCTCCGACCACGGCATCTTCACCGAGCTCGGCACCGGCTTCGTCGATCTCAAGGGATCACTCGACGTGCTGGGCAGCGCGAACTTCCCCGGCTGGATCATCGTGGAAACCGATGTCACCCAGCTTCCCACCGCGCTCGAGAGCGCGACCGTCAGCCGCGATTACCTAAGGAGCATCGGAATGTAGACGCATCGGGCCCCGCCCCCCCATTGCCAGTTCCTCACGCGTTCGCACCGACCGTTTTCGCCTTTCGCGACGTCAGCCTGATGCACAAGGAGGAAGAACATGTCCAGCAAGTCGTTATCGCGACGAGAACTCGTTGGCTACTCAGCAGCAATTGGGGCGGGCGCCATGCTTGCCACGACCGCATCGGACGCATCGGCCCGACCGGCCGCACCGGCCAGGACGGCACGTCCCCTAGCCTTCCAGGATGAGGAGGTCGTCTACGCCAAGGTGATCGATACGATGCCGGCCTCCTTCGCGGAATCGCCGATGCTGGCGGAGCAGGCCAAGGCCGGCACCATTCCCGCGCTGAAGGACCGGCTGCCGGAGAAGCCACTTGTTGTCCAGCCGATTGAAATCGGCCAGTACGGCGGCACAGCCCGCGTCGGCAATATCACGACCGAGCTCGGTGGCTACGATCTCGACTTCCTCGTTGGCCGCGCCACGCACTTCCTGCGCTACACCCCGGAACTCAATGGCTGGGAGCCGAACGTCGCGGAGAGCGTCGATGTCTCCGACGACAAGAAGGTCTACACCATCCACATGCGCAAGGGGCTGCGCTGGTCCGATGGTGAGCCCTGCACGGCCGATGACCTGCTCTTCTCGATCAATGATCTCTCCCTGAACAAGGATCTCACACCGACCGTCCCGACGGATTTCCGGCCCGGGGATGTTCCGGTGGTGGCGGAGAAGGTTGACGATTACACGGTCACGCTCACCTTCGCCGTACCACATCCGCGATTCCTGCTCTCCAACCTGCCGCACCAGTACGGGTGGTTCGAGGCGCACCAGTTGCACCCCAAGCACTACCTCCAGCAGTTCCATCCGAAGTACAACCCGAAGGCGGAGGAAGAGGCGAAGGCCGCGAAGTTCAATAGCTGGGCGGAGCGGATGCACGATATGGACAAGCACGGCACCAATGCCGAGCGTCCGACGCTCGCCGCCTTCTATGTCGAGGAGAACACCCCGACCGTCGTTCGGTACGTGCGGAACCCCTACTACTGGCAAGTCGATTCCGAGGGGAACCAGCTCCCCTATATCGATTATGTCGAAATGGAGCGTCTCCAGAACGTCGAGACCTACCATGCCAAGATCGTTACCGGTGCCTACGACTACGCCGTCGGCAACACCGACGTGCTCAACTACCAGACCTACGACGAATCGGCCGAAGCGGGTGACTACACGGTCGGGATCTGGTCCAGCGGGCGCGGATCCGAGGTCTTCTTCCAGGTCAACCTCAACGTAGAAGACGAGGGCCTGCGCGCCGTCCACCAGGATGTCCGCTACCGGCGCGCGCTCTCGCTCGCAATCAACCGCGAAGAGATGAACGACCTGCTCTTCTTCGGGCAGGCGACCATCCGCCAGATGACGGTGCTACCGACCTCGGTCAACTTCAAGCAGGAATACGCCGACGCCTTCATCGACTACGACGTCGACCAGGCAAACGCACTGCTCGACGAGATGGGTCTCACCTGGAACGACGACAAGACGCTCCGGCTGCGCGCCGATGGCAAGCCGATGCAGATCACCTTCGACTTCTTCGATGGCGAGGGGCCGAAGACCTCGATCCTCGAACTCGTCTCAGAGTACTGGCGCGCCATCGGAATCGACGTCTCCGCCAAGGCGATCACGCGGCAGCTTCTCAGCCCGCGCGTGACCGAGAACAAGGAAGCGATGTCGATGTGGCACGGCGATGCCTCGACCGACATCCTGCTCCCGGTGGACCGCAAGTGGTCGATTGGCAAGCTCGGCGACGAGTGCACGATCGCGCCGCTTTGGAACGACTGGTTCCAGACGGATGGCACCTCCGGGGAAGAGCCGCCCGACTGGTACAAGGAACCGCTGATGGCGTGGAAGAAGTACAACGAGACGCTCGACCCGGATGCGGCGGCCCAGTTGCTCCAGTCCCAGGCGGATAACCTCTGGTCGATCGGTACCGTCGGCCTGACCCCGTGGGTGATGATCGCCAAGAACCATGTCGGGAACGTCCCGAAGACCGGCATCCATACGTGGGACGGGCTGTTCCAGTACCCGTACCACGCGGAGACCGTCTTCTTCCGTCAATAGCGCACCGCAATCACGCCACCGCAGGCACGCGCCGCTTCTGCGCCGCCGCCTGCGGTGGTCCCCCGTCATCGCGTGATGAGGTGACGAGGGAGAGCAAACGATGGAGGGGGTCCGATGGGTGCATATGTTGGCCGGCGATTTCTCTACATGATCCTGCTCCTGGCGCTCAGTTCGGTCGTGTCGTTCGCGATCATCACGCTGCCGCCAGGAGACTATCTGACATCCTATGTCGCCCAACTCAAGTCGCAGGGCGAGGATATCTCGGACGAGCAGGTCGCCTCGCTGGAGGCCGCCTACGGCCTCGGCAAGCCGATTCCCGTCCAATATATGCAATGGATGCGCAAGATCCTCGTTGACGGTGACATGGGCCGATCGTTTGCCTGGCGCGCCCCCGTGACGAACCTGATCATGGAACGGCTGCCCGCGACGCTGCTTGTCTCGCTCGGATCGACGCTGGTTGTCTACCTGATCGCGATACCGATCGGCATCTACTCAGCGGTGCGGCAATACTCGGTCGGCGACTACATCTTCACGTTCATGGGATTCCTCGGGCTGGCCATTCCCAACTTCCTACTCGCACTCGTATTGATGATGTTTGCGTACAACCAATTCGGCATCTCCGTCGGCGGTCTCTACTCAGCCGATATGGAGTCCGCTCCGTGGAGCTGGGCCAAATTCGGGGATCTCCTCCTCCATCTCCCCGTCCCGCTCTTCGTGATCGGCATCTCCGGCACAGCCAGCATCATCCGCGTCATGCGCGCCACGCTGCTCGACGAACTGGGCAAGCCGTACGTCGAAACCGCCCGCGCCAAGGGAGTCAGCGAATTCCGGCTCCTGATGAAATACCCGGTGCGGGTCGCGCTCAACCCGATCGCGAGCACCGTGGGCTGGCTGCTGCCGGCGATGTTCTCCGGCGCGACGATCACCGCGATCGTGCTCAACCTGCCGACCGTCGGTCCGATGCTGCTGCAATCGCTGCAGACGGAGGACATGTTCCTGGCGGCCGGGATCGTGATGATCCTGACGGCGCTGACGATCATCGGCACATTCATCTCGGATCTTGTCCTGATGTGGCTCGACCCACGCATTCGCATGATGAGGGGGAACTAGCAATGGCAGTTGCCCGGCGATTTCCCCGTCCGTTCCGGCGAACCGATGCCGACACCATCGTTCCCACCGCGGACGACGTGATCGAGATCGCGTCGCCCCGCAAGCTTATGTGGCTCAAGTTCCGGCGCCACAAGCTGGCGATGATCGGTATGGCCAGCATCGTGCTGCTCTACACGCTGGCGATCTTCAATGGCTTCTTCGCGCCGACCACCCCCGACGAGCGTTCCTCGTATCCTTATGCCGCGCCGACGAGGATCCACTTCTTCGACGATGGGAAGTTCAGCCCGTTCGTCTATGGGCTGACGAAGAAGACCATTCCGGGCACCATGAACCGGAGCATCGAGACGGATCGGAGCACGAAGATCCCGGTCAACTTCTTCGTTCGCGGTTCGGAATACTCGATCCTGGGGATCTTCACCAGCGACCTGCATCTCTTCCAGGCGGAGGAGGGAGGGAACGTCTTCCTCTTCGGCACGGACAAGCTTGGGCGGGACCTCTTCACGCGCATCCTGAAGGGCGCGACGATCTCGCTCTCGATCGGACTCGTCGGCGTCGCCCTCAGCTTCTTCCTCGGCTCGATTCTCGGTGGCTTCTCCGGGTACTACGGCGGCGCCTTCGATACGGTCGTGCAGCGGCTGATCGAATTCGTGATGTCGGTGCCCACCATCCCGCTCTGGCTGGCATTAAGCGCGGTCATTCCCCAGACGTGGTCGGCGATCCAGGTCTACTTCGCGATCACGGTGATCCTCTCGCTGGAGGGATGGACGGGGATGGCGCGGGTGGTTCGCGGAAAGCTGCTGCAACTGCGGGAAGAGGACTTCGTGCTGGATGCGCATCTCGCCGGCGCCAGTGACTGGCGAGTGGTGATCGTGCACATGCTGCCGACGTTCGCCAGCTACTTGATCGTGCAACTGACGATCGCGATCCCCGGCATGATCCTCGGCGAGACGGCACTCAGCTTCCTGGGGCTCGGCCTGCGGGCACCGGTCGTCAGTTGGGGTGTGCTGTTGCAGGATGCGCAGAATGTCCGCTCAATTCTCTCCTACCCCTGGCTGCTGATTCCGGGAGGGTTCGTCGCCTTCACCGTCATGGCGTTCTTCTTCTTCGGTGATGGCCTGCGCGACGCCGCCGATCCGTACAAGAACTAAGGGAAACTTCGATGCAGCAGGTAGAAACGCAGCAGACAGCGACGATCGATGCGGTCACGCCCGGTGAGACGCCATTGATCGACGTCAAGAATCTCGAGGTGCAATTCCCGCTCGATCAGGGCACGGTCTACGCCGTCAACGACGTGAGTTTCTCGATCGCACCGGGCAAGACCCTCGGGGTGGTGGGCGAGAGCGGATGCGGCAAGAGCGTTACCGCCCGCTCGATCCTGCGGATCCTGCGCGAACCCGGCAAGATCGTGGGCGGGCAAATCCTCTATCACCGGCCGGAGACGGCCAAGCGCAGCGCGCTCGAAGAGCACAAGGGCGAGGCGCGAAACGAGACGATCGACCTGACGGCGCTCGATGCACGGGGCAAGCAGATTCGCGGTATCCGTGGCAACGACATCGCCATGATCTTCCAGGAGCCGATGACCTCGCTCTCGCCGGTGCATACTATCGGCAACCAGTTAATGGAAGCTATCCTGCTGCACCGCAACGTCACCAAGCAGGAGGCGAAGGAGATCGCCGTCGAGATGCTGAGCAAGGTCGGCGTCCCGAACGCACGGCAGCGCCTCGACGACTATCCCCATCAGTTCTCCGGCGGCATGCGGCAACGCGCGATGATCGCGATGGCGCTCTCCTGCCAGCCGACCCTGCTCATCGCCGACGAGCCGACGACGGCGCTCGATGTGACGACCGAGGCGCAAATCCTGGAGCTGATCCGCGAGATCCAGAAGGAATCGGGGATGGCCGTCATGCTCATCACGCACAACCTGGGCGTGGTCGCGGAGATGGCGGAAGAAGTCGTCGTCATGTATCTCGGGCGGATCGTGGAGCGGACCGATGTCGTGTCGCTCTTCTATAACCCGCAGCATCCCTACACGCAGGCCCTGCTCAGCTCCATTCCGAGGATCGGACGCCGGGTCGAGGATCTGGAAGTCATCACCGGTGGCGTGCCCGACCCCATGAATATTCCGCGCGGCTGCCCGTTCCACACGCGCTGCAAGGAGTTCGAACCGGGATTGTGCGATGTCGAGGTGCCGCAGCTCAAATCGATCGCGCCGGGGCATGCGGTGAGCTGCCTGAAACGCTAGTGGAGTTTTCCACATGTGGGGCGACCGTTTTTCGTAGAGGGCGACCTATGTGTCGACCCGATGGCCCGCAGGGCCATATCCTCGACCGGTCCCCGGCGGGACGACCTCCGATTCACACACGCCCGGATATCGGGCTTCGCCCGATCGGGTCGACACACGGGTCGCCCTCTACGGATTCACGGTGAGCATTCTTGCCAGAGCGGCCACTAGCGCCACACCTATGACGAGATTCGGAGAAGATGCATGGCCACTGCCATAACGACCTCAAGCAACAGGACGAAACCAGACGACAACCTGATCCTTGAAGCGCGGGATCTCAAGAAGCACTTCCCCATTCAGCGCGGGTTTCTCCGGCGCACGATCGGCGCCGTGCGCGCCGTTGACGGGGTGGACCTCGCGATTCGCAAGGGGGAGATTCACGGCCTGGTCGGTGAGAGCGGCAGCGGCAAGACCACCACCGGCCGCATGCTCCTGCGGGCGATCGATCCGACCGGCGGCCAGATCTGGTTCCAGGACCAGACCCTGGGCTGGGTCGATGTGGCGACGCTTGACAAGAACAAGCTCCGTCAGGCCCGGCGCAACATGAAGATCGTCTACCAGGATCCTTACTCATCGCTCAACCCGCGGATGACAGTGCAGCAGATCGTGGGCGAGCACCTGAAGGTCAACAAGCAGTTGAGCGGCAAGGCGCTCGACAAGCGAGTTGGCGAGCTACTGGAACTCGTCGGGCTGCGGCCGGAGTACGCCCAGCGCTATCCGCACGCCTTCAGCGGCGGCCAGCGGCAACGGCTCGCGATCGCGCGGGCCCTGTCGATGCAGCCCCAGCTCCTCGTCTGCGACGAGCCGGTCTCCGCGCTCGATGTCTCCGTGCAGGCTCAGATTCTCCGGTTGTTGCGGGAGCTGCAGGCGCAGTTCGGCCTCTCTTATCTCTTCGTCGCGCACGACCTGAGCGTGGTCGAGAACGTCTCCGACCATGTCTCGGTCATGTATGTCGGGCAGATCGTGGAGACGGCGCCGACCTACGATCTCTACCGACACCCGCTGCATCCCTACACCGAAGCACTGATGTCGGCCGTGCCGAAGCCCGATCCGAAGGCGGTCAAGAACCGCATCGTGCTCCAGGGCGAGGTTCCGAGCCCGGCAAATCCGCCGAGCGGATGCTATTTCCATCCGCGCTGCCGCTACGCGCAGGAGATCTGCCGGACCACGCCGCCGAAGCTGGAAGAAATCCGCCCGAATCATCTTGCGCGCTGCCATTTCGCGCGCGAGTTGCACCTGCAAGGAGTCGCTACCGGCGACGGCGGACCGCCCATTCCGAACCAGGCCAAGCCCCACCCTACATCGCCAAACAGCACGCCACCGCCCATGCAGGCGGACTAGCGAGGAGGTCGATACCACCACCACCGCGTGAACGGTGACCACCAACAGCAAGGGGTCACCGTTCTCACTGTCACCATGTCCGACCGGCAGGACGCCGGTCAGTGCGCAGCGGGATACCGGTGAAGAACGCCGGGGTCCCCCAAGTTGAGGGTTGCAGACCGTGTCAAGTTCCCCCGTCAAGGTCGGTATCATCGGCGCCGGCAAGATCAGCGGTATCTATCTCGAAAACAGCAAGAAATTCGATGCGTTCGATGTCGTCGCCATCGCGGACGTGCGCGTCGATGGCGCGGAGGCACGCGCCAAGGAATTCGACATCCCGGAAGCGATGAGTGTTGAGGATCTGCTCGCGCATCCGGATGTCGAGCTCGTCATCAATCTCACCCCGCACCGGGTCCACGGCGCGGTCGGACTGAGCATCGTGGAAGCCGGCAAGCACGCCTATACCGAGAAGCCGCTGGCGGTCTACCGCGAGGAGGGCAAGAAGGAGCTGGCCACGGCCAAGGAGAAGGGCGTGCGCGTGGGCGGCGCCCCGGACACTTTCTTCGGCGGCACCTGGCAGACCGCGCGGGCGCTGATCGATGAGGGCGTGATCGGGGAGCCGCTCGGAGCCTTCGCCAACCTGCACATGCGCTCCGTGCCGCGCCCCGCCGGCGCACCGCCACCGCCGTCGCAATCGGTGAATCAGCCGGGGTACACGAGCTTCTACGCGACGGAGTCGTTCGAGTACGGCGGCGGTGCGATCTTCGACCGCGGCCCCTACTACCTCAACGCGCTGATCCACCTGCTGGGGCCGGTCCGCCGCGTCACCGGCTCGGCCAAGAAGACCTGGCCGACGCGAGAACAGGGCGGACGCACCCATGAGGTCCATGTTCCGACGCATGTGGTTGGCGTGCTCGACTTCGCGAACGGCGCGATCTGCAACTTCACGATGAGCAACGACGCGCTCCCGACCGGGCTGCCGCATATCGAGATCTACGGCACGGAGGGGTCGCTGCGCTGCGTGGACCCGAACGAGTTCACAGGCGATCTCTACCTCACGACGACGAGCAAGCCGGAGATGACGGCGGTCTCGCCGACGTTCGGCTACAACGGCAACAGCCGCGGCGTCGGCGTCGCTGATATGAGCGCGGCGATCCGGTCGGGGCGACCGCACCGCGCGAGTGGTGAGATGGCCTACCACGTGGTGGACATCATCACCGCGATCTTCGATGCGTCGGAGTCGGGGCAGGCGGTCGAGCTGGAGAGCACCTGCGCCCAGCCGGCGCCGCTGCCGAAGGGATTGAAGGACTGGGAGATCGACGCGTAGGTTGCCGTAAAACGCCCCGGGAGGACATTGCGGCGCACTCGCCATGGGTACGTCTGCGTTGCCGCCGCAAGTCCTCCCCTACGAGACACCTCATTCGTAGGGGAGGACCTGTGGATGCGGGCAACGAAAGCCGATCCATACGCGACGCCGCATCCAATGTCCTCCCATCATGCATGCGCACCGGAAACGGCATTGCCCGCTTTACGTCATCCCGAGCGTTGCTCGGGATGACGTGGGCACTCGGCGTGGCAAGGCATGTTGTCCGTACCATCGCGATGGGCGATATCAGCCTGCGGCCGATGGTCGACACAAGATCGACCGCTACGGAATGCCGTCTATTCTCATCACGTCCTGCGCAAGTACGCAACAGACGAGAACTGGAGACAAGTTCAATGACCCTCAAGCTCGGAGTGCTGGAATCCTGGTTCGATGGTGAACCGGTCGTTCCCGGCAAGACACTGGAAGAACGACTCGCGAACCTCGACGCGGCCGGCTACCAAGGCATCCAGCTCTGCGCCGTCTCCGCCGGTCTCAGCCGCGCGGAGATCGATGCGGCGCTGGCGACATCCCCCGTCAAACTGCTGATCCACGGCAAGGGCGGGCAAATCCTGGGAGCCGACAAGGAGACCCGCGCACAGGCGGTGGCCGCTATCTGCGCCGGCCTGGAGGAAGCGGCGGCCCTCGATGCGGTCGGCTCGATCCTGGTGCCGATCCGCGTGCAGCCCGCGATGCAGGCGCCCGCGCCGCAATCGTTCGGCATCCACCCCACGAAATCCATCGTCGATCTCGAGCGCGAGGTCCTGATCGACCAGCTGGGCAAGATCGCGCCGACGGCGGAGAAAGTGGGCAAGCCGGTCATCCTCGAACCGTTGAATCGCTACGAGACGCATCTCATCCAGTCGCTCGATGACGCCGCGGAGATCTGCCGCGCTGTCGGCAGCCCCGGCATCAAGATGATGGCGGACTTCTTCCATATGAATCTGGAAGATGCAGACATGGGCAAGGCGATCGAGGACAATGCCGATTGTCTCGCCTACGTTCACCTGGCCGACAGCAACCGGATGCAGCCGGGTGCGGGGCATCTGGATTTCGGGCCGGGATTCGCTGCCCTCAAGCGCATCGGATACGACGGCTGGATGACGCTGGAGTGCAAGCTGAATCAGCCGCCGAGTGTCGAGGTGCTGGCCGAGACCGCGCAGTTCATCAACACGGCCTGGGCGCAGGCGTAGTCCGTTTCAGTGCAGCGACGCGACCGCACGTGAGAGGCACGAGGGGTCTATTGTCGGGACGTTGCACGAGAGAGATTTCTCGACTTCGCTCGAAATGACGAAACAGCGTTCGTTAGCGGCATTTGGCCGGGCGGATGATGTGTTGTCGCCAGAGTACACGTCGAGTCGATCGGGAAAGGGTTTCGATGGTCGGGTCTGGATTTCACGCGGTCGAACCGGATCGCAGCGTACCGGAAGTCGCGGTCGGGTTGCTCGGCTACAACTTCATGGCGAAGGCGCACACCAACGCCTACAAGACGATCCCCTACATCTTCTGGCCAGAGGCGGTCCGGCCCCGGTTGCGCGCGATCGCCGGTCGCACCGAGGCCAACGTCGCGGAAGCGGCACAGCGCTACGGCTACGAGGGCTACTACACCTCGTGGGAGGAGCTCGTCGCCGACGACGAGGTGACGCTGTTCGATAACTCATCGTCCCATCACATGCACGTCGAGCCGTCGATCGCGGCGCTCAAGGCCGGCAAGCACGTGATCTGCGAGAAGCCGCTCGCGCTGAATGCCGAGGATGCCTACCGGATGCTGGTGGCGGCGCGGGAAGCCGGAACCAAGCATATGACCGGCTTCAATTACCGGTTCGTGCCGGCGATCCGGTTCGCGCGCGACCTGATCGAGCGGGGATTGCTCGGCGATCTCTACCATGTCCGCATCCAGTACCTGCAGCAGAGCATCCACGATCCCGAGCGGCCGATGCGCCGTCCGCTCGATCCGGCGTCGGCCAAGGCAGGATCGCAGGCGATTCTCGGCTGCCACGCCGTGGACCTCGCGCGCTTCCTCGTCGGGGAGTTCGCGACGATCAGCGCGCTGACACCGCGCTTCGTGCCCGAACGACCCGGACCGGACAACCGTCCGATCCAGATCGAGTGGGATGACGCCACGGTGTCGCTGGTCGAGTTCCTTCAAGGTGCGGTCGGGACGATCGAGGCATCGCGGGTGGCAACCGGACGCCGCAACTCGCTGCGGCTGGAGATCAACGGGTCGCGGGGCAGCGTCGGCTTCGACCTGGAGCGGCTCAACGAGCTGCAGGTCTACCTGGCCGATGCCCCGGTAGCGGATGTCGTCGGCGCGCAGGACGTGCTCGTGACCGATGCCGGGCATCCGTTCTCCAAGGTCTGGTGGCCGAGCGGACATATCCTCGGCTGGGAGCACGCCCACATCAACGAGTTGCACCACCTGCTGCGGGCGATCGTCGACGACAGCGACATCGCGCCATACGGTGCGACGTTCGAGGATGGCTACCGGGCCGCGGTGATCGCGGAGGCCACGGAGGCCGCGGCTGCGTCCGGCCAGAAGCAGGATCTCGTCTTCCAGGAGTGAACCGCTGCGATTGACGGTCCGTTCCAGCGGCAACGTCGTCTTGGCGGCTGCCGGCGGACCACGATTTCGGGCATCGCCCGATCGGTGCGACACGGGGTCGCACCCTACGAACATGGCATCCACGTGTCAGGGTTATGACAACGATGATTTTGGGAATCGATACCTTCAGTCTCCGCACGCAGGGCTGGAACGCCTTCCAGATGCTGGACTACGCCGCCAGTCAGGGATTGAAGAACGTTCACTTTTCGGAACGCGGCAATCTCGACTCCCTCGACCCCGCGTACCTGCGCACGGTCAAGCAGCGCGCGGACGAGCTCGGCCTGCGTATCGAGGTCGGCATGCGAAGCTTCAACCGCCTCGCCGGCACCTTCGATGCCTCGCTCGGGACCGGAGAGGAGCAACTCGGCGCCATGATCCAGGCGGCGGTCGCGCTCGGGTCGCCGGTGGTGCGCTGTTTCGTCGGCATGCAATCGGACCGCCTCGGCGAAGTGCCGTTCGTGGATCTCTTCGGTGAGAGCGTGCGGGTCTTGAAGGCCGTCGCGCCGGAAGCCGAGCGGGCCGGCGTGGTCATCGCGGTGGAGAACCACGGCGGCGTTGACTTCCTCGCGCGGGAGTTGCGAGACCTGATCGAAGCGGTCGGGTCGCCCGCGGTTCGGGTCTGCCTCGATACGGGCAACCCGCTCTACGCCGCCGAGGACGCCGTTCTGGCGACCGAGATCCTGGCGCCCTACGTCGTCACCGCCCATCTGCGGGACACCCGCGTCTGGGCCACGGAAAACGGCTGCGCCGTGCAATGGGCGCCGGCGGGACAGGGTGATGTCGATCTCAAACGTATCGTCGCCATCCTCCGGGAGGAGGCGCCAGACATCGCGCTCGATCTGGAGATCATCTCCGGCGTCGGGGAGAAGGAGATCGATTACCTCAACCCGGATTCCGAGCTCTGGCGCGCCTATCCCGACATGCGCGCGAGTGACTTCGCGCGCTTTCTCGCCCTGACAACCGGCGGCTCGACCGGGCCGCTGGAGCAGTTGACGCCTGGCCCCGGTGCGTGGTCGCCACCCGCCGATCAACTGGAGGCATACCGGGCGCAGCAGCGCCGTCATCTGGAGGAGAGTATCGCCTACTGCCGCGAGCACCTTGGCCTGGAGTAATCGAACGCGCAGCGCATGGTGACGCCATGCCATCGACCCGAGAGGATGCATCATGGACGAGTTTCGCGTGGGAATCATCGGCTGTGGCAGACCCTGGAAATCGGACGGGGCCACCGGCTTCGGCATGTCGCACTGTCACGCGCTGGGCTACGAGCGCTCTCCGTATGCCAGGATTGTGGCATTGGCCGATCTCGTGCCGGAGAACGCCAAGGCATTCCAGGAACAGCATGGCGGCGACACGATCTACACCGACTACCACGAGATGCTGGCGAAGGAGAACCTCGATATCGTCAGCATTTGTACCTGGCCGCACCTCCACGCGCAAATGGTGATCGACGCCGCCGAGGCCGGGGTCCGGGCGATTCATTGCGAGAAGCCAATGGCCCCGACCTGGGGCGAGGCAAGGCGCATGGTCGAGGCCTGCGCCCGGAACAACGTCCAGCTCACCTTCAACCACCAGCGCCGCTTCGGCCCCGAGTTCCGGCAGGCGCGCGAGCTGCTGCGCTCCGGCGCGATCGGCGATCTCGTGCGGCTCGAAGGTCAGTGCGGCAACCTCTTCGACTGGGGAACGCACTGGTTCGACATGTTCTTCTTCTATAACGGCGAGACGCCCGCCACGTCCGTCCTTGCCCAGGTCGAGCCGACCGGTGGGAACACGGTCTTCGGCGTCACGATGGAAGGCCAGGCGATCAGCCAGATCCGGTTCGAGAACGGCGTGATCGGCCTGCTCTCGACGAGCGCGGAGCAGGGCTGGCCCTTGCTGACCCGGATCGTGGGCACCGACGGCATGATCGAAGCCGCGCTACGCACCGCGCCGCTGCGTATCTTCACCGCCGACAGCAACGGCTGGCAGACGATCGAGCTGGAAGGCGACAGCACGCTGCAAGGAACCGTCGCCGCCGGGGTGATGGACCTGGTGGAATCGTTGAAGGAGGGGCGCGAACCGGAACTCTCCTCCAACAAGGTGATCAAGGCCACCGAGCTGATCTTCGCGAGCTATGAATCGGCCCGGCATGGCCGGCGGATCGACCTGCCGATGGATATCGCCGATTCGACGATCTACTCGGAGGCCTGAACCCATCTACTCGGAGCCGAGTTCGAAACCGCCGCGGCACAGTCGGTTTGCGCCATCGACTTGCGGCCGATTATGGGCATGCAGAGCGGCCAGTATCCGGCTTCGCCGGAGGGGTCAGACCAGCTGACCCGCTCCGGGTTGTCGCCACCGTTCCGAATGCCGCGGTAGGAGTTGGGCGGAGGCGACCGGACGGCCAACGCGGACTCCGCAGGCGGTACGACGCTCCCGGCACACCGCTTCCGCAAGCACATGACTACGCCCTCGCCGGTACCCGGTGGGGGCGTATTTGCGCATTCATGCAGAACCGACAAAAACGACGGGTGTCGGCTATGGATTTATCTGGGGACCGAAGTACACTGATCGTGTCGATTGGAGCGCCCGTTCGACCGTTCAGGAAGGCCAGGCGCGAGGGTCCACCGGGCCACTGCAACATGCCGGGCGCCCATGATTGCATCACATGCGTGCATATCTCCGTCTTGAAATGGATCTGCGTGGTGATAGTTCGGAGATACGCGGTTGTCGCGGCAGGAATCGCGGCGTTCGTACTCATAAGCTTCCTTCTGGTCGAAGCCCTCGACATTCCGCTGCTTGTTGACCCCTCCAATCACCTGGAGAAGGGTGGCATCGGCGCGGCGATGCTCGGAGTCGGGCTCCTGCTTGTCGACGTCCTCCTGCCCGTGCCCTCGAGCCTGGTGATGACGGCGCAGGGCGCGCTCTTCGGCATCGTGCCGGGCACCGCGCTCTCGATGGTCGGCAGTGTGGGCGCCGCCATGATCGGCTTCGGGATCGGCCGGCGGAGCACGCGACTCATTGCCCGCTTCGTCACACCGGAAGAGCAGGCACAATCCAATCGACTCATCGCCCGCTGGGGATTGCTGGCACTGATCGTGACACGACCAGTGCCCGTGTTGGCGGAGACCACCGCGATCATGGCCGGGACGACGGCGCTCTCGTGGCGCCAGGTGCTGATCGGCGTGACGATCGGGGCGTTTCCCGCTTCGCTGATCTATGCGATCGCGGGGGCATACGCCACGAGCGTCGCCAGCGGTCTGCTGGTTTTTGTGTTGGTGATCCTGTTGGCCGGGGCCTTCTGGCTCGTCGGCTGGTACATCGAGAAGCGCTTTCTGCTCCCCCGGCGACGGGCGATGAAGGGATCCACATCGTTGGAAGACGACGTCGAAACGGAATGACGTCCAGAGTTCAGTGTTTCTAGGAGAGGATAGGTTCACACGATGGTCGCAGCATCCTGGGAAACGAAGTATTCCCGCGCGGAACTCGGTGAGTTGTCAGTGGTGGCGGATGGGTTTGCGTTCCCGAGCAGCCTCGCGTTCGACGATGAGGGCAATGCCTACGTCGGCGAGACGGGCATCGGCTTCGGCGGCTCGAAGCGCGGTGGCAAGATCTGGAAGATCGGTCCGGACGGCGAGAAGACCCTGTTGATCGAGGGCCTTGGCCAGCCGCTCACCGGGCTCGTCTTCCACGATGGCTCGCTGTGGGCGTCGCAGGGCAGCAATCCGGGGCGCATCACCCGGGTCGAGCTCGATGGCTCGCACAAGGACATCCTGGACAACCTGCCGGGTGGCGGGAACTATCACACCGGCGAGGTCGCCTTCGGCCCTGACGGCAAGATGTACTGGGGCCAGGGCGCGATGACCAATACCGGCATCGTTGGCCTCGATGCGCTGATCATGGGCTGGCTGAAGAAGCTGCCGCACAGCGTCGATATCCCCGGCTACGACGTCGTGCTCAACGACGTGCGGGTGGAGACGATCAACCCGTTCAAGAAGGAAGATCCCGACGCCCGGCTGATCACCGGCCCGTTCTCCCAGTTCGGCGAGACGATGGCGCAGGGCACGGTCATCAAGGGCCAGACCCCGGCGACGTCGGCGATCCACCGCGCGAACCCGGACGGCACCGATGTCGAGCTCGTCTGCTGGGGTATCCGCAACGCATTCGGCCTTCGCTTCCTGCCGGACGGCCGCCTGCTGGCGATGGACCAGGGCGCGGACGATCGCGGCAGCCGCCCGGTCGCCAACGTGCCGGATTACCTGTGGGAAGTGAAGCAGGGCGCGTGGTATGGCTGGCCGGACTTCATGGGCGATGTGCCGATCACGGACGATCGCTTCATTCCGGTGACCGGCGACCGCCCGACGTTCATCCTGGCGAACCATGACGAGCTGCCGCCGGTCGAGAAGCCGCTCGTCGAGTTCTCGACGCACACGGCATCGACCAAGTTCGACGTCGATCCGTCCACCAACGGCGAGGTGATCGCGGCGGCCCTCTTCGGTGATGAGACCCCGATGACGGCGGCTCCGGGTCACCCGACGGTCGGGCGAGCGCTGGTGCTGGTCCGCACGAGCGACTGGAAGCAGCACATTCTCCTGACCGAGGAGATCAAGCGGCCGATCGACGTGCGCTTCAACCCGAAGGACGGTTCGCTCTGGGTTGTGGACTTCGGCGCTTTCGAGATGGAGGGCCGATCGAGCGGGGTCGAGGTCGTGGCCGACCCGACGTCCGGCAAGGTCTGGCGCGTGGAGAACCATCCGACCTTCCCGGCGGAGTAATTCCTAGCGCGATTGCAGGTCAACATGGCAAGACAGGGGCGGGGAGATGTCTCCCCGCCCCTGTTGTGTTCGGGTGATTGATTATCGCTCTCCGGATGATTCGAGGGAAGCAAACACACTTTGCGGAATCCAGCCCTCGATAACCCGAAGGACGTCGGTGTGACACGAGTACGCCGCTGTCTCTTCGGGAAGCGCAAACTCGACCGTCGTGATCCGTGACGCTTCCGGAAGATCGACAATCACGCCCCTGGTACCACGAGGAATCGGAGGCGTCCATTCGTCGTGGTCGCTCAAGCCCTTGATGGCATCGTATTCTCTCACCACAGCCTCCCTGATGACCCTGAGGGGTGGACGGCGAAGAGGCTATGCCGTGATAAACCGCGGCCCGCTAGGTTGTGGATCCCGGTCCCTTACCGTGGCCCCATCGGCTCCTTCCATTCGTGCCAGTGAGCGGTCCCTCGACGGTAGATCTTGCATCCCGCCGCTATCCCGATAAATCGAAGAACTCAAGTTTGCCACGACTGTTCGGATTCGTGGGATCGAGCGGGTAGCGCAGGATCTTGTGCGGATGAATCGTCGCCTTGTCCGCGTCGGGAAGCATCAGCGGGTGCGAACCGCCTCGTGACCGGGTAGCGGCAGCTGGTCGCTCCGAATACCAGGCAACTTAATGGAACGCCGCCGATTTCCCCGCTGGGCTGGGCCCACATGCTTCCGCCGGGGCCCCTCAGTCGAAATCGACTGCGAGCTTGTGCGGACCGGGACCGAGCTCGCCCAGCTTGTCGTGGGGATTCGAGAGCGCGCAGCGGTCGAGCGAGAGGCAGCCGCAGCCGATACAACTCGTGAGCTGATCACGCAGGCGCGTCAACTGCGCGATCCGCTGGTCGAGATTGTGACGCCAGCCTTTGGAGAGTCGCGCCCAATCCTCGACGGTCGGTGTCCGATTCTCCGGAAGGGTGTCCAGGGCCTCCCGGATCTGTGCCAGCGGGATCCCGACGCGCTGGGAGACGCGGATGAAGGCGACCCGGCGCAAGGTCTGGCGCGTGTATCGCCGCTGGTTTCCCTCGGTTCGCCGGCTGTGGATGAGCCCCTGCCGCTCGTAGAAATGAAGCGCCGATATCGCCACGCCACTCCGCTCGGAGAGCTCGCCGGGCGTGAGCTCCGTCCGGTCCCATGCTGGTTTTCCCATGTGCCACCGCTCCGCTTGACCTCAACCAATGATAAGGTTCTTGAGTTGCAGTGTACTCCACCAGCTGATGAGGGCTCATCAGCCGAGAAGGTCGCCCGCAGCGCTTACATCGCTCACGACGTGGAAAGGAAGACCTCGTGATCCTGACCGAACCCGACGTTGCCACCGAGGCATCAACGTCTATGCCCCTGCGTGTCGCCGTCATTATTGCGAGCACGCGCGCCGGACGATTCGGTGAGACCGTTGGGCGCTGGTTCGTCAAGCAGGCAAACGCGGCACCCGGCATCGAGGTCGACGTGATCGACTTGATCGAGACACCGTTGCCGGCCGATCTGGGTGGCGGCCCGGAGGTGGACGCATTCCGCGCCAGGATCGGCGCCGCCGATGGCTTCATCGTCATTACACCGGAGTACAACCACAGCTTTCCCGCGCACCTGAAGCACGCGATCGACTCCGTCAAGGCGGAGTGGAAAGCGAAGCCGGTCGGATTTGTCTCCTACGGCGGGCTCTCCGGCGGTCTGCGCGCGGTCGAGCACCTGCGGCTGGTCTTCGCCGAGCTGCACATGGTCAGCATCCGCGACGCCGTGAGCTTCCACAACGCCCGCTCGCAATTCGACGAGCAGGGCCAGCCAGTTGACGCCGAGAACGTGAACAAGATCGCCGCCTATGTGCTGGGCGAGCTTGCCTGGTGGGCGGATGCGTTGAAGGCAGCCCGCGCCCGCTCCGCGTATCCGGGCTAATCGCGTCGGTGGGATCGCGGCGATCATTGTCCCCGGAGCCGGTGGGGCTCAGGGCAGGCGGAGCGTACGCACGCGGCAGCATCCGTGCGAAGATGGCGTACACGAGCGATCCGAGCGCCCAGCCGCTGTCGTCAGGAGCTTCCCGGCATGACCTCAACCGAGCACTCGCTCCCACCCGGTGTGGAATCCCTCATTCTCGAAGACGATGGCGTCTTCCCGAACAGCCGCCTGCCGGTGCTGCTCTACCGGCAGGCGATTGCGCTGGCGGAGAACGATCCGGCGACCTCGATCGAGGAGCGTTACCACGATCAGGGGTGGGACGGCGTCTGGCGCAACGGCATCCAGGCTCGCCATCACTATCACAGCAGGGCGCATGAGGTCCTGGGGATCGCCCGGGGATCGGTTCGCGTGCAGCTCGGCGGCCCGAATGGTCCGGAGCTCGACCTCCGCGCGGGCGATGTCGCGGTGTTGCCGGCGGGCACAGCGCACAAGAACCTTGGGCAGAGCGACGACCTGATCGTGGTCGGCGGCTACCCCTCCGGGCAACGCCCGGACATGCTCTATGAGGATGCCGACCGCGCCGCTGCCGATCGGGAGATCGCATCGGTGCCGCTCCCGCAGACGGATCCGGTGCTTGGCGAGCACGGTCCTTTGCTCGCGCTCTGGTCCACGTAGCACCGGAACCCGGAAGGAGATCGTCCGCATTTGGCTGGTACCATCGCTGGAGCAATCGATGGAGGCCCGCGATCGGGCTGTGACCAGCCGAGGAGAACGATGCCCCGAACTCTCGCTCCGGATGCCACCACGCTCTCATTGCGCGCCCTCAACCGGGCGACGCTCGCACGTCAGTCGTTGCTGGAGCGCAGCGACGCATCAGCGTTCGATATGGTCCGGCACCTCTCCGGCATGCAGGCGCAGGCGCCGTTTCCGCCCTACTTCGGCCTCTGGAGCCGGTTGGAGAACTTTGCGCCGGACGATCTCTCCCGGCTCATTCTCGACCGCTCGCTGGTCCGGATCACGCTGATGCGCGGGACCGTTCACCTCGCGACCGCCGCAGATGCCCAGCTCCTCCGGCCCCTGATCCAGCCGACGCTGAATCGCCTCGTCCAACAGAACAGCCAGTTTCGCGCAAGTATCGCGGGCCTGGATCTCGACGAGCTCGCCATGTTCAGCCGGAAACTGCTGGAAAACGAGCCGCAGTCGATGCTGCAGCTGCGGGAGCATCTCGCCGCGCGCTGGCCCGATCGCGACCCGGCCGGCCTCTCCCATGCCACGTATTACCTGCTGCCGCTCGTCCAGATCCCGCCACGAGGAATCTGGGGAATGTCGGGACAGCCGGTTTGTACGACACTCGACGCCTGGGTCGGGGCCGCGCCTGATGACGATCCTTCGATTGACGATGTCGTCCTGCGCTATCTCGGCGCCTTCGGGCCGGCAACGGTGATGGACGCCCAGACCTGGTCTGGACTCACCCGGTTGGGCGCGGTCTTCGAGCGACTACGGCCCCAGCTCGTCAGCTTCCGGGATGAGGATGGGCGCGAGCTCTTCGACCTGCCGGAATCGCCGCGGCCCGACCCGGAGACCCCGGCCCCCGCGCGCATCCTGGCGCCGTTCGACAACGTGCTGATCGGATACAAGAACCGCCGGCGTATCATGACGGAGCCCCATCAGAAGCAGATTTTCACGCAAAACGGAATCGTGCAGAGCGCTGCGCTCATCGACGGATTCACGGTCGGAACCGTGGCGACCACGCGCGCGAACGGTCACGCGACGCAGACGATCACTCTCTTCGAGGCGATCTCCCCGCGGGATCGCGACGAGCTCGTCGCCGAGGGCGAACGGCTCCTCGCGTTCGCGGAACCGGACGCCGATCGTCACGCGGTCGAGTTCTCCGGTCCGGACTGATGGGCGATGAGAAGGGCGGTGGCATCGACCGGATTTCCACCTCCATCGATTCTGGTCATCGCTGTGACAAGCAACACCCGCTCTCAGAGAATCCTGAGAGCGGGTGTTGTCGAACTATCACGACGATGGGATCGACGCGCCTAGCGTTGGCGACGCGCGACCACCAGCGAACCGGCAGCGAGGGTCATCGCAAGCAGGCCGGCGACGATCAGCCAGTTGTCGGACGCCGGTGTACCAGTACCGGTACCGGTGCTCGGCAGGGAGGCCGCGCCTGAGGACGTGGGCTCCGGGGTGACATCTGGAGCAGCGGTGGGCGGCGTCTCTTCAAGCTGCAGTGTGTACGACACCGCCGTGTCGATCTCCGTCAGGGTCACGGTGTCCGAGATGTCGAGATAGGGGTCAGCGCCACTGATGGTGACCGAATGATCGCCATCCGCAAGCCCCGGGAAGTAGAAATCGCGCCCGGAGGGATTTCCGCCAATATCCTGGCAGACATCATTCCCCGTGACGCTGCTCACACAGACCTGACCGCCGGGAATGTCCGCGCCATCCACCGTCTCGATCGTGATGTCCAGGTTGAAATGCATCATCTGCGCCGAAACGACGTTGAACGTGAAACTTGCCGCCAGCGCCAGCATCAGGCCAGCAGCGATGCGAATGAACTTGACCATGCCGATTCCCCCCATTGCGTTCCCTCCGTTCGCGGATGTGGCACGTCGTCACATTCGCTGCGGACACGTCCGACAGGCGATCAGTTCCGTTGCCCCCCTCCCGATCACGCGCGCTGACAGGGCCTCCCGGAATCCCGGCGCGCCCTCGATCCCTTTAAGGCAGCATCGCCCGGACCGCTCCACGCTGAACGGCTTTCACAGCCAACACCGTGCCGGCGTCGCCGGCACGGGCCGGGAGGAGACAGGCAACGATGCTGTACGCCTCCGGACCGGGGCTCATGCACGACCGCATGGCATACCGCTCCCCTGAACGTGTATCGCGCGAACGATACGACTCGGACAGAGAACGCCACGACCACGAACAACCACGAAGGTCATTCGTCCGGTCGACTCCGGGAAACGACGTCCCTCGCCAATACGTCTGTATCTCACGATCCACTGTCCACATCCTAGACCTCAGAGGGCAGCTTGGCAAGCGGTCCCCCGGAATCTGCACGGGGGGCGGGTTGCCAAGAGCAAACGTACACGCAAGCGGCCACAGCCCGCGAGGGAATCGTCTACACTCGCAATCTTGCCCGTCTCACTTGGAGTCATGCCGCGACCACCGCAAGGGGATGAACGACGATGGTGGAACCTGAATCCGCGACTGTAAAGCCGAAACATGTTCCTGGTGAGGACGAACCCGGCCCACGCCATGAGGGAAAGGTCACGATCCGGCGCGGTGACCTCGGCGATGCCCCGGCCGTCATGACCATGTTCGACCGGACGGTTGAATGGCTGGTCGCCAACGACCGGGCGGACCAATGGGGCACCGAGCCCTGGTCGGTCGACCCGCAGAAGGTCGAGCGTATTCGGCAGATGATCGCGAACGGCGACCTGTGGATCGCGGAGCTGGAGGGGAGCCACGCTGGGGCATTGATCCTGAGCGAGGAGCCCATGCCGTACATCGAGCCGGCAACCGAACCCGAACTCTACGTCCAACTGCTGCTGACCGATCCCGCGCTGCGCGGCCACCAGGTCGGTGCGCGACTGCTGGATCACGCCAAGGGTGAGGCGCGCACGCGCGGCGTCGCGCTCCTGCGAGTCGATTGCTTCGCGGGAGGCGACGGCAAGCTCGTTCGCTACTACGAGTCGCAGGGGTTCACGCCGGTCTCCCGGTTCGAGGTCAAGGGGTGGCCGGGCCAACTTCTCGCCCAGCGGGTGCGCTGATCACGGCAATGCGCGGCGTCCCACGCGCATGGTGGTCTCACTCGACGACGATGTAGGTAACGCTGCCCGTGAGCGGGTTGCCCGCATCGTCCGTCGCCTGGAGATCGACGCGCCAGCACCCGGCACTCGGGATCGCCAGGGAGGAGGGCCATTGGGTGGAAGCCGGCGATGTGTTCGCCGGGCCCGTCCCGATCGCCACCGGTGCTGCCGATGCGTCGTCAAGACTTGTGGCGGTGATCGTCAGATCGCGGACCGGCTCCGCAAAATGCCAGAGCACCTTCGCGTTCATGCCGTCGGCGGGAAAAGAGCCGCCGACGTGCAGGGGCCGATTGC
Source organism: Thermomicrobiales bacterium (assembly GCA_049646645.1). Lineage (GTDB taxonomy): Bacteria > Chloroflexota > Chloroflexia > Thermomicrobiales > UBA6265 > JASGDN01. The sequence goes on from JBARWF010000143.1 coordinate 22,923, forward strand.
CGTACCACTGATGACCGATGATGACCGCGTTTGCATGCTCCGCCCGGACCCACGGAATCGTCTCCGGCACACCGCCGCCCGCGAGGGACGGATCGTACGCCTCGCTGTGCACCGGGGTGATGGCGCAGCTCGACCACGATGTCCACCAGGGTTCGGAACGCATGCATTCCTCCGGACCAGTAACCGGATCCGGCGTGCCCGCCTGCCAGGCCGTGCATCCGAAGCCGGAAGGGGCCGCGGGAGTGGCCTCCTGCGCCGCCGCGGGCATGAACCAGATGCCACCGCACAGCAGCGTGCCAACGATGAGCATCCTGACGAGAGCAGTGCGATCCATGGGATTCGTCCTTTGCTGTCCCAGATGTGGCATGACGGCGACGTCCGTTTGGCAGGTGTGCCCCCAGCGTAGCCGATACCATCATGTGTCACCAGCCGCGCTGGCTTGATACGGTCGTTTTGGATTGACGGAACTTGTGGCAACCGCGTACCCTTCGGGAAACGGGGGATAGCCGCACGCGGCGGCGATCGCATTGAGGAAATGGCGCACCAGATGTTCTTCACGCTCATCGGTTACCGATACAAAGGCGCAACTCGGGACACCACGTGGGAGAAGTGCGCCCTGTTGACCCCGGAGTCCACGACGATCTGACCTCCGCCCGCTCAACACAGAAACGCACAACCGCTCCCCTCGATTGGATCGAAGGGAGCTTTTTCATGCTCGCGGCCGTGCGGTCCGGGCCTCACACAGCGTGATTTCTCGACTGCGCTCCGGGGCGCTGCTGAACTGACGATATGGAGAACCAACAATGGCGATACTCATCCAGGCGGCTGATGTCACCTATGCCTACGGCGGCAACGAGGTCTTCTCGAACATCACGTTCGAGCTGAAATCGAACGAGCGGATCGCGCTCGTCGGCGAGAACGGCAGCGGCAAGAGCTCGCTCTTCCGGTTGCTCGCGAAACAGGAGACGCCGAACCGGGGCGCGGTCGTCCACCAGCGCGGGCTCACTCTCGGCTATCTGGAGCAGGATGTCCGCCTCGATCCCGGCAAGTCGCCGCTCGACCTCCTCGGGGAGGTCGTCGGCACGCCGGACGCGATCGCCGCCCAGCTCACCGCGCTGGAGGCGAAGATGGCGGAGCCATTGAGCGATGACGAGCTCGCGGACGTGATCGATCAGTACAATCACCTGCTCGCGCGGGAGAGCGAGATGACCACCGGCTCAGCCAGCGGGGACGACCCGATCCTGGACATCCTGGGCGGCCTCGGGATCCCCGACGCGATCTGGGATCAGCCCTTCGGCAACCTCAGCGGCGGCGAGAAGAAGCTGGTCGGCATCGCCCGCTTCCTGACCGCGCAACCGGATGTCCTCCTGCTCGACGAGCCCGACAACCACCTCGACGTGCGGGCGAAGGCGTGGCTGGAGGATTTCCTTGAGAGCTATCCTGGGGCGGTGGGGCTCATCACGCATGATCGCTACCTGATCGACCGGGTGGCGACCGAGATCGTGGAGCTCGAAGACGGCGGGGTGAAGACGTGGCCCGGCAACTACACCGCGTTCCAGACCCAGAAGCGCGCGGAACTCGAACGTGCCCTGCAACTCCGGGAACTGGAGGAGCGCGAGCTTCTCAAGCTCAAGGCGAGCTCCGAGCAACTGACGCAGTGGGCGCGCCAGAACCCGAAATTCGCATCCCGCGCCGAGAACATGCGTCGCAAGTATCAGGAAGAGAAGACGCGCCTCGAGAACACTCCGTGGCCAAGACTCGACCGCAGCCAGATCAAGGTCGAGTTCGCGACCGAGCGGGGCGGCACGCTGGTGGTGGACGCCGTCGGGGTCAGCAAGCGATTCGGCGAGCGGGAGCTGATCCGGCCCTTCGATCTCGTCATCCGGCACGGCGAGCGCGTCGGGATCGTCGGCCCCAACGGCGCCGGCAAGACGACCTTCGTACGGATGGTGCTGGGGCAGGAGGAACCGAGCGACGGTACGCTCCGGGTTGGGGCATCGATCGTCCCCGGCTACTACGCGCAGGAGCATGAAGAGCTCGACGGGGCGATGGCGCCGATCGAGCTCGTGCGTCGGTTGAAGCCGCTCAATGAACAACAGGCGCTCTCGGCACTGGTCCAATACAACTTCGACCGCACGGACGCCTTCAACCGGATCGACGCATTGAGTGGCGGCGAGCGCAGCCGGCTCCAGATCGCCGCGCTGATCCTGACCGGCGCCAACTTCCTTGTGCTCGACGAACCGACGAACAACCTCGACATCCCGTCGGTCGAGGCACTGGAGACGGCGCTGCTCGACCTCGACGGCACGATCCTGACGATCTCGCACGATCGGTACTTTCTCGACCGGATCTGCACGCGGATCATCGAGTTCAATGACGGTTGGGTGCGCGACTATCCCGGCGGCTACACGTATTACCAGGAGAACCGGGAGAAGGGGACGCTTCTGAGTCGTCACGATCCGGAGCCGATCGCGGTGGCCAGTGCCGGCAAGAAGGGGCGAAAGAGCCGCAGATAGTGCACCTGAGGAGGCAAAGCGCATCCCTGTAGAGAGCGGCACAAGGCCGTTCCCTACAGACGCGAGATTGATACGTTGCCGGTTGCCATCATGGGGACCCAAGATGGCAACCGCAACAACCTACTTGAGCAGGGCGTCGGTCTCGTTCCAGTTCGCGATATTCCAGAATGGCAGTACGAAGCTCGGACCGTTGGCGAGGTTGTCGTTGCGAGTCCGGTTCGAGAGCGCGTAGGTGCTGAAGGCGCGGATCACGATCGGGATCAGGGCGACATCCTCGATCAGCAGGTCGTTCATCTGGATCAGGACATGCGCGGCCTCGGCCGGGTCAAGCGTGTTCACCAGCGTGTCATAGAGCGCATCGTACTTCGGGTTGTTGTAGCGCTGGGTGTTCGGCTTGGCCCAGTTGTTCTCCTTCTGGGCGATGTTCTCGCCGTCCTTCCCCGCGTACCAACGGAGCATGTAGGAGATGGGCAGCGGCGAGTAGGGGCCGTTCGCCCACATATCGAGATCCCAGTACATGTGGTAGAAGTTCTGGTCGCTCGCCGGATCGCCGCTGAAGAAGACTGAGCCATCGACCTGATCCAGCGCTACCGAGGCGCCGATCTTCTCCCAATCCGCCTTGACGATGGCCTGGGTCTTCTGGCGCACCGGGGTAATGGACGTCCAGTAGTTGAACGAGAACTTCACGCCGTCCTTGGCCCGGACGTCGCCATCCTTTGCCCACCCCGCGTCGTCGAGGATCTTGGTGGCCTTGTCCAGGTCGTACTCCCAGCTCGTGTTCGGCGAGGAGAGCGATTTCAGCCCGTCGAGCATATTGGCGGTCGGGTGCTCGCTCGGGCCGTAGAGCTTGTCGGCGATCTGCTGACGGTCGACCGAGACATTCAGCGCCTGCCGCACCTCCAGATGGCTGAAGAGCGGGTGGGGCGTATCCTTCTGCGACTTCTGGCCGTCAACTTCCTTGTTGGGATCGGAGAAGTTGAAGTTGAGGCTCTCGATCGTCGTGCCGGGCGAGGAGAAGACCTTGCCGTACTTGCTGCCGGATTCCAGCTCCCGGATGATTTCCGGCTCCACCTGGAGATTCCAGGCGTAGTCGAAATCCCCTGTCTGCAACACGGCACGCCCGGCGGACGCGGGATCGCCGCCGCCCTTCAGGTAGATGGATTTGAAGTAGGGCTTGGTGGCGTCGCGATACCGCTCGTTGATCGTGTACCGGGCCGAATCATTCGCGTTGAAGCTGGCCATGACGTAGGGGCCAGTGCCGACCGGCGCGAGCAGGAAGGCATCGTTCTTGTTCGCCGGGTCGTTGTTGAAGACATGCGCCGGGTAGAGGCTGCCGCTGTAGTTGCCGCTGAACGGCTCGAACCAGTTGGCCGCCGGTTTGGCGAAGGTGACGACGGCGGTCCGATCATCCTTGGCCTCGATCCCGCTGATGCTCTGCCAGAGGCCGATCGAGTTGGCGCTGTTGTCCGGATTGGTCACCCATTTCCAGGTAAAGATCAGATCGTTGGCCGTGACCGGCGTCCCGTCGCTCCAGGTCAGCTCATTAAGGAAGACGAAGGTCGCCGTCGTCAGGTCCTCGGCGAGCAACCCGTTCTCGACCGTCGGCACCTGTTCGACGAGATTGGGGATGATGGTGCCATCCGGGAGGTATTGCAGGATCGGCTCGACGACGGGCGCGGCGGCGAGGAAATCCTTGTCGCTGAGGGCGCTGTGCGGTGCGGCGACGGTGGGAGCCTGCCACACGATCAGGCGGAGCTCTTCACCCGCGCCCCGCGTCTGGCGGTCGGTGCCGGCGTCGGGAGCCTTGGCCGTGGCAGCGACCGGGGACGCGACCGGCGAGGCTTCGGGTGACGCCTCCGGCGCGACGAAGGCGAAGCCATTGCGCGACGAACGACCGGATGCGGCCTGGGCGCCGGCGTTGGCGAGGAAGGTCGCCGTCGCGGCGCTGACTCCCATCGCGGTTGCCCGCCGGACAAAGGCACGACGGGAGACGGTTCCGTCGGTAAAGGCGAGGTAGAGACGACCGAGCGGCGATTCACTGAGATCCGAAGTTGCCATCGTTTCGTTCCTCCGGGCGGCGATCCGCACCGGTGAGCACACCGTACCGAACATGGAGAGCGCATGCGCGGGCAACCGGGCAAGGCTCAAAGCGATTATCCCGGGTTCGCACTCTCCGTCGCATCAGGGAAGCCATGGGGCCGGTGACACCTCACCATCCCTGTTGCGACAGGTCCTCCTGCGCTGATTGTACGAGGAAATCCCGACGTGACAACGGACGGCGTCGCCCCGCCGGGCCTGTTCCCGGCGGGGCGGGGAGCGCGACTCAGCGGTCGGCGGGCGGTGATGGATTGCGGGTTCCGGGCCGGGCGCCGGGGATGAGATCGAAGGCAAACGGCAGGTGAATCACGAGCGAGACCAGCCAGGCAAGCACCGGCCAGATGAACCACCAGCCGCCGAGGCTCGCGTCGTCACGCCCGTGAAAGATGTTGACGATGAAGAGGCCAACACAGGTCGCGCCGCCACCGAAGAGGTGGATGCCGAAGAGGCCCGGCTTGACGAAGCTGTACCCGGCGTGAGCGGTTACGATAATGCCCCAGACACCGATCGGCCAGAGGGCCCAGATCGTGTCGCGGTTGGTGAGGAGGTTGAGAATCAGCAGATCGACCGCCACCACGGCGAAGGCGAAACCGTGCATGAGAAGCCCACGCCGGGTCGCGAGGTGTCGACGCAACGAGGTAGTCACGGCCGCTCCGGGATCGTGTTGCCGGGGGGCGGTGCGGCGGGGTTCGCCTGGCTTTTGCGCGGGGGTGACAGGGTTGGCAACCGGCATGTTTCCTCCTGATCGCCGGGGGGAAATCGACGCGTTGATGACCGGCTGATCGTGGCTTCAGCATACTGAATGGGAAAGGCACAACGCCACGGTTCCGGCGGAATTTCCTGCTATCCCCCACCGGCCAGCCTTGACCGGCCACGCAGAGGCGCCACCGACAGATGCCGGTGGCGCCTCGTTGGTCGTCTGGGAAGCGGATGGATGCTAGCTCGAGCGGTCCCCGTTCCAGTTGGCGATGTTCCAGTAGAGCAGCTCGAACGGCCCGGCGCCGATGTTCCCATCGTTCAGCCACCGCGCGGAGGCGTACTTCTCGCCAACATCGACGAGCGGGATCACCGCGTGGTCATTGATCAGGATGTCGTTCATCTGCACGAGCAGCCCGCGCAGCTTCTCGGCATCGACTTCATCGAGCGCCTGCTCGAACACGGCGTCGTACTCCGGATTCTGGTAGCGGAAACTGTTGTCCTTGCTCCAGCTGTTCTCCTTCTGGGCGATATTGGAACCGTCCGGGCCGCCATACCAGTTGCGCATCATCGAGACGGGCAGCGTCGAGCCCGCGCCGATCTGGTGCATGTTGAAGTCGTAATACATGTGGCCGGTGTTCTGGTCGTTCCCCGCAGCGGTGTCGAAGTAGATCGATCCGTCGATCTGGAGCAACTCAACCCCAATCCCGACCTCGTTCAGGTTCTTCTTGACGATCGCCTGGATCTTCTGGCGCACCTGGTTGATGGTCGTCGCATAGGTGACCTTGAGTTCGACGCCATCCTTCTTGCGGGTGTCGCCATCCTTCACCCAACCGGCCTCATCGAGGATCTGGTTCGCCTTGTCGGGGTTGTACTCCCAGGATGTCGACTTCGAGACCAGCGACGGAATGCCGGAGATGACGCTGTTGCTGGCCGATTCGCCGCGATCCGCGAAGAAGAGCTGACCAGCAATCAGGTCACGGTCAATCGCGGTGGCCATTGCCGCGCGAACCGCCGGATCGCTCAATCGGGGGTTCGGCGTGTGCATCTCGGAGCGCTGCCCGTTGACCTCGGTGTCCGGGTCGGAGAAGTTGAGGTGCAGTCGCTCGGCATAGACGCCGTGGTAGACATGGAACTCGCCGGGGCTGTTATCGCTCTCCAGGCTCTTGAGGATCTCCGGCTCGATCTGGGTGTACCACGCGAAATCGTACTCACCGGTCTGGATCACCGCCCGCGCGGCAGAGGCGGCATCGCCCCCACCCTTCAGCGTGATCTTGCTGTAATACGGTTTATTCGGCTCCCGATACTTCTCGTTCGGAACATAGACCGCCTGATCGTTCGGCGAAAAGGACTCCACAACATAGGGGCCGGTGCCGATCGGTTTGAGCCGGAAGGCGTTGTGCGCTTCCTCGCCACCATCCTTGAGCACGTGCGCCGGATAGACGGTCCCGGCGGTAGAGCTGGTGAAAGGGACGAACCAGATCGGCGTCGGTGTCTTGAACGTCACCTTCGCCGTCAGATCGTCGACCACCTCGATCGATTCGATTGGCTCGAACAACCCCTGATTGGTCGAGGCGTTCGCCGTATCAGTGACCCATTCCCAGGTGAACTTGACGTCCTCGGCGGTGAGCGGCTCGCCATCGCTCCAGGTGACATCCGGCAGCAGCTTGAATGTCACCGTCTTCGAATCGGCGGAGAGCAAGCCGTTCTCGACCGATGGCACCTCGGTGACGAGGCAGGGAATCAACGATCCGTCCGGCGAGTAGTGCATGAGCGGCTCGGTGACGGGCTGGGCGGCGAGCCAGTCCTTGTCGCCAGTGCTCGTGTGCGCGCTCATCTGGCTGGGCGCCTGCCACTGGAGGAGCTTGAGCTCGCCACCGGCACCACGGGTCTGCCCTTCGGTTCCTTCCGAGGGGGCGACGGCAGCGCCCGTTGCCGCCGGCGATGCACCCGGTGTCGCCTCCTGGGCCGAGACGTGATCGACCATGGCGGCGGAAAGCCCGAGGGCGGCGGCAGATTCCACAAAGCGTCGACGCGAAATCTGACCCGTGCGGAGCGCATTGACAAGCGCGCCAAACGGCCCTGTCGCAGGGGTGTGATCCGAGGGCATGGAGTCCTCCTCTAACCGTTCGCCGCTCATCCGTCTGGACCATCCAGAGCACGTGGAGCGACGACAATCACGGATGGGCGCCAAGCGGACGGCACGAGCCGCTGCCTGGCCGCTTACCTTTTCGGGTAATGCTGAGGATTCTATGCGCGGCCAGCGTCCGGCGCAATCATCCATCCGCACCCGCAGCCGAGAACGCGAACGGACGCGGGAAAATTCTCCCGCGTCCGTCATCAGGGCCCTGTACCGGTCGTGCCAGATGCGACGTCAGGAACGGGAGCCGTTCCAGTTGGCGATGTTCCAGTACACCAGCTCAAAAGGACCGAACCCGAAGTTCTCCTCGTTGAGCCACCGGGCGGCCGCGGTCTTTTCGCCGACATCCACCAGCGGGATCACGGCGTGGTCGTTGATGAGAATGTCATTCATCTGGATGAAGAGCTGGCGCAGCTTCTCGGGATCGACCTCGGTCTGGGCCTGCTCGAACAGCGCATCGTACTCCGGATTCACGTAGCGCTGCTGGTCCGTCTTGCTCCAGCCGTTCTCCTTCTGGGCGACGTTCTCGTTGTCCGGGCCGGCGTACCAGCCCTCCATGTAGGTCAGGGGGGTCGGCGAGGTGGCGCCGATCTGGTGCATGTTCATGTCGTAATACATGTGGCCGGTGTTCTGGTCGTTGCCGGCGGCGCTGTCGAAATAGATCCCCGCATCGATCTGCATGAGATCGACCCCGATGCCGATCTGCTCCAGGTTCTTCTTGACGATCGCCTGGATCTTCTGCCGCACCTGGTTGACCGTGGTCGCGTAGGAGAGCTTCAGCTCGACGCCATCCTTCTTGCGCGTCTTGCCGTCTTTCTCCCACCCGGCGTCGTCGAGGATCTGGTTCGCCTTGTCCGCGTTGTACTCCCAGCTCGTGTTGGGGGAGTCCAGCAAGGGAATGCCGGAGATCACATTGCGGCCGGCCGGTTCTCCCTGATCCTTGAAGAAAAGCTCGCCGGCGATCTTGTCGCGGTCGATGGCCGTCGCCATCGCCGCGCGCACGGCAGCGTCACCGAGGCGCGGATTCGGCGTTCCGACGTGCGACCGTTGCCCATCCACCTCGGTATCGGGATCGGAGAAATTGAGATAGAGGCGCTCGGCGTAGACACCGGGGTAGATGATGAGCTTGCCGGGGCTATTGTCGCTCTGCATGCTGTTCAGCAGCTCGGGCTCGACCTGCACGTACCAGGCGAAGTCGTACTCCCCGGTCTGGATCACAGCACGGGCAGCGGACGCGGCGTCGCCACCGCCCTTGAGCAGCACCTTGTTGAAGAAGGGCTTGGTCGGCTCGCGATACTTCTCGTTGGGTACGTATGTCGCCTGGTCATTCGGCGAGAACGATTCCACGACGTACGGTCCGGTGCCGATCGGCTTCTGGCGGAAAGCGTTGTTCGCGTCCTCGCCGCCATCCCTGAGGATATGGGCGGGATACACGGAGCCGTTGCCGGTTCCGGTGAACGGCTCGTACCAGAGCGGATTGGGATTGTTGAAGGTGACGACCGCAGTCGTATCATCGCTCGCCTCGATCGACTTGATGGTGGCATAGAGCCCCGAGTTGATCGATTCGTTCGCCGGGTCCATCACCCATTGCCAGGTGAAGACGACATCCTGGGCGGTGAAGGGCTCGCCGTCACTCCAGGTGACGCCCGGCAGCAGCTTGAAGGTGACGCTCGTTCCATCCTGGGCCAGCAAGCCGTTCTCGTGCGTCGGCACCTCGGTGATGAGATTCGCCGCGAAGCTGCCATCGGGGAGAAAGTGCATGAGCGGTTCCAGCACGAGCTGGGCAGCAAGATTGTCCTTGTCGCCGGTGGCGACATGCGGGCTGAGGTGGCTCGGCGCCTGCCACTGGAGGAGGCGGAGATCGCCGCCTGAACCGCGCGTCTGCCCCTCCGTACCGGCGGATGGAATGGCGGAAGCGGCCGCGGGCGATGCTTCCGCCGTGGCGGCATCCTGGGCAGCGGCGCCATTGACGAGGAAAGCGGCACCGGCGGCGGTCATGCCGAGGGCCGTGGCGGATTCGACAAAGCGACGGCGTGAGATCTGGCCAGACTTGAGGGCGGCGTAGAGCGATGCAAAGGGGCCAGTTGAAATCCGATAGTCTGCCGTCATGAAACAGATCCTCTTTCTTGGTTCTTATCGTCGATCGCCCTCTCCGGATTGCGAAGAGACGCGGGCGATGAGTCTTTTTTGCGACCATCACGCCGACGGGATGAACCGTGCGTGAGGCCCTTGCCACCGTTGGCACTGCAGGGGATTCTAGGTTGCCGGCGATACCAGGCGCAAACGCCGACTGCGCGTCCACGCGACGACGCGTGGGCTACCGATCAGCCCAATCCGGCGCTGGTCAGCGGATCGCCATCCGCCTTGAGTCGCGCCACCACCTCATCAGGGCCGAGCTGCCGCAGGCCGGGGCCGATCTCCTCCCAGGATCGCGGGGCGGCAACGGTGGGCGCGGGCTTTCCGCGCAACGTATAGGGCGTCGCGGTCGAGCGGGCGGGATGGTTCTGGCTCCAGTCGATCATGACCTTGCCGGCGCGCTCCGCCTTGCCGATCACGGCGACGATCTCGTCGGGATACCGATCCGCCAGCTCGCGGGCGATTCGCTGCACGTAGGCGTGGAGCCGGTGCGCGGTCTGCCTGCCACCGGCTGGCGCGTAGAGATGCAGGCCCTTGCCGCCACTGGTTACCGGGAAGAGGTGCAGATCATCCTCGGCGAGCCGGGCGGCGACGAGATGGGCCACCCGGGCGCAGGCATCCAGCCCCACGCCCTCGCCGGGATCCAGATCGATCACGAGGCGGTCCGGCTTGCGGACGCCGCCGCGCGGCCCGACGTGCCACTGCGGCGTGTGCAGCTCCAACGCCGCCTGGTTCGCCATCCAGAGCAATCCGGATTCGTCGTCGATTACCGGGTAGCGGACCTGTTTCGCCTCCTTGCCGGTCCCGGGGCTGGCACTGATCAGGAACCTGCGGATCCAGCCGGGGGTGTTGCGGTCGATATTCTTCTGGAAGAAGCGTTCGCCGCCGATGCCGTCCGGATAGCGAATCCGGGTCACGACGCGGTCGCGAAGCTGCCGCAGAAGCGGTTCCGCGACGGCGGTGTAGTAATCGATGACATCCGCCTTGGTGAATCCGGTCTCCGGATACATGATCTTGTCGAGGCTGGTGAGGCGGAGCTCCCGGCCATCGCTGGTCGTGACCGTCTTGCGGGACCCGGCTTGTGGCATCGTCGGCTGTCTCCTCAGTCCTGAAAGGTGAACGCGTTCTTCCCAGAACGGAACGCTCCGCGCGGGCTTGCTTTCCTCCATGATTGCACGAGGTCTGCCGTCCTGCGCGGAAGACAGCCATCCGCGCCGCTTCTCACATTCCGCCGCCGAAGCGACCGACGTGGAGTGGAAGCAACTGCGAGTAGAAGCTACGACTCGCCCGCAACCCGCTCCCGCACCGGTGCGAGCAGCGCGTCAAGGCGCTCACGAAAGCCGCCGGTCAGCAGGTGGCGGAGGGCGACGGCGGGATCCGGCATGGAGACGTATTCCGGGCGCCAGTGATGCACCTGCACGAGATGCCACAGCGCCTCGTAGACCTCAAGGCGGGCGTCCAGCTGCGGGTGCGTGAAGAGCTCGGGGCAGCCCTCATGGAACCAGCCGAGCACGCCTTCAACGTCTGACGACTCGTCCGAGCCGACCTGACGGCTGGGTGAGAGAAAGCGCAGGAGCATGTCGAGCTCGACATCAGCGGCGGCCGGGCGACTTCCCTCGAAGTCGATCAGACTTGTGATGCGGCCTTCTGCGGCGTCCACCAGCATGTTCCGAAAGTGGAGGTCGGCGTGCACCAGAACATCCCGCTCGACGCCAGGCCGAAGGCGATCATCCGACCCTCGATGAAGTCACCGATCGAGGCGATCAGGTCCGCGAGATCCGGTCGTGCAATGGCTGCAGCCGCGACGAGCATGGGCGCACTTGCAGGCGGCGCATGATAGGCGTCTCCGGGAATGGGGACGGTGAAGGCGTCCTGCACCCAGGGATTCTGCATCACGGGCACGAGCGGAAGCGCGTGAAGCTGCTTCACGATTCCGGCCAAGTCTCGGACAACATGTCGTCGCGACTCCGGGAGGAGATCCGGCCAGGCTGCGTCGAGCGTGCGGCCGGGGAGTCGTTCGAGGATGAGAAACTCGCCGCCCTCCTCCCGCTCTCCGTGCGCGAGCACCGCTGGATGGGGAATGCTGGCTGGGAGCAGATCGAGGATCAGTGCCTCGTGGCGAAAGGCATCGCGAAACCGGCCGCCATTCAGCCTGATCACTGCCGAGGGCGTGAGCCAGACATCGTTGGCGACACCGGACGCGCTCGTGAGCGGTTCGCCGGCCAGAGCATGCTTGCGCAGCAGGGCGCGAGCTTCCGATTCCGTGTGCTGGCGCACGGCCACCTCCCTTATGTCAATTTCTCTACAAGCCGTTAGAGCTGCATGCAGCTGGCATTCCCGATGCGAAGCCAGATGCGATAGTGCCACGCGGTCAGGATCAGGAGTACCACCATGACTGAGGCACGGGTTCTCTCGCTAACGAACGGGTGCGATCAGTCGCGATGCGGCGCCTGGCGGGCCGATGAACGCTAGTCGCCTCAAGGGGCTTTCGCTCGGTATCCTGACCTCGATCGGCGGATTCGTCGATATGGGCGGCATCATCACAACGACCCAGGCCGGTGCCGAGCACCGCTACGCCCTGCTCTGGACGCTGGTTCCGGGCATCATCGGGCTCGTCATCTACGCCGATATGGCGGGGCGCGTGGCGATTGCGTCCGGCCGCACGCTCTTCGACGTGATCCGGGACCGGCTCGGCTTCCGTCTGGCGTTCGTGACGCTGATGCCGACGATGATCGTCAACGTCTTCACGCTGCTGGTCGAGATCGCCGGGATGAGCCTCGTCATCGAGATCGCGACCGGTTTCTCGTACCTCCTCTGGTTCCCGATTATGGGTGGCCTGCTGGCGCTGCTCCTGTGGAAGGGGAGCTTCGATCTGCTGGAGAACGGAAGCGCCGCCCTCGGGCTGATGATGCTGGTGGCGGTGGTGGCGATGATCGCCCTTCACCCGCACTGGGGTGAGGTGAGCCGCGCCGTCATCCAGCCGCCGGCGGAGACGATCGGTCCGCTGCCGGTCTACCTGTTCGCGGCGATCGGGCTGCTCGGCGGCTACATGACGCCCTACCAGTTCTTCTTCTATTCCTCGGGCGCGATCGAGGAGGAGTGGGCCGGTGAAGACCTGCTCATCAATCGCACCACATCCATTGTCGGCTCGCTCTTTGGAGGCATCGTCGCGTTCGCGCTGATCGTCGGTGCCGCGGTGGTGCTCTCTCCGCAGGGCATCCAGGTCCAGTCACTCCGCGACGCCGGGCAGCCGGTCCATGACCGGTTGGGCCTGATCGGCTTCGCGGCCTTCCTGCTCGGCACGTTCGCGGTGTCGCTCGGAGCGGGGATCGAGACCTCACTGAGCGGCGCCTACGCGGTCTGCCAGTACTTCGGCTGGGACTGGGGCAAGCACGGACGCCCGCGACAGGCACCGATGTTCTCGCTTACCTATCTGACGATGGTGGTCGCCGCCGTGGTCATCGCCCTGACCGGCGTCGATCCGATCCAGATCACAGTCGTTTCCCTCGCGGTTGCGGCGGCCAGCCTACCCTTCACGTTCGCACCACTCCTGATCGTCGCCAACGACCGCGAGTTCGTCGGAGACCAGGCGAACACACGGGCCATCAACGTGATCGCCGTGCTGATTCTCGGGATGCTGCTTCTGGTAACGGTCATGGTCATCCCCTTGCTGATCCTGACGGGAGGAGGCTCCTGATGTGCGTATCCGATGAGGCGATGAATCTCGGAATGCAGGTCGTCGACCGGGGACTCCTCGATCGCGATGGCCGGCACGCCGGGAAAGTGGACGATCTCATCCTTGAGCTTCGGGATGACCCTCCAGGCGATTGTCCCGGACCGGAAGTCGTGGCATTACTCAGTGGGCCAACCGCGATGAGCCAGAATATGTCGCGCCCGATGCAGTGGCTGGTGCGGCTGATCTACCGGCTCATCGGTCTCCGCGATCCTCGCCCTTCGGAGGTTCCGTGGTCCAGCGTGGCCTCGATCGATGTCGTCGTGCATCTGGCGGTGGACCGGAGGGAGACCGGGTGGTCGGCGGTCGGAGATGCCGTCAACCGGCGCATTATCGCGCGGTCGCCAAGAACATAGCAGGAAGGAGGCAGGCGATGCGCATGCGGTATCACGAACTCGTCGGATGTCGCGTGGTGACCGCCTCCGGCAAGCGAGTCGGTCACATTGTCGATCTCTCCGCCACGGCTTGCGGCGAACGGCTTGTCGTCGACGCGATGCTGGTCGGACCGGTCTCCTTTCTGACGAGGATCGGGGGGAAGCATCCAATCAATAGTCGCTTGCCTTCGCCGCGCCGGATCCCCTGGAACGCGGTGATCAGCGTCGGCCGGACCGTCACGGTTCGTGACGACTGGGATCGTCGCGCAACTCTCCCGAGGCGCCTGTCATGACCGCCGTGGTGAGCTGGACCGTGACGGTGATAGTGATCGCCCTCATCGTCTCCTTCTGCATCGCCCTCATCAGCCTGAGAAGGACGCCGCTCGCCCACCGGCCAAGGACGCCGATCTACGACCGGCTCGGTCACCCCATCGGCCTGACAGAAAACCCGGACTACCACGAGAACCCGGGGGAGGAAGGGCGCGATTCGCCCGATCAGCTCCCGGAGTGATCCGTGACCCGGCGAGCAGCAACCATCGGGCCGGCTGGGAGCGCAGCGCCCGATTGGATGTCGACCTGCAGCCGACCGTAGTGGCAAAAGGCCATTCCCTGCGAAGAAGCCGAACTCGTTGCGCGGCGAATCGGGCTGCTTGGCACCCAAGATGCATTGATCTCGCGAAAGGCGACGCCGATTCCGGCGATTGCCGCATTGTCATGAATAAAGGAAGCCCACGATGATTCAGCCATCGGGCGCCCCGCCCAGCCGGTCGAACTGGCGACCAGTTATGTCTTCCTCGCCTCCAATGACGCCTGCTACATCTCGGGACAGGTGATCGGTGTGACGGGCGGGACGCCACTCCTGTAGCGGTCAGGAGTGGGCGCCCGGTGCGGGTCCGCGCGCATGGCGTGCCGCCCCGCTGCCCCGAGCAGCAGGATCAGAGGATCCCAGGAACTGAAAGGAAGACAAGGGATGGCCAAGAAGTTTACCCACTTCGCGAATGCGGTCGCGAGTCTTGCGGGACAGTATTACACATTTATCGCGGCGGTCATGCTGGTCGTTGTCTGGGCGATCAGCGGCCCGTTCTTCGGGTTCTCCGAAGTCTGGCAGCTGGTGATCAACACCGGCACCACGATCATTACTTTCCTGATGGTCTTCCTGATCCAGAACACCCAGAACCGCGATTCCAAGGCCATTCACCTGAAGCTCGACGAACTTCTGAGGGCCGGGGCGAACACAGACGACGTCATCATCAGTGCCGAGGATGCGACGGATGCCGAGCTGGACGAGCTCAAGGCGAAGTACGACGCATTGTGCCGGCAGCAGGATATCCTGCAGGCGACAATCGAGAAGAAGAGCGCGGCGTTCGCCCCGTCCCAAACGGAGCGCGCGGCATGAAGGTGACGGAGAGAACCGGGCCCGAGCGCGTCCGGCAGAAGGCGGTGGCCTCCGAGCGCCCGTGGTGGCATGACGTGGTCTTCTATGCGGTGGATGTGCCCACGTTCCGCGATGCAAACGGCGATGGAGTGGGTGATTTCCCCGGGTTGACGGCCTCCCTCGACTATCTCGCCTGGCTGGGAGTCGATGCCCTGTGGCTCCTTCCCTTCTTCCCCTCGAACCAGCGCGACAACGGCTATGACATCACCGACCACTTCGGCATCGATCCAGCCCTCGGCACGATCACGGATTTCGTTACCTTCATTCGCGAGGCGGAGGATCACGGCATCCGCGTCATTCTCGACCTCGTGGTCAATCACACATCCGACCAGCACCCCTGGTTTCAGGCAGCCCGGCGACGACCCGAATCCGAAGAGCACGAGTATTACGTCTGGACGAATGATCCGTCGCACGAGATCGAGCAGGAGCCGGTCTTCCCCGGCATGCAGTCGAGCGTCTGGACCTATGCTCCGGACGCCGGCGCCTACTACTTCCACCACTTCTACGAATTCGAGCCCGATCTGAACACGGCACATCCCGTGGTGCAGGCCGAGATTCGCAACATCATCGAGTTCTGGCTGCGACTGGGTGTGGACGGCTTCCGGGTGGATGCGGCGCCGTTCCTTGGAAGTGACCTGCGCGACGATCCGGCGACCACGCACTCGTTCCTGCGCAAGATGCGGGAGTGGGGGGAAGAGCGCAACCCGGAGGCCGTCTGGATCGCGGAGGCGGACATGCCTGCCCCGGATCTCGGCGCCTACTTCGGCGATGGCCAAGAAATGGACATGCTGTTCAACTTCCTGCTGAATCAGTACCTCTATCTGGCCCTCGCTGATGAATCCGCCGAGCCCATCAGGAGCGCGCTGCAGATTGTTCCCCCTGCTCCTCCGGCCGGGCAGTGGCTCAACTTCGCGCGTAACCTGGACGAACTCAGCCTCGCACACCTCGAACTGGGGGAGCGCGAGCGCGTCTTCGCAGCTTTCGCACCGGACCCCGGCATGCGCATCTATAACCGAGGCATCCGGCGCCGGCTCACGCCAATGCTGGGGTACGACCGGCGCCGGCTGGAACTCGTCAACAGCCTCCTGTTCAGCCTGCCGGGGACGCCAGTGATCGTCTATGGCGACGAGATCGGCATCGGTGAGGACCTCCTTCTGCCAGAGCGCTTTCCGGTGCGGACGCCGATGCAGTGGGACAGCAAGCAGCCAAACAGCGGGTTCTCGGATGCCGATCCCCGGCAGCTCATCCGCCCGATCGCGACGGGCAAACCGGACGGTGCGCCTGCGATCGGCGTTGCGGACCAGCGATCCGATGAGACGAGCCTGTTGAACTGGATGCGGCAACTGATCAAGACCCGCAAGGCCTGGTCAGCGATCGGGCTGGCGCGGCCATCCACCCTCGATACCGGCAACCCGGCCGTGCTCGCGCTCTGCTGGGAGGGCGGCGGGGAAACCGCCATTACCGTCCACAACATGTCCGCGAGGCCCCAGGAGGTCAAGCTGCCCACAGCCGGAGGCGAACGGTCCGGTCGCTTCGGCGCGCGTACCGAGCTGGCCAGCAAGAACGGCACGATGAGATGCAGGATGGATGCGTTCGGGTATCAGTGGCTCAGGTTCGACACCTGAATAGTGCGGGAGATCATTCGCACCATCTCGTGCCTGTCACGGCTGATTCCATGAAGCATGTCATTTCGACCGAGGCAGCATGCCGAGCGGAGGAAGTTGTCGGCAGGGACAACGTGTCGCCTGCCAACTTGACTGCACCGGACCGGGGTGGGGTGCAAGCCACTCCCGTTCGAGACCGGGGCTGGGACCGATGCGTGAGGCAAGCCGTCCTGCATGCCAGCAACTTCCTCCGCTCGATCTCCGATCTCGCTCGGAATGACAAGCGGAAGGGATCGTTCAGCGGAGACGTTGCTCACGTCTACACCTTGGTCCGCTCGGCGTGTCGCCTCGCTCTGGCGCAACTACTGAATGGCACTTAATAAACCGGTCGCACTGTGGCATGCCCTTTGCATCGAGTCGAGCGGGGATGCCTCATGAGCCGAACGAACCACGCCACACACCAAACCGGCACAAGCATGGATTCCCGGCAGGGAAACGCGACCACGCACTCGCTCATCCCCACCGGATTTGCGGCGAACCCATCGAGGATGAGCAAACGGCTGCCGCTGGCGGTGCTGGCCCTGGGCGGGGCACTCGTCGCGCTCTATCTGACGCTCTATCAGGTGGACGTGATCGGGGCGGTCTGGGAACCGTTCTTCGGTGATGGCAGCCGGAAGATCCTCGATTCGTCACTGGCGCGCTCGCTGCCGGTACCCGATGCGGCATTGGGCGTCGTGGCCTATCTCGCCGAGATCGTCCTCGACCTGATCGGCGGAGAAGATCGCTGGCACCGGCGACCGGCAATCACCCTCGCATTCGGGGCGCTGGTGCTGGGCATGGCGGCGGGCAGCATCGGACTCGTCCTCCTGCAGGCCTTCTACTTCCGGGCGTTCTGCACGCTCTGCCTCGTCTCCGCCGGGATCTCGCTCGTCATCGCGGCCCTCGCCCTGGGCGAACCGCTCGCCAGCCTGCGCTTCCTGCGCGAGCGCCACGCCGAAACGACTTCCACCTAGAACGGAGCAAGACCATGGATAGAACCACGCATCGGAAGGTTGTCGTCGTCACCGGGGCCTCGGCTGGCATCGGACGGGCGGTGGTGCAACGCTTCGCACAGGACGGGGCCGATATCGCGCTGATCGCGCGGGGACACGCCGGACTTGAGGGCGCGCGCCGTGATGTCGAGGCCGGTGGAGGTCGCGCCCTGGTCCTGCCGACCGATGTCGGTGACGCCGACCAGGTCGAGGCGGCCGCCCAACGGGTCGAAGAAGAGCTCGGCCCGATCGACATCTGGATCAATGTGGCGATGCTCTCCGTCTTCTCGCCGGTCAAGGAGATGACGGCGGACGAGTACAAGCGGGTGACGGATGTGACCTACCTCGGATACGTCTACGGCACACAGGCCGCGCTGAGGCGAATGCTGCCGCGCGACCGGGGGACGATCGTGCAGGTCGGCTCGGCCCTCGCCTACCGCGGCATCCCGCTGCAATCGGCGTATTGCGGCGCCAAGCACGCGATCCAGGGCTTCACGGAGTCGCTGCGGACGGAGCTCTTCCACGATGGCAGCAACGTGACGGTGACGATGGTGCAGATGCCGGCGGTGAACACGCCGCAGTTCGGCTGGGTGAAGAGCCGCCTGCCGAACAAGGCGCAGCCGGTGCCTCCGATCTTCCAGCCGGAGGTCGCGGCGGAGGCGGTCTACTGGGCCGCGCATCACCAGCGGCGGGAACTCGACGTCGGGATGTCGACGGTGATCGCGATCTGGGGAAACAAGGTCTTTGCTGGATTGGGCGATCGCTACCTTGCGAAGACCGGGTTCAAGAGCCAGCAGACCAGCGAGCCGGAGGATCCCGATCGCCCCAACAACCTGTGGGAGCCGGTCGACAACGAGCGCGACCACGGCGCGCACGGCACCTTCGGCAACAAGGCGTCATCGAGCAGTCCGCAGTTGCGGATCAACATGGTGCGCGACCGGCTCGCGTGGGGAGCGCTGGCGCTCGGGGGCGTGGCCCTCGCCGCGCAGCTCGCGCGCCGGTAAGCGCGAGATACATGAAGATACCGCCCGGTGCCGACGTAGTGGTTTCCGCCCGCAGGACGCGACCGGGCACCGATCTCGTAGGGAGAGAGACAAGCTCTCTCCGAGGGCCCGCAGGGCCATATCTCGACCGGTCCGGTGATCGAAACGCACGGCCGCAGGACAGCCGGATATCGGCCTCCGGCCGATGGCCCGACGCAGCTGCTGACACGAGGTCGACCGCTACGGAGGGAACCAGTTATCCGGTACGTCTCGGAATATCGGGCTGCGGTTGATCGGTGCCGATGCGGACGCTGCCATGCAGTCGCCCCTCGAATGAGGCCCGGCGCGGCGAATGGACGGTCAAGGGTCGACCCATGGGTCGACCCGTACGAAGGAAGAGTCATCCTCCAGCGAAATGGTTGCCCGCCTTACGTATCAGGCAGCTGGGCGGATATTCGTCATGACGAAGCCGCTCTTCGGGATCGCGGGCATCGACGAGAGCCGAACCTGCAGATCCTGCGGCGGCACGTCGTACTCCATCGCGGTCACCAACTGACGCGCGAGGGCCTTCAGCACCTGAATCGTGATCCACTCCCCGGCACAGCGATGCCCCATGACGAAATCCCCGCCGCCCTGGGGGATGAAGTTGTAGGGACTCCCATCCCAATGCCGGAAGTGCTCCGGATCGAAGGTGTTCGGCTTGTCCCAGACGGCGGGATCGTGGTTCGTGCCGTAGAGATCGAGCAGGAACCATGTGCCCTCCTCGAACTGGTTGTCGCGCCAGGTGAACTCTTCCAGCGCACGTCCGCCCACGAAGGGAAAGAACGGGTAGAAGCGGCGGACTTCCTGCACGAAGCGCTCGTAAGCACCATCATCTCCGGACGTGAGCGCCGTCCGGATCTCGGGGTGCTCGTGCAGCGCCAGCGCGGAGAAGACCACGAACCGGCTGACGGCTACCGTCGGGCGAATGATGTTGAGCAGCTCGACCGATGCGATCTTCGGATCGAGCAGTCTGTCCTGCTCGTCGCGGTGCCAGGCGATGACGTGGGCGGCGCTCTCCTCCGGCGCCTTCAAATCGCCGTTCCGAACCTGATGGATGATTTCGCGGCACCAACGCTCGGTCCGCTCCCGCAGCAACTGGCCACGCCAGTTACGGGGACCGATCGAGCCGGCGCCCTCGATCATCGCCGCGAGCTCCCGGGTGCGCTCCGCCCCATCCCGGGCGCTGAGCGGCGGGATGCCCGACCAGCGGCTGGCGGCCCGCGTCAGGATCTCACGAACCGCATCCAGGAGCACCACCCGCTCCATGCGTTGCCAGAGCGGCATCCGGACCTGCCACTCATCGACCGCGAGATCGACAAGGTCCGTGACGCGTTCGGGCGTCATCATCGACATGAACATCTGCTTCCGGAGCCGGTGAGCGCCGTCGTCGAGGACGGCGACGCTTCCCTTGTCCTGCAGCAACCGGAGCGTGGTCTGCGGCAGCGCGCCGTTCCGGGTGAAGCGATCCGGGGTGTAGAAGACCTCCGCCGCCTCGGGACCCGTCACGCAGTAGGCGTCGCGCAGGAAGAGCCGGGTCGCGAAGACATCCGTCCCATAGCGCTGCGCACGCTTCGAGATGAAGTCGTAGCCGTCCGTTAGCAGGGCGAGCGTGCTGTCCGGTGCGGAATCACGGGGAATCTGTGCCACGGTGATGCCTCCAATCGCGGTTTCCGGCGAGAACCCGGATTGCAGGCAGAGTGCGTGCCACCGATGAGCCGGCGGCGCGCACATGCTTCCGCTTTCGAGCGGCCCTAGCCGCGGCCGATGTAGGGCATGGTCGAGGCGGTGATCGTCATTGTGCCAACATTCGCCTCCGGCGGCAGGCTCGCCATGAAAAGCACCGCGCGTCCCACCTCGGCGACATCGAACGTCGGCTCGACGGCCAGCGTGCCGTTGGCCTGCAGGATCCCCTCCGTCATGCGCTGGGTCATCTGCGTGCCGGCGTTGCCGATATCGATCTGGCCGCAGGTGATCCCGAAGGCGCGGCCATCGAGTGAGATCGACTTGGTAAGCCCGGTGATCGCGTGCTTGGTGGCGGTGTAGGCCACGGATTGGGGGCGCGGAGCGTGGGCCGAGATCGATCCGTTGTTGATGATGCGCCCTCCTTGCGGCTGCTGCGCCTTCATGACCCGCACCGCCGCCGCGGCGCAGAGGAAGGAGCCGGTGAGGTTGACCGCCACGACCTCGTTCCACTTTTCGACACTGATCTCGTCGACGGCGCCGTTGCCGCCCATCCCCGCGTTATTGACGAGCAGATCGACCCGTCCCCACGTCGTGACGACCTTGTCGAAGAGGGCCTGGACGGCATCGGGATCGGTGATATCGGTGGCGACGCAGAGCGCGTTCTCGCGCTGGGCGCAGGTCTCCTCCAGCGCAGCCTGGCGACGACCGGCGAGCGCTACGCGATAGCCGGCATCGAGGAGTGTCTGGGAGATGGCGCGGCCGATACCGGACCCCGCTCCCGTGACGACGGCGACGGCTCTCTGCCGTGACAATGGATCGGTCGTGGACATGCGATGCTCTCCCCCCGGTGATGAAGCGACCGGGATTGACGATGCGGCGACAAGGCGGCAGCTCCATTGTCGTCGGAGAGACGACAAGGACCACCGGCCTGCATTCAGGATCGAGCGGCATGGTACGCCGAACGGCCGATTTGCGATACCCCGATCAGTGGCGGTCAGAGGGAAAGCGGCTGGGCATGAGCCACCAGACGATTCCGATGACGACGGCAACGGCGATCGTCACGACCCAGGTCGCCCACATCTCGTTCAGCGAGGACGAGATGACGAGATAGGTCGCGAGGATGAGGGCCAGCGAGAGCGAGGCGAGCCCGATCCCGGCCATCTTCGTCGCGCGGTTCTTGAAGGCGACCCGGTCACGCAGGGGGCGCTCGAGGCGATGCTGGGCGGCGGGCGCCGTGAACAGGACGAGGCTGACGATCGCGCAGAAGAAGGTAGCGACGAAGACCCACTTCTCCTCCTGCTGGATGCGATCGAACCCGCTGTTGAAGGGCAGGATGACGAGAAAGGCGGTCAGGATCTGGGCGCCGGGAAGGAGGACCCGCAGCTCCTGCAGGAAATCGGTGAGGTCGCCCGGCGGCGGACGATCCTGCACATCGTCGTTCTGGTCATCGGGCACGGCGTTCTTCCATTCTCGCATCTTGATTCACGGTCGTGACGCGCTCGGGCACGGCGATTCGCCGGCGGAACAGCGCACCCCCGACATGATCGTGGATGCCGAGCGCACGTGAACCCGGCATGATGGCCGAGTGTATCAGGAAGCAGGCGGCATCAGGCGGCGAGTTCACCGCTGGCGCTTGCCGCGTCCGGCACTCGGGCACCGGATCTGCGAGCAGCGAGGCCTCTTGGCAGGCGGTCACGATGGACGCGTGAACTCCACCCGCCAGTGCCGGGGGAAGGGGGGCATCTCCGTCGCGAGATCCTCCACCTGCCCGGGCACCAGACCGCTCGCCGCAAAGGCATCGAGCTCGGAGCGGGTCAGGGGCCAGGGCGGGCCGCTGGCTTGCTGGTCGTCGGCGCGAGCAGCCGAGATCACGATCAACACGCCGCCCGGTGCGACCATCTCCCCCACGCTCCGGCTCGCTGGCGCATGGTAGTCGATTGGCAAGGCCTGCACCGTGTAGATCTCGACCACGAGATCGAAGCGGCGCGCCCATTCCGCCGGCGGCGCCAGGAGATCGCCGACGCGGTACGTCACGCGGGAACCGGGAAACCGCTCTCGCGCCGCGGCAATGGCGGAGGGGGAGACATCGAAGGCGAGCGTCTCGAACCCGAGCGACGCGATGTACTCGGCGTTGTCGCCCAATCCGCTCCCCACGATCAGCGCCGACCGGCCGTGGCCATCGAGCTGCCGTTGCCCGGCCCATTCCACGAGCAGCGGATGCGGCGCGCCACGGTCCCAGGGAACCGTAGCCTCCCCCTTCGCCGCGGCCGCGTAGAGCGGTTCGAACCAGGCGACCGGATCGTCTCCCCTCCGGTCCACTGACTCTGAATCAGGCATGCGGTCAGTCATGGCAGTCGTCTCCCGTCGTTTGCGTTGCGCACTCCAGCCTGGACGTTCCGCCAGATCGATGCCGCCGCGCAAGCTACCGGCATCGCGCCCGGCCTGGCCCGATACTTTCCCCTAAGTCACGACCAATGCTCCAGGCGAAGAACGCCGGTTGCCGCCGGCCTCCGACGTCACCGAACATCCTCCTCGTGCGGAGTCCCAGCAGACGGGGCGTCGAGGAAGGGAGGCACGATCGCCTGCAGGAGGTCTAGCCGCATCATGACACCGAGATGGGTGGTACCCGGCAGTACCGCGAGCTGGGCCTCCGGCGCCCCGCCGTAATCCCCGAAGACACCGCCGCCCCGGAGTCGAAAGAACTCGACGGCGTGTTCCGGCCGGACGCCGTCGGCATCCCCGAGCACGATCAGGGTGGGCGATTCGATCCCTGCCACATCTTCCGATGACCATCCCTGCCAGGCGCCGCTCAATGCCTTGACCTTCTCGATCAATCGAGGCCAGTTGCCGGGTTCCGGCGCCAGGCGTGCATACTCCGCCTCGATCGGTGAGCCGGCGAAGAGCTCCGGGGTGATCGCGGCGATACCGGCGGCGACTTCGGGATAGCTGGCCTCCACGCTGAACCCGGCGGAAATCACCACAAGCTTGCGCACGCGCTCCGGGTGACGGATGGCGACGGCCAGCGCGGCATGCCCGCCCATGCTGTAGCCGAGGATGTCCGCCCGGTCGATCTCCAGAAACGCAAGCAACGCGGCGATATCGTCCGCCAGCTGCTCGTAGGAGAGCGCCCGGTCGATATCGGCGGTGCGGCCATGCCCTTGCAACTCGACGGCGATCACCTGCCGGTCGCGGGTAAGGGTGGGCAGCCACTGCCCCCAGTTCGTCAGGATCGACATGAACGAGCCGTGAAGCAGGACGAGCGGCGGCCCGTCGCCGGTACCGTGGATCTCGTAGTACATCTGGAGACCGTTCACCGGTGCGTACCCGGCCTGCGCGGTGGAATCCGCCATGGGGTTCTCCTTGCCATCAGGGGCATGAGCGTGATCTCGCACCGGACTGCACTGCTATCGTGGGCAGCGGGTGCGCGGACCTTACTCTACCGGAGGCAATCGGGATGGTCTTCTCCGATCCTGCGCCCGATCGCGCCCGAATGGGCTTGCGGTTCAGGACGGAGGAGGAGGCCTGCGGTACAATCTGTACGCGACGAGGACCGTGACGGCGACGGTTGCGGTCGCACGCCGGGTTGGTGAAATGGCAGACACGCCAGATTTAGGATCTGGTGCCCGCAAGGGCGTGAAGGTTCGAATCCTTTACCCGGCACCCCCAGCCAAAAGCTCTCGCCATTCGACGGAAAATGGATTCCACGAAGGCCGATTGGTCGATTCGAGGGTCATACCGGGCCAAAAGCAACGAGCCACCCCGTTTCGAGCGTGCAAATCCGACTGTGCTCGCCACAGCATTGACACCAGCGCACAGGCGCTTGGGGAAACACAAGTTACCGCCCCAGGTCGATCTCGGCACATATGTCGCATGCTCAAGTGAGCAAATAGGCATCAACCTGCCAATTGACATTCGCAATCATGCCCCACATACTGTGCCTATCAAAAAAACGAACGGGCACTGAACTCTTGGCGTTCAAGAAGGGCTTCCTCAGCGACCGGGGTAACGGCACGAATCCAACGTGACCGCAAAGACCGATCACAGCTGGCTGCAGGCGATTGGTAACGATAGTCACCGGCGTCCGGGTCCGCACCAGACGCCACCCCGGATCGAGCGATGGCGCATTCCGCACCGCCTCCGTTTCAGCATCCCGCCGACAGTCGCTGGATTGACCTCTGGTTCAAGCGGCTTGACGTCTTGCTCGATCACGCCTGTCACGCGGAGCTACCTCCCGACGACGGCGCGATCCCGTCCATCCCTGGCCTTGTCCTCTCCCAGGCAGACATCGAACGGCTCCTGAAATCGTCCACGCCAACGAACCGCAGCTCGATCGGCCCCGTGGCCGACCCGGAACGTTCGCCGTGGCGTGAACTCCGCGCCGCGTTCAGCCTCCAGCCGTTCGATCTGGATGTCCTCGCGCTTGTGCTGGCAGTCGATTTTGACTTGCGCTATCAGCGGATCTTCGCCTGGCTGCAGGATGACCTCACGCGCCAGCGGCCAACTATCAGCCTCATCCTCGATCTCCTCTGCACCACCCAAGCTGCCCGGCACCTGCGGCGGCGAAACCTCGACGCCCATGGCATGCTGCGCCGGTCTGGCCTCATCTCGCTCGTTCCGGACGCCACCACACCGGAACTGGCCCAACCCGTGGTCGCTGATAGCACCGTTCGGGACTGGCTCCTTGGCTCCTCTCCGCTGCCGCCGCCCGTGGACCAGCTTGGCGCGTTCGCCACCAGCGCCTGGGAGTTATCGGAGTTGCCATTACCTTCATCATTGCGGGTGGGGTTGGACGCGCTCGCGGCCGGAACCGCAGTCGGTGAGCGCATCATCCTTGGAGGGTCCGCCGGGTACGTCCAGCGCGCGATCGCCGCGAGTCTCGCCGGCCAGTGGGGACGTTCCCTGCTTGAGATTGAGTCGAGCCTGCTCGCTGCGGAGCGCACTGAGGCCCGGGAGCAGCTCGCTACCCTGGTGCGCGTGGCCCGCCTCACCCGCAGTGCCATCTACATCGAAGGGCCATGGGATACCGAGGACTCCTCGATGAACCTTGCCCAGGTGATCGCCGACGTCACTGAGCAGCTTCCCTTGCCGGTGTTGATCGCCTCGTCGGCGCTCCCGCCATCGGTGAGCGGCATCCGGCTCGAATTGCCAGCACCCGACGTGGCCGCGCGCGCTGCGTGGTGGCACCTCGCCCTTGAGGATGTCGACCATTGTATTGACACGGCTGCCGTGGACAAGGTGAGCAGGCGCTATCAACTGCGACCGTCCAAGATTCTGGATGCCGTCGCAGGCGCCCGCGCCCAGGCCCGGTGGCATCAGCGAACAGCAATCCTGGAGCAAGACCTGACCGAGGCGGCCCAGTTGCAAGCCAGCCTCCACCTCGATCGCCTGGCCCAGAAACGCACCTCTGCATGGGAATGGGAGGACCTGGTCTTGCCCCCTGACCAGTTGACCCAACTCCGCGAGATCTACCACCACGCCCACCTGCGCCACCTCATGCACGACCGCTGGAAGACTCCTCATCTGCGTCACGCCGCACCCGGCATCAACGTGCTGTTCAGCGGCCCCTCGGGAACGGGCAAAACCATGGCGGCGGAGGTACTGGCGGGAGCCCTCGGCCTCGATCTCTATTCCATTGATGTCCCCAGTACCATCAGCAAATACGTCGGCGAGATGGAAAAGAACATCGATCGCATCTTTCGGGCTGCGTATGAAGGCAATGTGGTGCTCTTCTTCGACGAGGCCGATGCGTGGTTTGGCAAGCGTTCGCAGGTCAAAGAGGCCAACGATCGCTACGCCAATGTCGAGGTCAGTTACCTCCTGCAACGCATCGAGTCCCACGATGGTGTGGTCATCCTCGGTACGAACCTGCGCTCCAACATGGATGATGCCTTCACTCGACGGCTGCACCACGTCGTGGAGTTCCCATTCCCGGATGTTGCCCTCCGTGAGCGGCTGTGGCGCAAGCACTTGGCCGGAACTGGCGCACTGGACTCCAATGTCGACCCTCGCTTCCTCGCGACACAATTCGAAATCGCTGGCGGCAGCATTCGCGCGATTGCCACCAATGCGGCTTTCCTCGCGGCGACCGATGGCAAGGCGATCACCATGCATCACCTTGTGCGCGCAACCCTTCGCGAATTCCAGAAGCTGGGCCGCGTCTGTGACGCGACAACCTTTGGCCACGCACTCAACTACCTGGAGTTGGTTGACCCGGAGGAGGTCGCCTCATGATCCAGGATGTCGATCGCTCATTGGAAGCGTTGCTCAAGCTGGACCTGGGCAATCCGCTGACATTCGATATCAGCTTCTCGATTCCGGATGACGATTTCGCGCCGGTCTCCAACGCGCGCCCGACCCTCAATTGTTATCTGTATGACATCCGGGAGGATCGCGACTATCGGGAGTTGGGTCTGCGCACCCAGATCACCGCGACGGGCACCCTGACCAGCGAACCGGCGCCCGTCCGGGTCCAGCTTTCGTATTGCCTGACAGCCTGGAGCCCGGTGCAGCCAGCGGGCGGCGTGTCGCCTGCCAGCGATGAGCACCAACTGCTCGGCCGCGTCCTCCGCGTCCTCCTGCGTTACCCCGAGTGGCCGGATGCGGTGCTCCTTGGGGCGATCACCACGTGCGAGCCGTTGCCGTGGACGACGGTGATCGTGGCCGATCCCCTCAAGCGGGCGGGCGAGTTCTGGAGCGCGATCCAGGGAAAACTGCGGCCCTCACTCGACTACACGGTCACGATTCCAATGCCGGCGCTCGATCCGTTCGAGGGGCCGATCGTGACCCGCGTCGCGGCCACGACGGCCCTGCCCGGCCAAGTCACCCAAGACATGACGCTGGTCGGCATCATCGTGCAGGAGTCGGGGCCCAATCCTGCGCGCGTCGCCAATGCCTGGGTCCAGGTGGTTGAAACTGGCCGTGTCCTCATCACCGGCACCGATGGAACCGTAGTCACCGAGCGCCTGCCACGGGGGAGCTACACCATTGTGGTGCGGGCCGTTGGATATCAGGAGGGCACGAGCAGCATGGTCATTCCCGGCGTCTCTGGTCCGCTCATCATCACCCTCGATCCGTTGTAGTGGTTGTGGTTGGGGTTGCCCGCATTCGCCATTCTCTGGCAGATCAAGGAGGCAAGATGGTCACGTCCTACACCACCCCCGGAGTCTATATCGAGGAGCAAACCGCCGCCGGCCCGATCGTGGGGGTTGGCACGAGCACCGCCGCCTTCCTGGGTCCGGCGCTTCGTGGGCCAGCCAACACACCGGTCAAGATTACCAACTGGACCCAATTCCGGATGCTCTTTGGCGATTTCATGGTCGCGCCCCGCACCTACCTGGCCTACGCTGTCCAAGGGTTTTTCACCAACGGGGGCACCGTGGCCTACATCCTTCGCGTCAGTAACGCAAAGAAGGCCTTCCTCGAGTTCGCGGACCGGGCTGCCGTGCCGGGCAAGGCCATCCGGGTCACGGCCCAGGATGAAGGCATTGGCGGCAACCTGATCCGCGTCGAGGTCCAGGACGCCCAGATCGTGACCGCGGCCCAGAATGCCAGCGTCCACAAGTCCCGCGCCGCCATTACCGGTGGTAACCTCGACCAGATCACACTGACCAATGCGGCCGACACCGCGCAGTTCGCACCTGGCGACCTCGTCCAGATCGAGGGCCAGGCGCAGGTCCTGACGGTCCAGAGCATCCGCGTGAACCAGTTGGTCGTGCAGCCGAACCTGACGGCCCCCGCGGCCGCCGGCTTTGTGCGTAGCGCCAACCTCACAGCGGGCCAGACCGTGTTCCGGATCGACAATCCGGCCGGGATCGAGCCTGGATCTAGCCTGCGCCTGCTTCAATCTGCCGCGCCGAACCTTACGGAAAACGTCGTCGTGCGCTCCATCACGGGTGATCGGGTCACGCTCGACGGCGCCGGGTTGGCCAACTCCTACGGAATGGCCCAGGCCGACCCTGATCTCAATGTAACCTCCTACGAGTTTCGCCTGATCATCACGCTGGCCGGATCGCCCACCGAAAACTACCCGAATCTCTCGATGGACCCGCGGCACAGCCGTTACTTCGGGCGGGCCGTGACGTCGGGCCTGGTCTCGGTTTCGCAACCCACCGTTCCCAGCGTGCAGATTCCACCAACCAACCGGCCAGCCGTCGTCGCGGCCACCGCACTGAGCGGTGGCGCGGACCAGAACCTGGCCACGATCAGCACGGCGGACTATATCAGCGGACTCGCCGAATTCGAGCGCGTCGACGACGTCAACATGATCTGCATTCCCGATCGCACCGACGATACGATGCACGCCGCGATCGTCGCCCACTGCGAACTGATGCGTGATCGCGTGGGCATTCTCGACACGGACCCGGGACTCCCGCCATTCGCGCCCTCGCCCACCCCGTCGGCCCTGACCCAGCGCGCCGCCGCGGAGTCGGAGCATGGCTACGCCGCGCTCTACTATCCCTGGATCACGATCAACGATCCGGCCAGCCTTACCGGAAACGAGAACATCTCGATACCTCCCAGCGGGCACATCGCCGGAATCTACGCGCGTAGCGATGCAGAATACGGTGTCCACAAGGCGCCGGCCAACGAACTGGTGCGCGGCGCTCTCGATGTCGAGCTGCGCCTCTCCGGCGCCGAGCAGGGGCAGATCAATCCGGCCGGGGTGAATGCCTTGCGCGTCTTTCCTGGTTCGGCCCGGCCGGTCGTGTGGGGTGCGCGCAGCACGGCGCCGTCCGAGCAGACTGCCTGGCACTTCATCAACGTGCGCCGCCTGATGAACTTCATCGAGGAGTCGATCCAGGAGGGGCTGCGCTGGGCCATCTTCATGCCGAACTCGGAGGCCCTCTGGAAGCAGATGCGCCGGGTGATCACCCAGTTCCTGACCCGGGTCTGGAAAGCCGGCGCCCTCTTCGGGGACTCTCCGGAACAGGCCTTCTACGTCAAGATCGATGAAGAACTCAATCCACCCGACCTGCGCGCGCTGGGCCAGGTCATTGTCGAGATCGGCGTGGTACCGGTCAGCCCAGCGGAAGTGATCGTGGTCCGCATCGGCATCTGGGAACAGGGATCGGACATCAGCGAGACCTGATCGATCCTGAGGGAAGGCGACGATGGCAGAAACAGGCAAGCGCATCGATCCAGCCCGGAATTTCAACTTCATGGTGGAGTTGGACGGTATCACGCGCGGCAGTTTTATCGAGTGCAGTGGGTTGGATGCCACGACCGAAGTCATCGAGACGCGGGAAGGCGGCGAGAACACCACCGTCCGCAAGCTGCCAGGCAAGACGACCTACGCCGACATCACCCTGAAATGGGGGGTCACCGATTCCATGGAACTGTGGGACTGGCGACAACAGATCATCGACGGCAACGTGCAGCGAAAGAGTGGATCGGTCGTGCTGTTCGACCTGGCGAACGTGAAGGAGGTGGCTCGCTGGGATTTCACTGATGCGTGGCCAACCAAGTGGGAGGGCCCGGCCCTCAACGCGACCGCCCATGAGCTGGCAATCGAGACGCTCGTTCTGGCACACGAGGGATTGAAACGGGTCAAGGTCTAGCACCTCGTTACGGAAAGGGCATCGCTGATGCTGGTCGTCGAGCACCCGTTCCAGTTGCCCAAGGGCTACATCGACAGCGATGGCACGCTCCATCGTGACGGTGTCATGCGCCTGGCCACCGCGGGGGACGAAATCCTGATCATGAAGGATGCCCGGGTGCAGGCCCTGCCCAGCTACCTGATCATCCTGCTCATGTCCCGCGTGATCATCAAACTCGGCACCCTGCCTCAGATCAATCCCGGCATCATCGAAGGCATCTTCGCCGAGGACCTGGCCTTTCTCCAGGAGCTCTACAACCGGATCAATGGCATGGGTAACCGGCGACTCTCGGTGACCTGCCCCCATTGCAACGAACCCTTCGAGGTGGAGGTGCCGCCGCCGGGGGGATCCTAGGCTACCCGCTGGAGTGGGTCTACCACGAAGTAGCCTGGCTCGGAACCCGAGTGAACTGGCCCCTTGCCGAACTTCTGGCGCTTGACCACCAGGAACGCGCCCATTGGATTGACGTCCTGCAGCAGATGGAACAGCACGGACCATGAATGCACCGAAGGAACGACAACCCACCCTCGGCGAACGCCTCACCCGGCAGGTGGAGCTGATGCAGCGGCGCCATGCGCCACAGCGGTCCTGGCACGGGCTGGTCGAGACTATCCTTGCCCGAGACGACCAGCGGCGCGCCACTCTTGCCGACCGCTGGCAGCGCCGCGAGCGCACGGCCCGGCCACTCGTGCCCGCCGCGAACGATGAAGTTCCCGTCGGGGATGTGCCCTCCATGCCCGCACGTCGCCCAGCACCCCAGGTGCGCGACGTACCGGGCATTTGGGCACCCAGGGCCCGCATCCACGATGACGCGCCCGCCGGGGAGCTCGCTGCCCGCCACGGGGCCGACGCGGTCACCATCGGCACCGAGATCTTCCTCGGCCATTCCTCCCGGCGAACGCCTGAGTTCCGCGAGCAGGTCGTCGTGCACGAACTGGTCCATGTCGCCCAAGCGCTCGACCCGCACGCCGCCTGGCACCGCATGACGGGAACGGGCATCGAACGGGAAGAACGGCGCGCGATCGCCGCGGAACGGTCGTTCGTTGAACGCGCCACACCAGCGCCGGTCCGGTCGCCCTTGATCCCAAGGACTGCACCCCCAGCCGCTCCCGCCCCAGCCGGCGCCGTGCCGATTGCCAGTCAGAGTTCTCCGGTCATGCGCCCGATGCCCGCTGATGCGGGGCGGGATGTGGCCGCGGAACAGCCCGTCGCCCCAATCACGACCTCACCGCTGACCAACGATCAGGTCATGCAGGCATTGATGCTGAAGATCCGGACCGATTACGAGCGGGGAGGCTAGGCAATGGTGCTTTCGTCCAACGCCAGCCCGCCGCCCCTGCCCCAGCTGGTCAAGGCCACCATCACCAATACGCAATCGGGCGAACACATCCCCGTCATGTATAACCCGGACGAGTTCACGCTTGACCAGGGCAATGCCTTTGCGGAGATCGCCATTCCGGGGCTCAATGCACCGCCGACCCAGTATGTTCGGGGCAAATTGCGCACGCTTGCGATGACACTCCTCTTCGATACGTACGAACGGGGCGAGGATGTCCGCGCCTACAGCGGGCGCATCGTGCGGCTGCTGAATACGTTGCCATCCACATTCGCGCCGCCAGTACTCCTCTTCGCGATGGGGACCTTCACCTTCCAGTGCGTGCTGGTCGATGCGAAACAGCGCTTCACCATGTTCCTGCGCGATGGCACGCCGGTGCGAGCCAGCCTCGCGGTGACATTCCAGGAGTACACGCGGATCGACGTCCAGATCGCGCAAGGCTTCTTCGCCGGTCCCCCAACGGTGCATACGATCACCTCCAGCGAGACGCTGCAGGGGTTAGCCGCCGACTTCCTCGGGGATGCTCGGGATTGGCGTGCGATTGCCGAGGCCAGTGGGATCGACGATCCCATGCACATCCCTCCAGGGCAACGCGTCACCATCCCGCGCAAGGAGGGTCAGCCATGACCGATCCGTTCGCGCCCCGCTACGACGTGCGCATCTCTGGAGTCACCCTCTCCTCCGATGTCACCGATCAGGTGATCAGCGTCAGCTACGAGAACAATCTCGACCTGGCCGACATGTTCACGATTGTGCTCGCCAATCCGGACAACCAGTTCACCGACTCCGCGCTCTTTGACCTCGGCAAGATGGTCGAGCTCTACATGGGATACGGCAATCACCTGGAACCGATGATGCTCGGCGAAATCACCGGGCTCCAGCCCGCCTTTCCGGCCGCGGGCGGCCCGACCATGACGATCACCGGCTACGACAAATCCTGGCGCATGCGTCATAACCAGCCGGATCGCAAGCCCTTCCAATACGTCAACGACAGCCTGATTGCCGCCCAGCTCGCCGTCGAGAACGGGTTGATCCCGATCGTCGATCCCAGCCCCTTCTTCCACAAGGATCCACTCCACCAGACTGATAGCGACATGGCCTTCCTCAAGGAGCGCGCCAAACTCAACTACTTCGATGTCTACGTCCATTGGGACAAGCTCTATTTCCAGTTACCTCGCCCACAGGGTGAAGCGGTCGTCCTTGAATGGCATCGCACGCTGTCCAGCTTCTCACCACGCCTCTCCAATGCCGGGCAAGCCGGCATCCAGGTCATTCGCGGATACAACGAGGACCTGGCCCAGGCCATCGTCGGGCTCGCCACCGGATTTGAGCTCGATCTCGATGACATTGTCGAAAAACTGGGGAGTGCCGCCATCGACATGCTGGTGCAACTGGGCCGCCGCGTGATCCGCACCCATGCCATCAGCTCCCCGTTTGATGCGGTGGCCGTCGCCAAATCCGTGCTCCAGGACCTGCTGGAAGGGATGTACGAAGGATCCGGCACGACCTTTGGCACCCCGGAGTTGCGGGCCGGACGCTTCGTCCTGATCCGGGGAGTCGGCAAACGATTCTCCGGATCCTATCGCCTCAAGAAAGTCACGCACACGATCGACGGGAACGGGTACCAGACGACCTTTGACGTGACCCAGCGCGCCGGGACCAGCATCCTTCAGCTCCTCCGCAAGTCGATGACGGAAGAACCACCGCCCGATCAGCAAGGCAAGTTCTACGGGCTCGCCGTCGCCGAGGTTCGCGACAACGTGGATCCGGAACTTCGGGGCCGGGTGCGCGTTCACTTCCCCTGGTTCTCGGATGATCATCTGAGCGGCTGGGCCCGCGTTGCGACCCCCATGGCCGGCGGCACCCGCGGAATCTACTTCCTGCCCGACCGCGGCGACGAAGTCCTTGTCGCCTTCGAACACGGCAACTTCGCAAAACCAGTCGTGATCGGCAGTCTCTGGAATGGCGTCAAACGCCCCCCGACGGTCAACGCCGGCGGGCTGAACGCCATCCGCATGATCAAGACCGGCGCCGGACACACCATCACGTTCGACGACACGCCCGCAAAGGAGCAGATCGTGATTACCGACAAGATCGGCAACGAAATCCGCCTCTCCAGCAATGGCAAGGTCTCGATTTCCACCATGCAGAACATCGAGCTGAACGCGCCGCTCGGTGACATCGTCATGAACGCGATGAATGTGCGGGTCCACGTGACCGGCACGATGGATGTCTCGGGGTAACTGCCATGGCGCTCGTGATGACCCAGGCAAGCACGATTACCTGTGCGCCGGCCACGGCAACCGCGCATGGCGGAAAGGTCGGCGCGGCGTCGACCGCAAAGCTGAGCGTGAACGGTGCCCTGGTGATTCCCGCCCTGGTGCAACCGCTGCCCGCTGGCCCGAATGGCCTCGGCGCCATCGCTGGCTGCAAGACACCAACGGCGACCAGCCCGCCGTCCAAGACCTGCCTGCGTGTCGTGACGATCCTGCCGACCAGCGCGGCGACCAAGCTGACCGTTTCCGGTGTCGGCGTCCTGCTGGACGCCGTCAACGGCACGACCGACGGCAGCGTTGGCCCCGCAATCGGGTCGCTGTCGGGAACGGCCAACCAGACCCGGCTGACGGCGATCTAGGTGAGGAGGCGCACGTGAGCCACGATCCCTATGGTCAAGGTGCCAGCTTTCCCCTGGCGATCGCTCCGACCGGTGGTATCCAGGAATCGGCAGGTCAACGCAAGATCGAGGAATCGATTCGCATCATCCTGGGGACCCAGTACGGGGAGCGGGTCATGCGCCCCACCTTTGGCTGCAACCTGAAGCGATTGCTTTTCGCGCCCAACTCGCTGCAAACCGCCAACCTTGCCCGCCACTACATCGAAGACGGGCTCCAAACCTGGGAGCGACGCATCGAGGTCATGAACGTCACGGTCACCAATGATCTCGTCAATGCCGCGCTGATCATCGCGATCGATTACCGCATCCGGACGACACAGGACGAACACAGCCTGATCTACCCCTACTACCTGGAGCAGCCACAGCCATGACCGATTCTGTGCGCGGCCGCATCCTCCCACCGAATCTCGACGATCGCACCTGGCAAGACCTCTCCGATGAGGCGCGGTCGCTGATCCCCGATTATGCGCCGCAGTGGACCGACCACAACCCGAGCGATATCGGGATGACGCTGATCGAACTCTTCGCCTTCATGACGGAGCAGGTGATCTATCGCCTGAACCGCGTGCCAGAGAAAAACTACATCGCCTTCCTCAACCTGCTGGGAATCACGCGGGACCCGGCATCGCCGGCCAGCACACTGCTCACCCTGAAGACGGCCTCCGTCATACCGGTGCTGGTGCCCAAACGCACCCAGGCCCAGACCTTCGGCAACGAGACGACGCAACCCGTGATCTTCGAAACCGATGAGGACCTGACCGTGCTGCCGACCAACCTCGCGGTCGTGCTCGGCACCGGGCTGACATCCACCACCGTCTACCAGAACCTGACCGCCCTCTTCCTGGCACCGCCCGCACCCGGCACCCCCGTCACCATTCTGGCGGGGCAATCGGCCCAGTTCATGCTGGGTTTCGATACGATCCTCACCGCCGCTCCCTTCCAGCTCCGGGTCCAGTTGAGCCGGGCCGTGCAACGCGATGTCGCCACCCAGGTTCCCCAGGCAGCCGTCTCCTGGGTCTTCTCGACCGGTGCCATCCAACCCTGGTCATGGGGACCGTTGCCCGGCGTGGTCGACGGCACGGAGGGCCTGTTGCACGATGGAGTCGTGACCTTCACCCCGCCCGCGACCTGGAGCAGCCAGCTGCCGGGTTCCTGGCTGACGATGGGCCCGCTCTCCGCCAACGATGTCGTCGGCGATCCGTACGGCTGGATTGGCCTTCGGATCACCAACACCTCCGCAGTGCCCATCACCATCGGAATGGCGTCCTTCCGTTTCAACAGCGTGCCTACCCATAACGCGCTGACGATCCCGACCCCCGAAACCATCGGGACCGGCACCGGGGAGCCGTATCAGGCTTGTACCTTGCGGAACTTTCCGCTCTACAAGCGACCGGATACGGATACGCCCTACGACCATCTCACCGTCGAGGTCTCCGGTGTGCCCTGGGATCAAGTGACAGTACTGCCACCG
The DNA here is from genome assembly GCA_049646645.1 of Thermomicrobiales bacterium. Classification (GTDB taxonomy): domain Bacteria; phylum Chloroflexota; class Chloroflexia; order Thermomicrobiales; family UBA6265; genus JASGDN01. The sequence continues at coordinate 58,470 of JBARWF010000143.1, forward strand.
GGCGCGGCGAATGCCTATCGGATCAACGAGGTAACTGGAGAGATCCTGTTCGGGGATTTCAGCGCCAGCCGCCCCTTCGGACACGGCACCATGCCAGCAGCTGGCGCTCCGATCGTGGCCACGACCTACCGCTACGTCGCGGGCGGTGTCTCCGGCAATGTTGGCGCGGGCTCGGTCGTGAGTTTACGCACGCCAGTCGCGAATATCATCGGTGTCACCAACCTCTCCTCCGCCGATGGCGGCTCCGATCAGGAACCGATCGAGGAGACCAAGCGGCGGGCACCGGATGTCCTGCGCAATCGCAATCGCGCGATCACCGCCGAGGATTATGAATACCTGACCCGTGAGGCGACGACCGATGTCCGGATCGTCCGGTGCCTGCCCCCGAGGCTGCACGACACCGCCAATGGTGCGGCCTGGAATGTCGGCACCCCATGGACCTTCGCCGCGCTCGACCGCTCGCCTGGCAATGTCAACGTCATCGTGGTGCCGGACCAGGGCACCACGATTGCTCGCCCCTGGCCCTCGCTGGATCTGATCCGCGAGGTGCAACGCTATCTCGATCAGCGGCGCAGCCTGACCTCCCGCCTCCTGGTGACCGGTCCGCGCTACCTGCCGATCCGGGTCGATGTCGTCGCTTTTGTCTGGCAGCGGGCCATCGATCAGGGCTACATCGCCAATGCCGCCGAGGCTTACACCGCCATCCAGAACCGCATCGTCCAGTTCCTGCATCCGGTCCACGGCGGCCTCGATGGCAGTGGCTGGCAGGTCGGGCAACATCTCTTCATCCCGGACATTTTCACCGCGATCAAGCCGCCAGATGAGGTGGGCTTCATCTCGACCCTCACCCTCTCAGCGGAAACGCCGGATTACCACTTCCCGCCAATCGGTGCCGGTGGTGCCTGGAACCCAAACGAGCGTCCCTTCAACCTCGCCGTGCCCGGTGGAGGTGGCTCCTGGGTCCGCGTCGCCGACTACGAGCTGATCTGCTTCGGATCGATGAACGTGCCGCCACAGGTGCCGCAATAGGAGGAGACTGTGAGCGAGCAATCATCCTGGGTTCGCTATCTGCCCCCGGTCCTCTGGGAGGGCGACGATCCTGCCGCGCCCTTCTCGCTCAGTGGCATGCTGCGCATCTTCGAGAAGCTGCTCACCGGGATCGACGACACCATCCCCATCGTGCATGGCGATCACACCCATGACGCCATAACGATTCAACTCGATCGCTTGCACCGTCTCTACGATCCGTGGACCACGCCGCCGGAGTTCCTGGACTGGCTGGCATCCTGGGTCTCGTTCTCCTTCCCAAACCTCTGGGACGAATACACGCGGCGCAAGGCGATAGGAGAGATCGTGGACATCTATCAATATCGCGGCCTCAAGGAAGGGCTGATCCGCCACCTCGATTTTATGGCCATCGGCGCTCGCCAGCCGCGCATCGCAGTCGACGACGGGAACAGCGTGTTGACCATCGAGCCCGATCCCAAGCGCGCGCAGCACCTGACGGCGCTCGTTTCCCAAGGCCCGTCGGCGCGACGGGACGCCATTACCCATGATCTCGTTGCCAACTTTGATGGCCTGACGCGCCCATCCTGCCTCGCGCTCGCTCCCGACCGGACCTTGCTAGTCGGCGATCTCGGCTCACCCGGCGGCTGGACCCCTGTCGTCGACCAGCACGTCTGGCAGATTTCCGCCGAGGGCCGGTACGCCTTTGCGGGCGCACAACCAATCCCGCATCCGATCGGACCGTCCGGCTGGAATCTCCTGTCTCCCGTTGCCATCGCCATCGACAACGCCTCGCCGTGGAATGCCTACGTGCTCGACCTGACGGTCTTCGGGGGGTCCCCTGCCCTCTTCCAGCTCGCCTCTCCCGATTTCCCGAGCGCGAACGTGATCGCATCCGGCGGCACACTCGGCATAGTTTGGCCTGTCGCGATGACCTGGGACACCAACGGTCACCTGCTCATCCTCGACCGGGGAGCGCCTGCATCGGCCGGTGGCCTTGCGGCGCCCTTCATTATCGATGTGACGCTCGCCCCCTTCGCCGTAACCTCGACACTGCTCCCGGCGACCGTGATCGAACCGCTTGCCTTGATCGTGACTCCAGCCGGTGACGTAATTGTGGCCGATGCCGGGCCGCAGGATACGGTCTCTCCCGGCAACCTGGTCAGAATCGATCGCAGCAATCCCGCGGCCTGGGCGGCTGTATCCTTGCTGCCCTCCGCGGTGGGACCAGGCAATCCCTTGGTCCAACCAACCGCGATCGTTGAGGACACCGCCGGCATCTATTTCGTGCTCGATGGCGGGCTCAAGGCACACCTGCCCCAACTTGATCCCGCTCTCTCGTCCACTCCGTTCCTCCGCCAGATCGCCCAACCTGCCGTGATCTACAGGGTAGATACGACCACCGCCCCACCCGCGATCACCCGGATCAGCGTGGATGGCGATCTCGTATCCCCGACCGACATGGTGTTCGACGGCAAGACACTGATCGTGACCGACCGCGGGGAGTACTCAGATCCCGGCCTGGCGGGTCCGGTCCTGCGGGTCTGGCGGGCCACCGACCATGAATTCGGCGTGGTCGTGCATTTTCCGGCCAGCCTCGCGCCTTCGACCCAGGAGCGGGCCCAGATCATCCGCAGCATTCAGGAGGCAATCAACGCCTATACCCCCACCGAGATCACCTGCACCATGGTCTATGGAGTCTGACCGCCACCTTCACCCGTAAAGGACCTGCCATGACTGCCCTGAAACTGACCCGACCGACCTATCGCCAACCAAATGGCTCGATTCGTACGGACGCCTACCGCCATGGTGACAGCGCACTGGAGATGGACGAGTTCAACCGACCTCTCGGCCAAATTCATGGCGCGGGACTCCACGATTACGGCATCGGTGAAGGGTTGCTGGTCACTGCCGTGCTCAATAGCCCGGGCGTCAAGATTCAGTCTGGAATCGCAATCGACCGCGATGGTCGCCACATTTCGCTGGCCGTCACCGCCACCGCCGAGATCGGCCCGAACGCCGACAATCCCGGCACATCCCCGGTGCTGACCGCGGTCAATGCCGATGGTGCGCTCCTCCCGACTACGGGCCTCTCCGGCGATCGCGTCGTGACCATCGAGTTCTGGGAAACCTTTGATGCGACCGCCTACGTCAACGATGGGCTCTATCGCTTTCAACATACCCCCTGGCTGCGCCTGATCCCGCCAGCAGATTTCAGCGACGACGGGTCCCGGCTCGTGCTAGCGCAGGTCACGCTCGACGGCAGTGGCAATGTGATCGGCCTGATCAACGGACTGCGCCGCCAGGCCACGCTGCCCGC
>JBARWF010000144.1:0-18707 GCA_049646645.1 Thermomicrobiales bacterium
CGCGCGGGCGGACCGGCAGGCAGGCGGGATGTTCCGGCTGGCGACGAAGGCAATGCCACGGTCGGCTCCTGCCCCCTCGCGGTCCCTCGCACCCCCCGCAACGCCTGCATCATCGCCGACGCCGAGCGAAACCGGTCCTGCGGCGATTTCGCCATCGCCTGCATCACGATCCCGTCGAGATCCGGCGGAATCGCGCGCCCACGGACGCGTTGCGAGGGCGGCACCGGTTGCTGCTGGATGTGGGCAAGCATGAGCGCCATCGCTGTCGGCGCCGAGAAAGGCAAGGCCCCCGTCAGCATCTCGTAGAGGACGACACCGACCGCGTAGAGGTCGGTCTCGGCGGTCGTGCGCCCGCCCTCGGCTTGCTCGGGCGCCATGTAGGCAGCGGTCCCGATCGTCGTCCCGGCAGTTGTCAGGCCCGAATCCAGCTCGATCTGGGCGATGCCGAAATCAGCCACCCGCGCCCGTCCATCAGTACCGATCAGGATATTCTGCGGCTTGATATCGCGGTGGATGATGCCTGCCCGATGAATCGCATCGAGACCATCGAGAATCTGGATTGCTATGTCGCGCGCGCGATCGGGCGAAAGCGCCCCTTCACGCGTGATGAGATGCTTGAGATCCTCGCCGGCGACGTACTGCATGACGATGTAGAGCGTATCGCCCTGCTGGCCGAAATCGTAGACATCGACGACATTGCCGTGCGAGATCGAGGCGGCGGTCTGCGCCTCCCGCTCGAAGCGCTGCGCGTAGCTGGGATCCTTTGCGTACTCCCGGCTCAGGACTTTGATCGCCACCGTGCGGTCAAGACGCCGGTCGTGACCACGATAGGTGGTGGCAAAGGCACCCGCGCCGATCTCGACCTCGATCTCGTAGCGGTCCCCGAGCAACGCCGGCACGCCGCCCTGGTTTCCCGATCCCGTCTGGCTTCCTGACAACAGATGGCTCCGCGCTGTGAGTACGTGGCTGGAACGATCGTCCGGGTTTCCTCCCCCGAACGCATTCATTCATGATACGTGACGGTTCAACGTGACCGCCGTGCTGGAGATTGGCACTTGTGCGCAGTGGCGATTGCTGGGAAGCTGATGCACAATCGATCGACGCATGTAAAGGACGTCCAGTGACCGATACGCGCCAGCTCGGCCTCAGCCCGCACGCCCGCACGATTCTGATCTGGATGTGCGCGCTGATCGCCGCGAACCAACTCGGCTTCGGTGCGGTCGTTCCGGTGATCGCGCTCTACGCTGAGGATTTCGGGGTCAGCCAGACCGCCATCGGTCTCACCATCGCCATCTACGGGCTCGCGCGCTTCCTGATCAACGTCCCCGCCGGCCAGCTCGCGGACAGGTTTGGCCGCAAGACGACACTCGCGCTCGGCGGCGCAGTCACGGTCGCCGGGACCGTTCTCTGCGCGATCGCCCCCAACTACGCGGTGTTCCTGGTTGCTCGCTTCATCGCGGGCGCCGGGGCGGCATTCGTCCTGACTGGTGGCCAGATCGTCCTTGCCGATATCGCCTCGCCCCAGAACCGGGGCCGCGTGATGGCGATCTACCAGGGCGTCTTCCTCTTCAGCGTCGGCGCCGGATCGTTTCCCGGCGGGTGGCTCGCGGCGCACGTCAGCCTCGGTAGCCCGTTCTGGGCCAATGCCGGTCTGGCGGCGGTCGTGACGCTCCTCGCTCTGCTCTTCGTCCCCGAGACACGTCCCGCATCACGGGTCACGATGTCCCCGGAAACGGCATCCCCCGGCGAGGAGAAGCGCCTGACGTTCGGCCAGCAACTCTCCCTGCTCGTCGCGACACCGGGTTTCCTGCTGATCAGCGTCGTCAGTTTCGTGGCCTTCTTCGCGCGGACCGGCGGCCTCTTCAATGTGATCCCGCTGCTGGCAGACGATCACATCGGGCTGGAGCCTGACGAGATCGGGTTTGGCATCGGCATGATCAGCGTCGTCGGGCTCCTGCTGGTCTACCCGTCTGGCGCCCTTGTCGACCGCTTCGGGCGAAAGGCGGTGATCGTGCCCTCGGCCCTGCTCTCGGCGGGGGCGATGATGCTCTTCGCGTTTGCGGGAAGCTTCGCAGCCTTTCTCGTCGCATCCTTCTGCTGGAGTGTCGCGACCGGTGTCGCGGGAGCCGCCCCTGCCGCCTATGCCGTCGACGTCGCGCCGCGCGGGCTGGTTGCGCCCGCGATGGGCATGTATCGCACGATCGCGGATCTCGGGTACGTCGTCGGCCCAGTGCTGCTCGGCTTCATCTCCGATCTCCACTCACCCATCACCGCGCTCGTCGTGACGTCGGCCCTGCTCCTGGCATCTGGGACGGTCTTTGCGCTGCGTGCTCCGGAGTCACTTCCCGGACGACTGAAAACGGCGCCCGCCTGAACCACACACGGATGCAATCACCCGCGATCAGGGTGTTCGATCGCCTCGATCGATTCCATGCCCGATCTCGCGACAGGGTCAATGGGCAAGGTGAAGCGGAACGTCGCGCCGGAGCCGGGATTGCTCTCGACCGAGATCTCGCCGCCGTGCAACCGCACGATGTGCTTCGCGATCGCCAGCCCCAGGCCGGTGCCCGTCGAGTGCCGCGCCTTGTCCGACTTGTAGAAGCGCTCGAAAAGCCGCGCCTGCTCGCTCTCGGGGATGCCGACCCCGGTGTCGCTGACCGTCGTCACGATGACGTCACTTTCCCGCCCGACACCGATCGTAATGGCGCCACCCGCCGGGGTGAACTTGATCGCATTATGAACCAGGTTCAGCAACACCTGTTCGATACGCGACCGATCGGCTGGCACCGGCACCAGGTGCTCGCCGAGCTTGACCGTCAGCGTCAGCCGCGCGCGCTCGACTTGCGGGCGAAGCCGGTCCGCTCCCCGCTGCACGAGCTCGCCAGGATCGACCATCGCGATCTCGAGCGGCGCGCGCCCCGCTTCCAGCCGCGCCATATCGAGCAGGTCCTCGACCAGGGCCGTCAGTCGGTCGACCTCGCCCAGGATCCGGGCGAGAAAGTCCGCGGTCATCTGGCGATCCTCGATCGCGCCCGCTTCCAGCGTCTCGGTCAATGCGCGGATCGACGTCAGCGGCGTGCGCAACTCGTGGGAGACATTGGCGACGAACTCCCGCCGCACAAGCTCCAGCTGCCGCAAGCGCGTGATGTCTCGCAGCACGACGAGCCCGAGCCGTTCCTGGGAGCCGGTGACGATCTGTGCGGACGCCTGCAGAATCATCCGGTTCAATCCGTGTTCGATGGTGACGGGAAGCTGGTCCTGCCCCTCCAGCGCCTCGCGCAACTGCCCCGCAAGGTCGTGGTCACGCACGACCTGCACGAACGGACGCCCCGTCGCGGCGGCCTCGTCCGTCTCCAGCATTCGCTCTGCCGCCCGATTCAGGCGGATGACCTTGCCCTGCACATCCGTCAGGATCACGCCGTCAGCGAGGCCCGCCATCACCGCCTCCAGCCGGGTGCCCGTCCGCTCGATCGTTGCGACCTGAGCCTGCAACTCGGAGGTCATGGCGTTGAAGGCGCGCCCGAGATCGCCGATCTCCTGCGTCCCGTCCGGCTCGACACGCGATGTGAAATCCCCGCCCGCCACGGCGAGCGCCTGGTGTCGCAATTTGTCGAGCGGTCTGGCGATCCGCCCCGAGATGAACCAGGACGCCGCGACGGCGAGCAGGATCGCGGCAGCGGCGGCGGCCATGATGTAGCGCTGAATCCGCGCGATGACCACGTCGACATCGTGAATCGAGACGGCGACGCGTGCCACCGCACCGGGCGACTGCTCGATCGGCACCGCCACGTAGAGGAAATCCTCGTCGATGGTGGCGCTTCGACGCTCGGATTCACCCAACCCGACGGCACGCGCCTGAATCACCTCTGGCCGGTTCCCGTGATTCTCCATTGTCGCCGGATCCGCCTCCGAATCGGCGATGACCCACCCGTCCGAACCAACGATCGTCAGGCGCGACGACATCATGGTGCTGAGATCAGCCACGATCTTCCGCACGTCGGCGTCCGGATGCGCGGTCTCCAGCCCCCTCCCGGCGTCGTCGGCGAGCAGGATCGCTTGCGTATGCAACTCATCTTCGAGGCGTGTGATGTAGATATCGCGGGCGCGATTGCCGAGGAAGAGCGAGAGTAGCAGGAGAACGAGCACGGTCGAGATCAGGAAGGGCAACAGGAGCCGCATGCGAAGGCTGTTTGGCACCAGCCGGCGCCAACGGCCACCAGCCCCTCCGGCCGGCGGCGGAACAACACCTGGCTCCCCTCCGGCCGGCGGCTGACCGGAAGAAGAATCAGGTCGCATCGTTGGGAACCAGGCGATAACCATGCCCGCGCACCGTCACTATCCGCGTTGGATTGCTCGCATCCACCTCAAGCTTCTGCCGCAGCCAACGGATGTGGACGTCGATCGTGCGCGTATCGACCGGGTAGTCATACCCCCACACCTCGCGCAGGAGGGCATCGCGCGAGAGCACGATATCGGGGTGACGCGCGAGGTAGAGCAGGAGATCAAACTCCTTCGACTTCAGGGGAACCGGCGTTCCATCGACCTGCACCTGCCGTCGCGGGATATCGATCCTGATATCACCGGCCACGACCTCGTGCTCCGCCTTCCCAACCGGAACTCTCCCGCCCTCCGCGTGCGAGGCGACGTTATCGTGCTGCAGTGAGACGGTGGGCGCGGGGGCCGCCATGCGTGCCCGGCGCAGCATCGCCCGCACTCTCGCCACGAGCTCGCGCATCGCGAATGGCTTGGTGAGATAGTCGTCCGCGCCGATCTCGAGACCGACGACGCGGTCGATCTCCTCAGCGCGGGCGGAGAGAAGCAGAATCGGCACGGTCGACCGCTCGCGGATGACGCGGCAGACTTCGAAGCCGTCCATTCCCGGCAGCATGATGTCGAGCACCACGAGATCGGGGGAAAGCGCCTGGGCTTGATCGATCGCCTCGGGCCCCGTGGTCGCGAAGGCCACCGAGAGCCCCTCGCGCCGGAGATTGATCGCGATCATCTCCCGCACGGTCGGCTCATCATCCACAACGAGAACCAGCGAAGAGGGTTCCAGGCTAACCTCTGGGTGCATGCGCGCCCTCATCTGCATCAGCGCCGCCGGAACGGACCCGGCGGCGCTGGCAAGCGGAAATGGCTATTTGCCGGCGGGGACGTGGGCGTGAACCCGCTCGACGATCCGGGCGAGCTGATCCGGATCCGTCTGCGGCAGCACGCCGTGGCCGAGATTGAAAACATGCCCCGGCCGGCCTCCGACCTCGGTCAGGATGGCATCGACGCCAGATGCGACCGCCTCCCACGGCGCCAGCAATGTCGTTGGATCGAGATTGCCCTGAACCCCCGTGCGATGGTCAAGGCGCTTCCACGCCTCGCCGATCGGCAATCGCCAGTCGAGGCTGACGACATCGGGCTCCGTCTCGCCGATCTGCGGCAACAACTGCACCGTTCCCGTACTGAAGTGAACGGTCGGCACAACCCCCTTCAACTCCGAGAAGATGCGGGAGGTGTACGGCTTTACGTACTCGCTAAACTGCGCCGGGCTGAGCAAGCCGAGCCACGAATCGAAGAGTTGCACGACATCGGCGCCTGCGGCCACCTGCCCCTTGAGATAGCGGATCGTGACGTCCGTGAGCTTCGTCATCAGCGTGTGCCAGAGATCGGGTCGCCCGAGCATCAGCGCCTTCGTCGTCGGGTACTCCCGCGTCGAGCGGCCATCGATCATGTAGCAGGCGAGCGTGAAGGGTGCCCCCGCAAATCCGAGCACAGCCGCCCGTTCGCCCAGCTCGTGCCGGAGCAGGCGCAGCGCCTGCAGGACGTAGGGCGTGCCCTCCTCCGGATTGACGACGGTGATCCGCTCGATGTCCTCCGCAGTGCGGATCGGGTTGGCGATCACCGGACCGACGCCGGGCCGGATCTCGAACTCGACGCCCATCCCCTCAAGCGGCAGCATGATATCGGCGAACAGCACCGCGCCGTCGACCCTGAGACGGTCGACCGGCATCAGCGTCGCCTCGACGGCGAGTTCTGGCGTGTGGGCGACCGTCATGAAATCGTGCCGCTGGCGCAGCGCCCGGTATTCCGGCAGGCACCGGCCGGCCTGCCGCATGAACCAGACGGGCGTCCGATCGACCGGCTGCCGGTTTACCGCCGCCAGAAAACGCTGCCGCCCGGTCATCTCGCCATCCGCACCGGTCTGCCGCTCAGTCCTCACCTGTTCTGTCAAGTCGTCGCTCCTGCTTGAAGGGCCGATCGCCCGAATCACCCGTCGCGCAACCAGCGCGCCGCGTCCTTGGCATGATAGGTAATGATGCGGGAGGCGCCCGCCCGCTTCATCGAGAGCAGCGTCTCCAGGGTGACGCGCTGCTCGTCGATCCAGCCGAGTTGCCCAGCGGCCTTGATCATCGCGTACTCGCCGGAGACGTTGTAGGCCGTCAGCGGCACATCGAACCTGTCCGCCGCCGCCCTGACGATATCGAGATAGGAGAGCGCCGGCTTGACGATGATCAGGTCCGCCCCCTCCGCCAGGTCGATCTCGATCTCGCGCATCGCCTCCCGCGCGTTCGCCGGGTCCATCTGATGCGAGCGGCGATCCCCGAAACTAGGCGTACTGCCGGCTGCGTCCCGGAACGGGCCGTAGTACGCAGATGCGTACTTGGCCGCGTACGACATCACCGGCACACCAGTGAACCCCGCGTCGTCGAGTGCCGCCCGCAATACGGCCACGCGGCCATCCATCATGTCCGAGGGCGCGACGATATCGGCACCCGCGACGGCATGACTGACAGCTGTCCGTGCCAGCAGCGGCAGTGTCCGGTCGTTATCGACCTCGCCATCGACCAGCACGCCGCAGTGGCCGTGATCGGTGTACTCGCAGGCGCAGACGTCGGTGATGACGAGCGTCTCCGGCGAATGCTCCTTGATCAGGCGAACAGCGCGCTGGACGATGCCCTCATCATCAAAGGCACCACTGCCGATGGCGTCCTTGTGCGCCGGGATGCCGAAAAGCAGCACAGCCGGGATTTCGAGCTCGTTCAGCTCGTCGAACTCCGCCCGCAAGTTGTCGAGCGAGAGCTGGTACTGCCCCGGCATCGACGCGATCTCCTGACGAATGTTCTCGCCTTCGGCCACGAAGAGCGGGTAGACGAAATCGGTCGCCTGTAAGTCGTGCTCGCGCACGAACGAACGAATTGCGGGCGAGCGGCGCAGCCGCCGCGTCCGCGCGAACGCGGGCAACGCCGCGGCGGGGGCATCGACAAGCGCACTCATGATGGAATCCTTTCACCCGATGCAACGGTCGCGCCGTAGCAGCTCAGTAACGCCTCGATCATGCCCTCTGGCGTCGGGGTCGGCGCGACAGCGTGCACCGGCAGCTGGGCCTCGCGCATCGCCTGGGCGGTGGTCTCGCCGATCGCGACGAAGAACGCCCCGGAGATCGCCGCGAGAGCCGCGCCCAGCAGGTCGACAAGACCGCTCACGGCCGAGGGCGAAGCGAGAAACACCGCGTTCGTCTCCTCGCGGCGCAACACCGCGCTCATCCTAGGATCGATTGAGTCAACTGGAAGGGTGCGATACGCAGTCACGATATCGACTTGCGCACCGCGCGCCCGCAGCCCCTCGGCGAGCACCGGGCGGGCGATATCGGAGGCCGGAAGGAGGATCCGCTTGCCCGCCAGCGGCTCACCCTCGAGTGCCGCCAGCAAGCCGACCGCGCTCATCTCCTGCGGAACCAGCGAAACGGTGATTCCCGCCTCGTCCAGCGCACTGGCCGTCCGCTCGCCGACCGCAGCCACCTTCGCGGGGAGATGCTGTCCTTCCTGAAGGCGACTGGCGACCGGTGCCACCGCGTTCGCGCTCGTCACCATCACCCAATCGTAGGCACCGTCAACCGCATCATCGATCATGGCATCCAGCGCCGCCTGGTCGGAAGCGGGCTCGACCCGGACTGTCGGGAGCATCACCGGTTCCGCACCGACCGCCGTGAGTTGCGCCGCCTGGGCAGCGGCAACTTCGGGACTCCCGGTCACCAGCACGCGCGCTCCCGCCAGCGGCGAGCGTCCGGCCGGCTCGGGCCTGCCGGGCGACGCACCGGCCCACGCGGGCTGCACCGAATGCAGCATACGCTGGGCAAGCGCGAATACCTCGTCCATCGCCTGTGCAACCGGGAAGGATTCGTGGGTGCGCTCGATCCGATCCCCCTCATCGGTTGCCAGCATTGCGTGCAACTCGACGCGCTGCGCCGCGCCGCTGCCCACCAGAATGGCGTGGGCGCCGATCGGCGTCGTGCAGCCACCGCCAACACCTTGCAGGAAGGCGCGCTCGACCATCACCGCCAGCCGCACATCGGGATCGTCGAGCTCGCGAGCGGCCTCCCAGCCGGCATCGGGAGCAGATCGCGTCTCGACCGCGAGCACGCCCTGCCCCGGCGCGGGGGTAAAGACGTCAAGTGGCAGGAGCTCGGTCACTTCGTGCTCCCAACCCATGCGCGTGAGTCCGGCGGCGGCCAGGATGATCGCATCGTAGGCGTCCGTCCGCGACTTGCGCAGGCGGGTATCGATGTTGCCGCGCAGGTCGACAATCCGGGCATCGGGCCGGAGGGCGAGAATCTGCACAGCTCGGCGCCGCGACGAGGTGCCGATCACCGGGGAAGGGGGCAGATCGGCGAGCCCGACGCCATGACGGGAAATGAGCGCGTCGAGCGCGATCTCCCGCTCGGGGAACGCCGCGATGGCGAGCCCCTGTGGCGTGATTCCCGGCAGGTCCTTGGTGGAATGCACGGCGGCGTCGATCTCACCCGCCAGTAGCGCATGCTGGAGGGCCGACGCGAACACGCCGCGCCCGCCGATCTTGGTGAGCGGCGAATGCTTGTCGCGATCCCCATCGGAGGTGATGATCGAAAGCTCGACTGCCCGTGCCGGGGTGCGATCGAGCAGCCAGCGGCGGACGGCATTGGCCTGCCAGAGAGCAAGGGCGCTGCCGCGCGTGCCAATCAGCAATGGCCGCTCGCCCGGGCCGGATTCCTGAATCTCATTGTTGTGTGCCAAAGGTAACGCCTGACATTCGGGGAAGGGGAAAAGGAATCATCGTCGAACGCTCGACACTCCTCTTCCTATGTACCCTTGATTCTAGGAAGGACGGAAAGCGGAATCAAGCGAACCGGAACCCCAAGGGCATCGCTTCCGGACATAAGGTAGCGGTCGTGCTGTATCAACCGTGAAACGCTCGTGAGCTATCCCCATACAACCGTCACAACCATCCCGTCCCCCTAGTTCCAGCAGCGCCTCCGCCATTTCTCGACTGCGCCTCAGAAATGACGGTGAAGCATGGGTGGATGCAACCTGCGGTGGCGGGTAGAATTGGAAAGTTGACAGACAGAACCACAGGGATGCTGTGGTATACTGCGCTGTCTGGGTGCCGCGCGCACCCCATTTTGTGTGTCGTGAGCATTGAAGCCAGCCGCCGAACGCTGGCTCATCTCAACAGCGCATTACCCACACTGAGATCGCAGCGTTTCGGTCTGAGCACTCATGATGTGATCATGTTGTCGTCTGCTGGGTAGTGCCTCAACTGGGCAGGATTTGTACGAGATGACGGATGCAGAAAAGGTGACGGAAACTCCGGCGGTCGAGACGGCGCCGGAATCCACCGGGACGACAACGGCAACCAAGGCGACGGCCACGGTGGAGAAATCCGAAAAGGGTGTTCAGCCGTATGCTGTTATAGAGACCGGTGGAAAGCAGTATCGGGTCGGCGTTGGTGACCGGATTGCGGTGGAGCGCCTTACGGCGGACGCCGGAAGCGACATCAACATCGATCGAGTTCTTCTCCTCGGCGGTGACGGCTCGACCCGGATCGGGACGCCGGTTGTCGATGGCGCCAGTGTGACGGCGCATGTCGATGCACACGAGCGGGGCGAGAAGATCATCGTCTTCAAGTTCAAGGCCAAGAAGCGCTATCGACGCCGAACCGGGCATCGCCAGGAGCTCACGCGCCTGACGATCACGGGCATTTCCGGTTAGCTTCCGGTTGCCGATCGTCGATCCAGATCGAGATCCGGCGCGGAGATGAAGGGATACATCCACCATGGCTCACAAGAAAGGCGGCGGGTCTACCCGCAACGGCCGCGATAGTAATGCACAGCGACTCGGCGTCAAGCGTGCGGACGGCCAGCTCGTCCGCGCCGGCACGATCGTCGTGCGACAGCGCGGCACCCAGTTCTGGCTCGGCCAGAACGTCGGCATCGGCAAGGACCACACGATCTACAGCAAGATCGATGGCGTGGTCCGCTTCGAGCCGATCTCTCGCATGAAGCGGCGGATCAGCGTGTATCCGCCCGAAATCTATCCCGTTGGCGGTGGCAACGAGCTCCAGACATCCGAGCCCGTCGCGGTCTCCGCGGCCGACTAGTTCGTCCACCCCCAGCAACGGAGTTCAAGCACATGAAGCCGGGAATCCACCCGAACTACGTCGAATCCACGGTGATTTGCTCGTGCGGCAACACGTTCACGACGCGATCCACCAAGCCTGAGCTGCGCACGGACCTCTGCAGCGTCTGCCACCCGTTCTACACGGGCGAGCAGCGGATCGTCGACACGGCCGGTCAGGTCGAGCGCTTCACCAAGCGTCTCGAAGCCGCCGCCGCCAACACCGGTCAGAAGTCCAAGCGTCAGCGCCGGCTCCAGTCCTACGCCGAGCGCACCCAGCAGGCAGCCGAGGAGAACGAGGCTGCGACCGCAGAAACCGAGACCGCGGAATCTGCCCAGGCGTAAGCCGTCTGCGGACAAACGTCAAAACACTCCGGTCGCGAGCGACCGGAGTGTTTTGTGTCTCGTGCCATGTCACGCCCGAAACGTGGGGAGTGTGTTCGTGCAGCCCCGCTCCCCCGTATACCCAGACTCCGCGTCAATCGTTCAGCTCAAACAGCATCGGCCCATCCTGATGCGCGCGCTCCGGCACCCCATCCGCGGCACCGACACCTCCGCCCAGCAACTGCGGCTGCGTCCACCGCTGCTCCTCGGCCTGCAAGAAGCGCACGAAGCGCATGGCCGTTGCCTGCCCGTTCTCGCTGAGATCACGGAAAATCGTGAGGATACGGCGTTCATCGTCCGATTCCCGGCCGCCCGCACTCTTGTCGATGAGCCCGGCGGCCGCCATCAGATCCGCCCGCGAGACGCCCAGCGCCGACGCCAGCTTGTCGAGCGTCGTCATGCTCGGCTCGGCTCCCCGGCCCCGCTCGATATCGCAGACGTACGACCGGCTCAATCCCGCGCGGTCGGCAAGCGCCCGCTGGCTGATCTCCTGCTCGAGCCGCGCCTTCCGAATCCATTCGCCCAGCAACGATCCGGTGGTGGCGGTGGTGGTTGAGGCCGTTGTTCTGGTGGACGCTGTATCAGCGCGAGGTGCGGGACGTGGTTTTCGCATCGATTGTCCTTATGTCACATCCGGAATGTATCAGGAGAGCTCTCGCCTCTGTGCGCAGCCGCAGATGTCGCCGCGCCGGCACCTCAAGCGCTCACCGTTCCCGTCGCCATCGGCACCGCCGGAGCGGTCCCTCCTGCCACATCGTTCTTCATGGCGGTGGCACACGAGATCGTGGACGCGAATGGCCCCTGGGGTGAGGAGTTCACGGGAGCCTCGTTCCAGGAAAGATACGCTCTCGCCGTCCACTCCGCACGTTCAAAGGGTATCATGTTCTCCGGGTCACCCCTTGTCCCGGAGAGCAGTTTCACAGGAGCCGTCCCACGCATGCCATCCACAGTCGCCCCATGAAGCCCGTGCACATCGCGATCATCGGTGAGGTCACTATCGATCAGCACGGTGAACTGACGGATTCGGGCACGATTGCGGCCGCCCTTGCCGCCATCCCCACTACCGCCGTCACCTTGCGTGCGGTTGTACCCGACGCGGCACAAGCCAGCCGCCTGACCAACACCCTCCACGCGCTCGGCGTCCGGGCCGAGATCACGAGCCGTGCGCCCCAGGAAGAGGCAGGTCCGATCCGGCGGGGTGACACACTCGATATCTGGGATCTCTTCGCGCACGACGTCGTAATTCTCGACTTCGCGGATGCGGGATTGCGTCACTTTCTCACCGATCTGCCGGCGCATACGAAGCCGGACGTCCGGCTGCTCGGCACGCTCCGCGCTGTGCACGGCCCAACCCCGTCCAACGAACGGGAGGTCGCGCTCCGCTGCGATACCCTTGTCGGCAACGATATCCAGTTCCAGCACCTGATGGGGACGACCGACGGCCCCACCGCGCTTGAGACGATCCACGCCCACCTGCGCGGCGTGAACCTTCGCACGGCCGTGATGGCTGGCCCGCGGAACGAGCTCCGGATCGCCGCCCTGGACGAAGGGATCTGGAAAGCCCAAGCCGACCGGTCTCCGCTCCCCACTCTGGATCACATTGTGGCGCGAGTGGCGGTTGGTATGGCCCGCCGGGAGGAGTGGGCGTCCATCGGCCGGGAACTGACCGCCGGCGAATGACGCTGGCCGCGCGTCCTATACTTTCCGAATGAACATGAACCTGGCCTCTCCCGCCGCCCGCTCCTTCCATCCCCTCAACATCGAACCGACGGATCCGCGAGCCTCTCTGACCGCGCGGGTGAAGCTGCTTGCCGCCCGCTGCGGCCTCACGATCAGTGCGATCACCTCTGCTGACCCCTTCCCGGAGGTCGCCGCGCATCTCGACCACCACATCGCGGCGGGACATGTCGAGGGGATGGATTGGTTTACCACCGAGCGCGCCCACGTCTCGGCGGATGTTCGCAACCTGCACCCAACGGCGCGATCGATCATCTCGGTCGGCATCAGCTACTGGCCGGGTCCGACGGAGAAGCCGGACGACGGCGTGCTCCGGGGCCGCATCTCCCGCTATTCGTGGGGTCGCGACTATCACCGCGTCATCAAGCGGCGGCTCAAGGCGCTGCACGCCAGGCTCGAAGATCACCTCGGGCATCCCGTCGAAGCTCGCCATCTCACAGACACCGCCCGCATTGTCGACCGGGCCGTCGCCGCCCGCTCCGGACTCGGCTGGTATGGCAAGCACTCGTGCATCATCTCGCCCGGCTACAGCTCCTGGCTCCTGCTCGGGGAAATGGTACTGGATCTCGATCTGGTCCCCGACGAGCCGATGACCAAGAACTGTGGAAACTGCCGCATCTGCCTCGATCAGTGCCCGACCGGCGCCATCGTCGCCCCGTACACGGTTCACGCGCCAAGCTGCATCTCGTTTCTCACCATCGAGGAGCGCGGCCCCATCCCCCACGAATTGCGCCCGAAAATGGGCGACTGGGTCTATGGCTGCGACGTCTGTCAGGAGGTCTGCCCGTACACCAGTGCCGCCAGGCCGCATGACGACGACGAGCTGCGGCCCGCCTCGATCGAGAACGCCTATCCTTCGCTCCACTGGCTCTTGCGGATGACCGACAAGGAGTTTGGCGCTACGTATTTCGGTACCCCGGTCCCGCGCACGAAGCGCCGGGGCTTGGCGCGCAACGCCGCGATCGCACTGGGCAATACGGGCACCGAGGAGGACGTTCCTGAGTTGATCGAGGCGCTTGGCACGCACGACGAGCCGCTGGTACGCGGTCACACGGCGTGGGCCCTGGCCCGGATCGGCGGCGCCGCTGCACGGCGTGCACTCGATGACCGCCGCCACACGGAGACCGATGATTACGTACAAACGGAACTCGCGACCGCCCTGGAGATGCCGCGCCGAAACTGATTGCCAAATCCCCCGGATGCAGGGACGATAGCACCACTGTCAACACCGCGAAGAAAGCCTGTACCGGGGAGATTGAGATCGGATGAAGATCATGAGCATTGAGGCCGAAGTCGTCCGCACACCGTACACAAGCGAACTTCGACCGGCCTGGTCGCCGGGGACGGTCTGGCAGGGATCGGCCGCCACGGTCTACCGCGTTCACACCGATGAGGGCGTCACCGGCATCGGGGCGAGCCGCGGCAATCCCGATGTCGTCAGGGATATCGTGAGCCCGCTCCTGACGGGCCGCGATCCGTCCTACATCGAGCCGATCGTGCGCACGATCATCAACGCCGCCGGTGGTTACGCCGCCATTCCCGTCGCCTGCGGCATCGAGATGGCGCTTTGGGACCTCGCGGGTAAGGTGGCCGGTCTCCCCCTCTCGAAGCTCTGGGGCGCACATACCGACCGCGTGAAGGCATATGCGAGCATGGTCGAGGTGCGAACGCCCGAGGAGCGCGCCGATGATGCTCTCCGCCTGCTCGATCGCGGCTATCGGGCGATCAAGCTCCGGCTCCACTCCGACACGCTGCGGGAGGATATTGCCCAGGTCGAGGCGGTCCGGAAGGCCGTGGGCGACCGCATGGAGATCATGGTCGACGCCAACCAGGCGCAGGAGCCAGGCACGCCGGGCGCGGAGCGCAGCGCCTTCTGGGGATACGACCGGGCGCTGGCCACCGCGCGGGAGCTTTTCCAGCTCCAGGTGACGTGGCTGGAGGAGCCGCTTCCCCGCTACGACTTCGACAACCTGCGCCGACTTACGGCGGCGACCGACCTGCCGATCGCGGGCGGCGAGAACAACATCGGCCTTCACGAGTTCCGGGCGCTGACGGACCAGGAGTGCTACGACGTGCTCCAGCCCGATGCGCTCGTCTGCGGCGGTATGAGCATGCTTCGCAAGGTCGCTGCCTACGCCGAGATGCACGGCAAGCAGGTCGCACCGCACCACGGCGGCAACGGCTTCGGCGTGGCGACGCACCTCCACCTGAGCGCATCGCTGGCAAACTCGCCGTGGATCGAGCTGCTGCAGGACCCGCCCGCAATGGAGGCGGCCGAATTCCAGGGGTTGATCTCGACGCCCCTCGTGCCCGATGCAGATGGCTACGTTCATGTCCCGCAGGGGCCAGGGCTCGGCGTCGAGCTGAACGAGCGGTGGAGCATCGCGCACTGACATCCGTACATTCGTAGGGCGCGACACGAGGTCGCAACGTACGAACGACGAACGAAGGTGCTTCCCCTTACTGCGCGAGGGCCAGGCGCACCACCGTGTGCGAATGCGGAGCGAGCGTGAACTCCACCGTCTGGCCCTCGCCAGTGCCCTCCCGGCTCGTGACCGTCACGACATCCGCCGCGCCGAAGTCATTGATCGACGTGACATCCGGACCGTTGACCTCATCGATACCAAGAACGCGCGCGACCCTATCCGTCCCGAAATCGGCGGTGAATGCCACCGCCTCATCCACAGAACGGTTGACGAGGGAGAGCGTCACCGTCGCTCCGTCATCGCTGCGCGTCACAGCTGCATCGACCAGCGGGAAATCCCCGAGCTTGGCGAGGCGCTGCATGATCCCGCGTGATCCGGCCTCCGCTGGCGGCGCGATGCGCGGTCCGTCGTACCAGGTATCCAGAGCCGTTCCCTGGAGGTGCGTCGCGGCAAGGGCGAGCGGATGGTAGATGGACTGCAGGAAGAGCCCATCCGGCGAGGTGAAGATCGGCGCGATCACGTTCACCATCTGCGCGAGGTTCGCGATCGCGACCGCGTCCGCCTGCCGCACGAACGCGTTGAGGTACACCGCCACCGCCAGCGCATCCGAGAGCGTGTACCGCTCCTCGAGGGTCGTCGTCGAGTTCGTGCGATACCAGACGTTCCACTCGTCGTAGGCGATCTTGATCTCGTGCTCGATGTTGTTCTGCACACGGATACGCTGGATCTGCGCGGCGCACGCCTCGATCGCATATTCGGCCATCTGTGGCTCGAGCACGTTCTGGGTGAAATCGTCGCTGCCGGTGTAGATGTGAATGCTGTGGTAGCGGATGAACTTCGCGAGACCGGCGATCACCACATTGTCCCAATCCTGCCAGCCACTCAGCCCGCAGGAGACGAGTTCGATCGTCGGATCCATCCAGAGCATGACCTTGGCGAATTCCTTGGCCCGCTTCACGTAGTCATGCGGATCCTCGGTGGCCCCGATCTGCCAGTTGCCGTACATCTCGTTCCCGAGGCCCCAGTAGCGGACGTTGTACGGCTCGTCGTGCCCGTTCTTGCGGCGCAGATTCGCCCAATAGGTGTCTCCGGTGCCGTTGCAGTACTCGACCCAGTTCCGGGCCTCGTCGATCGTCCCCGTTCCCATGTTGACGCAGATGTAGGGCTCCGCGCCGATCTCGCGACAGTAGGCGATGAACTCGTCGGTCCCGAAGCGATTGGATTCCTCCGAGTGCCATGCGAGCTCGATCTGACGCGGACGCTCATCCTTGGGGCCGATGCCATCCGTCCAGTGGTATCCGCTCACGAAGTTGCCGCCCGGCCAGCGGAGGATCGGCATATGGAGCCCCTTGACCGCTTCCATGACATCGGTCCGGAACCCCTGCTCGTTGCTGAGCGGTGAGCCCTCATCGTAGACACCACCGTAGATACAGCGGCCGAGATGCTCGATGAACCCGCCGTAAATGCGGGGATCGACCTTGCCGATCGTGCGTTCGAGATCGATCTTGATGCGTGCGGAGAGTGTCACGGTGCCGGCGCCTCCTGTAATCGAGAAGTACGATGTCTGATCTTCGCCGATTGTACGCAGGATCGATGGCGGTGCAAGCACCCGTGATGAGAGATTGACCTCGCCGCCCCTGCGGGCGTTGGGCGCACGGCCACGAAATACAACAAACACGCGGGCATCGGTTGATGCCCGCGTGTTTGTCTCTCCTCACCTCCCCAGCGGGAAAGTTGACAGTGCTGTGGTGCGCCTCGCGATGAGGGCGA
Organism: Thermomicrobiales bacterium; assembly: GCA_049646645.1. Taxonomy (GTDB): domain Bacteria; phylum Chloroflexota; class Chloroflexia; order Thermomicrobiales; family UBA6265; genus JASGDN01. The sequence continues at coordinate 16,739 of JBARWF010000144.1, forward strand.
TCAGGCAGCGCGGCCCGACTTGCCCATCGTGCGGAGGCAGCGTGTGCAGATGTTGATGCGCACACCAACACCATCCACCACAAATCGCTTCTTCTGCACGTTCGGCCGGAAGTCCCGGTTCGTTCGCCGCTTCGAGAAGCTCACGTTGTTTCCAAAAGTCTTGGCCTTGCCACAGACGTCGCACTTGCCGGACATGGGCAATCTCCCTTCGAGTGTCTGCTTGTCGCGAAACGGGTGCTCACCAGAGGAAAATGCCCGCGCACAAGTCTTCTACCATCGATGTGGTTCTGTTCCCGCGCTCGACTCCGTGGCCGAACGTGAAAGCGGCGCCGTCTCCGGACGGCGCCATTTACAGGCAATGAGCGTAGCATATTCTGACCGCCGGTGCCACCTCACTGCGTTGCCGCCCCGGAAAACCGGCCTCTCCCCGTGCATCTGTTCCGGATGGATGCACTGTCCCCGTCGCTGGGGTAGCCTTCACCTGAACGAGAGCCACGCGTATCATACGCTGCACAGCCACGGCGATGATGGCGTCGGCAACCGGATCCCACGCTTCGCCGCGGGCAGGAGATGTCCATTCCATGCCAGACCATGAACGCATCGCGATCGTCACCGACAGCACCGCCGATCTCCCGCCCGCTCTCGCCCGCGAGCGGGGAATCACGGTCGTGCCGCTGACACTGCGCTTCGGGCACGAGATCTTGCGGGACAGGGTCGATCTCTCCACAACCGATCTGGTGCAGCGGATGGATTCCACCGGAACCATCCCGGCGATCTCCTCGCCATCGTCGCGCGTCTTCGAATCGGTCTTTCGCGAACTCGCCGCAGATCACGACCGCATCATCGCGGTGCTCGTCTCCTCCCGCCTGAGCGCGACCGTGAAGTCCGCCACGATCGCCGCGCGCAAGGTGCGAGACCTCATCCCCGTCGATGTCGTGGATTCGCTGAACGCGTCCTTCGGGTTGGGCCTGCAGGTGCTCCGCGCGGCAGACCTCGTCGCCCAGGGCATCGCACCGGACAAGCTGGTCGCGCAGCTTCAATCGGAAGTTGCGCTCAACCACGTTATCTTCTTCGTTGAGACCCTGGAACATCTCCGCCGGATTGGACACGTCGGAAAGGCATCCGAGATGCTCGGCTCATTCCTGCAGCTCAAGCCAGTCCTGCGGATCGATGAGGGTCAGGTCATCCCATTCGAGCGCGCGCGGACCCGTGCCAAGGCACTCGACGCGCTCGTGGATTTCGTGCAGTCGATTCCCGCGGTCGATGAAATCGCCGTCGTCTACGACACCACGCCGGAAGACGTCGATGCGATCATGCCCCGGCTCGAGAAGGTGGTCGACGCGCCACGGATCCGGCGCGTGCAGTTCGGCCCGGTGCTCGCCGCCAACATCGGCCCTGGCGTCGTGGGTATCGCCATCCGCGAGAAGCCGGTCGCCTGAGAACTGCCGGCAAGGCATTGCGGTACCATTACGAGCAGAACGAGCCGCCCGCACTGACGAGCGCACCCCCGGCCGCTTCCTCACCGCGCGATTTCAGGACCAGCCTCGTGACGATCCGTTCCTCCCAATCCGGAACCGCCGCTGTGCGGACCAATGACCAGCGATTCAGCACCTTGCTGGACGCCCTGCGTCGCGCTTGGCGTGGCGGTGCCGGCGTGCCCCGGGATATCGCGCTGGCAATCCGGATGCTGCGGGAACTCCAGCCACGGGTCGCCAGCACCCACGAAGTCGCGACCACGATCGGTGATGCCATCACCCGTCTGGACCGGCTCCCTCCCGGACTCGACGCGCGGCGGGATGAGATTCAGCAGGTCGCCACGCGTCTCAAGGCGATCCAGCCGCACTTCGGGCTGGCCGTCGAGTCATCGAACCTCGGCAAGCTGAACAGCGCACTCGGCGAGAAGCGGGCCGGCCGGCCCGCGACGCCACAAACGCGCGCGACGTCAACCTCCGCCGGTCGCCGGTTGCCG
>JBARWF010000145.1:0-28797 GCA_049646645.1 Thermomicrobiales bacterium
GTCTGGTCGGAGAGGATACGCTGCTCCGGTTTGAAATCGGTGAAATACTGATTCGGCCGGCGGCCAATCGTCCACTCCTCGGCCGCATTCGGGGTAATGAGGAAGAGGCCGATCAGGTAGAGGCTGCCGGATATGACCAGGCAGGCCATGACGGCGACCAGAATACGCAGAACCTGTCCAAGCCGGTTGGCCGCCCCGAATCGCGATGCTTCAACAGAAGCCATTCAATCGCTCTCCCCTGACGCTGATGCGTGCGACATACCCACGCCCGAGCCCGAGTACTCGCAAGTGATGATCCCCCAAGGGGTCGCCGCGTCGCCACCTCTGGGGACGGGGAACCAGCCGGTTCGCAATGCGGCGATGGCTTGTCCCATAATGAGACCTTGGCTCGGCGCTATCGAGCGCCGGGACATCCCGCCTGCGCATCACCATCGTTTCGTGACCATCACCCATGAGTTTTACAACATGTCCGCCTCATGATGGAATCGTGCGCGGGCACGCTGGGCAACGCACCGACATCCACGAGAGATAAAGGAGAAGTCGCGTTTTGGGAGACCTGATCGGAGGAATCGCGAGTTGGGCAACCGACGTGATCGAGAAGCTGGGCTATGCCGGTCTCGCCATGATCATCGCCCTTGAGAACGTCTTTCCCCCCATCCCCTCGGAAGCGGTCCTGCCCCTGGCGGGGTTCCTGACCGGCCAGGGGCGCATGTCCTTTCCCCTTGCCGTTCTCGCCGCGACACTCGGCGCGGTCGTCGGCGCGCTCGCGCTCTATGGCGTCGGCTACTGGTTCGGGGACAGCCGGTTGCGCTGGCTCGTCCGGAAATACGGGCGATTGCTCGGTGTCAGCGAGGCGGATCTCGACAAGGCCAATACCTGGTTCGACAAGCATGGTGCGCGTGCCGTCCTCTTCTGCCGGGTCGTGCCGATCGTGCGCAGCCTGATCTCGATTCCGGCTGGTATTCGCCGCATGCCGCTCCTGCCGTTCGTCGGGTATACGGCGCTGGGCGCTGGCGTCTGGAACACGATCCTGATCGGCGCCGGTTGGTGGCTGGGCGACCGCTGGGAGGATGTCGAGCAATACGTCGGCTACCTCCAGTATGTGGTGATCGTCGCCGTCATAGCTTTCGGTGTCTGGTGGATCTGGAAGCGCAACCCGTTCCGCACACGAACGACAATCGACGCGGGGCGATAATCCGATACCTTCGACGTTGCATGAGCAATGCCGGCGAGGAATCATCCTCGCCGGCATTGCTCATGCATCCGCGCCGGGGCCGGGAACTCGTCCGCTCAACCAGTGCGCCATTTGTTTCCAGAACCAGGCGGATGGACGACAATGCGCGCACACCCTGTTCGTTCGTCGCCTGCCGTGATCGCCTGTGATCGGCATGCCCTCGAAGAAGGAGACATTCCGGCATGATCGTCCAGCAAACGACCCCTGGCCGCACATTCTGGGTGCGCCTCAATCCGCATGATGACCTGCTCCTCGGCCTCCGCGCCGCAGTGAAGGAAGCTGGCATCACCAACGGTGTCATCCTCGGCGGTGTTGGATCACTGACCGCCTATCACTTTCACGTCGTGAGCTCGGTGGAGCTGCCGCCGGAGAACGCCTTCGAGCGCGGCAGCGGCCCCTTCGACATCCTGAATGTAAACGGGGCGATTCTCGGCGGGCGCGTCCACGCCCACATCACGTTTTCCAATACGGACACCACCCTCGGCGGCCATCTGGAAGAGGGGACAACGGTCCTGACGTTCGCGATCATCATGATCCAGGAGACGCCTGACGTCGATCTCGCTCTCTGGGACCGTGTGGGCGTGCTCGACGCCTGATTCCTGATCCCGCCGCGCCCGGATCTAGCGCTCCCGGTGGGCGACGATGTTGAGCACCTTGCCGTGGGGGTCACGGACGAAGAACCGCCGCACACCCCACGGCTCGTCGGCCGGACCATAGAGGATCTCCAGACCACCGCGCACCGCCGCCGCATGGTAGGCATCGGCATCATCGACCTCGATCGAGATGTCGGCCAGCAGCGGCGCGGTCGCATCCTCCGTGATCACGCTGATCTGTGCCAACGGCGCGCCTGGTACCGCAAACGTCGTGATCCACCCCAGATCCATGACCTGCTCAAGGCCCAGAAAATCAACGTAGAACTCCCCGCTCACCACGGCGGGGACGCCCTGCAGATTCGGCACAATCCGTCGAATAGTCACCGATCCACCTTTCCCGTTGGCCCATAAGAACTCGGGCGAACATGCCCTCCGGGCGTGCATGCCGCACGAATCCAAGCGCAACCGCTCGTCAAGCTGTCGGTTCTCGTTTATCGTGTCCCTGATCGTGTAGTACGAACCGATCCATCGGGGCCCAAGAGCACCAGTGAACAACGATGTGTACTGAAAGAGAGCATATGTCTGATCTTCACCACGACGATACCCTGACTTCCTCGCAGCCCGGCGAACCGGCAGCGAGCCCATCGACGCTGAGCCGCCGCCGCCTCGCACGGAATGCGGGGATGATTGCCGGCGGGCTGGCGGTGGCCGGCACCATCTCGCCCATCGCCGCGCACGAGGCGTCGCCGGAAGCATCTCCCGCCGCCTCGCCTGGGGCCGCCGTCACGCCCGATCCCAATGCCACCTTCTCCACGGTCTCGCGGTCGCGGGCGGATGTCCTCGCCGATCTCAAGGCCGCCTATCCCTTCGAGGATCCGCAGTCCACCGGCGGCGACCTGGTGCAGGTCCACACCGGTGACATCAAGACGCTCAACCCGGTCCTGCGGACGGATATCGCCTCCAGCTATATCACCGGCCTCCTCTTCGAGTCGCTCGTCAACGTCTCGGTGCTGGAAGGTGAGCTGGTCCCGGGGCTCGCCGATTCCTGGGAGGTGAGCAGCGACGGCCTGCGCGTGCGTTTCCACCTCAATCCGAACGCGACCTGGCACGACGGCAAGCCGGTCACGCCGGAGGATGTGCTCTATTCGTTCGATGCCGTTCTCGCGGAAGATGGGCTCAGCCCCAACCAGACTGATATCGTTCGCATTCTCGCGGACTACCAGAAGATCGATGACACGACGGTTGAAGTGACGGCGACCGGCCCCGTTGCGACCTTCATCTATCAGGTCGGCACGCTCGCAATCGTGCCCAAGCACGTCTGGGAGGAGGTCCCGTTCAGCGAGTGGGGCTCGGCACCCGGATCGACCGCGCAGGATCCGGCCAAGGTCATCGGCAGCGGCGCGTTCAAGTTCGTGGAATGGGTGCAGGAAGATCACGTGATCGTCGCCCGCAACGACGATTATTGGCAGACCGACCAGGTGCCGGTGATCGACCGCTACATCTACCGCGTGGTCGCCGATGCCTCCGCCTCGCTCCAGACAATCGAGACGGGCGAATCGGACCTGATCGTGATCTCCCCGGCCCAGGCACCGGCCTTCATCAAGGCGAATCCGGATATCCAGGTCAGCGAGTATCCGCGCTCGCACATGACCTACTACATCACCAATCTCGATGAGAGCAAGACCACCATCTTCTCCGATGTTCGCGTGCGCCAGGCATTCATGTTCGCGATCGATCGCGATCTCATCGTCGAGCAGATCTGGTCCAACTACGCCGTCCGCGCCGACGGACCGCAACCTCCCCTCTCCCCCGCATATGCGCCGGATGAAATTACCTCGATTTACGACTTCGATCCGGAGAAGGCCGTCAGCTTGTTGGATGAAGCCGGCTGGATTGCCGGGAACGACGGCATTCGGGTCAAGGATGGCGTCAAGCTGAGCTTCGAGTTCCTGTACGACGATCCGTCCACCGCCAATCAGCAGCTCATTCCCTACCTGCAGCAGGCGTGGAGCGATATCGGTATCGAGATCCTTCCTGCCGCGACTCCGGTGCCCGCCCTGATCGATGCCTATGCCAGCGGCAATTACATCGCCGGCATGCTCGGATTCGAGTTCGGCATCGATGGCAACCAGGGCTCGATGTACCGGTGCGACTCGACCTTCCCCTCCGGCTTCAACTTCTCGGGGTACTGCAACCCGGAGTATGACGAGCTGGACGCGAAGCAGCTGGCGGAGCTCGATCCCGAGAAGCGGCGCGCCTTGCTGATCGAGCAGTCGAACATCCTGGCCGCGGACCTGCCGAACGGGCCCCTGCTCTTCGGGAAGGGGGTCGCGGCGGCGCTGCCACGTGTCCACAATTTCTTCAACGCCCAGTTCTCATCTATCTGGTCGATCAACTGGATCTGGATCGACCAGAACAGCTAGCGCGAGCGCAGGGCCACCTCGACGAGGTGGCCCTGTCGGGCCGGGCGGGGCATTCCCCAACATCGACGAGGCGCTCCTAGCGGGTGCCTCGTCGTAGTGCGCGCATGCCTGGTGTCGGGCCGAGCTGCTGTGCCCGGCACCCCGCTACTCTGGCACGATCGCCCTAAAACGAATTCCCGGGGCGGACCAATCGCTGTAGGATGAACGCGACAACCGTTGGCCAGAACGAACCTCGAAAGGTACGGACATCATGCGCAAGCTCTCTGGCTCTGATCCCGGTGCTTCTTTCCTGTCCGGCGAACGCTCGTCCCTGAGTCGCCGTCGTCTCACGCAGTCGGCTGGTCTGCTCGCGGGCGGCCTTGCCGTCGCCGGTGCGATGCCCACCGTTACCGCCGCGCACCAGGCATCCCCCGATGCCTCGCCGGCGGCATCGCCCGTGGCCGAGGCGACACCCGACCCCAACGCGACTTTCGAGACGATCTCGATCTCTCGCGAGGATTACCTTGCGAAGCTGAAGGATCACTTCAAGCTCGAGGATCCGGGCTCGACCGGTGGCGATGTGATCCAGGTCTTCCTGACCGATCTCGCAACCGTCAACCCGCTCATCGCGCAGGATCTGGCCGCCGGGTACATCATCGGGCTCGTCTTCGAGGGGCTCGCCCAGGTCAGCCCGATCGACGGCACGCTCGCGCCCTCGCTTGCCGATTCGTGGGAGATCAGCAGTGATGGCTTGCGCTACCGCTTCCATCTCAACCCGAACGCAACCTGGCACGATGGCAAGCCTGTCACCGCCGATGACGTGATCGCGACCTACGATGCGCTGCTCGCACCCGACAGTCTCAGTGCCAACCGTGCCACGATCCTCTCGTTGCTGGCCAGCTATACCAAGCTCGATGATCACACCGTGGAGCTGACCTCGCACGGACGTATCGCGACCTTCCTCGATCAGGTGGCGACCGTCAGCATCATGGCGAAGCACATCTGGGACGGTGTCGCCTATCCCGACTGGCCGGCGGATCCCGGATCGACCGGTCAGGATCCGAAGCGCGTCATCGGCTCCGGGCCGTTCACCTTCGTCGAATGGGTGCAGAACGATCACTGCACGGTGGCGCGGAATGACAACTACTGGCTGCCCGACCAGAAGCCTGTTATCGACAAATTCATCTATCGCGTCGTCGCTGATGCCTCCAGCGCGCAGCAGGCGCTGCTGGCGGGAGAGGTCGATATCAACGAGCTCTCCTCCTCGCAGATCCCGGCGTTCATCAAGGACAACCCCGATTTCACGATCACGTCCTTCGCCACGCCGCACATGTACTACTACATCACCAACCTGGACGAATCCAAGCTCCCCTTCTTCGTCGATGTCCGGGTGCGGCAGGCGCTTGTCTGGGCGCTCGATCGCGATCTGATCGCCTCCCAGATCTTCAACGGGTACGCCGTTCGCGCCGATGGCTCGCAGCCGCCGATCTCTCCGGCCTACGCCCCGGATCGCATCACCAGCATCTACACGTACGATCCGGAGAAGGCGAAGAGCTTGATGGACGAGGCGGGCTGGACCGTCGGGGATGACGGCATCCGCCAGAAAGACGGCAAGCGCTTCAGCGTCGAGATCCTCTACACCAACTCGTCGGTGCAGAACCAGCAGATCGTGCCCTACATGCAGGATTCCTGGAAGGAGATCGGCGTCGAGCTGACCGCCGCCGCGATGCCGTTCCCGACCATGCTCGAGCGGCTGAACAAGGGCGACTTCATGATGTCGCTGACGGGCTTCTCCTTCACGCCGGATGGCAACCAGGGAGTGATGTACCGCTGCGATTCGTTCTACCCGGCAGGCTTCAACATCGCGAAGTACTGCAACCCGGACTACGACAAGCTTGATGAGGAGCAGCAGCACGAGCTCGATCCCGAGAAGCGCAAGGACCTGATGATCGAGGCGGCCAACATCCTGGCGGAGGATCTGCCGAACGTGCCGCTCGTGTTTGACAAGTCGACGATGGCCTCCGATCCTCGCCTGCATAACTACTACCCGACCGGTTATTTTGCCGCCCCTGTCTGGCAATTCTCCTGGGTCTGGATTGAGCAATAGCCCGGAGAGTAGTCTCTGCTCAGGAAGAAACGTGGTGATTCATCTGTGTGCCGGCCCAACCCGGTAGGGAACGGCCTTGTGCCGTTCCGGTCGGGCGAAGCTCGATTTCCGCGTAGTGATCCGCTGGTCCGCCTTCGGCCCGGCGATATGGCCCTGTGGGCCATCGGAACGGCACAAGGCCGTTCCCTACAACTGTGATTCTCGATATGGTGCCAGTCTTCGTTGACAGGCCAACCCATGCTGCCGTACTCATGCGCGTCCTGACGCGTGCTTGAAGGAAAGAGTGACATGCCCTCGGATTCGACGGAGAAGCAACACATGCCGCCCTGCAATTGCACCGGGTCCCCCTCGTCCACTCGCGCCGTGAGCCGCCGGCAGTTTGCCGCGGGAGCCGGGCTCGCCGTCGCCGCGCTCGGGCTTCCCCAGCACTTGATGGCACAGAGCGCGACCCCGGGTGCCTCCCCCGAAGCATCGCCTGTCGCCGAGGCGACACCGGTGGATGCCGTTCCCGATCCCAACGCGACATTCGAGACGATTTCTCCGTCGCGCGAGGACGTGATCGCCAAGCTCAAGGCGACCTATGCGTTCGAGGAGCCGCAGCAGACGGGCGGCGACGTGATTCACGTCTACTCGACCGATATCATGACCGTCAATCCGATGATCGCGCAGGATATCGCGTCGGATTACATCACCAACCATGTGTATCAGACGCTGATCAGCCTCGATCCGAGCGACGGCACGGATATCCCGGCGCTCGCCGATTCGTGGGAGATCAGCAGCGACGGGCTGCGCTACCGCTTCCACCTCAACCCGAACGCGACCTGGCATGACGGCAAGCCTGTCACCGCCGATGACGTGCTGATGTCGTATGAGGCGATGCTGGCGCCCGATGGGCTCGCGCCCTCCCGCGGGACCGTCGACCGGGCCCTGGCGAAGATCGAGAAGCTGGACGATCACACCGTCGAGCTCACCTCGCGCCAGCGGATGGCGACATTCCTGAACGATACCGCGCGGACCGTGCCGATCATGCCGGCGCATATCTGGGGAGACGTGCCGTACCCCGACTGGGCGGGCAATGACGGCTCCACGGGCAAGGACCCCTCGCTGGTCATCGGCAGCGGCCCGTTCAAGTTCGTCGAGTGGGTGCAGAACGATCACGCGACTGTCACGCGCAATGACAACTACTGGCTGCCGGACGAGACGCCGGTGATCGACAATTACATCTTCCGCATCGTCGCGGATCCAACCTCCGGCTTGCAGTCGCTGCAGACCGGTGAGGCGGATATCGCGGGGCTCTCGCCGGCGCAGGCGCCTGCCTTCATCAAGAGCAACCCGGATATGACGGTCACGGAGTACAACCGGGCGCACATCACGTACTACGAAACCAACATGGACGAGACCAAGACGACGCTCTTCCTCGACAAGCGCGTGCGTCAGGCCATGCTCTACGCCCTGGATCGCGACCTGATCGCGGAGAACATCTACCTCGGGTATGCGATCCGGGCCGATGGGCCGCAACCGCCCCTCTCGCCGGCCTACGCGCCGGATGAGATCTCGCCGATCTATCTCTACGATCCGGAGAAGGCGAAGAGCCTGCTGGACGAGGCGGGCTGGACCGTTGGCGCGGACGGGATCCGGGAGAAGGACGGGCAGCCGTTCCGCTTCGATTTCACCTACGAGCAGGATAGCCCCACCAACGCCCAGCTCATTCCGTACATGCAGGAGTGCTGGAAGGATATCGGCATCGAGATGAACGCGATCGCGATGCCCTTCCCGGCCCAGCAGGAGCAGATCAACAACCGGGACTACGATGTCGCGCTGACGGGCATCACGCTCAACACGACGGGCAACCAGGGCATCATGTACCGCTGCGACTCGACCTATCCCGCCGGGTTCAACGAGGTCAAGTACTGCAATCCGGAATACGACGAACTGGACGATCAGCAGCAGCGTGAGCTCGATCCCGAGAAGCGCCGCGCGCTGATGATCGAAGCCGCAAACATCCTCGCCGAGGATGTGCCGATGGCGCCGGTCGTCTTCGCGAAGGGCGTGATGGCGAACAACCCGCGCGTCCACAACTACTTCCCGACCGGGTACTCCTTCACCTGGCCGTACCAGTGGGTGTGGATCGAGAAGTAGTATCTGTCGCCGGGGATAGACGAATTCCACGGCTTGCTGACTCGGATCGCTGAAACGCGCGCGGCTGCCCGCGCGCGTTTCAGCACAACTGGTTTTCGCGTAGCCACATGGCTCCTGGGGTCCAATCGCTGCTTGTGCCCGCCCGCTGTGGGCGGCTCTATCCAACGGGAGTTGTATCTTGTCGACCTTTGATTCCTCTGACCCCCGTGCGCCGCGTTCGCTCAGCCGCCGCCGCCTTGCGCAGGCGACCGGCGCCATTGCCGCGGCCGGCATCGCGCCCACGCTCCTCGGGACGAACGTCGCCGCGCAGGATGCATCGCCAGCGGCGTCACCCGAAGCCTCGCCGGCCGTGGTGGCGACCCCTGATCCCAACGCGACGTTCTCGGTCGTCTCGCCGACGCGGGAGGAGGCTCTCGCCAAGGCGGTGGGTTCGACCACGCTGGAGGAGCCTGCATCCACCGGCGGCGACCTGATTCTGGTCGGAACCAGTGATGTCGCGACGCTCAATCCGATGCTACGGATGGACAGCTTTTCCTACGAGGTTACGGTCCGGATCTGGGAACCCATGGTGATGGCCGATCCCCGCGATGGATCGTTCGTGCCACAGCTCGCCGATTCGTGGGAGATGAGCAGCGACGGCATGCGGTGGCGCTTCCATCTCAACCCGGATGCGACCTTTCACGACGGCACGCCGCTCACCGCCGATGATGTCGTCTTCTCCTATAGCGCGATTACCGACGAGACCAGTCTCTCCCCGACCCGGGCACAGGTCATGGCCGTGCTGGCTGGCGTCGAGAAGCTGGACGAGCATACCGTCGAGCTGACGGCGAAGTTCCCGAGCAGCGCGTTTCTCTACCAGGCGGTCACGGAAGTGCAGATCGTGCCGAAGCACATCTGGGAGTCCATCCCGTTTGCGGAGTGGGGAACGGCGCCGGGCTCGACGGGGCAGGATGCCACGAAGGTGATCGGCAGCGGCCCCTTCACGTTTGTCGAATGGGTACAGAACGATCACGCCATGCTTGCCCGGAACGACAACTACTGGCTGAAGGACTGGACACCGACGGTCGATCGCTTCATTTATCGTGTGGTGGCCGATGCCAATTCGGCGGTGCAGTCGTTGACGACCGGCGAGGTGGATATCTGTCCGCTCTCCCCGTCCCAGGCCGTCACGATGACGCGGGACAACCCGGATTTTGCGATCAATGCCGTCGGTATTCCCGCGTTCTCGTTCTACATCACCAACATGGACCCCGCCCACACCGAGATGTTCTCCGACGTCAAGGTGCGACAGGCGCTCTACTATGCCATCGACCGCGAACTGCTGGTCGAGACCGTCTATCTCGGCTATGCCACGGTCGTGGACAGCTACGCGCAGACGCCCGGCTCGCCGGGGTATGCGCCGGACCAGATGGAGACCGTCTACACCTACGATCCGGAGAAGGCGAAGCAGTTGCTGGATGAAGCGGGTTGGACAGTTGTCAGCGATGGCAAGCGCAGCAAGGACGGCAAGCCCCTCAGCTTCGAGGTGATCTACGACGAGTCGGATGCGACCGACCAGCAGATGATCCCCTACTTCCAGGAAGCATGGGGCGATCTGGGTATTGATGTCCAGACGGCGGCGATGCCCTTCCCGAGCATCATCGAGACCGTGAATCGCCGGGATTACCAGGTTATGCGCTCCAGCTTCGGGTACCCGTCACCGGACGGCAATACGGGGCTGCTCTTCCGGACCGATTCTGCCTTCCCTGCCGGGTTCAATCTCGGTTACTACTCCAACCCGGAGTTCGACCGGCTGGATGACGAGCAGCTCAAGGAGATCGACCCGGAGAAGCGCAAGGAGCTGCTGGTGAAGCAGTCCAACATCGTCAACAACGATTTGCCGTGGGCTCCGCTGGTCTACTTGCAGTCGATCAGCTCCACGCACCCGCGCGTGCACAATTACATCCCGACCGGTATCACCACGTTCTTTACGACACTCAAGGTCTGGGTCGACCAGGGGTAGCGTCACGACACGAAGAAGGTCAAATGAATCCGGGCCGGTGGCATGACGCCACCGGCCCGGTCTCCTGAAAGATGCTCAGATGGCGGAGCCCGCCCCGCCATCCACGTTGAGGGCGACACCCGTCACACCCGAGGCCTCGTCCGACGCCAGGAAGAGGATCGCCTGCGCCACCTCCCGTGTCGAGACCATCCGTCCCAGCGGCTGCTGTTGCGACACGACCCTGTTCAACGCCTCGACGCCCAGCTCGTCCGCCAGCGCCCGGTTCATCGGCGTATCGACCCAGCCGGGGCAGATGCAATTGGAGCGGATCCCCTGCGCGGCGTAGGAGACGGCCACCGCCTTCGTGAAGCCGATGATGCCGGCCTTGCTCGTCGTGTAGGCCTCGTAGTGCGGTTCCGTCAGGAACGCCATCACCGAGCTCGTGTTGACGATGGCGCCGCGTCCGGCCGCCAGCATGTGCGGCAGTGCCAGCCGCGTCATCACATACATGCTGCGCAGGTTGACGTCGAGCAGGCGGTCCCAGGCCGCCTCGTCGACCTCCGCCAGTGGCCGGCTCTCCATGATCCCGGCGTTGTTGACCACGATATCGATCTTGCCCGTTGCCTCCAGCGCCAGGCTGATGGCACGCTCCACGGTCGCGGTCTCCGCGATGTCGCCGGCACAGCGCAGCGGCTCGCCCGACGCTGGCGATGGGAGCTTCGACGCGACCGAGTCCAGCGCCGCTTCATTCTGGTCGACGAGGATCAGCCGCGCGCCCTCCTCCGCGAAGAGCTCGGCGGTCCCGGCGCCGATGCCCGAGGCCGCGCCCGTGATAATAGTGGTCTTTCCCTGCAACCTCACCGTCTGCCTCCTCTGGTGCTGTGCCTGACAATCTTCGTCAGGCTGCTGTCTGCGGCGATGGGTCCGGCGGCGTGATCGTCACCGGCGGGTGTGGCGGCTCGATGGAATCCGCGGTCGGCACCAGCGGCATCGCGATCAGCGGGCAGATCGCCGAGAGGGCGAAGGTGAGCGGGTAGCCCACCGCGCCGATCAACCCTCCTACTGCGGATGGCACGGCTGCCGCCGCCAGGAATTGCCCCGTATTCTGCATCCCCATCGCCCGGCCGCCCCAGAAGGGACCGCCGATCTCGGCAACCGAGGTGAACGCGAGCCCATTGTCCGCCACCGTGATGACCGACGCCACGACCAGCATCCCGATCGCGAGTGGCGAGCCGAAGCCGTCGGTCACGCCCAGCCCCAGCATCGAGAGCGCGGCCAGGACCGTAATCGCCCGCAAGGGACGCATCCGGCTGCCGATCCGGTCCGAGAGCATGCCGACCGTCATTCGTCCCAGCGCGCCGAGTACCTGCGCGACGGTGATGAGGATGCCGGCGGATGCCTCGGACCAGTGATGTTGGGAGATCAGCCAGATCAGGGCGTAGTTCCAGACCACGAATTGCGGAATCACGAGCAGTACCGAGACGCCGTGAATGCGCCACAGCAGCGAGCTCTGGCGATAGGGATTGGCGAGCTGGCCGGTATCGGCCGCATGCTTGCGCGTCGGGCGCGGCGGGTCGATCACGGCGATCCCGCAGATGGACCCCACGAGCGCCAGCAAGACCATCGGCAGGACGAGCGCCGCATTCAGGCCATGAGCGGATGCGATGACGGGGATCGTCAACGCCGCGATCGCCACACCGAGTGGCTGGGCCATCTGACGGATCCCCATCGCCAGCCCGCGCCGCTCCGGCGGGAACCAGCCGATCACAACCCGCCCACTCGCGGCGTTCGTACTCGCCGCCGCCATCCCGCCGACCAGGAGGAAGAGCCCGATTCCGACATAGGAGGACGAGACGATGGCCCCGGCCACCGCCAGCGCGGTCAGCACCAGACCGCCGGAGAGCACCCAGCGCTCGCCGATGCGGTCGACGAGCGCGCCCCACGCAATGAGGGTGAGCATCATGCCGAGCGTGGGCGCGCCGACGATGAACCCGGCCTGGGCGAGGCTCAGTCCCCGGTCCGTGTGCAGCACCGGAATCAGGAAGGCGACGCCATTGACGAAGACGGCGCCCGTCGCCGCGGCGGCCATGCTCAGCCCGAGCATCGACCAGCGTCGCGCCGGGCTGATATCCGTCTGTGCGGGGGCTGTGGCTGTGGCCGTGGCGGTCGATGTCATGTGCGGGGTATCCCCGTGGGTCGTGATCGCGGGCAGAGTAAGTCGTCTGTTGGCTTGAGGGCGGACCTGCGTGTCCCATCGTACGGGTCGACCCGTGTGTCGACCCTGGAGATTACGTGGGAAGTGCCCGGATGCGTGGACGCTTCGTAATCGAACGCGAGGGCGGCCACACGGGGCCGCCCGTACGAATGCTTCGCTCGCCTGCCCGGCAAGAGGCCTCGCCTCTCCCGCTCAGGCGAAGATGTCGCGGCCGATGCGGGAGAGATCGCCGTAACCGAGACCGGGACCGCGCAGCTCGCCGGACGGAATCGCTCCGCCGTGGACCGCGTAGATCGTCGGATAGACCGCCGCTTCCGGTTTCGACGTCGCCGGAAAATACTGGCGCTGGTTGCTCTCCAGCGGTGCGGTCTGCGGCAGGCGGGCGGCCAACCCCACCGATTGCAGCAGCGCGAGACCGGGATTGGTCAGGTCCTGCACCGAGATGTGCAGCCCGAGGGCGGAAGCCTTGGCCAGCGCCAGCAGCATCAGGCTCTGCGTCTTGCACGTCTTGAGCGCAATCCCGTTCCACCCCAGCGTCACCGCGCGGTCGATCGCCTCCAGGCTCGTCAGCCCCTCATCCAGCACGATCGGCACCCGTCGCGCTGCCGCCGAGACATCGATCGCACGCTCGTCGAGATTGCGCGAGGCGGGCTGTTCGAGCGCATCGAGCGCCGCGAATGCCTCCGGCGACTCCTTCTCCACTCCATCGAGCAGGGCGAGGATGTAGTCCAGCGACGGCCCCTGCTCGTTCAGGTCCCCGAACAGCCGGACGTCGCCGCCCAGCCCGACGCTCTCCGTCGCCGTGCGGTAGACCTCGACCAGCCGTGCGATATCCCAGGCCAGGTCCTTGCCCTTCAGCTTGACCTTGAAGGCATGTACCCCGTCGATCGCGATCCAGTCGGTCAGCGGCGGATACGCTCCCTCCTGCTGCGCCGGCACCAGGGGATCGGCCGCCCCCACGGTGTGTGCGACCGGCAATGAGGCGACCGGTTCTGGCCGCAGGTACTCCGGCAGGTATTTCCCGGCAAACCCCGCGCCGAGAACGCGGCTCAGGTCCCAGCCGACGTAGTCCGGGCCAAGGGCATCGTAGGAGCTGACGCCGTGCAGGTTGCCATAGGCATCATGGATCGCGGCGTCGATCGGCGAATAGGCGACCAGCGCCGCGAGTGCCGGCACCATGATCGGGGACGCCTCGCCCCGGCCGATGGCGATCTCGCGCAGCTCGGGCTCGATATCGAGGAAATGATCGAGCGGATGCCCGTAGAGCCCGCTCTTTGTCAGGCGATCACCGGCCATGCCGACGATCATGCGCATGACCTCATCCTTGGCGGCTCCATCCAGCTCGTCGCCGGGAAAGGCCCACGGATGCGAGAGCAGGATCGCGCCCCAGCCCTCGGCTGCGTTGCCCGCCTGGTCCGCGACCGTCACCCGCACCTGGGCGAAGGTGAGCTCCCCGGCGGTGGCCGCTCCGAAGGAGAACGTGCCCGATGGCTGTTCGACCGAAAAGAACGGCTCGACTTCGACGATCCGTACCGCCCGGTCAGCGGCGGTCGTTCCCGTGCCGCCAGCGTCATTTCGCTCCGTCATGTCACCTTCCTGATGCTCGAAATGCGCGATGGTTGGAGACAACCACCTGTAGGGAGAGTCTCTCTCCGATGGCCCACAGGGCCATATCTCACGATATCGGCCTCCGGCCGATGGTCGACACGAGGTCGACCGCTACGATGTTCATTATCAGTGCATCGGGAGGCGGGATGAAGACTGCCCCGGCGAGGAGGATCGAACGAAGCTCCAATCAATCGCGGCCCGCAATCGCCACCAATGCCGGACGCAGGAGCGTAACAATGTCGTCGTGAGCTCCGCTGGCGACCATCGGCAGCGAGTCCGTCGCCCGAATCGTGACGAGCCCGAGCACGGTCGCCAGCACCAGTTCCGCCCGCAGCTCGGGATGATCGACACCTGCCGCCCGCAACTCATCCGTCAGAGGGATCAGAATCCGGCGACGCATGTGCTCGCGGGCGGAATGGCGAATCTCGGGGTCGACGTCCGTCTCGATCAGCGCCTGGATGATCGGGCCCAGTCCGTTGGCATCGACCCGACGCAGCATCCGGCGCGTCAACGCCTCGGGATCGGTCAGGTCGGTCGTGCTGTCGGTGGCCATGCGATCGGCGTCAAGGGTCGCGCTGTAGAGCGCCACCTTGTTGCCGAAATAGCGGGCGATCAGCGAGGCATCGACGCCAGCGCGCTCACCGATCTCGCGCAGCGAGGTCCCCTCATAGCCCTTTGTGCCGAAGAGCGCGCGCGCCGCTTCCAGCAGCGCCTGTCGTGTCGCCGCGGAATCCCGCCGCCGACCGGTTTCCTTTGCCTCGATTGTGGACGCCATTGGCCACCTCCTCTCTGGAGAGACTATACGACCGTCCGCCTCATTGTGCCGTCGCGCGGGGGCCGGAATTCGCTGGCAGCAGCCTGGCGCCGGCGTCGGCAGAGGCTGTCGCCGGCGCCGCGAGCCCGGTTCGCGGTGTTCGCGGAAGCAGGACGACGCTCACGACCGCCGCCGCCAGGCAGATCGCCGCGCCCGCGAGAAACGTCACAGTGTACCCGGAGTTGCTGGGGATCACGCTGCCGATCGGTGTGTAGGTGCTGAGGAGCGCGATGCTCGCCGCACTCCCGATCGCGCCGCCGACGGATCGCAGCACCGTGTTCATGCTCGTCGCGCTGCCGGTCTCCGAGGCGGGAACCGCCTGGATGATCAGCAGCGGCATCGCGGCGAAGGTCGTGCTGATGCCGAGCCCGAGCACGATCATCGCGACCACGACCTCCCAGCGGCCGGTGCGGGCGAAGGCGATAAAGATCATGTCGAGCGCGACGATGATCGAGCCGAGCGTCAACACAGGATTCGACCCGAAGCGGGCGGTAAGGATGCGCGACAACCGGGTGGAGAGGAGACTGCCGATCGAGAGCGGCGCCAGCATCAGCCCGGTTCCGACCAGCCCCGCGTGAAAGCCGTAGCCTGCCGCCGCTGGCGCCTGCACGTAGCGATTGACGAGCGACGACATCGCGTAGAGGCTGACACCCATCAATAGCGAGACGATATCGGCGGAGAGTACCGAGCGGTTCGCCATCAGCCGGAGATCAACCAGGGGATGCAATGTCTGGAGCGCCTGCCGGATCCAGATCGCGCCGACCACGATCGTCGCCACGCCGAGGCCGACGATCCGGCCCGATTGCCACCCCCACTTCTCACCCTGGCTGATGAAGAGGAGCAGCGCCGTCAGGGCCACCGAGAGCAGGAGCGCGCCGGTGATATCGAGGGGCTGCGCTCGCCGCAGCGAGCCGGACGGGACGACGATCACCACCAGAGCGAGTGCGATGAGGCTGATGATCGCCGCGAACCAGAAACCGGCCCGGTAATCCAGGTTCTGCGCGATCAATCCCGTCACCGGATAGCCGAGTCCCGCTCCGACCGCAGTCGTGATCGAGAGGATCGCGACCCCGCTGCGAATCCGGTCGACCGGGAAGCAATCCCGTGCGACCGAGATCGCGAGCGGCACCAGCCCGAGCCCGAACCCCTGCAGCGCACGACCGATGATGAGAATGGTGAAATTGGGTCCGGCGGCTGAGAGCACCGAGCCGACGAGCACGAGCCCGAGGCTGAGCAGGATCGTCATCTTGCGCGCCGGCCCGTCGGCCAGCCGCCCGGTAATCGGGGTCACGACCGCCCCCACCAGCAGCGTGACCGTCAGGATCCACTGCGCCGCCTCAAGGGAGACGCCCTGCTCCCGCGCGATTGTGGGGATCATCGGTGAGCCGAGGGTCGACAGCACCGACATCACCAGGGCCGAATAGATCAGGACGGGTAGCAGGGCCCTGGCTCGCCACCCGGTTACTTCCAGACGCTTCATAAATCTCGCACACCGTAATCGACTGTCCCGTCGCGCACCCTCCGCACGCGTTGTTGACATGTCATCATACCATGACATTGTGCGATGACAATTTTCCTGGCGCCATGATTACCGGGATTCAGGAGGTATCACGATGTATGGGGCGGGTCGCAGACGGTGGCGCTGCGCATGGTTCGTTCAGATCCACCATGGTGTGCAGGGGGCAATCTCCGTGCGGGGAACTCACCACCGACGGCTGAGCGCTAGAACAGCGAGAGCTGGGCCAGTTTTCGGGGTGCCAGGGCCGCGATCGCGCACACGACCCGGCGGGCTGCTTCGGCATCGCCGAGCGCCCGATGGCCGCCGGGATCGATCCCAAACGACTGTGCCGCCGACTCGAGCTTGTGCCAGCGATACTGCTTGCCCCACTGCCCTGGCTCTCCCACGAACTTGGCGTGCGCCAGCATCGCGCATTCCCAGTCGCAGGCGGGCAATCCAAGCCCATCCTGGGCACAACACTGGTGGATCAGGCGCCGGTCGTAGTCGGCGTTGAACACCACCACGCGTCGGTGGGCGAGCAGCGGCAGCAGCACCGGATGGATTTCGGCCCACGAGGGAGCATTCGCGACATCGGCATCGACCAGCCCGTGCACGCGCGATGAGGCGGGCGGGATTGGCCGTCGTGGCCGGACGAGCGTGTCCAGCAGCACTCCGCCATTTCGGTCCACCAAGGCGATGTCGATGATCTCGGCGGTCCCATCCAGCCCGGTCGTCTCCGTATCCAGGAAGATGACGTCGGGGTCATCGATGATCGCCTGCGCCCAGACGATGACCTCTTCCCGTCGTTCTCGCGGCCCCACTCCAGCTCACCCCTTCCCTGTGATCTTCGCTGTCGACGCCCAGTGATGACGCCAGCGTACCCGATCGACCGCCATTCGGCGGTCGATCGTCCATCGAGCGGGGTTCCATGCGGGGCGCCTTCTATTGTACGGGGAGAGTGACCTCGACTGCACCCGGAGTCACCGACAGCCGTGGTCTCGCAAGAGGTGGTGCGAACCTAGCCCCCGGATGCCGGGGATTCCGGCTCGTGCCCGATCTTCTCATTGAAGGCGTCGGCCGCCTCCCGACCCAGCGCCGTAACGGCCTTCCACGCCGGCAGATCGATCCGGTCCTCCACGGCCATGCCTCGTGCCGTGGCAACATCTCCCACGTTGACGTCGCCTGAAGGCAGCAACCGGTCCATCACGCGCAGGAGGCGAACGGTCGTCGCGGGGGCCACACCATGGATCCGGCTGGCGAAATCGAAGATCAGGGGGAAGGTCCGCTCGGTCTCGCCGCGTTTCACCGCCCGCACGATGATGCGGGCCGCGCGGTCCGCCCGCGTGGCGAGCGGCGAGGTCGCGCCCAACGCGAACCACTGATACTCGCGCCGCTGGCGATCGGCATCGCCCCGGAATTCGGCGGCGAGGTGGGACCCGGTGCGCATCAGGCCGGGGACGATCGTGGTGACGTGGATGCCCTCGTCCATCAGCTCGGCGGACAGCCCTTCCGAGAGCCCGACCGCCGCGAACTTGGCGGCCGAGTAGGGGAGCAGGTGCGGCACGCTGATCTTGCCGCCGATCGAGGTGATGGTCGCGATCCGGCCATAGTGACGGTCGCGCATGCCCGGCAGGACCGCGAGGATCGGGTAGAGCGTGCCCCAGAACATGATGTCCATCGTTCGGCGGAAGTCCTGCACGTCGAGCAGGTCGAGGCGGCCGACCTCGATGATGCCGGCGACGGTGAAGAGCAAGTCGATCTGCCCGTAGCGCGCGATCACCTCGTTCACCATCTCGTCGACGTGGGCCCGGATCGCGACATCGCAGTTGATCGCCAGGACCTCCGCGCCCCTGCTTCTCAGGTCGTCCGCGGCGCGCTCGAGCTCATCGGCGTCGCGGGCGCAGATCGCCAGCCGGCATCCCTCGTTGGCCAGCTCGCGGGCGAGGGCGAGGCCCAGTCCACGCGAGCCGCCGGTGATGAGGGCGATCTGCCCGCTGAGATCCGCCTCGCGGAGGCGGGAGATCGCCTCTCGCCCGACACAGGCCAGCCCGAGCGCGCCCGCGAGGGGCAGGAGATCTCCGAGTCGTCTGGAGGGTGGTGAGGAGGTCATCGTATCGCCGCTCCTGTGTGCGTGTGGTCGCGGTTCGGCAGGGAGCCAGGGGGGGTCTGGACCAGCCATACCAAGCCGGGATTGGGCATATCCATAATCAGGTCGAGGGGCGCAATCCGCATGCCCTGCTGAACTGTCATCCTGACCGCCGGTCAGGATGACAGGGGAGGGACCGTTTGGCCTAGACGGTCTGCTCAGGATGACAGGCGATGGTTGCTCTAACGTAGACATGCGACCAGCCAAAGCGCAGGATGGCGACGGCTATTCATCGTGTGCGCAGGGTCTCCGCGCGGGCGCGGCCTTGCGCCGTCAACGCCAGCCGATCCGCCGCTGGCTGGATGAGCCCATGCCTCGTCGCCCGTCCGATCGCATGGGACGCCTGTCCCGGCGACCACCGCAGCGCCGTGGTGAGATCTCCCGGTGTGCTCTCCACATCCCGCCCTCGATCCCCCTCATGCGTCAGCAGATGCACGAGGAGCAGGTCGATCGCGAAGCGTTGCCGGTTCGTTCGCGTGCGCCAGATCTTCGCGACCGCGCCCTGCGACGGCGAGAAGAGCAGCGCCAGCAGGAAGAGCACGCCGGTTGCCGCCGCCATCGAGCCGGAGACGGAGACGTCCTGCCAGAGCGCGAACTGGAAGCCCAGCCACGCTGCGAACGCGCCCAGCGCGACCGAGAGCCCAATCATCAGATCCAGCCGGTCGGTCAGGAGATAGGCCGTTGCCGCCGGCACGATCACCAGGGCCACCACCAGAATCACGCCGACCGCCGTGAACGCGCCGACCGTCGTCACCGACAGCACGGTCATCAGGACGTAGTTCAGAACCACCGGCATGAACCCGAAGGCGGCCGCCAGCGCCGGATCGAAGGTCGTCAGCTTCAACTCCTTGAAGAAGAGCGTCAGGAAGCCGGCGTTCACGATCACCAGCGCACCCATGATCCAGAGCGAGCGCGGCCCGAGATCGTTGCCAGCGATCACGAAGCGGTCGAACACCGAGAACTCGATATTCCCCATCAGGATCGCATCGGCATCGAGATGCACGTTCGAGAAGTAGCGGCTCACCAGCACCGTCCCCAGCGCGAACATCGCCGGAAAGACGATCCCCATCGCCGAGCCGCCATCGACCCGCTTCGTGCGGCCGAGCGCCTCGACCAGAGTCACGGTCAACAGCGCGGCGAGCGTAGCGCCGATGGTGCCGACGACCAGGTTCGAGCCGTTGGCGAGCCAGAATCCGAAGACGAGACCGGGCAGGATCGCGTGGCTGATGGCGTCCGTCATCATCGCCATCCGGCGCAGGATGAGGAAGCTGCCAAGCAGCGCGCAGGCGGCGGCGCAGAGCATCGCCGTCAGCAGAATGACCGTGTTCGAGCTCATGACCGCCCCCCTTCCGGCGCCAGCGCCGGGGCGACGAGCCCGCGCCGGTGACGCCGGCGCCGCACCATGTCCGGGATGAGCCCGTGCCGGGGGGCGAGGAAGATCGAGACGAGCACGATTGCGGTCAGGCTGAGAATGATCATCGGGCCGGTCGGCAACGCCGATTCCTGCACGCTGATCACCGCCCCGATGACCCCGGCGCCCGCGCCGAAGAGCCCGGCGAGCACGATCATCGTCGCGAGCCGGTCGGTCCATTGGCGGGCCGCAGCTCCCGGGCCGACCACCATCGCGGCCATCAGCACGACGCCGACCGTCTGCAGGCCGATCATCACGGCGACGACCAGCAGCGAGGTCAGGGCGACATCGAGCGCCCGCGTCGGCAGGCCCAGGCTGCTTGCGAACTCGGGGTCGAAGGAGATCAGCTTGAACTCCTTGTAGAGCAGAACCACCACCAGCAACGCCAGCCCGCCGAGCACCGCGAAGGTGACGACGTTACTTCGCACGAGCGCCGCCGCCTGCCCGAAGAGGTACTTGTCGAGCCCGGCCTGGCTGGCGTCGTTGCGCTTCTGAATGAAGGTCAGCAGCACGATCCCGACGCCGTAGAAGACGCTCAGCACCACGCCGAGCATCGTATCGCTTGCGAGCTTCGTCTCGCGGACGGTGCGCAGCAGGAGCAGGGTGCCGAGCCAGCCCGTGATTCCGGCCCCGAGGAGCAGGATGAGCGGGGTCCGCGATCCGCTGAGCATGAACGCGACGCCGATGCCGGGAAGCGCGGCGTGCGAGAGCGCGTCACCCAGCAGCCCTTGCTTGCGGAGGACCGCGAAGGCACCGAGGATGCCGCTCACCACGCCGAGAAGTGCCGAGCCGAGCGCCACGTTCCGCAAGGTGTAGTCGAAGATGAGGTCGCGAAAGACCGAGAGATCGAAGCCCGTCACGCCATCCGCTCCTCGATCGGTTCAGGGGCAATCTGGGGCAGCCGGTGAGAGCGCAGCATGCTGAGCTTGCCGCCGTAGGCCTCAGCCAGGTTCCCGGGCGTGAAGGTCTGGGCGAACGGTCCGGATGCGATAAGCCGCACGTTGAGCAGGATAAGCCAGTCGAAGTACTCCGGAGCCGATTCGAGGTCGTGATGAACCACGACCACGGTCTTGCCCTGCTCCCGCAATTGCTGGAGGAGGCCGACGATCGCCTTTTCGGTGGCGGCATCGACCCCCGCGAACGGCTCGTCCATGAAATAGAGCTGCTGGTCCTGCACCAGCGCCCGGGCCAGGAAGACGCGTTGCTGCTGGCCACCGGAGAGCTGGCTGATCTGGCGGCCGGCGAAATCGGCCATCCCCACCTGCTCCAGCGCGTGCATGGCCCGCTCTCGCTCGCGCCGGCCTGGCCGCTTGATCCAGCCGAGCTGCCCATAAGTTCCCATCGTCACCACGTCCAGCGCGTTCGTGGGGAAGCTCCAATCGACGCTTCCCCGCTGCGGTACGTAGCCGACCAGCTTGCGCTGCCGGGGAGAGATGCTTCCGAAGATCTCGACACTGCCGGCAGCCACCGGCACCAGCCCCAGCACCGATTTGATGAACGTGCTCTTGCCCGCGCCATTCGGCCCGATGATCGCCGTCAGGGTGCCCTGCGGAATGGTCACATCGACATCCCACAGGACTGGCGTCTCTCGGTAGGCGACCGTCAGGTCGCGCACCGCGACCGCCGATTCCCGCATCGTCGCATCCGGTGAGCGTGAGTCGGTCCTTACCGCGTCGTCGTGCCGTTCACGTATCTGTTCCATCACCATGACGTTCCTAGTCCTCGTCACTTTCAGCATCTGGACCGAGCAGGGCGCCAACGATCGTGTCGACGTTATGTCGCACCATCCCGATGTAGGTGCCTTCGGGCGTGCCCTCCTCGCCCATCGCGTCCGAGAAGAGCTCCCCGCCGATCGCGATCTTCCAACCGCGCGCCCCGGCGCCCGCCTGCACCGCATCCACCGTCGCCTGGGAGACGCTCGTCTCCACGAAGATCGCCGGTAGCTTGCGGTCGACGATGAATGTGATGAGATCTTGGACGTCGCCGGCGCCCGTCTCGCTGGCCGTGCTCAGCCCCTGCAGACCGCGCACCTCGAAGCCGTAGGCATCACCGAAGTAGCCAAAGGCATCGTGGGCCGTCACCAGCACCCGGCGCTCGACCGGGAGCCGGGCGATCTGCTGGTGCACGTAGGCATCGAGCTCCTCGAGCTGGCCGCGGTAGGCATCGGCATTGGCCTGGAAGGACGCGGCGTCGGCCGGGGAAATCTCCTGCAGGTGCCGGGAGACGGTCTCCAGCGCCGACATCCAGAGCGTGACATCGAACCAGATGTGCGGGTCGTGCTGCCCCTCGAATTCGGGCGGCGTGAGCAGCTTCTCCTCAGGAATCTGCTCGCTGACCGCGATCGTCGGTTTGCCCGTGCGGCCGATAGCCTCGAAGGTCTCGACCATCCTCCCTTCAAGATGCAGCCCGCCGTAGAAGATGATGTCGGCATCATTGAGGCGGTCAACATCGCGTGCGCTGGGCTTGTAGAGATGCGGGTCGACACCCGGTCCCATCAGCGCGGTCACCGCGACCCGATCGCCGCCGACGTTTCGGGCCAGATCCGCGATCATGCCGACCGTGGTCGTGACCTTGATCCGGTCGCCGGTGTCCGCCGGCGCGCTCCCCTGAGCCCAGACGAGGGGGAGCTGTCCCAGCGCCGTGCCGATCACCATCAGGACCGCGACCGCGGTCATCGCGATCGCGGCCACCCTGCCCGGCGTGAACCGCCGTGCCTTCGCTCTTGATTCATTCATCCCGTCGCATTCCTCCTCCTGCACTTCCGTTCTTCTCGTCACTCACTCCCGGAGAGACGTTCCTGGTTCACCAACGGCGAACCCAGCGCGGGCTCGACGCGGAGGCAACACCGCCCCCACGGCCACCGCACATGACCAGCGCCAATCGGCTACATAAATTATTAGCCATGACTATAACACGGTGAGCCGAGTGGTGCGTCTCCACTGAACAGCCTTCTCCCTTGTCATCCTTCCCTGCGGTGAGAATGACAGTAAATGGGATAGCTCAACGTAGGCAGGCTACGAGTGTGGGCTTCAGGCGATGGTGTGCTCTTGCTGGATCCGCGACGCCCTGCCTCCTGCTGCGGTAGCATCAGGGCGAAGGACGCCGGTCGTGCGACTGCTGCGGGTTTTCATGACTCACGATGTTGACTGGGGAACGATCACGATGGGATTCACGCGCTTCGCGCAGAACGACCTCGCCCGGCTGAGCTATGAGCTCACCGCCTCGACCGGCGGCCCGGAGGCGCCGACAGTCGTCCTCCTCCACGCGACATTGGGAGAACGCAGCTCGCTCTCCCCGTTGCGGGAGGAGCTGAGCGATCGCTTTCAGGTGGTGCAACCCGACGCCCGTGGACACGGCGGCAGCTCGGCGCTGACCGATCGCTCGTTTACCGTCACCGATATGGCGAACGACCTCTACGCAGTGCTCGAGGCGCTCAACCTGACCGGTGAGTCCGCGCAGCCGGTCCATCTCGTCGGGCACGGACAGGGCGCTATCGCGGCGTTGGAGCTGGCGCGGCGGCGACCGGATCTTGTCGCGTCACTCGTGCTCATGGAGCCGGATGCGGTGGCATTGCTCGATGGCGAGCTCGACGAGGAGATCGCGCAGGCGCGTGCCGACGCGCGGTCGAGCGCACGCGAAGCTGCCGATGCCGCCTACAAGGAACTCAGCGACAAGGCCTTGCGGGTCTATCTCGACCGGCGGTGGGGCTCCGGCTGGGAGTCCCGGCTCGCAAAGCCACGGCTCGCGGCCCTGCGCCGCCATGCACCTGCGCTGAGCCCGTCGCTCGATGCGCTCGATCGCTATCAGCTGCTGCCTGAGGAACTGGCGGAGGTCTCCGTGCCGACGCTCATTATCGTGGCCGCGACATCGCCGGTGGCGGAGCGCGCCATTGCCCAGCGACTTGCCGCGACAATTCCCGGCGCCTCGCAGCGCGTGGTGACGACGTTGCCCGGAGGGGCGCCGCTCACGGGCAGCGGTGAGGTCGCGATTGCGGTGATCGCCGAATGGCTCGACAAGGCGGCGTCTTCCTAGCGACGGCAGGTTCGGCCACTACTGCTCGTCGGTCGCGGAACGCACGTCGGTGTGGTCGAAATCACTCCCCTTGTAGAGCAGTGGCTCGTTGCGCTCCATGGCGAGCGCGTAGGAAAAGCAATCGCCGAAGTTCAGTTGGGCGGGGCTGGCAGTGCCAGCCCCGAACTCGCGAAAGGCGTGCCGGGCTATCCGCGCCTGGGCCTCTGTCACCGGTTCGATGACGAAGCCATATTCCTGAAGCAGACGCTCGTAATCGCGAACAATGAACGCCTCGTGACTGTTGTCGACGACGATGGAAACCTCGACGTACGTGGCCGCAGACAGGCGTCTCGCCGACGCTTCCGTCAGCGCGGCCAGGAAGGTGGATGCTTCTGCCTCGCCCTTGAGGATCGCCAGGATGGCTGAGGCGTCGACGATCATTTCGGCAACCCATGCTCGTCATAGAGCATGTCGCCGTGATCCAGATTCAGCCACTCGTTGCTTGCCCGGCTTCGGATCTCCTTGCCCTTCGCCAGCCAGTAGGCGGTCCGGTCCTCGCGGATCGCCCGGCCCTGCTCCCGCTCGATCGCCTCGCGCGCGATCTCGATAATCACCTGCGTCATGCTCTCGCCCCGGAGCTCGGCAAGTTCGCGCACGAGCCGGTAGGCCTCGTCATTCTTGATATTCAGTGCGGTCATCGCTCACCTCCGGCGCTCACCGGTTCTGACACTGACCCTCTGTTTTCATCATGGTATCAGGTGGCCTCCTGCACGACTGTCGAGGACAGCGCCAGCAACTCCCGGTGCGATCGGATGTTGGTCAGGTAGGATGCGCGCATCGTCGCATCGGGCATCCTGTCTGCCCGCTCGCGGATGTGGCACACCGCCGCGTCCAGGTAACGGGCGGCGCGGTCATGGGCGCCGACCGCCCGTGTCGCCCGTACCAGGGTCAGGTAAAGCCAGCCGGCCTGCTCGACGCCTTCGATCCCGCGGGCCGCCACCCGGCTCTCGATCTCCGCGAGCAATGACCGTGCCTCGTCTCGCTGATCGGTTTCCAACGCGACGCGCAGGAGGCCGGCGAGACTATCGAGCATCAACGCATGCTGCCCGAGTTGCCGCCTGACCTCCAGCGATGCTTCGTAGAAGCGCCGCGCTTCCGGATAGTTGCCTGCCTGATCGAGCACGAGTCCTGCGTCGAAGGCGGCCGCGCTGATCAGTCGCGGAATCGGCAATCGCAAACTGAGCGTGCGCACCCGCTCCTCGGCGGCAAGGCACTGCTCGACATCGCCGAGCTCGGCCCAGCAACAGGCGATATTGACCCAGCACAGCACCATGCCGTACGTGTACCCGATCCGCTCACTCGCGTCCGCTCCCCGCTGATACTCCGCAAGCGCCCGTCTGTATTGCCCGGTTCCCCAAAGGCAGTTACCGACCGCCACCAACGCCGAAACCAGAAGCGGTTCTGACAAGCCTTCGGATGCCAGGCGCAGTCCCCGTTGGGCATGCCGCATCGCGGCATCGAACTCGCCCCGCGCGGAGTGACAGTAGCTCAGCAGGTTCTCGGCCCGGCAGCGCCCCTCCATATCGTCCAGCGATTCCAGCAGGGATACTGCCTCCTCCAGATACTCGACGGCCGTGCGCATCTCCCCTGCGTCGAACTCGATCATGGCGAGCGTCATCAGGCTGTTCGCTAGCACCTCCCCGGAACCGGTGTACCGGGCAAAGGAAACCGCTTGCTGGGCGTGATCGCGCGCGCTCGCCGCCATCCCCTGCGCGCGGTCGCAGTTCGCCCGGCCCACCAGTGCCTGCGCCGCCAGATGTGGCGCATCCCGCTCGACCCGAAGCTCCCGGACATGCTGGAAGTGGCGCCGGGCGCGAGTGTAGTCGCCCTGCGACATGGCAAAGTTGCCGGCGGCAACCTCCGCTTCCGCCGCCGCTGTTTGCTCTCCGGTCAGTTCGTAGTGCCACGCCATGTCCGCCGACCCCTCGTGAGGGCCAGGGCCGAACAGCTCGCGATAGGCATCAGCGGTCGCCTTGTGATAGCGCGTTCGCTCGAACCCGCCAATCCGGCGGTCGAGATAATCCTGAAGCAGCGCATGCTTGAAGCGATAACGGTGCACAGGCCGACCGGCGATGACGGTGGTGCCATGCGGGCGTAGCAGGTCGTGCCGCTCCACGAATTGGGCATTCAGCATGGTGGTCATCGCAGTGGGTGGCATCTGCAGGGCCCGCAGCAATACCTCCGCCACAATCGTTCCCCCCTGCGTGCTGGCACACGCGAGAACCCGCTGCATGTCCGGGGAGATGCGCTCTATCTGCTCCGTGAATATGGCATCGAGCTCTCGCGGCAGCTTCCGCAGAACGGGCTCGCCGGCCAGCTCCAACGTGCCGTCCTCACCTTCAGCGATCACTCCCTCCTGCTGGAAGAGCCGAAGCACGCTGTCCACGAAGAGCGGCATGCCGCCGGTCTGTGCGAAGAGCGATGCCCGAAACGATGCGGGCAGCCTCGTCTGCCTCCGCGCAAAATAGCCGTCGATGAACGCTTGCCCCGCGTCTCCGCCGACCGCCGTTCCCAGGTCGATCTCTGCTTCCGGATGCAACTCCACGATCTGCTGTCGCAGCGCGTGGAACGGACACGTGTGCGTGATGTCCTTGTCGGCCAGATCCGCATCCGCCGGCCGGTATGAGCAGATGAGCAGTAGGGGCACGCCATGCTGCTGGATCGCCCGGACAAGATGCGCGAGCACAGCGCCGGTTCCCGCGTCGGCCCAGTGCACATCCTCGATGACGAGGATGACCGGACCGGCCTCCGCAATCGCCATCAGTACCCGCGAGAGCTCCTCATCCGGTCCTGACGAATCCGGGCGCGCCGCGTATGGGAGCTGGGTCACCGTCGCCAGCGCCTTGCGGAGCGTGGGGTCGGTGCCGAATTCCGCAGCGCGCCCGATCAACGTCTGGGCGGAAACGAACCGGTCGATCAGCCCCGGCCCCTGATCGAGCAGGGCGCCGATCGCCAGCGGCACGCGCATCGCCAGCCGGTCTCGATTCTGCACCGAGACGAGCTGCTGGGGACTGGCCAGCCGAATCCCGCCTGTTGCGATATCGAGAACCTGGCGAATCGAATGATACGGATCGGCCAATTCGAACCGGCCGACGCATTCCCCCCAGAAGACGACGAGATCGTGGTATCGCTCGACCGCCTCCTGGCAGATCTCCTCGATCAGCCAGGATTTCCCCGTCCCGGGATCGGCGCGCACGAGCGCGACCTGCGGCACTCCGCTCACCGCGCGGGCGACGGTCTCCCGCAGACGCTGAAGGTGCGGCTCGCGCCCCTCCGGCACAAAGATGCGTTCGGCGCCGTTCGTTTGATGCGCGGATGGTCCTCCGGTCGCGGCACTGTCCACCGGCGGTTCCGGTCGTGGCAATTGACCGGCTTCGAATTCCGCGGCCTGGAAGAATTCAGCGAATTCCGGCGAGCCGGGTGGCAGGCCGAAGACCTCCGCCAGCAGGCGAACCGTGGAGATTTGGGGGCGTTTGAACTCGCGGGGATCGTCCCACATGCGCTCGTGGTTGGAGATCGTCCGTGGGGAGAATGTGTCGCGACTGTTGGTATCGCTACAGCGCACGTCCCTCGCCACGCGCCATTGCACCTGGGCTGCGAGCTGTTCCTGCGTCAAACCAAGCCGGCGCCGGTGAAACCGCAGGAGTTCTCCAAATGGCGACCGTTGTCGTGTCACAGTGTTCGCCCCCCCCACCGGCGAGATGCGTGCGCAGGGCTGCGCTTTGGATCATGGCGCGTTCGCCACCCTGTCGGGCGCGATTTGAGGCCAGGCGGCGCTACCCCGGTGCTACAAGCGTCGTGAGAAGTCTCGAATGAGATAGTATCCATCATCGCAGCGTAACGGCCAGAAGACAGGTGACGAAAGTGCGGTGAGATTGCGTCTTTTCGTCCGCGATGTTACCTAGAATGCGGTTGGTGAATGATTACCGGCCCGATCGAACAGTCCCTCAAGAGGGCTGGCTGTCGTTCACCCCAAGGCGATGTCTCTTGGCCCAGGGGCTGGGACAGTGGTGCGCAGTACCGCCGGAGCTATCAACTCGCCCTGGTTTACCGCCGTTGCTTTCCACAGGTATGCAGCGGTGACACGGACGCTGGCGGGGGGCTGTGTCCCAACTCACCCCCGCCGGTACCCTGGGTCCCACCTAGTCTTTTTCCATCATAAGATGCGTCCTGCTCAGCGGGACGATTGTCGGATGTGTGGACATGTGCATAGGGGAGGTGGGTATACGACAAGCCTGTATGCCGCACACGTGTGCAACAACCCCGTGCGAGGTTTCTCCCAGCCTCGCACGGGGTTTGGCATTTTCCGGACCAGGAACGGCATTGCCCCGATCGCGTCCAATTCTTTGAAAGTAGCCGCTATTTCAGATATTTCGACCCTCGCCTAAACAAAGGATGGGCCATGTCCGCCGACGTCCAGACACAGAAGGCTCTTCCCGATCTCATGCGGGAACACATTCGCTGGATTCTCGTCGCCGGGATTGTCACCGGCGCCATTCTCCCACTCGGAACCGCCACAACGAATGTCTATCTCTACTCTCGCACCGAGTCAGTCCGTCTCCTCGGCGGTGGCGGGAC
>JBARWF010000146.1:0-22432 GCA_049646645.1 Thermomicrobiales bacterium
GGCGATCGTCTTGCCGTCAGCCGGCTGACCTCTCGGGAGTAGCCCAATCGCCCGGTAGCCTTGCAGCATCGCGCGGTTACCGGTCCGCTCGCTCTCCTGCTTCCGGCGAGGACACGAGGTCGCGGAAGAGGCGATCGAGCGTGCCGGCGGGATCGGAGGTCACGCCGGTATGCACTGGTGAGGGCTGGATAATGGTATTGCTGGGCGCCGCGATCCAGTGAAAGCGCTCGGAGAGGTCCAGGCTCGCCATCGGCCCGGCATCCGGATCGCCCGCCGCGACGGCTGCGATCCCGTCCAGATACGCGCCGACAAGCGCTCCGTCGCACGCGGCATCGAGCGCCCGCAGACGGGCGCGGTCCAGATGGACGCGCACGCCGAGGAACCGCCGTGGTCGCGAGAAGAGCGCGACACCGGCGTTGATGAACTCTTCGCGCTCGACGCGTGGGACCACCCGCAGCACGACGTAGAGATAGGGGCTGGGCTGCGCGCTACTCACGGCGACGACCCCGCGTGGCGCGAGTCGGATCGATCGCACCGACATCGGGTGCCGTCCGGGCCCGCTCACCCTCCGCGATGAAGGGACGCGGCGCCTGCAAGCGCGCCCGGAAGTAGGCGAGATAGGCCTCGCGCTGCGCCTGCGGGCCACCGACCTGCTCATCCTCGCCCAGCCACGCATCCGGGATCATCGTGATGATCGCCGCCAGATCCTCATCACGCAGACGATCGGCCAGACGCCGGTCGGCCTCGACCAGCGATCCCGCAACCGGCAACAGCACATGATCCTTGATCGCGGGAAAGCCGCGGCGTCCCTGCTCGGCCGGGTCCTGCCAGCGGTGGTGCGGATAGACCGCCGCGCCCTGATCGATCAGCCAGAGGCGATCGTGCCAGCGCAGCATGTTCGGGTTGCGCGTCGTGCGG
Organism: Thermomicrobiales bacterium; assembly: GCA_049646645.1. Taxonomy (GTDB): domain Bacteria; phylum Chloroflexota; class Chloroflexia; order Thermomicrobiales; family UBA6265; genus JASGDN01. Next base: position 919 of record JBARWF010000146.1, read on the forward strand.
TCGACATTCGCGATCAGCGCGTCGAACCAGACGATATCCGCGGCGAGGACGGGATCGACCGGGATCCTGGCGGCGAGGTCGAAGGGCAGGGAGCCGGGCAGGAAATCCAGGCCGAGGTTGAGGCCCTCGCTCCGGGCGAGCAGTTCCCGGATCTCGGAATCCGGCTCGGCCGCGCCGAAACCCGCCGGGAGATCGAAGAAGACGAGCTCCGGCACATTGAGCCCGAGCGCGCGCCCGATCTCACCCGCGATCAATTCCGCGATGAGGGTCTTCGGACCCTGCCCCGCCCCCCGGAACTTGACGACGTAGAGTCCATCGTCATCGGCCTCGATCAGGCCGGGCAGCGACCCTCCTTCGCGGAAGGGGGAGACGTAGCGCGTCGCCGTCACCGATCGCATGGCGGGCAGATCGTGCCGCTCCGCGTTCATCACGCGCTCCGCACGCTCCATGCGGGCGGCGCTTTCCAGCCGGTTCTCACGTTCAGTCATATGCGGACTCGTCACTCTCTAGCGTCAGGGATCAGGAGAAAACTGCAGCGATCCGTGGCGAACGCTGCGGCAATCATCCCATATTGGAGAGAGGGGCTCCGTTCTTCTCCGACGGATGTATCTTTCATGCAACCATCATGATTCGAACCGTGAAAGGAGTTGTTTGTGCCCTCCCGGGACTGGGAAATATGGCTGGATACGAATACGGGTTCGCCTCTCCACTGACAATCGAGGCAACGTGGGTCATTTCACCGTACAACTCGAGCTTTGGCTCGACGGGCAATGGCACCCGGTCGTCCGCTACGACAACGCCCACGGCGAGGCACATATCGACTACATCAACCCGAAAGGGATAACATATCAAAAGGTGTGGCTAGACCTGCGCTGGCCCTTCAACGTCGCCTTTACGCAAGCTCGCGAAGAGCTCGAAGAGGATTACCAGCAGCACATCGCACGGCTTATCACACAACTGGAGGGACGCTAATGGCTGCCACCTACCCCCCAAAGACTCGACTGCTGAACCCACGTACATGGTTCGCTGAGGATATCATCGCCGACAACTCGTCAATCCCTGCACTCGAGGACCCTGACCGTACGCCAACGCTCAAGATTTACGCCAAGGGGGAGGGGCCGGGTAATCCCGATATCGTGACCCGCCGCACCGAGGCCTATATCGTCGCGTGGTCAGACAAGATGCCCGATACGTTGGATTGAGTTCCGCCCGGACAATGAACAGGCAATGCGCTGACATTCGCGGTGCCCCACCCTGCTATCATCCACGATAGATCAACACGGAGATTACAGCGTGTAGGAACGAGCGAATGGGCATGGACAGGCCGCCACGCGGTCTCTTCGTTGGCCTTTGTACGGTCGACATCCAGTATCTGGTGGACAGCGTGCCGCAGCCGGACGACAAGACCGCCGCGCGTGAGTTCGCGGTCGCCGCCGGTGGACCAGCGACCAACGCGGCGGTCGCCTTCGCCCACCTCGGTGGTGAGAGCCGGCTGCTCACCCGCATCGGCACCCATCTCTTTACTCCCTTTATGGAGGCCGACTTGCGCCGCTGCCGTGTGCGAGCGATCGACCTCGATCCCGGCGAGACCGCGCTTCCCACCGTCTCCTCGATCGTCTCGATTCCGGCCACCGCCCAACGCTCGATCGTCACCTTCCGCGCCGAGAGCGCGGTCGAGCCCGACGGGCATCTGCTCTCGGCGTCCCTGGATGGCGTCGATATCGTGCTGCTGGATGGATTTCACCTGAACGCTGCCCTCGCCATCGCGATCCTGGCCCGCCGGCGTGGTATCCCGGTCGTGCTCGATGGCGGCAGTTGGCACGAGGGGATGGCGAGCTTGCTCCCGCTGGTTGATATCGCGATCTGCGCTGAGACCTTCCGGCCACCGGGCACGGAGTCGCCGGTATCGGTCTTCCAGCACCTGGCGGCGAGAGGCGTGACGCACAGTGCGATCACGGCGGGCGGCGAGGCGATTCTCTGGAATCACGACGGACGGGTCGCGGAGCTTCCGGTCGCGCGAATCGACGCCGTGGACACCTCCGGTGCGGGCGATTTCCTGCACGGGGCGTTCTGCGCCGCCTATGCGCGGCGTGGTGATTTCGTCGGGGCACTGGAAGTGGCCTCCCGGGTGGCAACCCGATCCTGCCAGTCGTTCGGCACCCGCGCCTGGTTACGGGAGGAAGACCCTGCGCCGTGAACCTGCGCAGTCTGGCGGGGCGATCTTCTCAAAATGTCTCCCGGAATGGCGTGTGGTTGCCCGTCGAGAGTCACCCCACGTGCGTGGGGACCACGGCGTGCTGACGATCACGAGCAACCGCGCGCTCGGTTCATCCCCACGTGCGTGGGGACCACAACACCTGTGCAAAATCCCGCGAACTCCACTTCGGTTCATCCCCACGTGCGTGGGGACCACTGAAGATCGGCGTCAACAAGTACGTCCGGTCACGGTTCATCCCCACGTGCGTGGGGACCACGCCTGCAACCGGGTCAATCCGCCCGATACCCGCGGTTCATCCCCACGTGCGTGGGGACCACGGCACGGTGCGCGGTCTCGGCATGGTCGAGCACGGTTCATCCCCACGTGCGTGGGGACCACTTTGCGACCTTGGACGACATGTCCGTGACCTCCGGTTCACCCCCACGTGCGTGGGGACCACGTACTCGCCTATAACGACACGCCACCGACGATCGGTTCACCCCCACGTGCGTGGGGACCACTTGTTGGCGTCCTTCGCCCCCTCGACATTGAGCGGTTCACCCCCACGTGCGTGGGGACCACGCCGCTTCGGTTTCGGACATGGGACATGGCTCCGGTTCACCCCCACGTGCGTGGGGACCACTTCATATCCGCAGGATTCCAGCGATCGCTGGACGGTTCACCCCCACGTGCGTGGGGACCACGAGATGGTCGAGGGACAGCGATTCGGGTATTGCGGTTCACCCCCACGTGCGTGGGGACCACGGCGGGTCTGGACCCGGTACGCCGGGCGCAATCGGTTCACCCCCACGTGCGTGGGGACCACTCCCCGTCCACCTCCTTGCGGTAGGTGTAGGTCGGTTCACCCCCACGTGCGTGGGGACCACGAGGATCGCTATGACGAAGGGCACCAGGACGCCGGTTCACCCCCACGTGCGTGGGGACCACGATGTCGAGCGCGTCCTCCCCGTTGCGGATACCGGTTCACCCCCACGTGCGTGGGGACCACGTTGTTAATTCGCACGAGCAGGGTCGTGTCTACGGTTCACCCCCACGTGCGTGGGGACCACTGCAGACCGGCCTCACGCTGCCGCTGCGAGCACGGTTCACCCCCACGTGCGTGGGGACCACACTTCCACTTTCCTTATACCTTCAACCCTTTGCCATAGCAACATCCTAGGAAGTGTCCTGCCACATTTTTATGGAGCCCCTCCGCGTTGCGCTCCGATCGTGACCAATGTCCGGCTTTTCCGGACGGCACACGACTGCTCCCGGTGCTAGAGTGCCTATGGCAGGAAGTTCCCTCCACAGGGGCCGGCGCTGGGTCGTGCCCTCCGGCTGAACGTCCACTCGCATCAGGAAAACGATTCATGGGAACATCTCCGACTACGACAGTCACCTCCACGCCGGGGCATCCTCCCGCAGGCGGCGTGAGCGATGGCGCCCCGATCATCACCATCCGGGGGCTGACCAAGCGCTACAAGACCTTCACCGCCGTCGATGGTATCGATCTCGAGGTCCGCGCTGGCGAGATCTTCGGCATCCTCGGGCCGAACGGTGCCGGCAAGACGACCACCCTGGAGATGATCGAGGGGCTCCGCGCACCGGATGGCGGAACCATCACGGTTGATGGGCTCGATGCCGTTCGCCAGTCGGAGGATGTCCGCAAGATCATCGGCGTCCAGCTGCAATCGACATCGCTGTTTCCGTACCTGACGGCCAGCGAGCTGATCGAGCTCTTCGGGCACATGTACGGCACCGAGCGCCCGCGCGCCCAGGTGGACGATCTCCTGCGCCTTGTCGGCTTGGAGGCCAAGGGCAAGGCCCGCGTCGAGGAGATGTCCGGCGGCCAGCAGCAGCGGCTCAGCATCGCCCTCGCCCTCGTCAACCGGCCGAAGGTGACCTTCCTCGATGAGCCGACCACCGGCCTCGATCCCATCGCCCGCCGCAATCTCTGGCAAACCATTCTTGGCGTCCGTGAGGGCGGCACGACCGTCGTCCTCACCACGCACTACATGGAAGAGGCGGAAGTGCTCTGCGACCGGATCGCGATCATGGATGGCGGGCACGTCATCGCCTGCGATACCCCGGCGGGCCTGATTCGCAGCCTCAACCTGGAGGCGACGGTCAGCGCGACCATTGTGGGGGCCGATCCGTCCGGTCATGGCCTGACCGAGGAGATGCTGGCGGGGCTGCCCGGTGTCAATGTCGCGACGCTGCTCACCGGGGAGCAACCTCCGCGCTTCACACTGCAGACGCGCGACGCCCAGGCGACGATCATCGGGCTGTTGACGCGGGCCGGCGAGCTCGGTATCACGCTCGGCGAGCTGACGAGCACGCGCGCGAGCCTGGAGGACGTCTTCGTCAGCCTTACCGGGCGCACCTACGGCCAGCAAGATGCACCGGCGGAGAACGGGAACGGTGACGGCAATGGATCGGGCCGTCGCTCCCGCCGCCGGCGCGGATAGGTCCCCTCCGATTACCCGGTGACTGGTCGGCCAGCGCGCTGACGGCCGGAATCATCTCCCCGTAAAGCACAAGGGCCCGGCCGGGCCGAGGACGTGTCGATGCAATCGTTTTGGGCAATGCTTGTCGCGAACATGAAGATGTCGGTCCGCAACCGGGCGGCGTTCTTCTGGAATCTCGTCTTTCCCGCCGTCTTCATCCTGATCTTCCCCGCTCTCTTCAGCAGCGGCATCGGCGGCACCCCCAGCATCGGGATCACCGGCGCCGATACACCCCTCCGCCAGCAGGTCGTGCAGGCACTGAAGGACACGGGCGGCTTCGATATCCACCAGGGTGCGCAGAACGACGAGATGGCGGCGTTGAAGGATGACGACCGCAATCTGGTGATCGTCTTTCCGGAAGGAGAGCTCTCGAACGCGAGCCCGATCCAGCTCTTCAGCAGCTCGACCGGCGGCCCTGCGGGCGAGATCGCCCTGGGAACGGTACGCAGTGCCCTGCTCGACATCCTCGGGCAGAGTCACGGCATCGCTGTCAGCCAGGAAACCGTCTCCACACTCGATACGTCGTTCGTGGATTTCTTCGTGCCCGGTATCCTCGCCATGAGCATCATGAACGCCGGCATGATCGGGCTCGCGACGAACTTCGTCAGCTACCGGGAGCGCGGCATCCTGCGCCGGATCAAGGTCACGCCGCTGCCGCTCTGGAAGTTCATCCTTACCCGGATCGTCGCCTCGCTCGCCATCACGCTGCTCGCCAGCGCCATCCTGATCCTGATGGCGGTGCTCGTCTGGGGGCAGACGGTCCGGGGCAACTACCTCCTCATCACCGGGGTGTTGATTCTGGGCGGGTTGGCCTTCCTCGGGGTCGGGTACGCGATCGCGGCGATCTCTCGCAATATCGAGACGGCCGCCGTCTATGGCAACGCGCTCTCCTTCCCGATGCTCTTTCTCTCCGGGGTGTTCATCCCGGTTTCGAGCATGCCGGGCTGGCTGCAACCGATCGCGACGATCCTGCCGCTCCGCTACCTGGTGGATGCGCTGCGGGAGCCGATGATGTACGGCAACGGGATCGGGGCGATCTGGATTCCGCTGCTGGTGCTGGTGGCCGTCTTCCTGGCGTGCTTCGCCTTTGCGATCCGCTTCTTCAAGTGGGATGCGGTGCCGAAATAGCGGTCTCGTTGAATCGCTCGGTCCGGTCAGAATGACCGGACCGTCTACGTTGGCGTGTCCTACCCATCCGTCGTCCTGAATAGTGCATCCACGCCAAACTGTTCCATTCCCTGTCATCCTGAGCTTGCGAAGGATCCCCGTGCGCAGCGCAGCGAGAGCACTCGGCAGTGCAGCTGCCGCCCGTAGCGCGCGCTGGCCGCATGGACGCCAGCCAGACAGTTTGGCGTAGACGATCCACTAAACGGACCGCCTACATTCAACTGTCATTCTGACCGCAGGAATGGGCCACTCAGGTTGACGGCCGGGTTACGGAATGCTTGTTGCCGCCGGCGTCGAGGTGGCGGTGGCGGTCGCGGCGGGGGTGCCCTCGGCCCGCGGCGATGCCTCCGGCGACGCCGCGGCGGAACTCTCCGGTGTTGCTGCCGGGGTGGATGCCGCCTCCGGCGATGCTGCACCGCCCGGCGCGAGGACGGGGCCGATCACCGGCGCGGTCGGCGTCGGGGCCTCGGCCGTGGCTGCCGTCTCCTCTGGCGTCGCGGTGGCCGGCGGCATGGCGGTCGGCTCCTGCGTCGGCAGCGTGAAGAGCGATGAGCTGAGATTGTCGCTCGCCTGCAGCTTGATCTCTATCTGCGGCTGATTCGTCGTTTCGTTATAGAGATAGATGGTGCCGAGCACGAGCGCCATCGCGTTGCGCTCGGCGATACCCTGCGGCAGGTTGCCGCAGCCGCCGTCGACGTAATCGATCCGCGCGAGCACGGGCCCCCAGTGCGCGTCGGTCGCCTCCACCGCGCTCTTGTCGTAGTTCACGACCACGCGCTTGACGTCGCCATCGAGTATGGCCTGCTGGGCCGCGGCGGGATCGATGGCCGTGCAGATCGGCTGTTCCGGGTTGTCCCGATCGAGCGCGGAGAAGTAGATGATCGCCAGCAGGACGAGCAGCGCCCCGACCCCTAGCCCGAGCACGGCATAGAGCGACAGGGAGCGCCCCTCGCCGTTCTTGCCCGCAAATCGGACGCGATGCGGTGTGACCGTCGCGTCCTTGTTTTCGCTCTCGTCCTCGGGCGTTGCTGGGACTTCCTCTGGTTGTTGGGGCTCGTCCGCCATCGCGCTCGTCTGTCCTTCAATAACCTGATACCGCAATCGACCACAACCACGACCACTTCACGGTCGATTATCGCAATCAGTGTACCGATCGTCGCCGCTGGCGCAACCGGGGATGCGATGGCGATGGGGCGACCGTGTGGAGTCTTCGGAGATGTGCACATCTGTGCCGGGAGACAGCGAGGCGGGAGGGATCCATTCCCTCCCGCCTCTCTGTCTGTATGTCGTGTGGCCGGTGTCGAGGATCAGCTGACGACCTTCAGCTCGCGCGCCGCGTGCTTGGCGAAGCGCTCCGCATAGACACCGCGGGTGCGCTCCGGGACGAGCTCGGCGATCGCGAGCATGGCCGTGTCCGCGGCATCCTGGTCGCTCAGCCCGAGGAAGGAGCCTGGCGCCAGCGGCTGCCCGAAGCGGATCGTGAGATGACCGTTCTCCTCGTAGACGCCAACCGGGACGATCGGCACATGACGGCGATCGAAGCAGGCGAGCACGCGGCCCGCGCCGCGCGGCGGCTGGATCAGCGTCTCGAAGCCACCGGCCTCAGGATGCACGGCGATGCACTCGCCACGGTCCAGGGTGTCGAAGATCTCATGCAGGGCGCTTGCGCTACGGGGCCGTTGCAGATCGTGATTCGGCAGGTCGTGCGCGGGCATCCTGATGATGCCGTAGACATCGCCGAAGCCCTTCAGCACCCAGCCCAGATACTTTGGCGCAACATGGAAGGGGCCGATGAAGCAGTCCGCCCACGTATCCGTCATCACCCAGTGCAGCTTCGAGACGGCGGCGCGGCTGCGGACGCGCGCGATCTCCGCCGTCATCGCGATCGCACCCCAACCGACCCAGACCGCGTCCTTGCGTTCGTAGTGATTGGGGATGAGCACGAACGGACCGCGCTCCGGCAGGTTCTCGGTATCGAGATAGACCGGCGCCAGGGACTGCTGCTGGACCAGGGTCGTCGTATCGTCCCACACGCTACGCTCCTGCCGCCGGATGAAGGCCCAGATCGCCTTGATTATCATCGCTGGCGGCAGGTCATACGACGGTGCCGCTGCTGGCTTCGTCGCGACGGTGGTTCTGGTCGTTTTGCGGGCCAATACACCGGTTATCTTCTGTTTGCCTTGACGTACGAAATTCACGCGTCATCCTCCATGCGACGTCTGGTCCAGGAGTGGATCGTGACGTCTCCTCACCCACTGCAAGCGATGATAGCGACTCTCCGTCGAGAATGATAGGTGGCAATCCGGAATTCCCCAATTCGGGTTTGCCTTACCTCTATTCTGGCCAAATAGATCACAAAACGATGTCGTTTCGTTGCCATTGTCGTGGCGTCCAGCGATGGGGTGGAGCTCTCTCCACTGGCGGCGGACGATCCCGCCATGAGGCGTCACTGTGGTCGGCGCGGGATCGCTCCTGAACGTGATGCTTTTCCCTTGACAGCGTGTAGGACTCCATTATCATGAAACGGTATTCCATGAAAAGAGTGGACGGTGACGGCCGGAACGCGGGCGCCACGTTGTCGAGGGAGAGGTGCAGGGATGGCGGTGGACAGGGAAAGCGCGGTCGATACCGATCGCGAGCGGGAGCTCTTCGATCAACTCTCGCGCGAGATCTACAGTGCGGTTGTCTCGGATGTGCTCGATGGCCTTGGCTATCGCGACCAGGCGATGACGCATGATATCCGACCTTCCTGGTCCGGGGCGACCCTGATCGGACGGGCGCACACGGTGCTGTCGAGCGACGTCTACACGATGCCGAACCAGCCGTATGAGATGGAGATCCGGGCGATCGATAGCGTGCCGGCGAACTACGTTGTGGTCGCGGGAACCAACAAGTCGACGCGCACCTGCATGTGGGGTGAACTGCTCTCTACGGCGACCCGCGTGCGCGGTGGCCGCGGAGCGGTGATCGACGGGCATACGCGCGATATCGCGAAGATCGAGGAGATGGGATTTCCGGTTTTCTCGACAGGGATGCGCCCCGTCGACTCCGCCGGTCGTGGCACGATCGTGAGTTACGGCGATCCCGTCGATTGCGGCGGTGTGATCGTACGTGAAGGCGATATCGTGATCGCCGACATCGACGGCGTGGTGGTGATCCCGCGCGAGGTCGAGGATGAAGCTATCGCACGGGCACGTGCCAAAGTCGCCAGCGAGAACGCGATGCGCGAATGGTTGCTGGCCGGCCGCACGTTGCGCGAGGCGTACGACCACTTCGGGATTCTCTAGCGCCGCGTCAAACCTCATATGCTCTGGGGAAGGCGCCACTCAAATGTAACGATAGGGCAACATGTGGGGCTGCCGGGACACCACGCCCGCGCAAATCATGCTTGACGCAGTACGAGTGCTTTCGCCGGCCCGCCGGCTGTGCCAGTTCACGGTTCCCTGCGAACGACTGCTCTTCGTCCCTCCTTTCTATCGAGAAGAGGCTTTGCGTATGATCATCGATGTCCATACTCATACACCGCGGTTCCGGGAGCGCGTGCCGGACGAATTTGGGGCCAAGGCGGTCAACACCAAGTGGAGTCCCCGGGGGGCTCGCCCGCTTGTTTACACCTGGGCGGAGTTTGAGGAAGCACTGAAGCCGGTCGACCGTGCCATCTGCTTCAACATCGCGCAGGCGCCCACGGGCAACGAGCGGGTCGATGAGCCCTACGTGGTGCCCGCGCCGCAGGTGAACGACGAGACGGCTGCCTTCGTCCAGAGCAATCCAGATAAGTACATCGGCTTTCTCTCGGTGCATCCCGACGATCCCGGGCTGCTCGACGAGATGGAGCGCTGCACGCGGGAGCTCGGCCTGCGCGGTATCAAGCTGGGGCTGAACTACCAGAATGCCGATCCCTTCGGCGATGGCGCGCGGCGGATCTTTCGCTATGCCGAGGAGCATCGCCTGCCGGTCCTCCTGCACCAGGGAACCTCGCCCGTCCAGTTCGCCGATATCGACTTCGCACATCCCCGCCACACCGACCGGATCGCGATCGAGTTTCCGAAGCTGACAATCATCATGGCGCACGTCGGTCACCCGTTCTGTGCCGACAGCCTGGTCGTTGCGCGCAAGCATCCGCACGTCTGGGCCGATATCTCGGGCACCGTTCTGCGCCCGTACGGCCTCTATCAGGCGATGGTGACGGCGCAGGAGTGGGGTGTGCTCGATCGTCTGCTGTTCGGGTCGGATTATCCGGCATCGACACCGGAGGAAACGATGCGCCTGCTGCGCGCGGTCAACGATGCCGCGCCGGGGCCGAACGCGCCGCGCATCCCGGAGGAGGCGATCGAGGCCATCATCCACCGGGACAGCCTGCCACTCCTCGGGCTGGACTGACCGTCAACCTCGTACAAACGACCCGGTCTCGCTGCATGTTGCCGCAAGGGGGTGCCCCGCTCAAAAGTCAGAGGGTCCTGAGAACGATCGTCGTTGCGGCCGAAGCCCGCACCAATCGGAGGACAAGAGACTGATGTTCACGACCAGGAAAGCAGGAACCCAGACCGGGACGGAACCGGGGAGCTTGACCAGGCGAACCCTCGTGCAGCGGAGCGCTGCCGGGGCGGGTATCCTCGTCGCCATGTCCGCCACCTCTGCGATCTCCCGAGCGGCCTCGGTAACAGCGGGACACGAGCCAGTGTTTCTCCGCGCGCAGGAGCAGCCGAGCGCGGGCGGAACCCTGATCTTCAACGGCGGCTCAAATCTGTCGGGCCTCGATCCGCACACCGTCGGCGCGGTGGTCTCGTGGTACGTCCTGGACAATATCTTCGATCGCCTGATGCGGCTCAACGCCGAGACACAGGAGCCGGAACCCTCCCTTGCGGAGAAGGTCGATGTCTCCGCCGACGGCTTGACCTATACCTTCACCCTGCGGAAGGGCGTCACCTTTCATAACGGGCGCGAGTTGACCTCCGACGATGTCAAGAAGAGCTTCGAGCGGATCCAGGATCCCGACGTGCCCGCCGTGGCCAAGGGCTATTTCGCCAATCTCGCGTCCATCGAGACGCCCGATCCCGGCACGGTTGTCCTTGTCTATAGCAAGCCCTATGCGGCATTGCTGACGGCGCTCACCCGCCTTGAAACCTCGATCGTGCCGATGGAAGAGGTCGAGAAGACCGAGGAGTGGGATGTTCATCCTGTCGGCAGCGGCCCCTTCGTCTTCGAGAGCTATACCAAGGACCAGGCGGCGAAGCTGACGCGCAACGAGAACTACTGGGAGCCCGATCTCCCGCATCTCGACGGGATCGAGCAGCGCGTGATCCCCCAGCCGGAGACGGCCGTCATCAACGCGCAGACCGGCGACGTGCATGTCACGCCGGTACCGCCGAGCAGCATCGACAGCCTCGCCAATGAGGAATCGCTGAAGGTAAATCCGGTCGTTTCCAATTACTGGGCACACCTTTCGCTGAACAATCGCGTCGCCCCGTTCGACGATGTCAAGGTGCGCCAGGCCATCCGCCTCGCGGTCAATCGCAACGATATCCGTGATCTCGCCTTCTTCGGCACCGGGGTGATCAGCAACACGCTCATTCCGGAGCAGAACCCGTTTCGGGCGGAAGTTGAGGGCTGGGAATACGATGCCGACAAGGCTCGCTCCCTCTTGCAGGAAGCGGGGCATGGCGACGGGTTCTCCGCGACCATACGCGTCAACTCCGCCGATGCCTGGCAACTTCCCACCGCTGAGCTCATCCAGGCCTACCTGGCAGATATCGGCATCACCATCGAGATCGAGCAGATCGAATCGACGACCTGGTTCTCCGATGTCTTCACGAACCACAACTTTGAGATGTCGATGACCTCGCACGTCTCGAAGGTCGATCCAGACCTCTCGATGTTCGACATCCTGCATTCCGGCGAGCTGGGAACCAAGAACTACACCGGGTTCAGCGATCCCGAGATGGACGATCTCCTGGACCGGGGCCGCACCAGCACGGATATCGAAGAGCGAAAGTCGATCTATGCGCAGGCGCAGCAGATCTTTGTAGAACGCTCGGGGTATATCGTGCTGAACCTGCAGACGTTGCCATTCGCCGTCAACAATGCCGTTCAGGACTTCCTGTTGCTGCCGACCAGCGAGCTGCGCTGGAAGGGGACATCGCTCACGGCGTAAGCCCCGGGTCATGTATGAGACATCCATAGAAGGGCGATCACGATGGGAGCGATTGCCGACGATGCGAGGGCAGCCACATGGCGAGATATGTGATACGTCGGCTGCTCTTCGCCCTATTTGTCATTGTCGGTGTGGCCACACTCGTCTTTGTGTTGATGCAGATGATCCCGGGCGACCCTGTGGCCGTGCTGCTCGGAACCGACGCGACGCCTGCGGCACGGCAGGCGTTGCGTCACGATCTCGGTCTTGACCGGTCGGTTCTTGCGCAATATGGCGACTGGTGGCGAGGCGTGCTGCGGGGAGATCTCGGGCGTTCGGTGATGGTCAAGCAACCCGTGGCCACCCTGATCGTCGAGCGTGTGGGCGTCACCCTGCCCCTCTCGATCATGGCATTCGCGATCGCGCTGCTGATCGCGTTGCCCGCCGGTGTCATCGCGGCCGTGAAGCGCAATACCTGGATCGACGGCGCCGTCGGCATGCTCGCGTTCACGGGCATGGCGATCCCCGATTTCTGGCTGGGGGTATTGTTGATCCTCGCCTTCTCCCTGCACTTCGATGTGCTGCCACCGGGGGGCTACGTGAGTATCGTCAGCCATCCCGTGGCGGGCTTTCAGCACCTGATCCTGCCGGCCGTGGCGCTCGGAACCGCCTTCTCGGCATCGCTGACGAGGATGATCCGGTCCAGTATGCTGGAGGTGTTGAACCAGGATTACGTCCGGACGGCTCGCGCCAAGGGACAGCGCGAACGCATCGTTCTCTCCCGGCACGCCCTGCGCAATGCAATGATTCCGGCCGTCACGATCATGGGGGTCCAGCTGGGGACGTTACTCGGAGGAACCCTGATCATCGAGCAAGTCTTCGCGCTGCCGGGTCTTGGGCGGCTGACCGTGCAGGCCGTGCTCGATCGGGATTTCCCGCTGGTGCAGGGATGTGTCGTGGTAATCGCCTCGATCTTCGTCATCTGCAACCTCCTGACGGACATGCTTTATGTCTCGCTCGATCCGCGCATCCGTGTATAGGTGGGAGACAGCATGAACGCGTCGGGAACCGTCTCCTCGAATACCGGTCTCCACGTACCAGGCGAGCGCCGACAACATCATCGCTGGTCGCGAGTCCTCCGGCGTGCCAGCCGTAACCGGTTCGCGCTGGGCGGGTTCGTGGTCGTCATCGTCATGATCGTCCTGGCTCTGGGGGCTCCGTTCTTCGCGACACATGGCGTGCGCGCGATCTCGGCCGCTAGTCGCTTTCAGGGACCCTCCACGGCGCATTTCTTCGGGACGGATAATCTGGGGCGGGATCTCTTCTCGCGCATCATCTATGGCATTCGCATGTCGGCGGTCATTGCCGGAAGCTCGATAGCGGTCGCCCTCATCATCGGTGTTCTGCTGGGGCTCATTGCCGGCTATGTGGGGTCGTGGACCGATGAGGTGCTGATGCGCCTGATGGACATCATCTACGCCTTTCCCCCGCTCTTGCTGGCGCTGACGATCGTAGCCGTGTTTGGTACCGGCGCCGAATCGATCATCGCCGCCATCGCCATCGGCCGTATTCCCGGATTCGCCCGGATCACGCGTGCCGCCGTGCTGGCCCAGCGCGCGAACGAGTTCGTGGACGCCGCGGTGAGCATCGGCGCATCGCACCGACGGGTGCTTCTTCGCCACATCCTGCCGAACTGCCTCGCGCCGATCATCGTGATGACCTCGATCAGCGCCGCCGTCGCGATCCTGACCGAGGCCAGCCTGAGCTTTCTCGGATTGGGCATCCAACCGCCGACCCCGAGCCTGGGCGGACTGCTGAAGGATTCGCTGCCGTATCTCAGCCAGGCGCCGTGGCTCGCGATTTTCCCCGGCGTCGTGATCGCGGTCGTGGTCTTCGCGCTCAATCTCCTGGGGGACGGCTTGCGGGACCTGCTGGATCCCCGCACGAACTAGTGCTGCGTGACCGAGGTACTGCGGGTCCCCCAGCAAATAAGTGATCCGTCGTACGACATGACGCGCGAATGGACTCGAGATGATCTGCTTGATGCCCGCGCGACCGACCGTGTCAACGATATCTTCTCGCAGCGCGGCTCGATTTAGAACCGCTGGCGTTGTGAGCTGTACGACACCGGGAGTGCCAGCGATGAACCGGCACTCCCGGTGTCATCGCGCTGCCGCTACATGACGCGATATCGTGCGATCATCTCCTCATCCACCTCAACTCCCAGGCCCGGACCATCAGGCACCTCGATGTAACCATCAACCAGTTCGAGATGGGTAGTGCAGAGACTGTTGAGCAACGAACCGGATGAGACGTTGTATTCAAGGAACAGCGAATCCATGAGGTACGCGTTGAGGTGGAGCGACGCTGCCTTGAGGAGGTCGGTGAGCCAGGCGTGGGGAACACAGGCGATCTGTCGCCGCATTGCCAGGTCGGCGATCTGCCTGCCCACCGTGAGCCCACCACAACGCGAGAGATCCGGCTGGAGCACGTCGACATGTCCCTCGTCGGCCAGGCGCTCGAAGTCCTGATAGCCTGCGAACTGCTCGCCGGTCGCCGTCCGCAGGGTCGTACAGGCATCGCTGACCGCGCGCATCCCGGCCAGGTTCTCCGGATGGAGAAAGTCCTCCAGCCAGAAGATGTCCAGTTCCTCCAGCTTCGCGACCAGCTTGATCCAGTCCCGGATGGAGCGAGGACGGAAGGGTGACGTGGCCTGGGTGCCAAACCAGCCGGCATCCACCATGAGCGTGATCGCCGGACCGGCTTCCTCGCGGGCCGCGGTCACGAGCGCAAGGTCGAGATCCAGATCGTGACCAAACGCACCCCACCCGAACTTGATCGCCTGGAACCCCAGCTCCACGTAGTGCTGCACTGCCTCCCGAATCGCATCGGGCGTCGGGCGGAACAGGGTGGAGGCATAGCCCTTCACCCTCGTGCGGTAGCACGCCCCCAGCAGCTTGTGAATCGGCTGGTTGAATGCCTTGCCGGCGATATCCCACAGGGCGATGTCGGCCCCGGAAATCATCTGCATCCCGGCGCCGTGCCGCCCGTAGTACGCCATGTAGCGGTAGGCCTTTTGCCACAGCCGCTCGCGTTCGAGGGGGTCTTCGCCGATCAGTGCCGCGCGCAGGGATTCGAAGCCGACAACGCCGCTCGAGGGGGCATTCACAATGGCGTGGCCGATATGCGGCTGGGTTTCGATGTCCGACCAGCCAGTGATGCCCTCATCGGTACTGATCTTGAGCAATGAGATGAAGCGCACCCCGTGGGCTTCGCGGGCATCCTCCGGATTGCGATACGCGGCGCCTGTATCAAGGACCATCGCCTCGACATCGGTGATTCTCATGCTTGCTTACTCCGGCCCATCGGCACGTATGATCCCTGATAACATCAGAACGTCAGCGCCACCTTCATCGCATGCGTCCGGTCGCGCTCAGCGGCGGCGAAGGCGTGCTGGAAATCATCGATTCCAAACCGGTGCGTGACGAGGTCATCGAAATGGATCGCGGGATTGGCGAGCGCCTGCACGGCGTCGTCCAGCAGACCTTGGTCGTTCACGGAGCCAACGATCTCGAGCTCGCGCAGGAGGAGCTTGAAGAGATCGACCGGTGTGTCGCCCGGCATGGGCGCGAACACCACGAGTCGGCCCTTGGGTCGGAGCAGGTCCAGCGCCATGGTGAACGCGGCCTGACTGCCCACGGCCAGGATGGCGGCATCGTATCCATCGCCCCCGCTGGCCGCCATGAGCGCGGCGCGCGGATCGGCGGTCTCGCGGATATTGACCGTCTGGACCATATCCGCGAACGCCAGCCGCGAAGCGTGGTGGCCGGCCACGGTCACCGCGGGCGCCGGTGTCATGGCGGCAGCCAGACGCGCCATGATGATCCCAAACGGGCCATCGCCAATGATGAGCAGCCGCTGACCACGATCCGCCCGGGCCTGGCGCAGCGCTTCCAGGCAGACGCAGATAGGCTCGGCGAGGGCTCCGGCCTCGAAGCTGACGTGGTCCGGGAGCCGGCGGACCCGGTCCGCCCGGGCCACGAAGAATTCGGCGAAGGTGCCCTGCATATCCAGCCCGAAATGACTCAGGTTGGGGCAGAGATGGCCGAGACCGCGCCGGCAGGTCGGGCAGACACGACAAGGGTGCACGGGATGAGCGGCGACCCGGTCCCCGATCGCAAGGTCTCGAACCTGCTCGCCGAGCGCCACCACGGTGCCGGAGCCCTCATGACCCAGGATGACGGGGAGTGCGATGCCGAACGGGTTCTGGTGGAGGTCGTGGAGATCGGACGTACAGATGGTGGCCGCGCCGGTCCGGATGAGCACTTCGTCGGGAGCGGGGACCGGGGGATCGATGTCGACCAGGGAGAGCTGGTCGATTCCTCCGAGCTGGACTGCTTTCATGCTGGGTATCGCCTCACCTACGGTAGGACGTTATAGGGTTTCATGGCGCCTCGGGCCCGCATCACCGTGAAGGCCTCGGCATAGGGCACCCCCACCTGGTCGCCGCGAAAGGCGTCGAGCCGGGAGGTAAGCTCGCCGATGCCCGAACCGACGCCCTGCTGCATCGCGGTTTCCTGGGAGACGTGATGCTGGAGCAGGCGTACCTTCTCCTCCCGCTGCTGCGTGATATCGACGTAATGCGTGACGGGAAGGAGAAACGGCCCGTGTGGCTCGATGGTGAACATGGCCGGATGACTGGCGAGCGGGGGCGATGCCGTGGGCAATACGGGCAGGCAGGCGTGCATGGCGCAGTGCCTGGCCAAGGCGTGGACGGTGGTGTGATCCAGGTTGTAGTCCTGCTCGTAGTGCGTAAAGATCAGGTCCGCACCGGTGGCCCGGATCGCTTCGATCACATCGAGGCGGACTTCCGGTGTGTCATACAGGAACTCGTCCGGATGACCGAGATTGATGTAGACGGCATCGATCTCGGTTGTCAGCGCGCGCATCTCCTCGTCCCGGATACGCCGCGCTTCGGCAAGGTCGATACCGGGGTTCTGGACGAAGCCCTTCGAGCCGTCGGTGACGGTGATGAAGAACAACCGGTCGCCACGCTCGCGGCACTTCAGCATCGTGCCGAGGCATCGCATTTCGTCATCCTGATGGGCCATGAGGGAGACGACGTTCACGGGTACTCCTCGGTCGCTGCGGCGGCTGTGACCGTGCTGCCGGGCACATTGAATCGTGAATGGCTCACAACAATCCCTTTGGTGTATTCCTGTCGGAGGTCACTGGCTGGCAGAGTACAACGGGTTTGCTCGATCGTAAACACGCTCGTACGGGCTCGGGGCTACCATGCGACCTCTCCGTTCCCGATCGTGCGAGTGCTGACCGATGATGGAATCGCCGGGCTGGGCGAGGTCTCCTGTACACCCGGGTGGAGTGGCGAGGACCAATGGACGGCCGCGCATTTTATCGACACGGTGCTGGCACCGATCCTGATCGGTCTGGAACTCGGGATCGCGCAGGCGGCGATGATCCATGTCGCCGTTGCCCTGCCAGCGCTTGAGCCCGTTCGATTCCCCTGCGACATCATCAGTCGCTTCTTCTACGAGGGCGATATCGTGCAGGAACCGTTGCCGGTCGAGGGCGGCATCGCGCATCGGCTTGATGGCGCGGGACTCGGCGTGGAGCTTGATACGGACGCGATCGCCAGATACCGGGTTACGTAGTCACGCATCTTGCCCGCCACGGCGGACAAGATGGCAGCAGCGCCTGTGGTCCGGCACAATTGGGCGTAGAACGTGGACGGGCGGCGAGGATCAGGCATGGACCGTTCTCCTCCCGACCCGAGCGACGGTGCATCCGTATTCACCCCTGGACGGCAATCATGGCGAAAGCGAATGGGACCGGCACGACCTCGACAACCACAGCCGCGAAGACGACCGCGACCTACCAGATTCGCGCGCTCGATCGCGGTCTCGATATCCTGGAAGCCTTTACCATCGCCGACCCCGAGCTCTCGATCGGCCAGATCGCGGAGCGGACCGGGTTGCCAAAGCCAACGATTGTCCGCCTGCTCTCGGTGCTTATCGATCGCAGTTATGTCGAGCGTGTGCCGCAATCCGAGCATTATCGCCTGGGCGTGCGCACGCTTGAGATCGGCAGCATCTTCCTGCAGAGCACATCGCTCGAACGGGAGGCGCGACCGATCATGCAGCGCTTGGCTGACGCCACCGGGCAGACGGCGAATCTCGGCATTCTCGACCACTTCGATGTCATCCATATCGAGGTGGTCGCCCCCGACCGTCCCGTCCGGTTCTGGGCGCGCATCGGCAAGCGCGAGGAAGCCTATGTCTCGGGGTTGGGCAAGGTGCTTCTCACGGGGCTGCCGGCACAGGTGCGAGAGCGCTACCTGAAGAAGCCGAAGACTGCACTGACGCCACGCACGCTGACGGATCCGGATGCCCTCCGCGCCGAGCTCGAGCGCGTGCGCGAGCAGGGACTGGCGCTGGATGACGAGGAATCCAACACCGGAGTGCGATGTGTGGCCGCCCCGATCTTCAACGGAACGGGGCGGCTGGTCGCCGCCGTCAGCATCTCGGGGACCGTCGCGGAGTTCGAGAGCCCCGGCCAGATGGAGCACTACATCGACCAGGTGCGTGCGGCGGCGGCTGAGATCTCGGGTCGCCTCGGCTGGACCGAGGAGACGCCGAGATTGTCCTGATGATGGACGGTTCCCCCTCCGCCCAACCGTGGGGAGCGCACTTGGCTCTCTACGAGATGACAGGGGATGACGGGGAACGGCCGGGCATTGCCGTCATGTCGCTGTCGCGCGGTGACGACAATGCCACGATGGATGTCTTGGGCCCTTGGATTAGCTCGTCAGGGCCGTGAGTCCGGCCTGAGCCACTTGCTCATCCTGCTCGACCGTGCCGCCACTGGCGCCGATGGCACCGACAAGCGCGTCGTCGACCATGATGGGGAAGCCGCCGCCGACAAGCGTGATGCCCGGCACCGACAGGATGGAGGGGATCAGGGTCGGATCATTCGCCGCCGCCAGGTTCTTCGCGACCTCATTGGTGGGTGCGCCGAAGGCGAGGGCCGAGTTCGCCTTGATCGGCGAGAGTTCGTGGCTGATCATCGGCGAGCCGGTCATGCGGAAGAACGCCAGTTGCGCTCCGCTGGCATCGATGATCGTGATGACCGAGGGCACCTGAAGCTCCGTCGCCTTGGCGAGCGCGGCCTCCAGGATTGCCTGGACGCCGGCGGTGGTCAGCGCCGGTCGAGTGGTGGTGGTGTCCCCCGCCGCACCCGGTGTCGCGGATTGCGCGTCCGCTGCGGTTGCCCGGCCAAAGGTCGCCAGTGTTGCCGCACCCAGACTCGCGCCGACCAGTGCCTGCCGTCGTGTCACGCCTGTCGATCCTGCTTCGGTCGTCATCTCCGCATACCTTCCACTCAGATAGTGACCCGTGTGTCCCATGTGTGCGGCTGCTCGATCGGGGTAGCCATGACTAAATGGACACCTGTCCCTTTTATCGTCATTTTTCCGGATGTCAAGGTGGTGCGGCGGCTTCCGTTCTGGGGGGCCGGATCGTCTCCATACGTGAGGCCGCCTCGCACACGGAGCCTCCGCACCATGTCTGCCAGCGGAACCTGCGGGGAATTGGCCCTCGGGTCACGCGATGGGGAGGGTGAAGCGAACTGTGGTGCCCTTGCCTTCGGCACTGGTCGCGCTGATGGTGCCGCCATGGGCCTCGACGATACCCTTGGCGATCGCCAGACCAAGACCGCTGCCGCCGGAATCCGCCGACTTCACGAACCGCTCGAACATGTGCGCTGCTTCCGCCGCTGGCATTCCGCGCCCGTTGTCGGTCACGGAGACGATCACGGCGTCTCCTTCCCGGCGCGCGGCGAGCTGGATCCTCCCACCCGGTGGCGTGTAGCGGATGGCGTTGGCAACGAGGTTATCCAGCACCTGCCGGATCCGCACCGGGTCAACCGCCAGCTCGGTCCTCTCGCTCGTACACGAGATGCCGATTTCGTGGGCGGTGGCGGTCGGCTGGAATGCGGCGAGTACATCTTGCAGCAGATCGTGGATGTCCGTGGGCTCGCGATGCAGGTGCAGCATGCCGGCCTCGGCCGTCGCGATCGTTTGCAGGTCCGTGAGCAGGCGCGAGATCACGCGCGTCTCATCGAGCAGCGGAGCCAGGTGTGCGTCGTCACGGGGGTAGATGCCATCGAGCATCCCCTCGATGTTGCCCTGGACAATGGCGAGCGGGGTGCGCAACTCGTGCGCGATGTCTGAGAAGAGTCGCTGCCGCTGCGTCTCGTTCTCGTCCAGGCGCACGGCCATCGCGTTGAAGGAGTCGATCAGGCGGCCCACATCCCCCGTCGCCCCGACCGGCACGCGAACCCCATAGTCGCCCTCGGCCACGCGGTCCGCGGCGTCCATCACGTCGACCAATGGCTCGACGGTGCGGCGGATGCGGCGCACGATGAAGAAGACGATGGTCA
This sequence comes from Thermomicrobiales bacterium, assembly GCA_049646645.1. Taxonomy (GTDB): domain Bacteria; phylum Chloroflexota; class Chloroflexia; order Thermomicrobiales; family UBA6265; genus JASGDN01. The sequence goes on from JBARWF010000146.1 coordinate 21,377, forward strand.
GGATGACGATGATGCCGAAGATCGCCCGCACGGCCTCCGGCGGTCCCTTGTGTTGTCCGGACGCCCCGGTTCCGCCGCCGTTGGCGTGCCAGAACGAGTTGGCCAGCCAGCCGAGCACCGCAATCAGGATGAAGATTGTGCCGATGAGGATGAAGACGCGGGTCAGCACGAACCGGCGGTTTACCCGCCACGGCGGTCGCTGCGGCGGCCATGGTTCGTCGTCCGGCCACCAGTCTGGCGGCTCGGCGCGAGTCCAGGGTGGGCCATAGCGCCGGTTGATGCGACCGCGTCCGGTGCGGGGGTCAGGAGTTCTGGCGGTCATCGGCAATCCGGTATCCGACGCCATGGACGGTCTGGATGTAGCGCGGGTGGGCGGGATCGGGCTCCAGCTTGCGCCGGATGTTCTTGATATGGGCGTCGATGGCTCGCTCGTACGACTCGATCATCACGCCGTGGATGGCGTCGAGCAGGTGCCCACGGGTGAAGACGCGGCCCGGCTCCCGCATCATCGCGACGAGAATCTGGAACTCGGTGGCGGTCAAGTCGATTCCCTGCCCGTCGCGAGTGACGCGCATGCGCGGGATGTCGACCTCGATATCGCCATTGCGGAGCGTATCGGCGGCCATGGGACGTGCCTCCACACGGCGCAGGATCGCCCGGATTCGCGCCACCAGCTCCTTCGGGCTGAAGGGCTTCACCATGTAGTCGTCGGCGCCGAGCTCCAGCCCCACAACCCGGTCGGTCTCCTCGCCGCGCGCGGTCAGGATGATGATCGGGGTGGTCGAGATAGCGCGAATCTCACGCGTCACGTCGAGCCCGTTGCGGTCGGGGAGCCCGAGGTCGAGCACGATCAGGTCGGGTCGGTCGGCGCGGAACCGCTGCATGGCGGTGGCGGCATCGCCGGAGGTCAGTACCCGGAAGCCATCGTGCACGAGGTAGTCCCGGATCAGGCGGACCAGTGCGGATTCATCTTCGACGATCAGGACCGAGGTCATGTCGCTATCACTTCCGATTGATGGATGGCGGCGGGACATGGACCGGATTGCCGGTCCATGT
>JBARWF010000147.1:0-3535 GCA_049646645.1 Thermomicrobiales bacterium
GTTGCAGCCCGTCTCGCGACGGGCTGAGGATTGAAACCATCGCGAAGCGCGTCGCGACCGCGCGCAGCGCCTGTTGCAGCCCGTCTCGCGACGGGCTGAGGATTGAAACCAGTCGGCCGCAGTGGCGACGATGCGATCAAGTCCGAGTTGCAGCCCGTCTCGCGACGGGCTGAGGATTGAAAACATCATCTGCGCGGACGCGGAAAGCGAGCAGGCCAAGTTGCAGCCCGTCTCGCGACGGGCTGAGGATTGAAACCCGTACCTCTTCGGCAAGCTTGGCTGCCCCATTGAGTTGCAGCCCGTCTCGCGACGGGCTGAGGATTGAAACTGGTAGAACTCGCCCCCCTGCCACGCATGACGGCACGTTGCAGCCCGTCTCGCGACGGGCTGAGGATTGAAACATCAAGATCGGCTCGGGTCTCCAGTCGGTTGGAGGGTTGCAGCCCGTCTCGCGACGGGCTGAGGATTGAAACTCGATCAGGACGAAGCCGGAGATCTGCATGACCATCGGTTGCAGCCCGTCTCGCGACGGGCTGAGGATTGAAACGCAAACCCAAGGGCAAGCGCTGGCACCGCCGCACGTTGCAGCCCGTCTCGCGACGGGCTGAGGATTGAAACGCCCGGTGAGCCCGAGGAGCTGGTCTTCAGCGAGGGTTGCAGCCCGTCTCGCGACGGGCTGAGGATTGAAACCAGCACAAGGCGTTCGCCGCGCCGGTGGTGATCAGTGGCAGCCCGTCTCGCGCCGAGCAGGAGCCGGTGGTGGCTGCATACTCCATTTCCGTCGGTACTCCGGGACAGATGTGATGATTACCTGCTTACCTATGCCAAGGCGTACGGCGTCGACGTCCTTGTTACCGGCGATCGCGATCTGCTCGTCCTTCGCAAGCTCCTCGACCGGCCACGGATCGTGACCGTGCGCGAAATCCTCGATCTCGTGCCAAGGGAGGGGTGAGCCTCTGTTCGCCCACTTGCGCCTATGCGCATAGACACATACAATGGCGGCGTGAACCATTCATACGTGGGAGAACAGTCATGGCCAGTGAAACCGCCCGTTCCGTCCGCTGGAATATCGTCGTCTCGCCGGAAGTCGATCGCCAACTCCGGCAGCGTCTCGCCGAACAGGGCGGGCGCAAGGGTGATCTCTCGCGCTTCGTCGAGCAGACCGTCGCCGACCGCCTCTTCGAGATGACCGTCGCCGAAGCCAAGCAACAGAATGCACATCTTTCCGAGGAGGAAATGGACGCGATCATCGAGGAAGCCATCGACTGGGCACGCGGCGAAGGCCGCGATAGCTGATGCGGGTCATACTTGACACCAACATCCTGATCAGTGCCCTGCTCTCGGTCGGAACACCCCCTGACCGCATTTACAATCACTGGCGCGCGAAGGGGTTCGATCTCGTCACCTGCCCTGAGCAGATGGAAGAGATCCGCCGTGTGAGCCGCTACCCCAAATTCCGGAAGGTGCTCCAGCCACACCGGGTCGGGCAGATGATGAACTTCATGCAAGCGTCGACCATGATCGACGACCTCCGGGTGATTAAGGAGGCCGATGACCCTTCGACTCCTGGCTCCTCGCGCTCGCCGAGGCATCCCACGCCCACTATCTCGTGACCGGGGATACGCGCGCCGGTATCCTTGGCCGCCTATCAATCGGACAGGCGGAGATCCTCACCGCCGCCCAGTTTTGCGCGCGGCTCGGAATCTAATCCCGCCAGGAGTGCTGAGGCTCCCAGCCCAGAATCCGCTTCGCCTTCTCGATCGCAAACCCACTCGTGAAGCCGGGAAGCGGCGAGCGCACCTCGATCTCCGGACCATATTTCGCCAGCGCCTCTGCGGTCGGGATATCGAGCAGGGTATCCGCCGCCACGATGTTGAACGCCTCGAATCCGAACGGCTCCGCCTCGATCGCCAGGCGACAGGCCCGGGCAGCGTCCGCGATATGCACGTATCCCCACAAGCCGCGGACCCCGACCGAGGAATCCTGATCCTCAACGGCGGCACCGGAACGGTGCGCCAGCTCCTCCGGCTTCGCGACCCAGTGAAACCTCAGCGCTGCGATCGTGCTCCCGTCGCGCCGCGTGAACATCTCCGCCGTCCGCTCATCGACTTCCTTCGAGAGCGCGTACGGGTCCGTCGCGATGAATGGATGCGCCTCATCCAGCGGCACATACCGGGCCAGGAACGGCTCGCGCGCCCACGCCATGCCATAAGCCGACACGCTGGAAGCAAATGCCGCCCGCTTGATCCCGACCAGTGACGCCGCCTGAAGGACGGAGAACGTCGCCTGCGTGTTGTTCGTAAACACCACCTCGTCGGGATGACTGTAGGGGGAGGGGATCGCCCCGAGATGGATCACGGCGCTACAGCCGGATGCCGCCCCCGCTACCTGCCCGACATCGCTCAGCGTGCTCTCGATGAAGCGCACGCCGGCCGGCAACACTCCCGGTTCCGGCCGCCGCCGGTCGGTGCCGCGCACCTCATACCCGGCATCCACCAGCTCCTGCACCACCACGCGCCCGAGCCGTCCGCTCGCGCCGGTCACCAGCACGCACCCTCGTTCCGCCATCGACCTGCTCTCCCTGTTCACCCTGCGTCCGACACCACGCCGCGGCCTTTCTCATCGCCCTGCATCAAACCTCCCGCGAGCGTTCACAGCATCTTCACATCCCGACGTGAGAATGGAAACAGGTCAAGCGGAGGAATCGCCGCCAGCCCACACGAACCTGTCACCACGATTCCATCGACCGCATAGCACGACGGGAACGAAAGGATTTCGCATATGAACAAGGTCATCCGGGGAATCGCCATCATCGCCGCAGTCTCGTTCGCCGCACGCCTCTTTCACGCAACCAGAGCCACAACTACCGCGCGGTCGAGGTCGGCGTGCGGCGCTTTCCCTGCGGGTAGCGGCCACGTCACCGACATCCGGCGCTTCACCCGGCGCGGATCGACGCTGGTGTGACGGGCCGCGAACTGCCTGGAATCGCGGCCGCGACATTGAACGGCCACCACGCTGCTGAAGAAAGGATCGCTCGCATATGCGCAGACCTTGGATTGGATTGATCGTCGTCGTTCTCCTCATCGCCGGTGCTATCGGCGCGGCCTGGTACTGGGGCGACAGTGATTGGGGACCGCGCAATCACACACATCACACGGAGATCGCTCGCATCGTCAACGCGGATGGAACCACAGCCGCAAATGGAGACGTCGTCGTGGTCGAGACCAGTCGCGGCGGCCCCTTCTTCCCGTTCTTCTTTCCCTTTGGCTTCATCTCTTTCTTCCTGATCATCTTCCTCATCTTGCGGCTCCTCTTCTGGGGGCGCGGCGGGCACCGCTGGAACGGCCCCGGTCCCGGCGGGTCTCCCCCGGCCTGGCTCGATGAGTGGCACCGGCAGGCGCACGAGCGCGACGGGGACGCCTCTCTGCGCAGGAGCGACGATGCATCTCCGAAGACGCCGGGCTCCGAGCAGTCGTAAGACCCGGTAAGATCTCTCAACGATCGCGGGACATGGACCGGCAATCCGGTCCATGTC
>JBARWF010000148.1:0-32455 GCA_049646645.1 Thermomicrobiales bacterium
GGCTTCATGTCGTGGCAACGGACGTCGCTCCACGCCACGTGCGTCCATAACCGCCGGACTATCCGCGCCGGATGTCCGCGGTCAGTCGTCCATTCCTGCCAGGCGCCCTCCTCTCCGCCCCATCAGCCTTCGACCGTGATCGTCCCCAACATCCCCGAAACGGCGTGGGGGATACAGATATACCGATACGTCCCCGGAATCTCAAACGTGTACGAAAAGCTCTGCCCCGGCTGCAACAATCCGGAATCCCACGGCTTCGCGCCCTGCGGAAGCTGCACGAAATCGGGATGGGACTTCGCAACCGGGTTCTTGGCAGGATCCCCCGTCGTACTGTGAGGGATCGAACTTTCATTCCTTCAGGTCATCGCGGTGCCAGCCTTGATCGTCACCGCGGAGGGCTCGAACTGGAGGGCGTCAGTCATCGCAATCGTCGTCCCGGCCGCCGGCGAACCGGTGTCTGCCGCGGGGCTCGCCGCCGGCGACGCGGAGGCGCTGGTCGTGACCTTGAATTCGACATGCCCGACGGGCTTGTACTGGCTGTGATCGTTCTGTGCGGGCTCGATCCAGATCGTATGCTCGCCCTCGCCCCAGGCGCTCAGGTTGAGCGTGAACCCGTTGGTCCCCGGCATGAGCACCAATCCGGCCAGCGAGCTGTGCGCCATCCCGGCTTCCATCGGGGTATCGATGAAGACGTGATAGTGCCCATATCCCGGCACGTTCGCCTTGCCTTCCAGCGCTGTGGCCGGCGTGAAGCCAACAGGGGTCACCTGCACGGGGAAGCTGGAGGGCACCGTCGCGCCATCCTCCGGGCTGAGCAGCTTGAGGCTCACATCGCCCGCATCGTTCGCGGCGGGCAGCGGCACTGGCTGCGGGGGCTGAAAATCGATCGTCACCTGCTGCGCGGTATCCATGTTCGGCACGTGGGTACTGCTGGCCAGCACGAAGGCAAGCGTATGCTTGCCGGGCTCCAGGCCATCCCCAGCGATGGTGAAGCTATCGGTCGAATAGAAGTTCGTGAGCTGGGCAATCGTTGCCCCGTCGACGAACGCCAGGATCTCCCCCACGCCGTCCTGGTCGGGGCGTCCGAAGGCCTCGCCATCGAGCTTGAAGTTGCCGACTTCCAGCTGGACCTGAATGTCATTGGTGGCCACGGTGGCACCATCGACGGGAGACACAACCTTCAGGGACGGAGCATCCTGCGCACTGGACGCAAACGTGATTCCCTGGCGACTGGCAAGCACCGCCGCAAATCCGGCAGCCGAGGCACCGACCAGCAACGAGCGGCGAGAGAGCGGTAAAGAAGCAACACGACGGCACGATGAGTCCACATCTTCGCTGATGGAAACCATGATCCCGACCCTCTTAAGTTGTACGGTGACGAAACGACCAAGCCGAAGACTACTGCGACGTCCTGCCGTTTCCATCGCAGAATGGATGCCAAAAAAACAGCAAATCGTTGCTTTATCCGGCAAGATCCCTGAACCCATGCCCCAGCGGGGAACCTCGCCTTTAGGAGCGGCGGAGTGGGCCAGATGGATCGCTGGCGCGATCCCACGTGTGCGTGTTCAATGGGCGCAGAAATCCACCGGCGGCACGATGAAGGGAGCGATGCGATGGAACTCGGGATCTTCGAAACGGTCTTCGCGCGGTCAACCCTGGCAGAGACATTCGATGCGGTCGCGACGGCCGGCTTCACCATGATCCAGTGGGATTTCGCCACGGCCGGAATCGGCTCGATGCCCGCCGCCATCCCGCCATCGCTTCCAGACGACATCCGGCGCGCCACGGACGAACGCGGGATCACGATCGCGGCAATCGGCGGCACCTACAACATGATTCACCCGGATCCGGACACTCGCGCTGCGGGCCTCGCAAGCCTGCGCGCGATCGCAGCCTCCGCTGCCACGCTCGGCACCGATATCATCACGCTCTCGACCGGCACCCGGAATGCCGAGAACATGTGGCGGCGTCACCCGGACAACGACACCCCGGAGGCATGGGCCGATCTCATCGAGGCACTCTCCGAAGCGCTCGCGATCGCCGATGAGTACGATGTGGTGCTCGCGTTCGAGCCGGAGCCAGCGAACGTCGCCAGGAACGCGCAGAAGGCCCGGGAGCTGCTCGACCAGATGACCCACTCGCGCCTCCGGATCTGCTTCGATGCGGCCAACATCGCCGCCTCCGATCTGAGCCGTGATCCGGCGGTCGTGATCGACGACGCGTTTAGGTTGCTGGGCAACGAGATCATGATCGCGCACGGCAAGGACATCACGGCTGAGGGCAGATTCTGCCCGGCCGGAACGGGCGTCGTGCCGTGGCCGCACGTCGTGCGCGGGTTTACCGAGGTGGGCTACACCGGCCCGTTGATCCTGCATTCACTGGGTGAAGGAGATATCCCCACCGCCCGCGCCGCGATGGAGGCATAACGCGCGGTGTCGGGCGAGGCAACCCGGCAGCCGCGTCGGCACCGATCGGGCGAAGCCCGATATCCGGGTACCAATCGGCAACGAATATGGCCCTGCAGGCCATCGGAACGGCACAAGGCCGTTCCCTACGAATGGGCAGCTATCGACTCGTTAGCGGGCTCCATCCACGGGCGCATGGCGATGCCCAGATCGGCCAGCTGAGCCTTGAGCGCCCGCACGCCGACATTCTGCGCGATGCGGGGCGAGTAGAGGAGCGAGCTGATGATTGCCGCCGATGCGCCAGCATCCCGGAAGGCAGCGGCGATGTGCGCGGCTGTTCCGGCTCCGCCCGAAGCGATGATCGGGACCGACACGCGGTCCGCGACCGCTCGCGTGATCTCCAGGTCGAAGCCGGCATGCGTCCCGTCCTGATCGATGCTGTTGACACAGATCTCTCCCGCCCCCAGCTCAGCCCCGCGAACCGCCCATTCCACCGCGTCAAGCCCGGTGTAGGTACGGGCGCCATCGATGGCGATCTCGTAGCCGCTCGGGATCGACCCTGTCGGGGCGACACGCTTGACCTGCATGGACAGGACGATCGCCTGCGAGCCGAACTCCCGGGCCCCCTGCGTGATGAGATCGGGATTGCGAACAGCCGCGGAGTCGATCGAGATCTTCTCCGCCCCAACCGCGAGCACGGCGTGCATATCCTCGACGGTGCGGATGCCCCCCCCGACGCACAGCGGGACGAAGAGCTGCCGGGAGACGCGGCGGACCATATCCAGATCGGGCCCACGGCGCTCGGCACTCGCGAGAATGTCGAAGACGATCACCTCATCGATCTGCTCGTCGTAGACAAATCGGGCCAGTTCCTCGACCGGTGCGATATCGATATTGTCCTGAAAGGCGTGCCCCTTCGTGACCAGTCCGTCACGGACGTCAAAACAGGCGATCAGGCGCGGCACGAGCGAGGTCATTGCAACTCCTCTGGGGTGAGGGTGGTAAAGCGGTCGAGGAGCGCCAGACCGCCCGGGCCTGACTTCTCGATATGGAACTGCGTCGCCATGATGTTCTTGCGGGCGACCACGGCAGCGAACACGCCATCGTAGTCGGCAGTTCCCGCCAGGTCGGCCACCTCATGAGGTTGCGCAAAATAGGAATTGACGAAGTAGAAATAGGAATTGGGGAGGATCGCCGCCGCGAAGGGATGATCGCCGGTCCGGGCAACGTGGTTCCAGCCCATATGCGGCACGCGAACCGACGCCCGATCAAAGGCGACGACACTGCCTGGCAGCCAGCCGAGACACGTCGCATCCTGCTCGTCGCTACGATCGAAGAGCACCTGCAAGCCCACGCAGACGCCCAGGAACGGCATGCCCTGGACGAGCACGCGGTCGTTGAGGAAATCGAGCCATTCACCGGCGGCAAGATAGTCCATGGTCGTTCCCGCCGCGCCGACGCCGGGAAGGATGATGTGGGTGATATCGCCCACCTCGCCGGGGTGCTGGGCGACCTGGTTCGCGATTCCCAGCCGGGTCAGCGCATATGAGACGCTCTGGGAATTCCCTGTGCGGTAGTCGATAACGAGCACATTGGGCTTCATGCTGCCTCACTTCAACGACGCCGGCCTCACAAGGGGTCGGAGGTCGGGACTCACACCCGCTCGGGAACGCCATCCTCGCTGATGTAATAGGTGATGCTCTGGAGGGCGCTGACTGGATCGATCTCGCGCACCGTCACGTAATCGGGCACCTTCAGGATCACCGGCGCGTAGTTCAGGATCGCCTCGATCCCCCCCGCGACCATGTGCTCGGCTGTCTCCTGGGCGAAAACCTTGGGCGTTGCGATGATGCCGATCTTGATATTGTCGCGCTTGAGCGTCTCGATCAGCCGGTCCTCCGGCTGAATCTCCATCTCGTTCACGATATCGCCGATATGCCGCGGATTGCGGTCGAAGAGCGAGACGATGGTGAACGACGATGGGGTGAAGCCGCGGTAGTTGGCGATTGCGCGGCCCAGGTGACCGAGCCCGACCAGCGCCACCGGCCACTGCCGGTCGAGCCGAAGAATCCTGCCGATCGTCTGCGCCAGGAACTGCGTGTCGTAGCCCTTGCCCTGCTTGCCGAACTTGCCGAAGTAGGAGAGATCGCGGCGGATCTGGGCCGCCGTCACGCCGATCAGTTCGGCCAGTTCCTCCGACGAGACCGAGCGGACGTCGCGATCGGAGAGGTTCTTGAGCGTGCGCACGTAGATGGGCAACCGCCGGATCACGATATCCGGGATTTGATGCAGATCCTCGTTCGCGCAGGCATCGGACATCAGGTCGCTGGCGAGACTGGCCGGCGACGCCTCATGCAGCGGCATGCGCAGGATCGGTTCACGTTCGGCCACGGCATCGGCTGCGTGGCCCTGGCCGTTGCCATTGCGCCGTGGCTGTTGTGGCGGGGACGTATAGTCATGAGCCCTCGATTTCACGGTTATAGCTCCCCCGCTTCATTCCGGGTGCTGGATGGGATGGTGATCGTGGCTGCGATGGTAATTGACGAAGCCGTTCGCGGGAGAAACCGGTCGCCCGCGCCGCTTACGGATGTTTACATCAAAACCGCGGAACAAAGACACACCACAGTCTTCCTCCCGCCGGGTGCACCCGGTCGTTACCCGCCGTTCACCTTTTGCAAGTGTACAGAGTTCTTAAAGGTTCCGGCCACCGGCGGCCCGCGACGAAATTAGTCGGCCCAGAAGACGCGTTGAAATTCCATGCTGTCGTAATAACCGACGAAACTCACAATCTTGCCGGCATTCACGCGAATCATCGCGATCTGCTCGGAGATCAGCTCCCGCCCCAGACGGGCGGAGTACTCACGGATCACGAATTGCACCGCGCCCCGATCGGCGGCGGCGATCACATCGGTGACGTCCCAATGCGCGTTGGGATACGACGAGACGACCGTACCGAAGTAGGCAACGATCTCATCGGCGGGCCGAATCGGCGCCGAATGTGGATGTGCCCGGAACGTGGCGTTGGCCGAGAGCGTGTTGCGCAACCGTCGCGGGTCGCGGGCATCGAGCGCGAGGAAGAACTCGCGACCCAGCGCCTCGACGATCTTGACATCCGACAGGCCAGATGCGCTCGGATGCGACGCGGTGCCGGTACCAGTTGGAGGTGTAGAGCTCATAAATCCCGGTTCCATTCAATATGTAGCGCAGGATGCTGGATCAGGGTCATGGGTAAAGACCGGCGGTTCCCGGTGTTGGCACATGGAAACCGCCGGCTGGTCTCAAAGGATGATCTCTTCCGGAACAAGCCGGAGCAGCTCGTCGAGATGCGTCTTCTGGATCTCGGCCAGCCCCTCGCGCGCGCCGGTCCGGTCGAGTGCCTGATCAATCGCGCGCAGATAGCGATAGTCGTGCTCGGCCAGTTCCTCGGCAAGGCTGCGGAGCGACGCGTTGTATCCGCGCCGGCTCGTTCCCACGCGCCGCCAGGCATCGTCGGGCATGCTCCGCAGCAGCGAGCAAGTACTCTGACGCAGCCGGCGGAACTGGGCCAGGATCTCGATCGGAGCGCGGCGCGCATCGATCTCGGGGCGATCGTCGGGCGGCTCATAGGGCGGCAGGCGGTCGAGATCAGGGTCGTTCTCTACCGTGATCATGTGCATCATCGGAAAGATGCGATGCTCTTCCTCCCGCATGCCTATGAGAAGCTCTTTCACTGTAGGCTCGCCGAAATGCAGCGATCGCTCCAGCCGGTTACGATCGTGAATCGGCGAGAGCCACCGCGACAGGTGGTTGATCGTGAAATGCAGCCGGATAATCAACGCATTGTTGTTCATCCGCTGTATCCGGCGGAGTTCGTCAGTCCCGACCGGTGCCTCGACATCGATGTAGCCCGCTACCGTCGCCATCCTGTCCAACCTCTACGCATGCCTATCCGCCATCCACCGGATGGCCGTCCATCACGCTTGTGTTCGGGGAATTATGGCATGCTTTGCGCTTTTGGGAGGTCTGCGCGCCAGCGGCCACGCCGTTCTACCCTCGTGCTGTGTCGCTCGTGAAATGCGTGGCGGAAGCGTCCCTTTGAGCCGCGTATTTTTCGTCATTTCTCGACTACGCTCGAAATGACGATGAGAACCCCTTCGCCCGCGACTTGCTGAAACGACGGAGGGTGAATGAGGCGATCATTCGGGACGCCCTGCACAACGCAGGATAGTTGACGCCGTACTGGGGCAACGATGCGGGTCAGACAAGGACCTCGCGCGCCTGGGCGAGGTGAACGACATCGTGCTCGCAGATATCGTCCAGCAGCCAGTGCAGCGTGATCTCTCCGGTTCCTTCCAGGACCGCTCCCCGTGCCCAGGCCTCCTCATCGAGGTCCGAGACATGCGCAACCAGCGCGCTCCGCAGGTTGCGGAACTGCTCGAAGGTCTTGTGTGGATCCTGCGATGAATAGTCGTGTTCGATCGACCACAACGAGTCGTCCAGGCACTCCAGCGTGGGGCGATCCTCCTCCAGGATGCGCGCGATCCGCTGGTGATTGATCTCCTCCCAATCCCGCATGTGCGGAAGGATCTCGACCATCCCCCAGCCGCCATCATGCGATGGTTGCGTTAGGGCCTCCTGCGACTTGCCTTCGAGCAGGCGCTCGAAATCCACAAGCACCGCCACCAGCGCATTCAGAATCGTTGCCCGGTCCCGAGTTGGCGCTGGCCGTGCAACACCCTCACTGCCATCGCCCGGCCCAACGTCCGCGTGGTGGTCGCTTCCGCTCGGAAAGGGGGCACCAGCGGATGTATCCCAGGCCGCCGTGAGCGGGACGCCGTCGATGCTACTGGCGCCGCAGCCGGTGCCGTCTGCCGTCGCGTGCATGAAGCCACGCGAACATGCGCGGGGAAGACGAATCATTGAACTCCAATCCCACTCCAGCGTCATACACCAGGCCCGGCATCCCGACGGGTTCCGGACACTCTCCCTACCAGAATCGATGCAACCCAGCCCGAGCGTCCGTCTGTCCGCTCGCGGTCATACCGGGTTCAGGAGAGCCAGTGATGGTGCAAAACGCTCATGATTTTCGGTGGCACCCCGGCACACAGCGGGGCCTTTTTCGGTGAATCACCGTGCTCCCCGTGATCCACGCCCGCCCCAATTGCTGTGCTCCGTACGGACTCTGGGCATGCATAAGAGCGCGTGCCCTCGCCGCAGCCGTGCCATCCTGACACGTACTATACTCCGCCATCTCTCGATGTCCACTTCAGTTCCAGCAGGGAACATGGGCTACGTCGGGGGCAGAAGACACCGCCTGCCCCACCGTATGCGCCCATGACCGATGGATGTGCGGACGAGATTTTCCGCTCATCGCGGCGTCTTCCTCGCGAAACGACCACCGCATGAAGCGGTGCATCCACGTTGAAATGTCCTCAGCCCATTCGTGTGGGGAGCGCCGCACTCCGCTCCGTAGAGCGACTCCATTGAACTGTCATTCTGCACTCCGTCTAGGATGACAGGGAGGAACAGCTCAACGTAGACGAACCACTCATGAGCGCGGCGGGCGCGTATCACGGCGGGCGACCGGCGGGATCTCGATCGGGACAGCGCGAACCATCTGCATCTCGTCCTCGCGATCGATTCGCCACGCCCGCATGGCCGATGGATGAGATGCAAACGACACGATCAGCAGCAGCGCATCCGGATAGTTCGCCTCGCGCAGGTCGGTGGCCGAGGGTGTCGCCGGGCTGGTGATATGCGAATGCACGATCGCGCCCAGCCGCCACCCATTCGCCTCGATCTCCCGGATCGCCGACATCACCTCGGCCGGATCCATCGTGAAGCGGGCCGGCGAGGCGTCGATGTTCGTGCCGGGAAAGAACCGCGTCGCCGCCGCCGCCCCGTCCGCCGTCAGTTCCGAGGCAACCGCGAGCAGCCCGACCCCCTCGTTCGGCGTCTCATCGAGCAGGTGCAAGAGAATCTGTTCGCGGATCATCGCCGTCATTACCAGCGATCGGATCGCGGGCAGGCGTGCCGGGGCAGGCGGGGGCGTGCTCTGTGGTGCAGGTGGAGGCGTTCGTTGCATCTGTTTCTTCGGAGGGCCGCGCCATCGGACGCGAGTCGGGGACAAGTACAATTGCGCCGATCGCGCATCGCCGGGCAGGATCGAGAAGTATCGATCTCACCCTGCGGGTCACGCGATCGATTGTACCAGTCACTACCGGCGATGACCGGTGCGGCTGCGGCTCGCTTGAGGAGATACCATGACCACACGCGTCGAACGATCACTGGCGGGAAACGCCGGCTCCCGCCTGATCGTGCTGATTCTCGCGCTCACCCTCGCCCTTCCCGCCGCTCTTGTCAGCGCGCAGACACCATCCAGCTCTCCCATAGTCGCTAGAAACGATCCGTCACTGGCGACGATCAAGCCGGATCTCCGGGGAATTGTCGCGGCGAAAACCCGCGACCTGACGAGCTATACCATCGACGCCACCCTCCGCCTCGACGGTTCCCCCGGCCTCGACGGGACGGCACGCGTTTCCTTTATCAACACCACCGGCAACGAGCTGGATACCATCCCGTTCCGCCTCTATGCCAACGGCGCGAATGAGGACGTCGACGCGATGATCGTCGACGACGTCACGGTCGACGGCGAGCGCGTCGAACCGGAGCTCACCGTCTCGAACTCCGTCCTGAGCGTGCCGCTCGCGACGCCGCTTGCCCCCGATGCCAGCATCACCATCGAGCTGGGCTTCTCCGCGACCGTTCCTATCGATACATCCGATCACTACGGGATCTTCGGCATCGACAGCGCAACCGGCACCTGGGCGCTCGCCCATTGGTACCCGATCGTCGCGGGCTGGGATCCGGCCAACGGCTGGGAGCTCGATCCCACCAGCATCAATGGCGATCCGATCTTCAGCAATACCGCCCTGTACGATGTCACCCTCACCGCCCCGGCCTCGTGGCAGGTCGTGACCACCGGCAGCGCCATCGAGGAGACGGTGGACGGAGCGGCCCGCACGCAGCGGTTCCTCTCCGGCCCGGTGCGCGACTTCACCATCGTCGCCGACAGCGATTTCCAATCGGTCTCGACCGAGGTCGATGGCACTCGCGTCACCTCCTGGTACAACCCGGGCACGGATCGGGTCGGCACGGCCGTGCTCGAGTATGCCGCCCGGGCTCTTGCCCTCTACAACGAGTTGATCGGCCCCTACCCTTACACGACGTTCGATATCGTGCCGGTCGAGCTCTACGGCGCCGCCGGGGTCGAGTTTCCGCAACTGGTCTATATCGGCCAGAGCTACTACAGCGACCAGCAAAACCTCAGTGTCCCGAACTACCTCGATTTCACCGTCTCCCACGAGGTGCTGCACCAGTGGTTCTACGGTCTGATCGGCAACAACCAGTACATCCATGCCTTCACCGACGAGGGGCTGACCAACTTCGTCTCCAGCAAGATCTACTTTACCGAGGTCTACGGCGCGCAGGCGGGAAACCAGATGTTCGGCAGCGCCGTCGTCACCCCGTTTGCCGCGACGGTGAGGAACGGCGGCGACCAGATCGTCGACACACCGACGGACGATTTCGAGACAGGCCGGGCCTATTCATTCGCCGCCTACAACAAGGCGCCGATGGGATTCAACGCCATCTACGAGACGATCGGCCACGATGCCTTCTTCGCTGGGTTGCGTTCCTACTACGAGACGTTTCTCTTCGGCATCGCGCAGCCGGACGACCTGCGATCGGCTTTCGAGCAGGCATCCGGGCAGGATCTGGGCGACCTGTGGCGGCACTGGTTCGAGGAGCGGGCCGCCGAGAACGATGTCTGAGACAGCCGTTCGACCCAGGCGTCGATCTGGCTCAGCAACTCGCGGAAAGCGTTCAACAATGCCGCGACCGCTCCCTCCGCCGGAGGGCTTCGACGTGGGTCGGGTCAATGGCATCCCACCGTGAGGCGTGCGAGGATGGCGGCAGTCCCGGCGGATGCCGGATTCGTCATTCAGCAAGAAGAATGGACGGCACCATGAAGAAGAGCCTGAACGGAGATCACGTCTCGCGCGCATTGACCCTGGGAGTCGTGGCCGGGTTACGCTCGCAGATGCCGATGGCGGCGCTGGCCCTGCGCCGGGGAAACGCGCCCGTTTCGGCGGGCTGGCGCGAATGGCCGATCCTGCGGAGCCGGCCGGGGCGGATCGCTCTGGTGGCAGCCAGCGCCGGCGAGACGGTGGGCGACAAGCTGCCGGTCACGCCCTCTCGCCTGGAACCGAAGGCGTTGCTGGGGCGGATCGTGTTCGGCGGGCTGGCGGGCGCGGCGATCGGCTCGGAAGTGCGCGGCACGCAGCCCGTGCTCGCCGGCATCCTGCTCGGCGCCCTCGGGAGCGTTGCCGGGTCGTTCGCCGGGTATCACGTCCGCCGCAAGCTCGGCCAATGGACGGGACTTCCCGATCCCGTCGTCGCGCTCGGCGAGGACGGGATCGCGATTGCCCTCGCCGCCCACGCCACCCGGCTCGATTAGCACACCCGATTATGGGACCTGCAGGGGACCGGCCCGCGACGCGGCGTCAGGCCTTGCCGCGACCCGAGAGGTCCTCGCTCATCCGGTAGAGCCCTGCCATCAGGCCGCCATCGACATTGAGCGTCTCGCCCGTGATCCAGCTCGCCTGATCGGAGCAGAGGAAGAGGGCCGCGCTCGCCACATCCTCCGGGGTGCCGACGCGGCCAAGCGGGTACCAGCTCGTGAGGGTATCAAGCGCATCGGGCTCTTTCTCCAGGCGCTTGTCCCAGATGGGGGTGCGAATGGTACCGGGGCAGATGCAATTGGCGCGGATACCATTCCGGCCGTAGCGCATGGCCAGGTTGCGGGTGAGGTTGATGAGACCGGCCTTCGCGGCACTGTACGGCTCCTCCCCGAGCCCGGTCAGACCGTTGACGGAGCTGATCGTGAGGATGACGCCGGAGTGCCGCTCCAGCATCCCTGGTAGGACAGCCTTCGCGCAGAGATAGGCGCCCTTGAGCACAATATCGAGGTTGCGGTCCCAGGTCTCTTCATCGATGGTGAGGATATCGGTACCGTCGGAGAGCCCGGCATTGGAGACGAGGATGTCGATCGAGCCCCGGCGCGTGATGGCCTCGCGGACCGCCGCGTCAACCTGGTGCGCCTGCGAGACGTCCATCGCGACAGCCAGTGCCCGTGCATGCCCGTACTGCTCCTGAATGCGCCCCGCAACTGTTTCAGCCGCGGGCAGGTTCCAGTCGGCGACGATGACGGTCGCGCCTTCGGTGGCAAACCGTTCGCAGATCGCCCGGCCAATTCCCGACCCACCACCGGTGACCAGCGCCACGCGTCCCTCTAGCTCCATCTCGCTCTCCACCCGCTACCAAACCCGTTCGCTGGCACACTCTCGCACGAAAGCCGGCCACGGTCCATGCGGCATGCAGGGGAGGGGATCACGCAGGTGGCGCTCGCTAGCTGGAACAGACGCACGCCGCCTTCGTCGCGATGACGAAGGCGGCGTGCGCAGGGCCGCGGTTGACGGCGATTCTCCTGTCAGGGAGCCGGTTCTTCTTCCCATCCCTGGTGCATCGCTTGCTGCTTCGTCAGGTTGAGCACGACATCCGCGTCGTGATGATCGCCGATCGCCGTCTTGGGCACGTAGAGATCGCTGGGGTGGAAGAACCCGACCTCGACCACGATGTAGTTGGGCTCGACATCGACGATCTCGCCGACCTTGTGGCCGCAACTGCCGATCACGTCCGACCCGGCCTCGAGGACCCAGGTGCGATCATCGTGATCGTCGATCGATCCGGCCTCGCCGGCGCGCATCGTCCCGGCGGGCTGGATCGGTATCTCCTGTTCGGCGTTGACCCCGGCGGTCAGGTCCGCCTTTTCTCTCTCGAGGGGTTCTTGGGTGGGTTGCTCGACGGGGGATTGCCCATCGTGGATGCCGATCACCGACATTCTCCTGTCGCACAGAGCGCGACGATGTGCAGTGCGGGGCGGCTCGTTGATGCGGGAGCCGGACCACGCGAAACGTTCGTGCACCACAGTGGCGATCCATCCATTTTTGCTGGTTCGCCGGTGCAACGCTAGATTGTGCCACATCGTCTGGAAGAATGCAGCAAATCGCACAAATTCGCCGCTCAGCGCGCGAGCCGGGCGTACGGTGGGAATGGAGCGTCGCCGAGCAAGGGCAGCGCCCAGGCCCGGAACGCGTCGGTGACACTCATGCCATCCTCACCGATAAACGCATCGGGCAGGGTACGGACCTGGTTGGCGATGCGCTCGACCGGAACGGTCTCGATCGTCGTCATGTACGGTTCATCGCTGAGGCGGCGGAGAGCGGTCATCCGCGCGGTTTCCCCGGCGAGGATGTGCTCGACGGCAGCCCGCCCGAGCCGGTAGGCCTCGTCGAGATCGACCTCGGATGCCAGCGCCATCGACATCCGCGCCGCGCTGCCGGGCTTCTCGAACCGGGCGCGGACACCGAGCTGCTGGGTGACAAGGCGCGTCAGGGCGGCGCCGGTGCTCGGAAAGTACGGATGCCCGAATTCGTCGACATAGTCCGGCGTGTCGCCGCCGAGATGCGCACCACCGGCGCTCCGCAGCGTCTCCGGCACGACCACGACCGACCAGCCACGGCGATCCAGGTCGGCCCGCACCACATCAAGCACGACCTGCGTCGACTGCGGCGGTCGCTCCGGCAGCAGGATGTGGGGCAGGAGATCGTCCGCCCGTTCGTCCGGGGAGAAGCCGAGCGAACCCGAGGCCGCGACCCAACCGGCATCCCGCCCCATGACTTCGATGAACTTGACCGGATAGAGTGCTGGCGCGGCGAGCGTATCGTAGGTCGCGTCGCGCACCGTATTCGCCAGGAAGCGGGCGAGCGACGGAAAACCGGGGCAATGGTCGGTCTCCGGCAGATCGTTGTCGACGGTCTTGGGCACCGAGATCACCTGCAATGCCTGCTTGCGCGCCCGCGCCTGCACGGCGAGGCGATGCGCGGTATCCGCCGAGTCGTTCCCGCCGATATAGACGAGGGCCGTGATGTTGTGGTGAGCGAGCAGATCGAGCGCGCGGTCGAGATCCTCGACCTTCAGCTTGTAGCGACCGGTGCCGAGCGCGGAGGACGGCGTCCGTCGCACCCGATCCAGCGTCTCCTGCGGCTGGGCGCCGAGATCGATGAAGGATTCCCGCAACAGTCCCTCGATCCCGTTGCGCATGCCGAGGATCCGGCCATATCCGCCCGTCGCGCGCGCCGCATCGACCACCCCGACGAGGCTGGCGTTGATAACAGCGGTCGCCCCACCGGATTGACCGACGAGCAATGCAGGACCAGTGGGAGCGTGCGACGTCATGGTAAGCGGGTGTCCTTCCGTTTCGATAGTGATGCGTTGCGGTACGGATGCATGCCGTATGTCGTCATTTCAGGCACCTTTCCCTTCGTCATTTCTCAACTGCGCTCGAAATGACGAAGGGCGGCGCCCGCCGCTGAGAGCAAGTGGCGCGCTAGGCGGCTGGCGTTGCTTCGCCCAGGCTGCCGATGATCGGAATCCGGGGAAGCGATTGCAGCCGGGTCACGAGCTCGTTCCGGCTGGCAACATGGGACTGCCATTGCGCCGGCTGGAAGAAGGCAACCTGCAGGCTGTCCGCAGGCAGGTCAAGCAGGCGGGCGACGCGCTCATGCGCGGTGGCAAGCTGGTCGAGCGAGAGCTCGCCGACGAGGAGCAGGTAGGTCGAATCCGCCGAGGTGGGCGGCAAGGGGCCAGCAACCTGCGCGATCTGCAAGCCGTCCCCCCCGGCGAGATCCTCAAGGGCAAGTCCGAGCAAGACCTGCGGGGTGAAAGCGGTGATCACGAGCTGGATCACCGCCGCCGTCGGCAAAAAGGTCTGATCGAGCTGATACCGCCGTGACCCCTGCCGCGGTCTCCCCTGCAGGATGCCGAGCCGCTCCAGCTTGTAGCATTCGTGCTGCACGCTGCTGATGGAGAGCGCGAGCCCGCGCGCGATCTGCGTGAGCGAGAATGCCTCGTCGGCGCGGGCGACAAGATAGGTCAGCACCTGCGCCCGCACGCGCGATGAGAGCAGTTCGGAGAGATAGGCAATGGGGTCCTTGGGCCGCCGGGCGACCTCTTCTGGTTGGCGTATCACCACGCTGGGGCTTCCTGCCTCTGGCCGATCCATCCGGCCGATAGAGCCGAAATCGAAACCGTAGCGGCCGACCTCGTGTCCACAGCGGCGTCGGGCCATCGGCCGAACCACCGGGCCGATAGTGGGAGCCGATATCCGGCGTCGCCGGATGGGTCAGACCAGCCGACTCGCTACGGATTGTCGCCACCATTTCGAATTCCGCTGTAGGTGCTCCACGATTCGGGGGAGCAGGTGCGCATGCCGGATCGTCATCTGTATCGGCCCACCTTCCACGTTTCCCCGAAGAGATGATATCCGATCCTGATGCTGGAGATTTCCCGGCCTTTCTTCTAAGATGAAAATGTACTGTGTGCGGCGTGTCGGACACGATTCCCTGCCAATGCACTCGATCACCGTGGGTGCGTGCCCGACGTCTTGAAAGCGCCGTTTGTTCATCGGTCTGGAGGACCCAATTAGTACCACCTTGGGACTCGTTGCCGTCGTTGCGCTCGTCTTTGCGAACGGCTTTTTCGTGGCAACCGAGTTCGCGCTCGTTTCCGTCCGTCGTACCCGCATGCAACAACTTGCCGCTGAAGGCAACCGCCGCGCGACGGGCGTCCTCGATCTTCTCAATCACCTCGATACCTACATCGCCGCAACCCAGCTTGGCATCACGATCTCCAGTCTGGCCCTCGGCTGGATCGGTGAGCCAGCGGTCGCAACCCTCCTCCACGGCATCATCGAGTACCTCCCCTTCACCATCGGCACGACCACGACCCACGCGATCTCCTTCATCATCTCCTTCTCGCTGGTGACGTCGCTGCACATCGTGATCGGTGAGCTCGCGCCCAAGAGTCTCGCCCTCCAGCGCTCGGAAGCGACCGCGCTCGCCGTTTACCGGCCGATTCACCTCTTCCTGGTGATCTTCCGCCCGGTCATCAACACACTGAACTGGGTGGGCAACCAGGTGGTGAAGATGGTGGGGATCCAACCGGCGTCCGGGCATGCGCTCGTGCAATCCGCCGAGGAGCTGATGCTCGCGGTCGATGCCAGTCGCGAGGCCGGTCTCGTCGACCAGGCCGCCCACGATCTTGTCGGTCGTGCATTCTCCTTCACCGATATGCAGGCCCGGCATGTAATGGTGCCGCGGACCGAGGTCACGGCGTTGCCGATCGATGCGACACTCGACGACGTGATCAAGCTTTCCTCGGAGACCTCGCACACGCGATTGCCCGTCTTCGAGGGTGACAGCGATCACATCGTCGGTATCATCAAGATCAAGCGCCTGCTGCCGCTCTTTCTCGACCGCGTCCACGCAACGGCGACGGCAGAGGCGGTGGCCGGTGCCCCGGGCGGGAACGGGCGACTGCCGGCAACGGCGCACGCGGCGGCGAAGATCGCCGAGCGCTTCGACATCCGCGATTATGTAACGGAACCGATGCTCGTGCCGGAGACCCTCGCGGCCTCCGAAGTGCTGACCAGCATGCGCGAGAACCGTGTCCAGATGGCGGTCGTGATCGACGAATACGGCGGTACCGCCGGGATCGTCACGCTGCAGGACATCGTGACGCGCCTGATCGGCCGGATTCAGGAGGACGAGGACAATCCGGAGATCGAGGGGATCGGCCCGGATGGCGTGCTCCACTTCGACGGGCTCACCAGCCTGGCCGAACTGCGCGATCGGCATGAGGTCGACCTGCAGAACGAGGAGTACGACGTCGAGACGCTCGGCGGCTACGTTTTCTTCGTGCTGGGTCGGGCGGCGCAGGTTGGCGACGAGGTCGTGGCGCCCGCTGGCCAGCGGTTGGTCGTTGAGGAGATGGACGGGTTGCGGGTGGCCAGGGTGCGCGTGCTGCCGCCGGAATCCGGGGACGGGCCCGAGCATCTCGGGCGGGGCGCTGAGGAGGACCTGCATCGTGCGGTGGCCTGAGTTGAGATCGGAGATGTGGCGGACGTGAGCGCACAGCCTGAGCGACAAGCAGTAAGCGGCGGTCGTAGCCGCCGGGATCGCATCGGCGCGGCCGAACACGCGCTGCTGGGGCTGATCGCGGTGACCGAACGCGCGGATCACGCCGGACAAGGCGTGCATGGCTATGACCTCGGCCGGCGCTTCAACGATGGTCCGCTCGCCGAGATCATCCGGCTCGAACCCGGCATGCTCTACCACTACCTCAAGAAGCTCGGAAAGGCCGGCTTGATCGCAACCAGCATCGAGCCACAATCGACCCGTCCCGACCGGCAGGATCACACCCTGACCCCGGCGGGCTGGGCCGCGCTCGAGCAGTGGCTGGAGACGCCGGTGCATGCCACCCGCGAGATCCGGCTCGAATTCCTCGTCAAGCTCTATTTCGCGCGCCAGCTTGACGCCGAGCGCGCCCGCGCGCTCGTGCGGGCCCAGCGAGCGGTAATCGCCGACCTGCTGGCGTCGCTCGTGGGTCAGCGGGATGCGCTCGATCCGGAGCGGACGGGTGCCGACGACGGCATCCGCCGTTCCGTGCTCGATCTCCGCGTGGCCCAGACGCACGCCGTGCTCGGCTGGCTCGATGCCTTGCCGGAAGCAGCTTCGACCTGATCACCGGCTCTGCCGCGCCGGAGCACTCCAATGTGTCTCATGGTGTGGTCGTGTACGGGCAAACCCCATGCCCGTCGCAGAGTCCCACCGAACTTTGCGTTATTCCGAAGCCAAGGGGCGACCAAGAGACACCGTTCTGCAAGATCAATGAGCAGTGCCGGCCATTGTGTCCCAGGTCGGCCCCCTTGCCCGGTACTTCATTTCTGTCATCCTGCGTAGTGTGTCTCTGCTGAACTTTCCCATCTCCGTCATTCTGAGCAACGCGAAGCATCCCCGTGCGCAGCGTAGCGAGAGCACAACCACTCGACGGCGTAGCCGTCGCCCTCATGTCCGTGGATCACGGGTCGGCGGCAATCATGCCGTGCCTAGCCGGTCGGCCTGCGGCCGATGCGCTTCGCTCAGGATGACGGGTATGCGGGACGAGGGAGTGAGACAGTTGAATGTAGACGCACTACTGAGCTTGTCGAAGGATATCTTCCCGGAGACGAGGGCTGCATAGCCTCTCGCCGTCGCAGAACATCCGCCCCATGCTTCGCCGGGCGAGATCTTTTGATAAGCTCCAAATTGACAGCAAACATGTGGCGACCGGGCGTCGCCCCGTGCTGGAGGCCCAGTCGATCGGTGGGGGCGATACTCGATGCTCGAAGCGCGGAACATCTCGAAGCGATACGGGCCGGTCCTCGCCAACGACCGGCTGTCCATCGCGTTCCGTCCCGGCGATGTGCTTGGGCTGCTTGGCGAGAATGGCGCTGGCAAGTCCACCCTGCTCTCCATCCTCTCCGGCCTGACAACGCCCGATACCGGTGACCTGTCTCTCGACGGTGCCCGCATTCACCTGCGTTCTCCCCAGGACGCTATCCGCCACGGCATCGGCATCGTCTATCAGCACTTCTCGCTGGTGCCGACACTCACTGTACGCGAGCAATTGCGACTGGCCGGCTGGAGATCGCCGGAACTTCCCCCATTGCTGCGCGACGGTCTGACTGGCCGCGAGCGCATCGACGCGCTCTCGCTCGGCGCCCGGCAGCGGGTCGAGATCGCGAAGGCGCTCATCCCATCGCCCCGCTACCTGCTCCTGGACGAACCCACTTCGATCCTCGCGCCGTCCGAGATCGCGCATCTCTTCGACCTGTTGCGGACGATTCGCGAGCAGGGGACATCGATCGTCCTCGTCACGCACAAGCTGGAGGAGGCACTGGCCCTGTCAGACCGGATCGTCGTGCTTCGGCACGGACACGTGGCGGGCAGCGCCGAACGGGAGGCGAACGGGTGGCCGGAGGCGACGGAATCCCGCCTGCTCGCGTGCATGTTTGGCGATAGCGGCAGCGATGCGGACGTCACGACACCACCAATGGAAGAGAGCGCGCGTGCCGGTAGCGCCGTCGACGTCGTTCCCAGCCACGTACAGCCCCCAATCCTCAGCGCACGGCATCTCTCGCTTCGCCCGGATGCCGGGAGACAGGGTCTGCACGATGTCTCGCTTGAGCTTCACGCGGGCGAGATGTGCGCAATCGTCGGCATCGACGGGCAGGGGCAGCGCGAGCTTGCGGAGGTCCTGACCGGCCACCGGCGAGCGGAGGGCGAGGTGATACTACGTGGACGCTCTCTCGGCGGCGCATCGGCGGCCGCCCGCCAGCGTGCCGGGATCGGCTATCTCACCGACGACCGTCAGGGCGAGGGCGGCGTCCCGAGCATGAGTGTTGCCCGCAACCTGCTGCTCAAGCGGCAACGGGAACGACGGTTCTCGCGATTCGGCGTCCTGCGCCAGCCAGCCATCACCGAGGATGCGGCGGCTCGGATCGCGGCCTGGTCCATCACGCCAGATCGCATGGAGACGCCGTTGGGGCTGCTCTCGGGCGGAAACATCCAGAAAGTCCTCCTGGCGCGCGAGATGGCGCTCGCACTGGACGTCCTCGTGGCAAACAAGCCGACGCATGGCCTGGATGCGCGCACGCAGAAAATCGTCTGGCAGGCGATGCGGCAGATCGTGGCGCGGAACGGCGCGGTCCTCTTCTTCACCACCGATCTCGACGAGGCGAGATCCCGGGCGGATCGGGTTGCCGTGATGGCTGCGGGCCGGGTTTCCCCACTTCTGGATCCCGCTGTCACCGACCGGTTGGCCCTCGCCAGGATGATCGTCGACGGATGGTAGCGAAGCAGCAACCGGTGTCAACCCGGCGAGACTGGCCACGATGGTGGCAGGGTGTGCGGAACGGCGGTCTTGAATCGCTGGGGGCGGTGCTGCTCGCGCTCGTGCTCGGCGGCGTGCTGCTGGCGCTGACCGGACACGAACCGCTCGCGGCCTATCGCGAGCTGGTGGAACGAACCCTGTTGCGACCGGTCGGCTGGCAGGAGATTCTGGTCCGGGCGACCCCGCTGCTTCTGGCGGGGTGCGCGGTCCTGATCGCTATGCGGGCGGGCATCTGGAATATCGGCGTTGATGGCCAGGTCCTCGTGGGGGCCCTGGCCGCCGGGAGCGTGGGCGGCGCCCTGGTGGATGCAGGTGCCGGGCGCCTTGGTCTGTGGACGGGTGCGGCGCTGGCCGGCCTGCTCGCCGGCGGGCTCTGGGGGCTGGTGCCGGCCCTGTTGCGGGCGAAACTCGGCATCAACGAAATCGTCACAACGCTGATGTTCAACTACATCGCCATCTCATTGACGGCGTGGCTGGTGAAAGGCCCCCTGCGCGACAAGACGCTTGTCTCGCCGCAGACACCATTGATCCCTCGCGAGCTTCGCCTCACCACGCTCGGCGACACGCGCGTGCACGCCGGTCTCCTGGTGGCGCTGCTGTTCGTTGTCGTCGCGGGGTGGTTTCTGCAACGGACGGTGGCCGGCTACGAACTGACCGCAGCCGGTGCAAGCCCCCGCGCCGCCCGGCACGGGTTGATTCCGGTGGTCCGCTACATGGTGGCCGCGCTCGTGGCGAGCGGAGCGATCGCCGCGCTGGCCGGGGTGAACGACGTGCTGTCGACGAAGGGCACCTTCCAGGGCGAGTGGAATCCGGGATACGGGCTGACGTCCTTCGCGCTGGTCTTCCTGGCGAGGGGATCGATTCCCGGCCTGATCCCGGCGGCGCTCTTTCTCGGACTGCTCTCCTACGGCGCCGATGTGATGCCGCGCGCGGCGGGCATCGCCCCGGCCTTCTTCGATGTCGTGAAGGGCACCTTGCTCATCACGCTGGCCGTGGGCGCCTGGGTGCGCCACCGGCGATCACGGCGGGAGGCGGCATGAACGCTGAGGCGGTGATGACCGCGCTGCTCTCGGCGGCCCTGCTGGGATCAGTTCCGCTCATGCTCGCGGCGGTCGGCGAGGCGATTGGCGAGCGCGCCGGCCTGCTCAACCTCGGAGTCGAGGGCGTCATGCTGATCGGCGGCTTCACGGGGTTCTGGGTCGCCTTGCGAGGCGAGTCGCTCCTGCTCGGGCTCTGCGCGGGCGCCCTGGCAGGATTGCTGGTCGGCAGCATCTTCGGGGTACTGACCGTCGCGGCGAAGGCCGATCAGGTCGTGCTCGGTTTGGGGGTAACGCTCGTGGGAGGCGGCGTCACCGGGTTCCTGTTCCGCGAATCCTTCGGCTCCAGTCAGCCGTTGCTCGACACGACGATGGGCCGTCCGCTGGCGGGGCTGGGCGACTGGGTGCCGATCGTGGGGCCGGCCGTGTTCGGGCAGGTGTGGTTCGTCTATCTCGCCTGGGGGATCGTCCTCGGCTGCGACCTCATGCTGCGCTCCAGCACGTTCGGGCTGCGGTTGCGGGCGGTGGGAGAGGCGCCATTTGCCGTCGACGCAACGGGCATCAGCGTCGATGGCGTGCGGATCGCCGCCGCGATGATCGGCGGGACCCTGGCGGGGCTGGCCGGGGCGGCGCTGACGATCGTCGAATTGGGATTCTTCCGGCCGGGCGTCACTCTCGGAATCGGCTTCATCGCCATCGCGCTCGCGATGCTCGGCCAGCTCACGCCCTGGCGGATCGCAGCGGCGGCGATGCTCTTCGGGCTCCTGCGCGGACTGGATGCAGGGCTGCAGTTGACGAGCGTGAAGGTGCGAGCGGAGTTCCTGCAGATGCTGCCGTATCTCGGCGTCGTGATCGCCCTGATCATCGTCGGGCGCAACATCCGTCTGCCAGCCGCGCTGGGACGCGCCTACGTCCGCGGCCGCTCGCGCGGCGACCTCTAGTGTGGCGTCACCGTTCGAGGTGCTGTGAGACGGCCTCCATCTGAACACCCACGTTTCCCCATCATTTCGAGCGAAGTCGAGAAATCTCTTCTCGCGGACGTCGCGAGGTGAACTGCGTCCGCCCTACTTTCAAGGACGACACCGACGGCAGGACGAGCGTCAAGCGAGATTTCCCAACAGGCTCGAAATGACGAAAAAGGGACGCACGTAGGCAAAGGGCCATCTCGCGCGACACGATTGAAGAGCCTCCCGCAGGGCATCACCGCTCCTGATGAATGGGCGCGTGCTTTCAATCGCTCCTGAATCGGTGATACTGGCGCCAGCATTCGGGTCGGCAGGCCCGCAGCCTGCCACCGACCTTCGCGATACGACGAGGAGAACACCAGGTGAGAGCAGTTGTCGTCAGTCTGATCATGATTCTCCTGCTGGCACCGGCGGCGAGCTCCGCCGTGGCGGCGAATGAGGGCCTGGACCGCGTCGCCATCATCACGCCCGCGAGCCGGACCAACCAGGCGTGGGACCAGCAGGGCGTGGACAACCTGACTGCCGTCGGGGAGAAGCTCGGCATCGATGTTGATGTTGCGGAAAACGCGGGGTACGAGGACATCACGCCGATCCTGCAGGATCTCGCGGACGATGGCTCCCAGCTCATCTTCTGCCACGCCTCCGGATATCAGACGGTTTGCCCGGAATTCGCCGCGAGCAGCGGCGTGCCGGTGGTCGTGATCGAGAACCCGGGAGCGGTGCAGGAGGGGCTCGTCTCCGATATCGAGACCCAGGCGCAGGAATCCGCCTATCTCGCCGGTGTGATGGCGGGAACCGAGACACGTTCCGGTACCGTCGCGATCGTGACCTCCGGAGAGCCGCCGACGTGGAACTTCATGACCGTCGGCTTTGCCGAGGGCCTGAAGTCGGTGCGACCTGATGCCAAGCTCATCTACAGTGTCATCGGCGAGGCCGCCTACGACGACGCGCCGGGTGCCAAGCGGGTCACGGCATCGGTGCTGGCGGCGGGAGCGGATATCGTCTTCGGGATGGGAGACGGCGCCGCGTTCGGCATGATCCAGGCGATTCGCGAGTTCAACGCCGGAAAGGAGAGCGATAAGCAGGCGAAATTCATCGACGTGATCGGCGACAAGTCGCAGTCGGAGGCAAAGGATTTCCTCCTGACCTCCGTGCTCTTCGATTACACCGGCGCGTATACCCAGCTGATCACCGACCTGGAAGCGGGGTCGTTTGGCAGCGTCTACACCATGAACCTCGCCAACAACGGCGTGCGGCTGCTCGACCCGGTCATCCCGGTGAGCGAGGAAGCGACGGCACGGGTCGCCACGGCACGGGAAGAGATCGTGAGTGGCAAGATCACGGTATCGGCGATCGGCGATGCCGATGGCATGCATAAGCGCCTCGACGAACTCTTCCCGAAGTAGAACGATCGGCCACCGTTCCGGTCCGGGTGATGACAGGCATCGCCCGGGCCGCTCATCCCATGCGGACTCCTTATTCATCCAGCGCCCCCGCCGTGAGAACATGGCGGGGGCGCTGTTGTGCAAAATCCCGTTCTTCACGTACCGTACGCAGTGGAAAGGGAACTGGCGGGGATGAATCCCTGTCGTCGCCGTTCCCGAGTCAATGACAGTCGGTAACGATGATCAGGAAGCGACATATGCAAACGCACTCATCAGAGACCTCGGCCCGGACGCCCGCAAGCCCGGACGAGCTCAGGAACCGTCCGGTCCGGTTTGCGGTCGTCGGGACGGGCGGCATGGGCAGTCATCACGCCCGGAACCTTGCGACGATGCCGGAGGTCGACCTGACCTGGTTGGTCGATGTCGATCTCCCCCGTGCCGAGAAACTGGCGGCTGAGATCGGGGGCAAGCCCACCGCGTCGATGGAGGAGGCATTCGCCGCCGACGATGTGGATGCGGTGCTGATTGCGGTCCCGACCTTCCTGCACCGCGATGTGACCATGCTGGCGGCGAAGCACGGCAAGCATGTCTTCTGCGAGAAACCGATCGCCCGGTCATCAGAGGATGGCGAGGCCATGGTGCGGGCGTGCGCGGAGGCTGGTGTCACGTTCATGGTCGGGCATGTCGTGCGGTTTTATCCCGAATATGTCCGCATGAAGGAGATCCTCGATGCGGGCACGCTCGGCCAGATCGCAACCGTCCGTTCGGCCCGGGTCGGCCCGCCGGTCATGGCGCGGTCGCCGTGGTTCGCCGACGTCGAAAAGAACGGCGGTGTCGTGCTCGACCTCATGATCCACGAGCTGGACACCTTGCGCTGGTACTTCGGCGAGGCGGAGCGCGTCTTCGCACACGGGTTGAGCTACAGCCCGATCCACACGAAACGCGACTACACAATGGCGGCGATCCGCTTCCGGAATGGCGTGATCGCGCACGTCGAGGCGAGCTGGGCGCATGGCGCCTTCCGGACGTCGATCGAGATCGCCGGTCAGTATGGTATCGCCCGCTACTCGACGGAGGAAAGCTCGACGCTGGTGCTGGAGCCGACGACCGGCATCGACTGGGAGGCGACACCAGGACCGCGGATTCCGGGCCGGGTCTATGCACGGCCGACGGAGTATCCGCCCCACCTGCGTGAGCTGCGCCATTTCGTCTCCTGCCTGCGCTCCGGTGAGCCGGTGCTGGTCGATGGCGTCGAGGCGACGCGGTCCCTGACGCTGGCGAATGCCGTGCTGGATTCGATGCGAACCGGCAAACCGCAGTTCTTCAATGAGGACGGCACGCTCGCCACGGCGTCCTGAGCACATTCCAGACGAGAGACGACACAGTATCGACCGGTATGAACATGCGCAGGGGAATGATGATGACGGATGCCGTTGAGCAGGGACCGGTGCGGGTCGCGATCTTGAGCTTTGCCCACGGGCATGCGCACGGGTACGCGGGATGCATCGCGGCGAATCCGCACGCCGAACTGGTGGTGATCGCAGACGACAACGCCGAGCGCGGTCAAGCGGCTGCCGAACGCTATGGCGCGCCGTGGGTTGCCGATTATCGTGAAGCGGTGCAGCGCGATGATGTCGATGCGGTCATCATCTGCAGCGAGAACGTGCGCCACAGGGAGATGACGATTGCGGCGGCTGAAGCGGGCAAGGACGTGCTCTGCGAGAAGCCGATCGCGACGACGGTCGAAGATGCACAGGCGATGATCGCGGCCTGCGCCGAACACGGGGTCAAGCTGCAGATCGCCTTCCCGGTGCGCTTCAACGCGGCCACGGTCGCGCTACGCGATGCGGTAAAAGCGGGGCAGATCGGCGAGCCGCTCATCATCGCCGCCCGCAATCCCGGCACCTGCCCGCATGACTGGTTCGTGCAGCCGGAGCTCTCCGGCGGTGGCGCGGTGATCGACCACACGGTCCACGTCGCCGATGTGCTGCGCTGGATGTTCGATGCCGAGATCACCGAGGTCTACGCCGAGATCGACACACGCATCTACGACTTCGATGTCGATGACACGGGGCTGCTGATGTTGCGCCTGAGCAACGGCATCCCGGTGAGCCTCGATACGAGCTGGTCGCGACCGGCGAACAACCCGATCTGGGGCGGCGTGATGATCGACGTCATCGGGGAGACGGGTGTGCTCTCGCTCGATGCGTACCGCAACAACATCGAGCTGATCGAAACGCAGGGGCCCACCAACGCCCGGATTCCGGCGGAGGTGACGGGCGACCCGGAGATGGTCGCGGCCTTCATCGAGGCGGTGCGAACTGATACCGAGCCCCCGGTGACCGGCGTCGACGGATTGCGGGCGATGGAGGTTGCGCTCGCGGCCTACGAATCCGCAAAGATCCACGCCCCGGTGGCGATCCAGCACGCGACGGTGTAACGGAGAGAGAACGGGCGCTTGCATTGGCAAGCGCCCGTTTTGTCATGCCCGCAGCATGCGCCGCGGCCGCTCGTATAGTGTATGACGTCAGCTCCACCTGGGACGCGCGGGCAGGTGATTTGTCTGCGCCGGTCACCAAAGAGTATTCTTCTCGCGTTCAAGCCAACCGTTCCAGGATCAGATGCTTCTCGGCACTATCCCTGCATGGAAGGTTGTCGTAAACACCGTAGAGGTATCGGTCCCGGTGGTCGTGCGCGATCGCCAGGCACCGTTTGAACCCGGTCCCTGGGCAGATCGATGACGATGCCCCGCTGCAACGCGGGCAGCATGCAGACGAGCACACCAGAGAACAGATTCGCATGACGCGGGCGCGACGCCTGGGACAACACAGGTTGACACGCAGGCGGGAAAGTACAGGAGTGTATGGCAGCCATTGCCTCTGATCCGGATATCCGGACACGTCAAACACCACTGGGGGTCCTCGGCGGCGCGAAACGATTCGCCTCCGGATTTCTGTTCAGGCGGATCCTGCGCGCGCTCTTCACGATCTTCTTCGTGACGACGCTCATCTTCTTCCTGGTCCGCTTGCTGCCCGGGAATCCGATCCAGGTCTACATCAACCAGCAGATTACCCAGTACGGGTATTCCTACGACCAGGCAAGCAACATGGCGCGATCGCTCTTCGCGATCGACACCGACAAGCCGCTGCTGGTGCAGTATTTCGACTACCTCAACAACCTGTTGCACGGCAATCTCGGCATGTCGATCACCTCGCCGGGAACACCGGTCACCGCGATCATCGGTTCCCGGATCTGGTGGACGATCTTCAGCGTCGGCATCTCCCTCCTCATCGCCTTCCTGCTCGGGATCGGCCTGGGCATGCTGATGGCCTACAAGCGCGGCTCGTGGCTGGACAACATCTTCTCCGGGTTCGCCTCACTCACCAACTCGATTCCGAACTACCTCATCGCCATCCTCGTCATCACCATCTTCGGCGTCTGGCTGGAGTGGATCCCCTTCGTCAACATGCGCGGCTCGCTCTCCAGCGGCCAGCCGACAGAGCTCAGCTGGGCCTTCATCAAGGATGTCTTCTATCACGCGATGTTACCGATCGCGGTCTATGTACTGACTTCGGTCGGCGGCTGGATGCTGCTGATGAAGAGCAGCACTGTCTCCGCGCTGGAAGAGGATTTCGTCACGGCGGCGCGGGCGCGTGGTGTTCCCGAATGGCGCGTCGCCATCTTCTACGTCGGGCGCAATGCGATCCTGCCGCTCTTCACCCAGTTGACGATCTCGATCGCGTTCGTGGTCGGTGGCTCGCTGCTGGTCGAGCCGATCTTCCAGTACAAGGGAATCGGGCAGGAGCTGTTCCGCGCGATCCAGCAGCGGGATTATTCGGTGCTGCAGGGCATCTTCCTCGTGATCACGATCTCGGTCGTCATTGCGAACCTGATCGCCGACCTGCTCTACAGCCGCCTCGACCCACGCATTCGCTCCCGGGAGAACTAGAACATGGTACAGGCCGCAGTCGACCTCGAGCATCTTCCCCCCGAATCCGGATCGAACCAGATGGCGATCCAGAAAAAGGGTCTCGTCCGGATGTTTGTGGAGCGGAACAAGATCGGCACCGTCGCCTTCATCGTGCTGTTCGCCATCCTGCTGCTCTCGTTTATTGGGCCCTTCTTCATGCCGGGCAAGAACCCGACGGTCGTCGCCGATATCTACGCCCCGCCATCGCTGAAGCATCCGCTGGGCGGCGACTACATGGGCAAGGATGTCTGGTACCAGATCGTCCACGGTGGATCGACGCTGATCCTGGTCTCGCTGGCCGCGGCACTGATGTCGACCGCGATTGCCGTAGTCTTCGGATCGCTCTCGGCGATGATCGGCGGCAAGTTCGACGCGGTCATCCTGATGATCGCGGACGTCGTGCTGACGGTTCCCTACATCATCCTGCTGGGCGTGCTGGCCGCCTACATCCAGTTGAACAGCCCCTTCCTGCTCTCGTTCGTGCTGGCGATCACCGCCTGGCCGACCCTGCTGCGGGCCGTGCGCTCGCAAGTGCTCTCGCTCAAGGAGCGCGAGTATGTCGAGGCGGCGCGCATGCTCGATCTGGGCTTGCCCCGGATCCTCTTCCGCGAAGTCATCCCGAATATGATGAGCTACATCATCATCAATTTCGTGCTCGCCATGACCAGTGCAATCTATGGTCAGGTGATCCTCTTCTTCCTCGGACTCGTGCCACTGGCGGGAGATAACTGGGGGCTGATGATCAACCAGGCCTACACGAAGGGCGCGATCTTCTTCAAGGACAGCATCATCTACATCCTGGCGCCGATCTTCATGATCTCCATCCTGCAGTTGTCGCTGGTGCTGATCTCCCAATCATTGGAAGATGTCTTCAACCCGCGCCTGCGGGAGGAATAGCGCCATCGCCCGGCATCGAGCCGGGGCGGGCAGCACGAGCGGGACGGCTGATGGAACCATCGGCATCGCCAAGGTTTACAAGGAATATGGCTTCAGGCATGAACATCCATCCGAACGGATCAGCTGACAGCAGCGGGAGCGCCCCGGCGGGCACCGATGCCGCCGCCGCCGCGAAGAATGCGCTGCGCGGCACCGCCGGTTCGAATGCCCCGACGATCCTCTCGGTGCGGGGGCTGGATGTCGAGTACAAGACCGGCAACGGCTGGATGAAGGCCGTGCGTGGCGTCGATCTCGATATCCGCCAAGGTGAGGCGGTCGCCCTGATCGGCGAGAGCGGCTCCGGCAAATCGACACTCGGGTTTGCCCTGCTCCGCATGCTCGTGCGCACCGCGCGCATCAGCGGCGGCTCGGCGTTCTACCGCGATCAATCCGGCAAGGAAGTCGACCTCATCAAGCTGAAGGACAAGGACTTCCGCCGCGTGCGCTGGAGCGAGATCGCGATGGTCTTCCAGGCCGCGCAGAACTCGCTCAACCCCGTGATGCGCGTCAGCGACACCTTCCTGGAGACCGCGAAGGCGCACGGCATGAACAACCGGTCGCAGGTGCGGGCGCGGACACTCGAGTTACTGAAGATGGTGCAGCTCGACAGCGAGCGCGTCTACAGCGCCTACCCGCACGAGCTCTCCGGCGGCATGCGCCAGCGCGTCTCCATCGCCCTCGCGCTGCTGCTCGAACCGCAGCTCATCATCCTCGACGAGCCGACCACCGCGCTCGACATCCTGACGCAGCGCGCGATCATCGATGTCATCAAGAATCTCCGCGACAAGCTCGATTTCACCATGATCTTCATCAGTCATGACCTCTCGCTGGCCGCCGAGCTCGCGGACCGGGTGGCGACGATGTACGCCGGGCAGATCGTGGAATACGGTCCGGTGCGCGACGTCTTCTACACGCCGAAGCACCCGTATTCCGTGGGGCTGCTGAACGCAGTGCCGCCGATCGTGGGTGAGGAGTTCACGCCGCTGACGGCGATTCCGGGCTCGACCCCGAACATGCTCCGGATCCCGCCCGGCTGCCCCTTCCACCCGCGCTGCCCCTACGCGACCGAGATCTGCAAACAGCAGGACCCGCCGCTGATCGACCTGGGCGGGACACACTTCGCAGCGTGTCACCATCACGACGAGGTGACGAAGGACCCGGAGGTCTGGGAGAAGATGAACGTGGAGGCCGTCGCGAGCTGAGTCGCGGCCCGACTTTCCCCACATTCTTCCTCCGGAGCGACGGCTGCCCGCAGCCATCATGACGATGTTGTAAAGGATATCCGGCAATGGCCGAGCCCCTGATGACGCTTGACAACCTGGTTCGCACCTTCGACACGCGCCGTGGACCAATCACGGCGGTCGATCATGTCTCCCTCACCTTCGATCCGGGCGATATCCTCTGCCTCGTGGGCGAGAGCGGCAGCGGCAAGACGACGGTTGCCCGCATGGCGGCCGGGTTGCTGAATCCCAGCGCGGGCAGCGTCCGGTTCGAGGGGCGCGACCTGAAAGAGATGTCGAAGCCGGAATTCAAGGAGTACCGGAAGGCGGTCCAGATCATCCATCAGGACCCATACGCCTCCCTGAACCCGATCCACACGATCGGCGACACGCTGCGAGCGCCGCTCCTGCACCACAAGCTGGTCAAGGGAGGTCGCGAGGCGACGAAGCGGGTGGAGGAGCTGCTCGATTTGGTCGATCTGCGGCCGGTCGAGAATTTCATCAACAAGTTCCCCCACCAGCTTTCCGGCGGCCAGCGGCAGCGCGTCTCGATCGCCCGCGCGATGGCGCTGAATCCGCGGGTGATCATCGCCGATGAATCCGTCTCGATGGTCGATGTCTCGACGCGGGTCAGTCTGCTCAACACGATGCTTAAGCTGCGGAACGACCTTGGTGTGACCTTCCTCTTCATCACCCACGATCTCTCGGTCGTGAAGTATTTCGGCTGGGAAGGGCATGTCGGCGTCATGTACGTCGGCAAGCTGATCGAATTCGGACGCACGCCCCAGATCATCGGGCGCTCGCTGCACCCCTATACGCGAGCGCTAGCCGCGGCGATCCCGGAAGCGGACCCCGACCTGACGCGATCGAAGGAGAAGCTGCAGCTTCGCAGCCTCGATATCCCCAATCTCGCCAACCTGCCCACCGGCTGTGTCTTCAACCCGCGCTGCCCCTACTGGGAGCCGGGGCTCTGCGACGTGCAGGTGCCACCACTGACCGGCATCGGCAATGGCCGGGAAGTTGCCTGTCATCTCGTGGTACGCGACATCGAGCGTGGTGGCTCAGGCCTCGATCTGGAGAAGGTTCGGAATCAGGATCTCGCCGAGAACGCGGCGGACTGACGCAGACGAGCCTCCAACCCCTGTTACAGGAGACGCCTTGCCTTCACCCCGCCAGGCGCACCCCTATCTCGTCAGTTCGAGCGACGTCGAGAAATCTCTCCGGCACAGCCCTGCGAAAGAGATTTCTCGACATCGCTCGAACTGACGATGAGATGGAGGCCAAGGCCACATGAAATGACGGAAAAAACGGGAGATCGGATGCACACAATGACGGGGAGGCAGGCTGTCTCCCGGCGGCGTGTCTCCACTGGCGCGAGTGGCCCCGCGCCCGGCGAACCATCCAGGATTCCCACCCCAATCCCACCGAGGAACGGAACGAATGGAGGTCGTGTAACAGGGCCTGTTTGGAGTATTATCAGATGGTCCTGACGACATCAGCTTCGCGTGCAGCGCGCAGCGTGCACCGAATGCGGTGGTAATCAGCAGAGCGTCCATGCACTGCGATCCCTTGGGAAAGCGGCGCCTGGTCACGGGGTCCTGAAACGTTGCGTGGATGGTGCGATGGCGCATCACCCCGAGCACAGGAGAACACGATGTCAGAAGATGCTGGAAAAACACTGGGTCTGAAGGATCGGCTAGCGACACGGTCACTCTCGCGGCGGCGATTCGCCGGGTTGAGTGCAGGCGCGGTGGCCGCCGCCGTCTTTGGCGGCGCGGCAATGCCCGCCGGCGCCGGACGCGTGGTGATGGCGCAGGATGGCTCCAAGGAGTTCCACTCCGCGTATCCCTACGAGGAACCGCCTGCCGGGCACTTCAATTCCTTCGCCTCGACCGGGAATATCCTGCAGGGGCCGACTTCGGTCTACGGCGATCTCATCATCGAACCGCTGGCAATGTTCTACTGGGAGTCTCAGACCTGGGAGCCGCTGCTGGCGACCGACTGGGCCTTCATCAAGAGTGGTGGCGGTAGCGCCACTCCCGGTGCCTCGCCAGCCGCCAGCCCCGCATCCGGTGGCACCGGTGGCCTCGACGGCGTTTCGGCCGTGGCCGGCAAGGCCGCGATCGTTGCGCCGAATGATGCCGATACCTTCATCGTCAAGCTGCGCGAGGGCGTGGTTTGGGAGGACGATACCCCCTTCACCGCGAAGGATGTGGTCGATACCTTCTGGTGCCTCCGCATCATGTCGAACGTGGTCTGGGACTTCATCGACGATGTGCAGGCGGTCGATGACCACACTGTCACCTTCCACATGTCCGTTCCCGCCACCGTGGTCGAGCGCTACGTGATTCGTGCCTCGAACCCGCGCCCGTCGTCGATCTTCGGGGAGTGGGCCCAGAAGGCGCGCGATCTCTTTGCCTCCGGCAAGACGATCGACGATCCCGAGGGCAAGCAACTGCTGGATCAGTTCAACAAGTTCCGCCCGGACAAGGTGATCGCCAGCGGCCCGTACACGATCGATATCCCCTCGATCACCGGCGCCCAGATGACCATGCCGAAGAACCCGAAGGCGTGGAACGCCGACAAGGCCCTCTTCGACAAGATCATCAACTTCAACGGCGAGACGGATACGATCACGCCGGTCGTGCTGGCGAAGGAAGTCGACTACGCGACGCACGGCTTC
This sequence comes from Thermomicrobiales bacterium, assembly GCA_049646645.1. Classification (GTDB taxonomy): domain Bacteria; phylum Chloroflexota; class Chloroflexia; order Thermomicrobiales; family UBA6265; genus JASGDN01. Next base: position 31,474 of record JBARWF010000148.1, read on the forward strand.
GCGCCGGCCTCCGAGAAGCAGATGATCGCGGAAGGCATCCGCATCCTGCGTCCGCCCACATACGCGGGCGCCGCTCTCTACATGAACTTCGGCAAGCTGAAGGACGCCTTCGGCAATGAGAAGGTACGGCAGGGCCTGGCGCACGCGATCAACCGCGAGCAGAACGGGACCGTGGCGCTGGGCGAATCCGGCGTGGCCGTCAAGTACATGGCCGGCTTCTCCGACAACAGCGTGCCAAACTGGATCGACGAAGCCAACATCGGCAAGCTGAACCAGTACGAGAACGACGCGGACAAGGCCGCGGCACTCCTGCAGGAGGCCGGCTGGTCGAAGGACGGCGACAAGTGGAAGGCGCCGGGCGGACAGGATGCCAAGTACGAGCTGATGTTCCCCGCCGAGTTCGCGGACTACTCGGCGACGGGCGCCGATCTCGCCGACCAGCTGACCGCGTGGGGCATCGAGGTGACGCCACGCGCGATCACCTACACCCAGTACCTGGTGGAAGCAGACAAGGGCAACTTCGAGCTGCTGGTCACCACCTGGGGTAGCTCGAACAACCCGCATCCGCACTTCTCGTTCGTGGTGCCGTTCATCACGCGCAACTACCCGATCGCCAAGAACAACGGCGGCCGGGGCATCGACTTCCCGCTGGAGCAGGAGACCCAGGTCGCTGGCAAGGTGGACCTCCAGCAACTGATCACCGACTGCGCCCGGGGCCTGGATGTCGAGAAGCAGAAGTCCCAGGTCACGACGCTCGCCGAGGTCTTCAACGAACTGCTGCCCTGCGTCCCGCTGTACGAGCGGTATGGCAACAACGCAGCGCTCGAGGGCGTCCGCGTGAAGGCGTGGCCGGCGGACGACGATCCGATCCTGAAGAATGCCTTCTACGCAGATGGCATCCCGACGCTGCTGATGTTCACGGGCAAGCTCGAGCCGGTCTAGGCACCGCTCGCTTCCCGATCAGACGCGCAAACAGAGACGG
>JBARWF010000149.1:0-53786 GCA_049646645.1 Thermomicrobiales bacterium
CGGCAAGACGCGTTGCCGAACCCGCCCCTCTGGGTGTTTTCAACCAGTGCGTCACCAGTGCACACGGCCAAGCTCCCGACCGTATCTCACACAACGCAGCCGGCCACGTTTCAATGCCGGTGGGACCACCGTGCAGAGAATCAAGACGCCCTGAATCGGCACCCGGCAGGCTGAATGAGCTGGCCCGGCTGAGTTCCCATGTTTTTTTCGCGTGTGATCGCCTGAAAGCGTCACAAGAGTCGGTGGGTTTGAGGAGAAGCGCAGTGTTGGCGTCCATGAGGAATCGGGTAGCGGTGTGTCGGGTTGCGGTTGGGATTTGTCTGGCCACGATGGCCGTAAGCGGTGCGACAGCACCAGCGATGGCGCAGGAGGATGGCGTTGGGAGCTGGCCGTTGGCGGCGGTGACGGCGTTCTGCGATGAGCAGACGGGCGGGCCACTGTATGGCTGCACCGCGTGGGAAGGCGTCACCGTCTCCTTCGAGACGGGTGGCGGCGGTGCCATTACCTGCGAGACGGAAGCTGCTGGCGACAGTCGCGCCGCCACATGTGGCTTCCAGTTCGATCTCGGATCAACTGTGACCGTCAGCATCGACCCGGCGAGCATCCCGGATGGATACGTTCTCAAGGATGGATCGGCGGTCAGCCAGACGGTCACCATGCCAGAGGAGCGCCCTGACGGCGAATGGGGCGGAGTCTACTTCCTGCTCGACCGCGCGGAGACCGCTCCTGAACAGGAGCCCGAACTGGAGCCAACCGCGGCGCCCGGCGATGAGGATCTGCCGCCGATTCGCGGTGACGAGCCACTCGACGAGCCAACCGGGCCATCGGCCGCCGACGCACCGGTTACCGGCTTGCCCAGGACCGGCGCGGGGCTGAGCGACAGCGATACCGGCCGCGATCATGCCATGCTCGCGACGACACTGGCGCTGGCGGCGAGCGCGGCAGTGGCTACCGTCGCGGCACGGCGACGCGTCGCCCGCCAGTAGCAGCCAGGCGCCATTCCGGCGTCGGAGATCCAGACAGCCCTGCCACGCTCGCTAAAGCGTGGCAGGGCTGTTCTTGCGTGGCTGTCCCGTAGAGACGTAGAGACTACGACGTCGCCCACTGCTCGCGCATGAAGGACGCTGCCCGCCGCAGCGTCTCCGCCGGCGGGCCGGAAAGCCCGCTCCCACTCGGATGGAAGCACTCCAGCGAGATGTAGTCGGCGTACCCGATCTGCTTCAGCGCCCCGAAGAAGGGCTGGAAATCGATCATGCCGGCCCCCGGCTCGAACCGGTTGTTGTCGGCGATATGGACATGCCCGAGCAGATCGCCGGCGGCGAGCACCGGCTCGGTCCAGCTGGATTCCTCGATATTCATATGGAAGGCGTCGGCCAGGGCCACGCAGCGCGGATGCCCGACGGCCTTTGCCAGATCGACGGCCTGGTCCACCCGCAGCAGGAACCTCGTCTCGAACCGGTTGAGCGGTTCGAGGAAGATGCGCGAGGTTCCCTCCTCCAGCCCGTCCACGACCTCCGCGTAGGTCTCGATCGCCAGTTCCGGCAAGAGCGTGGGATTCACCCCGGCCGGCGGCCGCACCGGCACGCTGACGACGCCTGTCGCTCCGAGGCGATCGGCACAGGCCAGCAGCGCCCGCAACGTCTCGATCCGCCTCGTTCGCTCGGCGCGGTCCTCGACCACGGGATCGTGCAGGCCCGACGTGCAGATCGCGGCGACCGCCACGCCGGCGGCGGCACTCGCCGCCACGATCTCTCCCTCATTGGCCAGCAGGTCGAAGGAAGGACCGGTCGCGACCTCCACTCCGTCGTAGCCAGCGACAGCGGCCGCCGCAAACCGGGCGTGCATATCCTGGCCGGGCAAAAGCAGGGTTTGAACAGCGAGTTTCATGATTGCGGCAATCTCCTTGTGTGTCGCAAACGAACGACGGGTGGAACGCCCCGTAGCCCCACGGGGATTTACCAATTGTTCCGTATCTTCATCCGCTTCCCTTGACAAGAGGCGGAAATAATGGGACATTCACAGGCGTATTCGGCAAAGCCTTCGGGCACATACGAAGCATGGAATGAGCAACGATGCCGCACGCATCGGAGTTCGTGGCATGCCTGTATTCGTGCGGGCAAGGCCTGCCCGAATGCACCCGGGACCGGGAGGTTCAGTCTCCCCCTTATCCTACTATCGATCCTCTGCCCTGGCAGTACCGGATCGGGCTCATGTGACGGCATACGAGTCAGCTTGAGGAGGAACAGAGTGGTTCACGAGATGAGTAGCCGCATCGATCAGCTCTTCCGCGAGGTTGCGGAGAAGGGTATGTCCCGGCGCCAGCTCATGCAGCGGGCGGCGGTTCTTGGTGTGTCCATCCCGGCACTGTCCGTGGCGATGGCCCAGGTCGCAGCAGCCCAGGGAGCGGATAATCCGCTTGGCGTCGATCCCGATGCACCGCTCGACGTGGTGATCTTCAAGGGTGGATACGGTGACGACTACGCGATCACCAACAACGCCCTCTACAACAAGCTCTACCCCAACGCCAAGATCACCTATGCCGGCACGCAGCGTCTGCAGGAGCAGTACCAGGCCCGGTTCGTGGACGGCAACCCGCCGGATGTCATGGACAATTCCGGCGCCGGCAACTTCAACAACACGACCCTCGTGAACGAGGGGCAGCTCACCGATCTCGCCCCCCTGATGGCGGCCGAGGCCTATGGCCAGCCCGGTGTCACCTTCGCGGACTCCCTGGCGCCAGGCACGCAGGAAGACGGGGTCTACGGCGGCAAGCAGTACGTCCTGAACTACGTCTACACCATGAACGGCATCTGGCACAATGCCGCCCTCTTCGAGGAGAAGGGCTGGGAATATCCCACAACGTGGGACGACATGTTCGCCCTCTGCCAGACCATCAAGGATGCTGGCATCGCCCCATGGACCTACCAGGGCCAGTACCCGCAGTACATGCGGACGGTCTTCAATGAGATGGTCTACAAGGCGGGTGGCGTTGACGCCGTGCTCAAGCTCGACAACCTCGCTGAAGATGCCTGGACCCAGGACATCGTGTCGAAGGTGCTCGAACTGTTCAAGAAGCTGTACGATGACGGCTTCATCATGGAGGGCACCGAGGCGCTGAGCCATACCGAGGCGCAGGCCGCGTGGCTGGAAGGCAAGGCCGCCTTCATCCCCTGTGGAACCTGGCTCGAGAACGAGATGAAGGACGTCATTCCGGAAGGCTTCAAGATGGTGGTCAATGCCTCGCCATCCCTGAGCGCCGATGATGCCCTCCCCCAGACCGCCGGCAGCATCACCGCCGGTGAAACCTTCATCGTGCCGACTGGCAAGAACCCGACCGGTGGTATGGAATACCTTCGCCTCCTCTTCTCGAAGGAAGGTGGCAGGGCGTTCTCCGAGGCGACCAAGTCCCTCACCGTTGTCACCGGTTCCGCCGATGGCCTCGACCTGGGTGACGCCTTCAAGTCGGCTCAGGAAGGGATCGCCGCAGCCGGAAACAACACCTGGTCATCCCAGTACGCGGGATGGTACGCCGATCTCGACGACGAGTCGAAGAACCAGTTCGGCCTCTTGTTGACGGGCCAGACCAGCATCGAGGATATGGTTTCCACGCTGCAGGATCTCGTCAACCAGATCCGCGAGGACGATTCGATTCCGAAGTTCACCCGCGAGGCGCCGACGGCGAGCCCGGAAGCCTCGCCAGCCTCCTAGTTCTCGCCTGCATGCGGAAACCGGGGGGGGGAATACGCCTCCCCCGGTTTCCGTTACCCCGCCGTCATGGGTCCGCTGCCGCAACGCGGCATATCGGTCAGTCGCCGATTGGGCCCCATAGCTCGTCCGGATATCGCATGCGTCGATGCCACCGGGAGTTACTGGTCTTTTCAGGGGAGCGTCCGTGTACTATCGAAAGTATCGACTCATCATTCCCTTCCTGTTGCCGGCGCTGATTCTCTATTCTGTCTTTGTGCTCTATCCCTATGTGCGAGCGTTCTATATTTCGCTGACGAGCTGGCGGGGTACATCCGCCAATATGCCCTACGTCGGGCTGGACAATTACCGCAGGCTCCTCCAGGAAACGCGGTTCATGGACGCCCTGAGCCGCAACGGGCAGTTGCTGATCGTCCTGCCCCTGGTCACGATCGGCATCGCGCTGCTCTTCGCCGCGCTCTTCACCCAGGGAGGCAAGGGGCAGGGCGTCTGGGGGGCATCCTTCTACCGGATCACCTTCTTCTTCCCGCAGGTCATGTCGGCCGTCATCGTGGGCATCCTCTTTACCTATGTCTACAGCCCCAATAATGGATTGCTGAACGGGACCTTGCGCGCCGTCGGCCTCGATGGGCTGACGAGAGCGTGGCTGGGAAATCAACACACGATCCTGTGGGCAATTGCCGCCGTCGCCATCTGGTCCGGCGTCGGCTTCTACATGGTCATCTTCATCGCCAGCATGCAGTCCATCCCCACCAGCTTCTATGAGGCGGCGGTGCTCGACGGCGCTGGCAAGTGGAAGCAGTTCAAGGACATCACGCTGCCCCTGATGTGGGAAACGATTCGCACCGCACTGATCTACATCGCAATCGCCGCGCTCGACATGTTCACCCTCGTACAGGTCATGACCGGGGGTAGCTCCTCCGGAGCCTCCCGCAAGGCAGAAGTGGCCGCGGTCTATATGTACAGCGAAGCATTCACCAAGAGCCGCTGGGGATCAGCGTCCGCCGTTGGCGTGATCCTGCTGATCCTGACCCTGCTGCTGTCGGTTGTCGTCATGCGCGTCACGCGGCGTGAGACATACGAGTTCTAGCCACCAGCCGGAGAGGCGAAAACGTCTGCAGCAGCTTCCACCCATCCGGCCAGCGATTGCCAGAGAGAATGCGCACCGCGACCATTACGCCACGAACAGGTGAACGACCATGAGCGTCAGTACGATTCCGAACCCGATACCCCCCGCCGAGATCGATCCGACCAATGCCGCCGATACCTCACGGTTGACCTCGGTCGGCTCCAGCACCACGGGCGACCGGGTGATGGGGTTTGTCACCCAGATCCTTCTGGTCTTCTGGGCCGTCCTCGTGATCTTCCCCTTCCTCTGGATGATCATGACGTCGTTCAAGTCCAACACCGAGATCCTGTTCAGCCCCTGGGATCTTCCGGCGACACTTCAGTGGAAGAACTTCGACCACGCCTGGAACAACGCCCACATCGGGCGCTACGTCCTCAACAGCGTGATCGTGATCGCCATGTCCCTCACGGGGACGCTGCTCGTCTCGGCGATGGCGTCGTATGTCATTGCCCGCTTCCAGTTTCCCGGCAACAGGGTGCTGTTCTACATCTTCATGGCCGGGCTGATGTTCCCGGTTTTCCTCGGCCTGGTGCCGCTCTACTTCCTGATGAGCGACCTGCACATCAAGGACACGTATTGGGGACTGGCGCTCGTCTATATCGCCTATTCGCTGCCCTTCACGATTTTCTTCCTCGTCGGATTCTTCAAAACCCTGCCGGGTGAGGTCGCGGAGGCGGGGATTGTGGATGGCGCCAGCCAGTACCAGGTCTTCTTCCAGATCATGCTGCCGATGGCCAAGCCGGGCCTGATCGCGATGGGGATCTTCAATTTCCTCGGCCAGTGGAATCAGTACCTGCTCCCCCTCGTCCTCATGCAGGATGAGAACAAGCGCGTGCTCTCCCAGGGTCTGGGCATGCTGGCGATCCAGCAGGGCTACCAGAACGATTACGGAGCGCTCTTCGCCGCGATGACGATCACCATGGTGCCGACCCTCATCGTCTACATCATCTTCCAGAAGCGACTGGAGAGCGGCCTCACCGCCGGCGCCCTCAAGGGGTAATCTGCCCTTTGCTCGGCCGTCATTCTCTGCCTGCGAAACGACGAGGCTCCCCCGATCTGCGGATCGGGGGAGCCTCCTTCCTTCCATTCGTTGGAACCACGCATCGTCGCCCCCTATAGTTTCAGCAATGTGCACGATGCCGATGTCCGGGAGGCCCATCATGGTCGCAGTCGCCCAACTCATCCCCGACGATCCGCAGGAGCAGGCCTCCGTCCTCGCCGTCCTGCGCGAGCACCCCGAGCTGCGCGGCTTCATCGCGAAAGCCAGCGCCAAGGCAGAGGAGTTCTTCCCGGGCGCCACCATGCACCTCGATACGGTGCAATACGACGAGTGGGACCCGCCCGTCCGTCTCATCATCACCGCTCCAATGGCGCAGTCCGACTTCATGCCTGTGCTTGATAGATATATGAGCTGGATGCGACAACAGGAAGACTATGATGGTGCACTTCTCTTTGTCTTCCCCAAGCGGACAGCGCCCCGGCGCGAGGCTGGATCGTGAGGGGACGGGATTTCCTGGAGATCGTTCGTCGATACCGCCATGAAACATCCGAACCCTTTCTTCGGGATCGAATCGGAAGAGCCTATTACGCTGCGTATCTTGAAGCGCGGACATTCTGTGAAACGCAGCTTGGATACACGAGAACAAAGTCATCCCGTGAGCATCGAGAAGTCGCGCGTCTCATAGAAGGAAAAAGCCAACGAGTCGCCGACCGCTTGGCATTCCTGCGATCAATGCGCAATACCGCCGACTATGAGCTGGATATTTCGCTAACAACACTGACCGCCGACGCAGAGGACGCCGCAGCATACGCCGAGGAAATCATCGCCTGGTTGGATGATCTTGCGGCGGCGTTGAGCCCATCTGAACCAGAGTAGCGGAGGCAAGTATGGTCGCCATGACCCAACTCATCCCTGACGATCCGCAGGAGCAGGCTTCCGTCCTTGAAGTTCTCCGCGAGCACCCGGAACTACGCGGCTTCATCGCCAAAGCCAGTGCCAAGGCGGAGGAGCTCTTCCCGGGCGCCACCATGCACCTCGATACGGTGCAATACGACGAGTGGGACCCGCCCCTCACGTTGATCATCAACGCTCCAGCCCCTTGGCCTGAATACCAAGCCAGCCGAGACACGTTCATTCATTGGCTGGTGGAGCAGCCCGAGTTTGATCTCGACAGGATGCTCGTCATGCCACAGTGGACAGGCGATCTGGATACCGCCCCATGATTCGAGGACGGGATTTCCTGACTGTCGTTGACCACCTTCGCGCTAAAGATGGTGAGATCTACAAGCGGACGTCCTTCAGCCGGGCCTACTACGCGGCCTTTCTCGAAGCGAGAGGTTTCTCCAACGACTACTTAGGACATGCGCAGACAAGATCTGCAAATGAACACCAGCGCGTCCCGACGGTGCTTCACGAACTCGATCCGGGATTGGCCGCCAATATGAGGTTTCTCCGCAGGCTCCAAAATAATGCTGACTACGATATCAACCTCTCGTCAGACACAATCGCCCGTAGCGCGGTCGATGCTGAGGATTTCGCCACACGCATCATCGCCCGGCTGGACGAGCTCGCCGCTCAGCGAACAACGAGCGAGTCCTGAGCTGGCGGTGCATCTGGTAAGGACTCCCAATCCCCCAGCCCTTCCTGATTCCGCTCCTCTTTGTTATCTTCCCCTGTGAAGAACGGTCGTTTTCCACCCCGGCGCGGACATGTGCTCTGGCCGGGGTGATCGCTGCCTGATTCACGATACATCCACCGTATCCATTGACCACTGCGCCCGGGATACATTCCCGGACAGGAGATTTGCATGACCGATCGACACGCCCTCGGCCCGGACTGGGGCAAGGGATTCGGACGCCTGAAGGGCAAGAACGCGCTCGTCACCGGCAGCACGCGGGGCCTCGGCCGCACCATGGCGGAATGGCTTGCCAGGGAGGGCGCCAACATCATCGTCTCCGGGCGGGACGCCGATGACGTCCAGGCCTCGGTCGCCGCAATCGAGGCACTCGGCGTGCAGGTGTGGGGAATCCCGGCCGATCTCGCCCTCGTTGAGGAGGCGCACCGCCTCGGCAAGGAGGCCATCGCCGCCGCCGGCCAGCTCGATATCCTCATCAACAACGCCGGCATGAGCATTCGCGGCAACTTCTGGGAAGTTCCCGACGCGGATTGGGACTACCAGATGAACGTCAACGTCCGCTCACCCTTCATCCTGGGGCAGCACGCCGCCGCGCAGATGATCGAGCGCCAGATTCGCGGCCGGATCGTCAATGTCAGCACGATCGGCGTCCACGCCGGGCACAAGAATGGCATGGTCTACAACATCGCCAAGGCGGGCGTGGAAGTGATGACCCGTAACATGGCGTACGAGCTTGGGCCGTATGGCATCTCGGTGAACGCCGTGGCCCCCGGCGCGGTGCCCGACAAGCCGGGCTCAGAACGGCACCATTCCCTTCCGACCACCAAAGACGGGCACGACCTCATTCCCTTCGGACGCTATGGCCGCGCCGAGGATATCGCGGCGGCGGTCGTCTTCTTCTGCCTGCCGGAGAGCGAATGGACGACGGGCCAGACCTTGCTCATCGATGGCGCGCATATCTCCTACCTCCAGGAGTAGAACCGGGATCAGGGGATCAGGGACTCCCCCTTCCCGTCAGAAACCAGACCGCCCGCGCCGGCAGATCGTCGGCGCGGGCGGTCTTCATTTTGACTACTCTCTCGGATCACTGACTGTCCGGCTATTGCTCCGTGAAGGCGATCGTTGGAATCGTCGCCGGATCGAACTCACCGATCCGCTCCGGCCCGAGTGCGATTAGCGCATCGAGACAGGCTTGCGCCTCCTCGACCAGCGCACCGGTCTCGATCCCCAATGCCATCGGCGTGAACTCGGACGTCTTCGCGATCCCGGCCGTCAACAGCTTCACAGCACCCCGCTGGTTCCCGTTCAGGGCGTGATGAAAGCCCACGCCGATCTGCAGGATGCCTTGGTACAGCCGCCGGATCGGGCCGCGCTCGGCATGCCACTCCTGCTCGATCGCCTCGTGCTGCTCGTAGAATTGCCGCTCGTTGAACAGCTCGATCCCGCGCAGGATCCCCGCCGGTGGCGTCGTCATGCTCAACACGCGGACCGAATCGGTCTCGACATCTGCAGCGTCAACGGTGCCCGATGGGGCGTTACCGGTTGTCTCGACCGGCTCATTCCGGTGCTCATCCGGTGCGAACGAAAAGACCGAGCGGATCAAGGGATTGAGGTGCTCCCGGACGCGCTGCATCGCCGTATCGTCGGTGCCGAGCGGCCCCTCGATCATCATCGGTCCGCTGTAGCCGCTGCCCGCGATCGCCCGGACCAGCGCCGACCACGGCAGATCGCCGTCTCCCGGCGCCAGGTGCCGTGCCGACGCGTCCCGCTGGCGGTAATCGCTGATATGCACGTCAACAATGCGGTTCCCCATTGCCGCCAGCATCATGAACGGGTTGGCGCCCGCCTCGACGGCCTGGAACGGATCGAAGACGAAGCCGATCTCCTGCGGCGTCCCGATCTCGGCCAGACGCGTCGCGAAGCTCACGACATGGCGCACCTGGGCCAGCGCGCACCACGAGACATTCTCGATCGCGAGCGTGATCCCCGCCTCACCGCATGCCTTCGCCAGCTCAGTCGTCAGGGCGATGAAGCGCTCCCAGCCCTCGCTCGTCTCCACCTCCTGCCGCTTTGCGCCATGCCAGACGAGCACCTTCGCACCGAGCGCGGAAGCCGCCTCGATCCCCTTCTGAAAGAGCGTTCGTCCCTCCGCCGCCCGTCGCGGATACGGGTCCGTCATCGGATGGAGGGAGTGCATGGTATGGATAGAGTGGATACGCACGTCGGCAGCGCGAGCACGCGCCGCGACCATCTCGATAAAGGCCGGCTCGTATTCCCCGGCCGTCTGCAGCATCAGCTCGATCTCGCTGACGCCGAGTCTCGCGGCCGCATCCGGCACCAGCTCCGTCGGCGTGTGCGGATAGAACGCCCCGCTCGATGCCCCGAGGCTCACCGCGCGCATATGCGCGAGCCCGGTTCCCTCACCCGGCAGCGGCGTTCCATCGGCCAGCATCACGATCTCCAGCAACTGATCGGCCGTGAGCGGTTCCCTCAAGGCAGGCGGTTTTGGCGTCGGGGCAGGTGGCTGTGGAAATGGAACAATTCGACATTCGAGCGGTTCCTGCGGGCTATCCACGCGCGACGTTCTCCTCATATGGCGTCGCCAGGCAACGACGGGGCCGCGATCGGGCAGATCTCCGACCAGCGCTCTCCCACCCCTGGCAGGCAACAGATTTGGCAATAACGTGTCAGTTCACTCGTGGGGTGACAACCGGTGACGTCCCATCCATCCATGGTTGACGAGATCGACCCGCGTAAGCGGAGACGAGCCCGTCATGACATCACCGGTCATCGCTGTGGAGGATTCGCCATCCCGCGTCCGCGAGTACGTGCGTTACGCATCACCACGGTGACGATGCAGCGCCGCCTCATGATCGGGCCAACCCCGATCCGGGACACGACCGGCAATCCGAACCCCCTCCCCTCCCTCAGAACAGCATGCCGTTCCGGGTGTCCAATGATGCTACCACCCTACCCCCCGGTCGCGGCAGATGTTCCAAAAGGTCACATCACCATTGCCGGCCCCGCCGCCTTTCGTACGGGCGGACCTGCGTGTCCGCCCTCACGTTTGCAAGGACGACTTCCCGCCGGAGGACCTGCCGCCATCGTCGTAAGGGAGGACCTGGTTTCCTCCCGTTCAATTTATGTAGGTGAGGACCTTGTGACCTCCCGGCGTTTGCATGGGAACGCCCGTTCATGAACGCGCTGACCACCCGCGTAGGGGAGGACTCGCGGCGGCAACGCAAACGCGCACATGACGAACGCGCCGCAATAGCCTGCCCTCGCCGTGCGACGCAGCGAAGCCGAATGGGTCCTCCCGGGGTGTCACGTAGGGGCCGCACCGATCAGGGGAAACTCCGCCGCGCCGGGCAGCCGCACGCCCCGCGATGCCCCCCGATCGCAATATCCGAGAAGCAGGAGCGGAACGCATGGACTATGCTTCTGGCATGACCCGCGTCGTGCCATGCGTCCGGAGTATCCGTCCATGCCTACCTACCGTGACCTTCTCGATCAAACCCGCCGCCAGATCCGTGAAGTGGACGTCGCCAACGCCCAGGACGCGATCGCGACATCGCATCCCACCCTGCTCGATATCCGCGAGGCCGATGAAGTCGAGCAGGGCATCATCCCCGAGGCCGTGCTGATCCCGCGGGGCTTCCTTGAGCTGCGCGTCGAGGATGCCGTTCCCGACAAATCGCAGCCGGTCATCGTCTACTGCGCCGGCGGCACCCGCTCCGCGCTCGCCGCCAAGTCGCTCCAGGATCTCGGTTACACCGATGTCGTCTCCCTGGCCGGGGGCTTCAATGCCTGGAAGGGCGCCGGTGCCCCGTGGGTCGTGCCGCAGACACTCACCGCCGAGCAGCAACGCCGCTACAGCCGGCACCTGCTCATCCCGGAGATCGGGATCAAGGGGCAGCTCGACCTGCTCGCCAGCAAGGTGCTCCTGATCGGCGCCGGTGGCCTCGGCTCCCCGCTCGCGCTCTACCTCGCCGCCGCCGGTGTCGGCACCATCGGCCTCGTCGACAATGACGTGGTCGATGCCAGCAACCTCCAGCGGCAGGTCATCCACACCACCGACCGTATCGGTACGTCGAAGGCGGAGTCCGCCCGCATCGCGATCGAGGCGCTCAACCCCGATGTGCGCGTCATCACGCACGAGGTGCACCTGACCAAGGAGAACGCGCTGTCGATCTTCGCGGACTACGACCTGATCGTCGACGGCTCCGACAACTTCGCTACTCGTTATGTCGTGAATGACGCCTGTGTGCTGCTGAAGAAGCCGTACGTCCACGGCAGCATCTACCGCTTCGAGGGGCAGGTCAGCGCCTTCGACCCGCGTCAGGAGAGCAGCCCCTGCTACCGCTGCCTCTTCCCCTCACCACCGCCGCCGGAACTCGCGCCGAACTGCGCGGAAGCGGGCGTGCTCGGCGTGCTCCCCGGCACGATCGGCTTGCTCCAGGCGACCGAGGCCGTCAAGATGCTGCTCGGCATCGGCGATTCGCTCGTCGGCCGGTTGCTGACCTACGACGCGCTTGCCGCCACCTTCCGCAACCTGCGCCTGACGAAGGACCCGGAGTGCCCGATGTGCGGCGCCCATGCGCCCGCATCGCTGGACGACATCACCTACGACGAGATCTCCTGCGCGATCCCCGACGCATCACGCGTCGCCGCAGCCGCGTTGTAGCCACCGGAAGCACGCGTAGCAGTGTCGTCTACGCTGAACTGTCCCATCTCCGTCATGCTGAGCAGACTGTTTACATTGAACTGTCATTCTGACCGCAGTTCAGCGTAGCGAGATAATCCCCGTGCGCAGCGGAGCGAGAGCACTCGGCAGCGTCGCTGGCGCCCGTAGCGCGCGGTGGCCGCACGGGAGCCAGCCAGACGGTTTGGCGTAGACGGTCCATCCAGGATGACAGGGATGGGACAGTTCACCAGAGACACGCCACTCAGAGGGACGGTTGGATACGGAAGACCTGTGACCGGTGCAGTGATCTGCGGCCGCAGGTCCGCCCGAGGGGGGCATGGATCGTGGCCCGTCGCGGGCATGGCTTGCCCGCGACGGGGCGACACGCGAACGTCTACCCCTGCGGGTTCTGCCGCAGGTGCCAGTCATCCTCGTACAGATTGAACACGACGTTCTCCGCCCGCGGCCGCGCCTCCAGCGCCTCGATATCGAGCTCGATCCCCAGCCCCGGCCCTTCCGGCAGAGCGAAATAGCCGTCCACAACCTCCGGATTCCCCGGCGCCAGCGCCTTCACATCGGAGTCCGCGAAATCGTTGAAGTGCTCTTGGATCTTGAAGTTCGCAGTCGAGGCCGCGAAGTGCAGCGCCGCCGCCGTCGCCACCGGCCCGCCGACGTTGTGCGGCGCCACCAGGATGTAGTAGGCCTCAGCCCAGCCCGCGATCTTCTTCGCCTCCAGCAACCCGCCGGTGTGCATGATATCCGGCTGGATGATGTCCGCCGCCTGCAATTCGAAGAGCCGCCGGAACTCATGCCGCGAGTAGAGTCGCTCCCCGGTGGCCACGGGAATGGACGATCGCGCCGTCACATCGCGCATCGTCTCGACGTTTTCCGGCGGCACCGGTTCCTCGATCCACGACGGCTTGTAGGGCACCAGCGCCTCCGCCATCTCGATCGCGGTCGCGCGGTTCATTCGCCCGTGCATCTCGATCAGGATCTCCGTCTCGGGCCCGACGGCGTCCCGCACCGCCGCCACCAGCTCGATCGCACGGCCCTTCTCGGCGTAGTCGAGCTCCAGGTAACCGGCCCCGAACGGATCGAACTTCAGCGCCCGGTACCCCCGCTCGATCACCTTCTTCGCCGCCGCGTGGAACTCCTCCGGCGTTCGCTCCACCCGGTACCAGCCATTGGCATAGGCCTTGATCCGGTCGCGCACCTTGCCGCCGAGCAACCGGTAAACGGGCTGGTTGAGCGCCTTGCCCATGATGTCCCAGCACGCGACCTCGATCGCCGCCGTCGCCGACATCTGGATCTGGCCGGGCCGCTGGTAGTCATCCCGGTAGAGCCGGTGGATCAGCGATTCGATATCGAACGGATCGCGCCCGAGCACATGGTTCGGCACGAGTTCCTTCAGCAGACCGAGAAAGGCGTCCGTGTGATTGAGCATCCGGACCTCGCCAACGCCCTCGATCCCCTCGTCGGTCAGCACCCGCACGAACGTCAGGTTCCGCCACGGCGTGCTGATGACATGCGTTTTCACATCCACGATTTTCATGCGCTGCTCTCCCCACCCCGGTCGTGCTGACCGGTGGTCTCCCTCGGCAATTCGTCGCGCCCACCCTGAGCATTGCTATGATATGACATCATACCTTATCGCGGAGCCAAACGACGGCCGAATGTACAAGAGGATTCGCATGCACATCCGGCGAGATGGGATAGGCGGGTCTCTTCGTCATTTCGAGCGGAGTCGAGAAATCTCTTTCGAAGGGCGTTTCGATGAACCGTGCTCGCCCCCGCGCGTCCCTACCGCAGCGGCGATGCGTCGTGCGCGTCGACTAAGAGATTTCTCGACAAGTGGTTGCTCGAAATGACGGAAAATCTGGCGCTGGCGCAGCACAGCAGTGTTTACACGGCACGAGTGCCCTGCCGTTTGTCAATTGCCAAGGCTCTTCTACAGGGATCTCTCGACAAGCTCCGGTGCGCTGCTGAAATGACGAGTAGGGAGAGGCGTGCTCGAAATGACGCGAGCGGGTGGGGGCCGGGTAGAGACCGTCGGCCCCAGCGGGCCACGTATGACACAACGCTAGTCGGCCGCCGCCTCGCCCACCGGCGCCCCCTCGATCGTCGCGATCAACTCCACCGGCGGTGCGTCCTTCAACGTCGCCGAAACCACGCAGAACCGCTCCGCCGAGGAGAGCAGCCGTGCGATCTTCTCGGCCGGCGCATCGACATCGAGATCCACCAGCACCCGGATCGCCGTGAACCCGATCGGCGACTCCCGCGAGACCGCGAGTGTGCCCCGCACGTCCCAGTCGCCCTCCACTCGCAGATCGAGTCGCTTCAGCTCGATGCCCATCGCCGCCGCCACGAGCCGGATTGTCAGCTCCTGGCAGGCCGCGAGCGACGCCAGGAAGACATCGCCCGAGCATGGCAGATCATCCAGCCCGCCTACCGCCACGTGCGCGCCGATGTCGAAGGTGGTGCCGGCCGGGCTATCGACCTTGATCCGTACGCGCGTCGGATCGCCCGCATCTGCCAGCCCAGTCGTGCTGAAGACGGCGCTCGTCAGCAAAGCCGAGTCGGGATCGTCCCGGTAGCCCTGCTTCAGCGCCGATTGCACCTCCCGCAGCGGCGGCCGGATCGCCTCCGGCCGCTCCACCTTCGGAGCCTCGTCCTGTTTCAGCCCCTTCAGCTTCGCCTGTTTGAGGTCCTTTTTCTTGCCATGCTTCTTGTCATTCTTCTTCGAGCCCTTGTCCTGCTTCTTCGCCACGAGATGGATATCCTTGCCGGTCGCATCGGGTGCCAGCTTTCTGCGCCTTCCCGACGGACACCGATACTGATTGGGATGCTCCCTATGCGGAACCGAATGTGCCCGATCCCCGCAGCAAGCGTCGTTCGATCACCTGCAGGATGAGATCGGTTGCCTTCCCGATGATCGCAAGCAACACGATGCTGAGCAAGATGATATCCGCCCGTCCCGAGTTCTGGCCGTCGGTGAGAAGGAATCCGAGCCCGACGCTGGAGCCGATCAGCTCCGCCGCAACCAGGAAGAGCCATCCCTGGGCGAGCCCGATCCGCAAGCCGGTGAAGAGCGAGGGCAGGGCCGCTGGCAGCACGATCGTCCGCGCCAGGTGCAAGCGACGCAGCCCGTAGGCATAGCCAACCTCGATCAGCTTCCGATCGATACTCTGGATACCGCCGACCAGCGCCGTGAAGACCGGGAAGAAGACACCAATCGCGATCAGCGTGATCTTCGGCACGTCTCCCACCCCCAGCCAGAGGATCAGCAGCGGCACCCACGCCAGCGACGGAATCGCCCGCCCCGCCTGGATCGTCGGCGTCAGCAGCGCGTCGGCGAGCGGCGAGAGCCCGATCAGTACCCCCAGGCCGATCGCAATCGCGCTGCCGATCCCGAATCCCCACGCTACCCGCCCGATGCTCGTCTCGATGTGCCGCCAGAGGAGACCGCGATCGTGCAGTTGCTCGGCTGCCCGCCAGACATTGAGGGGAGCCGGCAACTGACCGCGCGAGTAGATGCCGCGATCGACGACCCACTGCCAGAGCACCAGCAGCACCAGCGGCACGATGAAGCCGAGCAACCAGCGTGGCGCGCTGGGCCGCCGCAGGCTCCTGCCCGTGGCGCCCTGCGCACCCGATGCGATCGTGGTGAGATCCGCCCGCTCGATTGTCTGCACGTTCCTCATTCGCTCTCCTCTTGCTTCACATGACGACCCGATCCACTGGCACGGCCGAACAGACGCCCGCTACGGAGCCGGGGTCGCGCTGGCCGCCACCGCTGCCGTCGCAAACTCGGTGTTGAACAGCTCGTCGAGCGATGTGTGGGCGTCCGCACCCGGCGCCAACTGCCCCTCGTCGTCGAAGATCGGGATGATGTTCTCCAGCACCGCCCGCTGGATATCGCCGGGAACGACATCGATCTTGAGGTTCGTGCGCTCGTTGAGCTCCTTCTTGGCGATATCGATCGAGAGCGACGCTTCCTCGCTCAGGATCTGCGCCGCCGTCTCCGGATCGGCCAGAATCGCCTGCCGCGCCCGCTCGTATTGCACCAGCACCCGGGTGGCATAGGGCCCGTGGTCCTCCAGGAACTTCTGTCGCGCGTTCAGGAAGCCGTAGGTGTTGAAATCGATGTTGCGGTAGATCAGCTTCGATCCCTGCTCCAGCTCCGTCTGCGCCATGTGCGGATCGAGCCCCGCCCACGCATCGACATCGCCCCGCTCGAGCGCCGTCTTGCCATCCGCATGCTGGAGGTTGACGACCTCGATGTCGGCCTCCGTCAGCCCCACCGAATGCAATGTCTGCAGGAGGAAGAAATAGGGATCGGTGCCCTTCGTCGCCGCGACCTTCTTGCCCTTCACCTGCTCGGCTGAGGTGATGTCCGAATCCTTGCCGACGACCAGTGCCGTCCACTCCGGCTGCGAGTAGAGGTAGACCGTCTGGATCGGCGAGCCGTTCGCCTTCGCCAGCAGCGCCGCCGATCCCGCCGTCGAGCCGAAATCGACGGCGTCCGAGCGCAGGAACTCGTTGGCCTTGTTGCTGCCCGCGCTCAGCGTCCACTCGACCTCGATCCCGTCCGCCGCCAGGTCCTCTTCCAGCCAGCCGTTGCGGCGAAGCACCAGCGAGCTCGGGTTGTAGTAGGCGTAATCGATCCGGATCTTGTCAGGCTTGTCGCCATCCTCGGCGAAGGCCCGGCGAGTCCCGATGGAGCCGGCCAGCGACGCGGCCGCCGCCAATCCGAGCGCTCCACCGAGCACCCGACGGCGAGTGAATGGCGTTGCGAGCACGCGATCGGCGGTGGTAGCGAGGGCAACAGATCGAGGGGTAGTGGTCGTCGTCACAGAGGTGCTCCTGATCGATAAACGCTCATGTCGTCGAAGGGGACCCAGCTTGCTGCGCTTCCGGTTTCCGGTCATGGCGAGCGCACCCGCAACAGCGCTCTCGTTCGCGTGGGCAATGGAAGCCCCAGCCCCGCCACACTCAGTCGGCAGCCTCCTCCTCGTGATCGAACCGTGGCGCCTGTTCGTGCGAGAGCCCGAAATGAGCCAGGATCCGCGCCCGCAGTGGCAGGAGAGCGGGGTCGCTGCGATCGCGCGGGCGCCGTGCGGGCACGCTGATGGCATCGACGATCGTGGCCGGGCGACCTCCGAGAATGACGATGCGATCCGCGAGATAGAGGGCCTCATCGACGTCGTGCGTCACCAGCACGACCGTCGACTGCTGGTCGGTCCAGATCTCGGCGAGCAGATCCTGCATCTGCATGCGAGTCAGGGCGTCGAGCGCGGCGAAGGGTTCATCGAGCAACAGCACGTCTGGTTCGCAGGCCAGGCCCCGCGCGAGCGCCACGCGCTGCGCCATGCCACCGGAGAGTTGATGGGGGAGGGAACGGGCAGCATCCGGCAAGCCCACGCGTTCCAGCAGGTGATGCCCCAGCTCCCGGCGCTGCGCCCGGCTCCGGCGCGAGCCATCGCCGCGTCGCCGGTTCGCGCCGAGCGCGATATTGTCGGCGACGGTCCGCCACGGCAGGAGCCGGGGTTCCTGGAAGACCACGGCCGTCCGGTCATCGGTGGAGGTGACCACCTTGTCGCCGATCCGCACGGAGCCCGTCGACGGCGTTTCGAGCCCGCCGATCAGGCGCAGCACGGTCGATTTGCCGCAGCCGCTCGGACCGAGCAGCGCGACGAATTCGCCGGGTACGGTTGTCAGGGAGATGTCCTGCAGCACCGGGACGGGCGCACGATCGCGCGTGAAGGTCTTGGTGACCTGGGTGAGGGAGACTGATGACGCCATCGGGACTGAGCGCTCCTCCGCGCTGCATGCCTCCCGGGGGGAGACACAACAACGCCTCGATCGTGGTGAACGATTCGAGGCGGTCCTGGCAGCGCGAGTGGCAGCAATGGCATCCGATCCTCTCATCGTCCAGTGGTCGTGTGAAACACTGGCGGCATTAGCACCTTCCCGGCTTCTTCGCCGGGGGGTTGCTGGAGCTTCATCGGGCCGTTCCCTCTGCTCCTCTTGATGAGAATTGATGTCTCTCTTCAGTTGTTATGCGGAAACTACAGGATGACACAGCCTCCCGTCAAGTGGGCAGAGTGCACAATGTCGACCCATGCCCTGATTTCTCCGTAGCCGGGCCCTTTATAGGTGCCCCTCACGAGCGGTTGGCAACGACGGTCAACGCATCCGCATAGGGGAGCCCTGAAACCTGCCCTGAGCCTGTGGAATGGGTCCTCCCGCTCGGGCCGGTATCCGGGCACTCCCTTGGCCACCGCAGCCACCGTCTGGAAATCGTCCGCGCGGAATATGGCCCTGCGGGCCATCGAAACGGCATCAAGCCGTTCCCTACACGAGAAAAGGCGTCGTCCTCGCCATCGTCATTCCCCCGCCGTGGCATCGGGCTCCACGAGACGGAACATGCCGGTGAGGTCGCCGCGTGAGAATCCCATCCGCTCGTAGAGAGGTATCGCCTCATCGGTCGCGAACAGGCCGACGAAGGCCGTCGCGGGCGCAACCGACGCCACGTGTTCGAGCAGCGCCGCCACGAGCGCCTTGCCGATCCCCGCTCCCTGATGCGCCGGCAGCGCGACGAGATCCTGCACGTAGAAGTACATCGCGCCATCGCCAACGAGCCGGCCCATGCCGACGACCTCACCGTCCCGGATCGCGACCACTCCGGCCAGCGATCCACGCAGCGATGCCGGCACGGTCTCCCAATTGAAGGCCGCCGCCCAACCGACCGCCTCCGCCAGCCGGCGATGCTCTTCCGGCGTCGGCACGCGCTTCTCGATCGAGAATCCGGCGTTCATCGTCCCCGGCTCAGTGTTCATCCACGATCCCCATACCACCCCGGTCCGACGTCAGCAACGCCACGTTGCCATCCGGATCCTCGACCATCGCCGCGTACGGCCCGGTCGTCTGCTGCGGCGCCGACCGCCCGTGATACCCAGCCGCCGTCAGCTCCGCGTACTTCGCGTCAACCGCCTCATCCGTCACGAGATAGAACTCGAGCATGATCTGGTAGCCGCCGCTGGGAACGGTCCGGGTCGGATCGTATCTCTCCGCGAAAACCGTGTCCCAGAAGAGCGTCACGCCGCTCTCCATCCGGTGCAGGACAAAGGGCTTCTCTTCCTCGCCGGCGGGAATCTCCAGCCCAAGTTGACGGTAGAACGCCAGCGACGCCGCCATATCCTTCACCATCAACCCGACCATGCTGAGCTGAACCGTCATCGGTGCTCCTCCGCGCGTCGTCACAGTGCGAGGCATCATCCTCGCCTCCATCATACGCTGGTCATGGAGTGCCTTCAGGCAGGTTTACCAGTAGCCGGGTTCCGGGCCGATGAAGAACGGTCCCTCACCCTCCATGATCCGCTCAAGGACATCCGGCGAGGTCACGGGCGCGATCATGGCGAGATCTCCCTCCGGGAGAACCCGCTTGCCCGATGCGGTCACGATCTCGAAGGGCCGCCCCAGCAACCGGTATCCCTGGCGCTCGTAGAACGGCACCGTCGCTCCGTCCTCCCCCACGGCCAGGACCGCGACGGCGCACCCTTCCCGGCGCAACTGCTCCATCGCCACCGCGCAGACCTCGGCCCCGATACCCCGGCCCCGCCTGTCTTCGCGCGTGCACGTCCCGCCATATCCACCGAGCACGATATCCTCACCATCTACGGAGATCGTCCGCTTGTGCACGGAGACGCACCCCACGAGCTCTGCCCCCTCCCACGCGAGCACCGAGCCGATGGCCTCCGCGACGAAGTACTCGGAGATCTCATCGGCGGGGACATCCGCAAAGCACGCAACTTGCAGCGCGTGTTTCGCCGCCCGCATCGCCGCTGTCATTGCCCCCGCGGCGACATACTCGACCCGCAGGTCCGGCGTATTCATATCGTTCCTCCTTGGGTCAGCTCGCGAATGGCCCACTTTCGATCACGCGGCCCATCGCGTCAAACGGTGCGTCACCCTGTCGCCGGCCGGCATCGTTCTTGCACCGCGAACGCTCACGCCGGGATACCGGCCCGCTGCTCACCCATTTACCCAGGGGAAATACGATGGATACCAGCGACTTACAGCAACGCTTGCGCGAGTACCTGAGCGATCTGAACTGGTCCGGCGGCGTCTCCAAGGATGACATCATGGAACGCCTGGTCGAGCGTGGAGACGACGCCCTCCGCACGATGGTCAACGAGTACATCGCCGAGGGCACCTATCCGAGTCTCGATGAGGTGATGACGCTCATCCCCGCCCAGGCCTGGCAGGATGCCCAGGGAGACCGGTGGCAGGGCGTCGAGAGTCAGTACGTGGAAGATGTCGAGACCCACTTCCGAGAAGGTCAGCGCGGCCGGGACGAGCTCGATCCCGGCACCCGGCCCCGCACCACCGGGACCGGAGGTTCCAGCGGCGCCAGCGGCTCCGGCCCATCCGGGCAGGGCGGCAAGGGGCCGCAGGCGTCCGCCGGAGGCACTGGGCAAACCACCCCGCATGGAGGTCACCCCGGCGATGGCGCCGGCCGGATCGAGAATCCGGGCACCCAGCACGCGGGCGTCTGGCCGGTTTCGGGACCACCGCCAGACGATCCCGACGCCAGAATGCAGGGCATGGCCTCCTTCGGGCAAGGAGCGCGGGGAGCAGCCGGGTATGAGGACAGTGGCCGCTCCGAGGTCCAGACAATGCCACCCGACGATCTGCCCGGCGGTGGCTCGCCCTCCGGTGGGAACGAGAGCCAGGGTGGTAACTGACCGGCCCCACCCGAGGCAGGAACACAGAACACCCGCGGGAAGCTGCGGGTGTTCTGTGTTTTCGGATCTCAGCGGCAGGGAGCGAGTTGCTCCCATCGCCGCCTCTCTTCGTCATTTCGAGCTTGTCGAGAAATCTCACACCGCGCGGTGCCCGCATCCCGCCCCTCTAGAGCGCAGTGCAGCAGATCTCCCCGTTCGTAGGGTCGACCCGTGTGTCAGCAGCCGCGTCGGACCCGCCACTGCGCAAGCAACCAGGACAACGCCTTCACTGGGTCGTGAAAACGTTCTGCTTACGACAATGTGGGCTCCATGCGGCCGTCCCCCGTTCCACATCGACCCGTTGTCTCCTCGCATCTCGCCTGCTACAATCCACCATAAGAACATATGATCTATTCCAGAGGAGTGCGGCCATGGCCGGGGTCCCGCCACTCACACTGCCAGGACGAGATGCCCCGGTTCTGCGCCACGCATGTCCCGCCGCCCGGATTGCCCCGCCTGACTCACTCCGGGGTCCGGTGTCGGGTCCCGTCAAACCTTCGAGACGGCAATTTACTACGCGAGATCGCATTTACTTCCTATGTACTCCCAACCCTGATTCGCCACAAAACCCCGTCACATCAGGCACATTTCGCCACCTGAATTCACTCCATTTACTCCCGCAACCCAAGCAAAAACCCCGGTTCCTGAATGGACCCGGGGGTTGCATCGTCATTATGTCACTGTCCAGCGCTAGACGGCGAGACACATCCCCGCCGCGGTCGTCGCCTCCAGGTCGGGCTCGCCGGCCATCGCCTTGATCTGCGGATTCACGTGCCGCTCCGGCATGATCATCACTGACCCCGCGATCGGGTCGACCTGCACCGCCGCCTCGATCGAGAAGACCTCCCGCAGCAACTCCGGCGTGAAGACCTCGGCCGGCGTCCCCGTCGCCACCACCCGGCCATCCTTCATCGCCACCACGATATCCGCGTATCGCGCCGCCATGTTCAGGTCGTGCAGGATCATCAGCACGCTGTGCCCCTGCTCCTGGTTCAACTGCCGCGCCAGGTCGAGCAATTCCACCTGCGCCGCCATATCGAGGAAGCTCGTCGGCTCGTCGAGCAGCAGCACCGGCGTATCCTGCGCCAGCGACATCCCGAACCACGCCCGCTGCCGCTGCCCGCCGGAAAGCGTCTCCACCTCCCGGTGCCGCAGGTCCTCCAGATTGCAGCGAACCAGGGCCGCATCGACGATCTCCTCGTCCTCCGCCCGCCACTGCCGGAACAATCCCTGATGCGGCACCCGCCCGGCCGCCACCAGATCCTCGACCGTGAACCCGGATGGCGGCACCGGCCCCTGCGCCAGCAGCGCCATCCGCTTTGCCAGCGCCTTGTGCGAGCCCTGCTCGATCCGCTTGCCATCCAGCGCGATCGTGCCGCCGCTGCGCTTCAGCAGCCGCGCGCAGGAGCGGAAGAGCGTCGATTTGCCACAGCCGTTTGGCCCCACGATCGCGATCATCTTGCCCGCCGGCAGCTCCAGCGAGAGATCGTCGATGATGATGCTGCGTCCATATCCGGTCCGCAGCCCGTCGACAGCGAAGAGCGTCCCCGGGTCACCGCCCGCTCGCTCCGCCGCCAGCGCATCCGCCGCAATCTGTTCCCGCCGCAGCTTCAGGCTGCGCGGCAGGCAAAAGGCGCATTGCCGTGCGAGATGCGGGTAGACATCGCAGTTGATGTCATAGAGCTCTTGCAACAGCACCGGCTCCAGCACCTCGTCCGGCGTTCCCGTCCGCAGGATACGGCCCTCCCGCATCGCCACGATCCGGTCGCTCACCCGCGCCGCATCGTTGATATCGTGAAGCACCATCACGATCGTGCGGCCCTCTTCCCGGTTCAGGTGCTGAACGAGGTCGATCACCTCCAGCTGGTGCGCCACATCGAGGAAGGTCGTCGGCTCGTCCAGCAGCAGGATCGGCGTCTCCTGGGCGACCACCATCGCCATCCAGGCCCGTTGTCGCTGCCCGCCGGAGAGCTGGTCCACCGCCCGCTTGCGCAGCGACTCCATGCCGGTCAATTCGAGCGCGCGATCGACGGCATCCTCATCCTGCTGCGTCGGCGGCTGAAAGAACGACTGGTGCGGGTAGCGCCCCCGGCGCACGAGATCCTCGACCGTGATCCCCTCCGGAGCCAGCGCCTGCTGGGACTGCATGCCAAGCCGCTTGGCAACCTCCCGCGTCGGCAGCGAATGGATCGCCTGCCCATCGAGATGAACCGTGCCCACCTCCGGCCGCAGCAGACGCGCGAGCGCCCGCAACAGGGTCGATTTGCCACAGCCATTCGGCCCGATGATCGTCGTGATCTCACCATCCCGAATCTCGAGATCGAGATCCTTGGCGATCACATGGTCACCATAGGCGAGCGTCAGGTTATCAGCGATCAATCGACTCATGGAAAACCACCATCACATCCGCACGTTCGAACGGTAGAGCAGGAAGAGGAAATAGGGCGCCCCGACCGCGGCCGTCACCACCCCCACCGGCAGACTGACTGGCAGGAAATGCTGCGCCACTGTATCCGCCGCCAGCAGGAAGAACGCTCCCAGCAACGCCGTCAGGACCATCACGCTCCCGGAGAGGGCGCCGCCGATCATCCGCGCCATATGCGGCACCATCAGCGCGACGAACCCGATCGGGCCCGCCACTGCCACGGCCACCGCCGCCAGCGCACAGCCAACGAGGATCAGCCCGAGCCGCGTCCGCTCGACCGGCATCCCCAGCCCGCGCGAGACATCGTCACCGAGTTGCAGCGTTCGCAGCGTCCACATCAATGCCACGCCAAGCGGCGCGCAGACGATCAGGAACCCGAGCAGCACATTCACGTCGGTCCAGTTGGAGCCGTAGATCGAGCCCATCGTCCACACGATCGCCGGCCGCACCTGTTCGATCGGGAAGCGAACGGTGATGAACGTCGTCGCCGCGCCGATGCCGGCGGCGATGCCGATTCCGACCAGGATCAGCCGGTTGGGCGAGATCCCGCCCTTCCACGAGAAGGTATAGACAAGCATGGCGGCAACCACCGCCCCGATGAAAGCAGCCAGTGGCAGCAGCGTGGCGCTGAAGCCGAAGACGATCCAGAAGACCGCCACCAGGCTGGCACCCGCATCGATCCCGATGATGTCGGGCGAGACGAGCGGGTTGCGCACCAGCCCCTGGAAGATCGCGCCGGCCATCGCCAGCGCCGCCCCGATCAGCATCGCGCTGATCACCCGCGGCAGGCGCAGTGTCCGCACAACGAATTCCTGGTTCTCGTTGCCCTGCCCGAAGACCGCCTTCACGACATCGACGAAGGGAATGGAGAAGCTTCCCAATGTCATCGCGTAGATCGCAAGCGTAACCACCAGCAGCAGCACGGCCACCGACATTGCGAGGACACGCGCGTTGAACCGCGCCTGCACGTAGCGGTTACGCACCGTAACGTGACCGGGCTTCTGGTGGGGAGAAGGCGTGGATGCTGAGAGGTCGAGTGTTGCCATGGTCAACTTGCCACACTTCGCTGGCGTGCCAGATAAATAAGGAACGGCGCGCCCAGCACGGCGGTCACGATGCCGACTTGAATCTCTCCTGGCCGCGCGATGACCCGCCCAAGGATATCCGCACTCGTCAGGAACAGCGCACCGGTCACCAGCGAATACGGCAGGACCCAGCGGTAGTCCGGCCCCACCACCGAGCGCACGATATGCGGCGTCGCCAGTCCGATGAACCCGATCGGTCCGGCCACGGAAACGGCCGCACCGGTGATCAGGACGACGAGCACCGACGCGATGATCCGCGTCCGGCCCGTGTGCATGCCAAGGCTGCGCGCCGTCTCCTCGCCCATGCTCATGACGTTGAGTTGATGTCCAAGGAAGAGGCTGGCCACCGCGCCCGCGAGCAGGAAGGGCGAGACGGTCCAGAAGATCGAGAGCGAGCGCCCGGCAACCGAACCGGCCGACCAGAAGCGCACGATATCCATCGTGTTTTCATCGAGCAGGAGCAGCGCGCTGGTCCACGCCGCGAGCAGCGAGGAGATGACGATCCCGGCGAGCGCGAGCTTCACCGGTGTCACGCCGCCCTGGCCGCTGGCGCCGATCACGAAAACGAGCACCGAGGCGGCGAGTGCCCCGCCGAAGGCGAACCAGATGAACTGGGAAGGGGCCGTCAAGCCAAGGAAGAAGACGGCGGTCACCACGCCGAAGCTGGCGCCGCTGCTGACACCAAGAATCGAAGGGTCGGCGAGGGGATTTCGCGTCACCGCCTGCATGATCGTGCCCGCCACCGCCAGCGCCCCACCGACACCCAGCGCGATCACCGTCCGTGGCAGCCGGAGACTGCGCACGACGGTCTGCTCGTAGGAGTCGGAATTGTAGTGAAAGAGGGCGTTCCAGGCGTCGGCGGTCGTCAGGTGCAGCGATCCGTACCGCAGGCTCAGGAGCGCGATGAGCGCCGTCGCGATAAGGCAGGCGATCAAGCCGAGCGCCCGCGCGGAATTGAGCCAGCGGCGGCGCGGCGGGATCGCGACCAGGATGGGTGCTGTCTCAACCGTGGCGATGACGAATTCCTCTCATCAGGCGCTGCGTGCCTGCGCGGACTGTATCGGGCGTCAAAGGCAATCATATCTGATCGCTTCAGTCGGAGTTATGGTAGTGGCGCACCCCCGTCGTGTCAAACCGTCATTCCTGCGGCCATGCCCGAAACCGGTGCCCGGTTGCCCCCGCCACCCCGTGCTTGACACCCGCCGATCTCGTCCCGTACGATCAATCCGACTGAATCAGTCGGGTTTACGCGTTTTCCCGCATCGCCCTGCAGAGACAACAGCGGCGAATTGGAAAGTGGAAGGAATCGACGCCCGGCCCAGGTTCATGGTCATCGTAGGCAAGCACAACGAGTGCGGGGTGTTCCCCGAGGATCGCGCGGCAGCGCAGCACAAGGAGATCGTTCTTGAAAAGACAGTCCATCCTCGCCCGGCCCATGAACCGCCGGGCGTTCGCCGTCAGCGCGTCCACGGTTTCGCTGGCGGCACTCGCCCCTCGCGCGTTTGCCCAGGGCACGCCCGAGGCGTCGCCCGCCGCATCCTCGGCCCCTGTCGGCGTCCAGCCGGATGGCACCTGGAGCTTCCCCGACGGGCACGGCGGCAATATCACCCTACCGGAGACCCCGAAGCGGATCGTGGCCTACTCCAATGCCGCCGCCGCGCTGTTCGACTACGGGATTGAGTGCGTCGGGATCTGGGGTCCGCAGAAGCGGGCCGATGGCACGCCGGACCCGCAGACCGGCACTCTCGATCTCTCGAAGCTGGAATCGCTCGGCCAGGAATATCAGGAATTCGACATCGAGAAGCTGGTCGGACTCAACCCGGACCTGCTTGTCGGCGTGACCTACGACCCCTCGAACCCCGACGACGTCTGGTACCTGGCGCCCGACAGCATGGACAAGATCCGGTCCATCGCGCCGGTCGTCACGGCGTCCGTCGTTCGCCAGAGCGTGACCGAGACGATCGGCACCTTCGAGACGCTCGCCGCCGCGCTGGGCGCCGACATGTCGACAGCGTCAGTGACAGTGGCCAAGGCCGATTTCACGGCGGCCAGCGATGAGGTGACGGCCGCGGCGGCCGCCAAGCCGGGCCTCTCCGTGCTGGTCGTCTCCGGTGGCCCCGACAATTTCTACGTCGCGGCGCCGGCCGTCGCCCCCGATCTCACGTACTTCCGGGAACTGGGTGTCGACGTGATCGAGCCAAAGGATCAGGCCAACTACTGGGAGACCCTGAGCTGGGAACAGGCGAATCTCTACCCCGCCGACATGATCCTCAACGACGTGCGCTCCACCTGGTTCACGATCGAGCAGATGTACGAGCAGCCCTCATTCGCGAACCTGCCCGCGGCCAAGGCGAAGCAGGTCTACAACTGGTACACGGAATACGTCTTCTCCCACAAGGGGTTCACCCCGGTCTTGCAGGAGCTGGCGAAGGATATCAACGAGTCCGACCCGGACATTGTCTAGAGCGCGTTGCACACGAAGTACCCGTTTGCAGCGGTCGCCCCATGTGTCAGCAGCCGCGTCGGCCCCGCCACCGCGCCGTGGTTGTGGGTGCGGTGGATCAGCCCGTTGGGCTGATCGGGGGCAGGCCCAACGTTCGCAACCTGCTCTAGTCGCGCGTTCCCCGCGTGTCGTCGAGAGAGGGTCCTCTCGCAACCTGCCGTCCACACCGTCATTTCGAGCGCAGTCGAGAAATCCCTTGGAGAGATGCCCCGGCACCACGAGAACGCCGGCGTACACGCAGCAGGCAGCAGCAGGACCAATTCGAGAGAACAGGGAACGGGCAGCCGCAATGGCTGCCCGTTCCCTGTGGTGGAGTGTGTCCGGGGTGTGATTACGCCGGCTCGACCTCGAAGATCGTCTCGACCTCGACCGGCACATCACCCGGCAGGGCCTGCAACCCGACGGCCGACCGCGCATGCACGCCCTTGTCTCCGAAGACCTCGTAGTAGAACTCGGAGACGCCGTGGACGACCTTCGGCGTATCGGTGAAGCCGGGTGCGCAGTTGACCATCCCGAGGACCTTGACGACGCGCTTGATGCGGTTGAGATCACCAAGCACCGTCTTCGCGGCGGCGAGCTGCGCGATCGCGCAGTTGCGAGCCGCCTGGTACCCCTCCTCCGCGGTGAAGACCTCGCCGACGCGGCCCTTCCACTTGGGGTCGGTCGGGGTGGAACCAGAGACATAGAGCAGGTTGCCATCGGTGATGACACCGATCGCGACGGCGGGATGGAATGCCTTCGCCTCCTGCAGTTCGATGCCCAGTTCCTTCAACTTCTCTTCCGGATTCGTCGTCGGCATCAGGATTCCCTTCGTTGCGCGCATGCGAGCCGCGTGGGCTCGCGTCGAGTCAGGTCGATTATCGCCTCTCACCTTACCCGGCATCAGCATCGACGTCGAGGAATCAACGGTCACAAGCGGTGCGGCGTCATGCTGTGGAGACGCGAGCGAACATGACGTCCATGATCGGCTCGGAGATCCGGAGGAAGAGCATTTGGCACGAACGCCCAAGCAGGCTTTCCAGAGCTTGAGACAGCAGACACCAGACGGCCGGGCGCGTTTGCATCGAATCTCTCTGGGTTCACTGCGCTACCCCTAATGAACGGGGATGTAACTAACGAAGATCACTATTACAGAATATCCGACAAATCGTTAATAGTAACGCCCTCTATGAACGCAGACATACATAAGAGCCGGGTCACGGGTCGCGCTACTACCGGCGCCAGACGGTGCCGCGCCGCTCGTATTCAAGATTGCTTTCCACGTTCGCCGCGATCTGGGCACCCGCGAAGCGCTCGATCAGCCACAGCGCGAGATCCAGCCCGGAGGTGACGCCACCGGCACTGATCAGGTCGCCGTCATCGACCACCCTCGCCATCACGATCGTCGCGCCCGACGCGCGCAGATCCTCGATCGCGGCGTGATGCGTGATGGCGTTGCGCTCGCTCGTCACACCGCCATAGGCTGCGAGCATCGCGCCGGTGCAGACCGTCGCGATCGTGGCGCCACGATCCGCTTGCGCACGGATTGCCTCCGGAATGGCGCCGCGCCGTGCCTCACCCCACGCGCCGACTTCGGCGCGGGCCGCCCAGCCACCACCGGGCACGACCAGCACATCCGGTTCGCCAAGCACGCCGTCCGGCTGAAACCGCAGCCCGCAGGAGGCCGTCACCTCATCGACCGCCGTGAGCGTCACGAGCCGTACGTCGAACGCCGCCCCGGCTCCGATCGCGCCCCTCAGGACGCGATACGGGGCCAGGGCATCGAGCTCATCGACACCATCGAAGACGATGATCTCGATGCGCAGCGGCTGGGTCATGACAGGAGATCCCGCAGCGCCTCGACAACCGTCACTTCCTCACCCTCGGCCAGGGTCTGGGGATTGATACCGATCACGTTGCTGCCGACATCGCTGACCGCGATCCGGGGCGTGCCCTCCCAGAGCGCCCGCACGAGACCTTCGCGGTCGAGTTTCGCGTCCTCCCCGAGCGTGAGCAGCACGCGGGGGAAGGGCTGACCAGCCTCGTTCGGAAACCCGCGCTCGGCGGTCACGCCTGGTATCTCGGACAGACCCGAGAGCCAGTACTGCACGATCCGCTCGTAGCCCTCGATGATCGCCTCCTCGTCCTGCGCGAGCGTCCACTCGACCGCAGCGAGGATGCCAATTAGCTCCTCCTTGCCGACCTTCATCGGGCGGCCAATGGCGCTGTTCGGGGAGGAGTTCGGGTAGATGTTGGCGATGATCTCCGCCTTACCGAGCACGAGGCCGGACGACTGCGGACCACGCAGGCCCTTGCCGCCGCTGAAGATCGCGATGTCGGCGCCGACGTCCTTCGTGAAGTGCCAGAGGTTGCTCATGAACGGAACCTGGGCGGCGGCGTCGACGACCACCGGCACGCCGCGCGCGTGGGCAACCTCGACCGCCTTCTCGATTGGCACTGCATTCGGCCCGAGATGCCCGCCCGCAAACCAGAGCACGGCTGCCGTCTTCTCGCCGAAAGCGGCTTCGAGCGATTCCACTGAATCCTCGATCTCGACGAACGTCGCGCCGGTCATGCGGGCTGCGTAGTCGTAACCATTCCGCTGCGAGCGATGCACGATGATCTCGGTCTTCGGGAACCCAGTCAGGTGAGGGAAGTGCTGGATGCGCTCCGCCTTGCCCTCGGTGAGGATGGCGGCCATCGTCAGCGTGATGCCGGCGGCGGCGCCCGAAGAGACGTAGGCCGCCTCGTTCTGGGTCAGGTCGGCGATGCGCGCACTGACGACCTTCTGCAATTCCACATAGTCGATGAAGGTGCGCGATCCCTGGTCCATCGCGTCGATGACGGGCTGCGGCATCAGGGATCCGCCGAGCTTCGTGAGCGTGGCAGCGGCGTTGATGACCGGTCGCACGCCAAGCTCCGCCATCCAGTCGCGCGTTGCCTCTGATGTCTTCTCTACGACCATGATCCAATCTCCTCCGGCACCCAGATCCGGGGCTTCGGCTCGCTGCCAAGTTCGTTCGCCAGCCAGGCATCGACCGCATCGCGGTCGGTCTGGCCCTCATGAGTTGCACGATACTCCTCGGACTCACCGCCCAGCGCATCCCGCAGGGAAGCCCACCACGCCGAATCACCCATCGCGCCGTCGTCGCCGACGGTCAGCAGCACCTTGGCTTGAACCGCACCTGCCTGCGCGCCCGGATCGACGAGCGCGAGCGAGCGGGCGACGCCATCCCGGTCGGCGGGATAGGTCCGCAGGTAGTCGTTGATCTCCTCGAAGGGGTAGGCCTCGGTCTCCGCCGCAACTTCCCACAGGCGATGGAAGAACGAGCTCCCCACGGCCACGGCCGTGATCTCGGGTCGGCGGGCCGCGATCAGCAAGCTGATGTCGTTTCCAATCAATCCGATGCGGGAGGTATCGACCTCCGGACGGCTCCGCAGGAACTCGATGCCACGCAGGTGATCGGCAAGGATGCCGCGATAGATCCAGCTCCCGGCGTCGGCGATACCATCGGTCAGAACCCCGGGAAACTTGCCGGCGTATGGCCAATCGGCGTGGCGCGTGCCCCGGTACATCAGCGTCATCACGACGTAGCGCTGGCGATCCTCGTACTGCGGCGGCGTCGTGACGCTGCCGTATCCGGGCACGGCCAGCAGCGCGGGAAACGGCCCCTCGCCATGGGGGATGCTGAGGTAGGCGGCGATCCGGTACGGCCCGATGCTCGTCAGACGCACCTTGTAGGTGGTCGAGAACTCGGTGGAATAGAGCGGCGCCTCTTCCAGTTCGGGCGCTGCCGGGATCGCAGCCAGCTCGGCGTCGATCTGCTCCCAGAAGGCCGTTACTTCCGCCGTCGATGGTGCGACCGGGGATGATGAGTTACCGCACTCACTCGCCGGTCCTGGTGTAGTCGTCAGATTGGCTTCGGCGTCGCTCGTTTCGACCGACGGCACGTCGACGATGTCCGATGTCTCAGTCATGATGGAATGCTGCTCCTTTTCCTCTCCGCCATCAGTATGCCTCCCGCCCTGAAGAGCGCTCCTACCCGTCATTTCGAGCGAAGTCGAGAAATCTCTTGTGGGAAGCGAGGCGGCTGAAATCCTTAGCCAACGGTGGTCTGGGCGCGAAGATCGGCCGCCGGCGTATTGGGCCGGAGATGCTTCGCCAGGAACGCCTCGACCTCCGCCATCTCCCAGAAGTTGCCGGCATCGTGCCCGCATCGCTCATGCACGTGCAGCGTGACTTCGCCCGGCATCGCCGCGACCAGGTTATAGGCGGTCTCCGGTGGGCAGACATCATCGTTCAGGCCGGCATAGACGAGCATCGGCGCGGTGATCTGCGGCGCGAAGTTGATGCAGTCGAAGTAGGCGACCGTCTCCCGCATCGCCGACTCCCGCTCCGGGTAGAGGCGCAGGTACTCATTCATCTCCTCGTAGGGATAGGAGTGGGTGAGCTTCGCCGCGTCCATGAAGCCGGTGAGATAGGGTGCGCCGGATGCCCCGCAGACGATGTTGTCCGGTCGCATCGCGGCGGTCGTCAGCGTCAGGGCGCCACCTTGGCTGCTGCCGTGGACGCCGATCCGGTCGGAGATGACCTCGGGCCGGGCAACGAGGAAATCGATCGCGCGGGCGGCATCGGCGTAGAAGCCACGGTAGCTATAGGTGTTCTTGTCGACGATGTTGTGAATGAGAAGCCCCGGATAACCGGGATTGAACTGGGCGTTGGAGCGAAGCTTGCCACGCGGCGCGACACCGACCGTCGCGTAGCCGAGCTTGGCCCACGACTTGGGAAGGGTCGGTTCCGAGACGTAGCCCGGCACGATGCTGAGGCCCGGATAGGGGCCGGCGATGTAGCTCTCACGGGGCCGGCAGTACCAGCCGGCGATGCGCACGCCATCGAGGCTCGTGTAGCCGATCTCGAAGACCTCGACCTCAGCGGTGGAGCGCATCGGCACCGGGGTCAGTGTCGGGTCGAGCGGCGTTTCCTCCAGCTCCTGCTGGATCGCTGCCCAGAACTCGTCGAAATCCGGCGGCCGCTCGACACTCGTCTGATGGTCCTGGGCGCGCCCACGCTTGCTCACAGAGATATCCCTTTCCTCAGTCCGCCACTGATGCCGG
The DNA here is from genome assembly GCA_049646645.1 of Thermomicrobiales bacterium. GTDB lineage: Bacteria > Chloroflexota > Chloroflexia > Thermomicrobiales > UBA6265 > JASGDN01. Next base: position 32,048 of record JBARWF010000149.1, read on the forward strand.
CCGTAACGCCAGCCCGGTCATGCACGAGCACACGTCGGTTTATCCGCATGCTGAGGCGTACTATCCGGCCAGACCAGCGATGGCGCAAGGGCCCCTGTATAGGTGCGCGGCGAGCAACCGCCATGCAACCCCGAATCGACAAGGTTCTGGTTCCCTCTTTCGTCATTTCGAGCGTAGTCGAGAAATCTCCCGCCACAGCGGGGGGACGACCCTTCACACTGTCCTCGATTCACACAGTGATTATCCGGATTCCGTATGAAAGCATCCACGCTGACACACGAGAGCGGGAGGGGCATGCCGCACCTCCCGCTCTCTGAGCACCAAACAAGAGCGACGGATCTATGCGCTCGGCCCGCTCGTCAGCGGCTCCAGCTTCGACGCCTCGACCCATCCCTGATCGCCCGTTTCATCGACCGTCACCGGCCACCAGACGACATTGCCCGCCGTTTCAGACTCGCTCGTTAACGTCACGAAGGTGTCCGGCTTGAGTTCCGCGCGTTCGACGGCCGTTGGTGCGGGTCCGCCACGGAGGAATGTCGTCTCCGCCACCCGTGCCGTTCCACCGGCACTCAGCGTCGGGACGCGCGCGCCAATGGCATAGAGCGTTCCGTTACGACACCCAAGGTAAACAACTCCGTCCACCACTATCGGGGTGGATGTGATCTCATCACCGATCGCAAACCGCCACCGTTCCGTACCAGTTCCTGAATCAATGGCATACAGATTTCCGTCACCGCTCCCGACATACACGACGCCGTCCGCTACCACCGGGGAAGCCCCCCAGCTCCCGGGGATCATTAGCTGCCACCGCTCAGTGCCATCCTTTGCACTCACAGCGTAGAGGTTCGCATCCTTATCCGTCGTGTCCTGACTTTGGCCTCTGATATACACAGTCCCATCTGCAACGGTTGGGGAGGAATACCCCTGACCATCGGTCGTGAATCGCCAAAGCTCTGTACCATCGGAAGCATTCAACGCATAGCGGCCGTCGTATACCACGCCATCTACCACTGCTGGGGACGAAACCTGTCCACTATTAGTCCTATACGACCAACGCTCCGAGCCATCCTCTGTGTTCACGGCACTCAGCCATTCGCCACTACGGTGCTTGTAATAAACCACGCCGTTCATCACTGAGGGGGAAGAACGGTCTGGATGATTTACAACGTGTTGCCAGCGTTCCGTACCATCTCCGGCATTCACGGCATAGAATCTTTCGTCGAGGCTCCCCACATACACGACGCCATCCAAGACGGCTGGGGACGAATAGACCCCTGAGTACCCGAATTGAGCGCCCATTCCTGTCGAGAATCGCCAACGTTCCTTACCATCCTCTACATCCACGGCATAGAGATTCTTGTCCCCACTCCCAAAATAGAGCAGACCATCCACAACAGCAGGCGATGAGTAGACCCAGTGGCGAGTTGAGAATCGCCATCTTTCAGCCCCGTCAGAAGCGTTCACGGCATACAGATTTCCGTCACTACTCCCGAAGTAGAGTACACCGTTTACAGCCGCAGGGGATGAGAAGATATCGCCGCCTGTCGCGAACGACCAGACGATTTCCACCCCATTTGAGGCGTTCGGACCAGGGCCCGGCATCTCCCCAGTCCGCGCGGCATTCCCCCGAAACATCGGCACGTCCGAAGATCGGTCCTGCGCCGGCAGCGTTGCCGGTTGACCGGTTCTCGTCGCGGCGAGCGACGACTATCCGGCGGTCAGGATGGCTGCACCACCAGCCACGGAGGACGCGATAAAGCTGCGACGGTCAATACGTCCGAAACGCGAGGTCGTCATGGCGAATACTCACCTAGCGGTTCCCGTCATGGGGCGGTTCTCCCAACGACCGCATCCATCAGGTCACGTCTTCTCTCCAAATGTCGATGTCCCGATACAAGTATAGGATACGGCACACTGAAACGGGATGGTGCGAATTCAGCGTGCGTCGATAGGGGTGGAAGGGATGGACAACGCAGCGCAATCCGGCTGCAGCCGGATTGCGCTGCGCGCGGGGATGTTTCACTTCGTTCAGCATGACAGCAGATCATGGAGAAAGTGGAACCACGAAAGCCTACTCGGCACCAACAACGTCGAGAGTCACCATAGAGACGGGCTCATCCTCGACGAGCCGCCAGCGTTACTGCCGATACCCGGCCGTCTGATCCCAGATCGCCAGTTCGTCCTGATAGGCTTTCCAGGCGACAGGGTCAGCGCGCAATCGCTCCATCGAGGCATTCGCCACCTGCCAGAACTTCTCGCGCTCATAACGCTCGACCAGGTCGCTCACGACTTCCCCCATCGGCCGATGGGTGGTCTTGGCGATCTCCTGTAACTTGGCGTGGGGCTCTGGTTTGAGCTTGACCACGGTAGCTGCCGGCTTGCGTAAGGCTGCCATCAATGCCCTCCTCTCGGCCATATGACGCACGACGTGGTGTTTCTCCCGGGTAAACCTGTTCATCAACGATGCAGTAAACCATTGACCGACCGCAGCCCTCTGTCTCCTCTGCCGCGACGTACTCCTCTCAGAAAACGGTCTCTACAGTGGAATTCGAAGTAGTGGCGACAACCCGTAGCGGGTCAGCTGGTCTGACCCATCCGGCGCAGCCTGATCCCGGCCCCATGTACGCCCACGATCGGCCATCGGCCGAAGGCCGACATCCTTCGGCAGGCTCAGGACAAGCTTCTTGGTCGGCCGCTACGATTTCGATCTCGGCTCTAAAACGTACTGCCCGAACCCCATGCGGATGAAGAATCCGCATGGGGTTCGGGCAGTCAACATCTGCGCAAAAAGGTGAGATCCGGGACTACTTCCCGGAGCGCGGGTCGAGGGCGTCGCGAAGGCCGTCGCCCACGAAGTTGATCGCCAGCACCGCGATCACGATCGCGACGCCGGGAGGAATCCAGAGCCACGGCATCTCTTCCAATGTCGTGATCGACTGCGCGGCGTTCAGCATGTTTCCCCAACTCGCGGTCGGCGGCTGCACGCCGAGTCCGAGGAAGCTCAGCCCTGCCTCCAGCAGGATCGCCTGCGCCATCCCGAACGTCGCGTTCACGATCACCGGCGTCGTCGCATTCGGAAGCACGTGCCGGAAGATGATGCGGCTGTCCTTCGCACCCGTCGAGCGCGAGGCGGTCACGAAGTCACGGTCGCGCAGCGTCAGGAACTCGCCGCGTACGAGCCGCGCGATCGGTGGCCAGCCCATCAGGCCGATCACCAGCATCACGTTGAGGATGCTCGGCCCCAGGATCGAGACGATCGTGATGATGACGATGATCGCCGGGAACGAGAGCACCATGTCGGCCAGCCGCATGACGATGCCATCGACCCAGCCGCCGAAGAAGCCGGCGAGTCCGCCAAGCACCGTGCCGATCACGACGTAGATCGCGACGGCGACGATACCGACGGAGAGCGAGATCCGGGCCGCGTACATCAGGCGGCTCAGCACATCCCGTCCCTGCGAGTCGGTGCCCAGCAGGTAGTCGAAGCTGGGGGGCTTGCGATAGTTCGCGAGCGAGACCGCATTCGGCGCATGAGGCGCGACCAGCGGCGCGGCGATCGCAATCAGCCCCATCAGCAGCAGCACCGTCAACCCGATCACGGCCAGCTTGTGACGCCGGAAGCGCGACCAGAAGGTGGCGTTCTTGCGCGGCGTCTTCGTGGCAATCTCGGCTAACGCTTGCTGGTTCGGAGGTGACGTCAGTGTCGTGGCGCTGCTCATGAGTACTTGATCCGTGGGTCAACGAGGGCGTAGATCACGTCGGCGAGGAGATTGCTCAGCAGAATCATGATCGCGGCGATCAGGTTGATCCCCATCAGCACGTTGTAGTCACGCCCCTGCACGGAGGCAATGGCGAGGCTCCCCATCCCCGGCCAGGAGAAGACCTGCTCGATGATGACGGTGCCGCCCAGCAACATCGGCACGTTGAGCGCGATGATCGTGATGATCGGAATCAGCGCATTGCGCAACGCATGCATCACCACATGCATCTCACCCAGGCCCTTGGCGCGGGCAACGGTCACGTAGTCCTGCTTGATCGTCTCCAGCAGGCTGGCGCGCGTGTAGCGGATGATCGGCGCGGCCTGCGAGAGCCCGAGCGCCGTCGCCGGCAGGATCATGTGCTGGAGCGAGTCCGTGAACGCGCGCGGTTGCCCGACCGTGTACATGCCAGATGCGGGGAGCCAATCCAGCTTCAGCGAGAAGACATAGATCAGGACCAGCGCCAGGAAGAAGGAGGGAATGGAGACCGTCAGGAAGCCCATTATGGTCAGCAAATAATCGATGAAGGAATACTGCTTCAGCGCGGAGATGATGCCGAGCGGCACGCCGATCAGCACCGAGATCACCAGCACGACCAGCATCAGCTTGACCGTCGGCCAGATGCGCTCGCCGATCTTCTCGTTCACCGGCAGGCGGTCCACAAAGGAATAGCCGAGGTTGCCAGTGGCGGTTTCCTTCAGCCATTTCACATAGCGCACGGGCATCGGGTCGTTCAGCCCCAGCGATTCCCGCTGATGCTCGACCCATTCCGGCCCCATGTTCGCCATCTGCTCAGGATTCATCAGCGCGGTCACCGGATCACCGGGCGCGAGATTCACGATGATGTACATCGCGATCGTGATTCCCAGCAACACCGGGATACTGATCAGGATGCGGCGGAGTAAGAACTGTCCCATACATTACCTGGCAATTGCCCGGCCGGCACCGCAATCGGTGCCGGCCGGGCCGTGATCGTCTCGCCCACCGGCGACGGAAGCCTTCGACAAACAACGAGAGAGATACGTCCGCACAGCGGGCGACGTGCCCGCCCTGACGACGACGCATCGCCGGAGAATACCGGGCAATCAGCGATTGACTGCCCGGTATCCGCGGTGGTGACGGCGACTCTACCCCTCTTCGACGGACCACTGCTCCGAGTTCCAGAGGCGATTGTCCACATAGGCCGGCGGCAGGAAGCCCTTCAGCCGGTTGTTGAACGCGAAGTTCGTGTTCGGCGACCAGAGGAAGACCGATGGGCATTCCTCGTTCAGCAACTGCGCAAGCTGCGTGTAGATCTCCTTGCGCTTCGCCTGGTCTCCCGCCTCGCGCCCCTGCTCGTAGAGGGCATCCACGTCCGGATTCGCATACCAGACACTGTTGCTCCCCGTCGGCGAGAACCCGTTGCTCAGGTAGTACTTCGAGCTGATGTTGGGATCGGCGCCGTACACACCACCGCCACCGATGTAGATCTCGTAGTCGTGATCCGTCACGAGGTGCTTGTTGATCTCGGCGGCATCGTACTGGACCAGCTCGATCTGCATCCCGACCTCACCAAGCTGCGCCTGGATGATGGGGATCATGTTGTTGAAGCTCTTGTTGCCGGCCGGGTTATACATCATCTGCACCTTGCGGCCAGAATCCCATCCCGCATCGCTCAGCAGCTGCTTCGCCTTGTCCGGATCGTAGGGGTACTCGTTCAATCCCTCGGGAATCCCCATCCACTCCGGTCCGAAGATGGGCGAGTTACGAACGATGGCGTTGCCCTTGTAGATCTCCTTGACAATGTTCTCGCGATCGATCGCGTAGGTCGCCGCCTGCCGGATCCGCTTGTCCTTGAAGTAATCCAGGTCGAGGTTGAACGAGATCGAATCCATCGACGGGCTGGGCACGCTGACCACCGTCAGGTTCTCGTTCTGCTGCAGCCGCTCCATGTCGTCGATCGAGACCGAGATGAGGTCGATCGTGCCCTTCTCGATCTCGGCAACGGCGACCTCGGCATCGACGATGCGCAGGAACAGCCGGTCCACGGCCGGTCGGCCGCCCCAGTACGTGTCGTTGGCCTCGAGCTCGACGTACTGGTCGGAGGCGTACTGCACGAACTTGTAGGCACCCGCGCCAACCGTCGGCGCGAGGTTGAACTTGTCGTTGACCAGCTGATCGGGCGCCACATCCCCGAGGATGTGCTTGGGCAGGATACCGAGACCGCAGAAGTCGGCGAGAATGGGGAGGAAGGCCGCATCCGGATGGCTGAGCGTGAAGACCACGGTGTGATCGTCCGGGGCCGACAGGCCCTCGACCGTATCCGCCTTCTGCTCACCGTATTCAGCCGCGCCCTTGATGCCCTGCAGGCGCCCGGTCCAGATCGATCCAACCCGCTTGTCCAACGCGCGCTCGAACGTAAAGAGCACGTCCGCCGACGTCAGCGGCGTGCCATCGTTGAAGGTGGCCTTGGGCTGCAAGTGGAAGGTGTAGACCGTCGCATCGTCCGACACATCGATCTTCTCTGCGAGATCGCCCGTCGGCTCGAGCTTGTCGCTCATGCGCACCAGCGATCCGAGGATCGCCCGCTCCACCTGCTGCTCGAACCCGGCCGTCGAGAAGATCGGGTTCAGCGTCTGCGGCTTGCGCCACTCGATGCTGACCTGCGCCTCTCCCTCTTGTTGCGCCGCAGCGGCTCCCGCACCCGGCGTCGTGAAGAGGGTAGTCATCGCGCTGAGGCCCGCGCCCGCGCCGATCAGCTTCATCAGCTCACGGCGGTCCAACCCACGCTGCGTCCAGGCACGGCTCAACTGTTCGAGATTCCATTTCTCCGACATCAATCACTCCTTTATGCATATCAACAAGACACTCGTCATCGCCGCCATCCGATAGCGCACGACGTGCGTTACCGTTAATCGGGATAACTCTGGCTCGTAAGACCCGGTTCTTCGCTGAACATGCACCACTATACAGTGTTCCAGCGTGGCACAGACATTTCTGGGACCAAATCTGGCGCATCATGCATCACGCAGGACTACCCGATGTGAGGTTGCCCGGCGTCGCGATCTTGAACCACCGGTCGGTGGTGGCAAAATCTGGTAGCATCCGTTGCATGACGAACGACGAGCCCCGATCCCCGAACGGATCCTTCACCACGGACAATCGCCAGCCGGTGATGCGCGAGCCGGTCACCGCCACCGATCCCGCCCGCCTGCAGGAGGCGCAGGAGCGGGATCGGGCCGACGCGTACAAGGCGATGGCGATCACCATCGCGATCGTGATCGCGCCGTTCCTGGGTCTTGCTTTCGGGCTGGAAGTGGCACTCGCGATTCTGGCGGCGGCGATGGCCTTCACCACCTGGCTGACGTGGAGCGGGGCCAAGCGGGTGGGCGTCACGCTGCGCGCGAAGCTCTATACGATGTCGGCGTTAAATGCCGTGCTGACGCTTGTGGTGCTCGGGGTGCTGATCCTGCGCCTCGCGAACTAACGCCGGATCACGCAAAGTAGCCAGCATCGTCGTTTCTGCAGTGCGTTGTTTCCTGTTCGATATCCGGACGGTCGCGCATCAATGGTGCTCCCACCCGAGGACCGTGTTCGTGGCGGTGTGGAGGGGCGGCCCCTTAGAGGGCCAGAGGGGTTGTTCTCCCGATCGGGCGAAGCCCGATATTTCGGCATCCGACAATATGGCCCTGCGGGTCATCGGTGCGACATTAAGTCGCACCCTACGAACAGAGGGCATTGCGGGCTCGGGGAAAACGCGCATTTCGGACACCTCAACGCAGTACAAAGCCCGATCTGGGATCCGTGTCAGATCGAGATCGTGCCCGGCGGCGTCTCCGGATGCCGCGCCTTCCGCATCGCGATCCCATGCTGCCCGGCGCCATAGTAATCGCGCGAGAGTCCCGTTCGGACGAACCCCTCGCTCGCGTAGAGCGCCTGCGCTCCGCTGTTGTGCTCCTGCACCATCAGCGTGATGTCCCCCTCCGGCATCGCCTCGCCCAGCGCCCGCAACAACTCGCGACCGATACCTCGCCGTCGCCACGCCGGGTCGATCGCCAGATTCATGACCCGCGCATTTCCCTTGTACCGATCCGCGATCCCGTTGCCGATGATCCGGTGCGTCTGCCGGTCTTGCGCAACCAGGAAGCACACGCCCGGCCAGAAGAGCAGCGTCAACAGCGCGACCGTGCCATACGCCAGCCGGGGCGGGAACGACTGCCGCTGAATCGCAGCGATCGCACGAACATCGCGCGCCTTGGCCGCCCTGATGACAACGGCAGATGACGTCGCGTGGGTGCCAGCCGAAGCCGGGTCGCGGGGTTCGACTGGCGGAAAACTCTCATGATCCATGCGCTCATCCTACCGCAGGATGCACCGCGTGTGCAGTCACTCCCACGGCTCACGCAAGCCTGGCGCTATGTGGCCGTGGCGGCGACGTTGTCCAGCGGCGCGACCACGATCGGCTCGGTGGTCGGCTGGTCGCTTCCGAGCGGCCCGGGTTCCACCGTGATCGCGAACGTCTGGTAGCGGCTGATATCAGCGACGGTCGCATACCCGCCGTCCTGCATGGTGCCGACCGGCACCGGCCCCGCCCCACCGATCAACCAGATCTGGTAGACATGGTCGGCCGGCGGCGGGGGCATATGCTCCGTCTTCAGCACCAGCAGCTTGCGATCCGCGAAGTAGGTCAACTGCGCGCTGACATCGGGAACCGGGGTCGTGAACTGCAGGGCGATCTGCTCACCCTCATCCGTCTTGCCGCCGTTGTCGGCAAGAAACGCCCGGCCGAGCAACGCCCCGGCGATCACCGCGACTGCCACAACAAGCAACGCGGCAACGCCCCAGAGAGCCGCCGGCGGACGACGGTCCTGCTGCCGCACCATGTCAACGGGCAGCGGCACAAAATCATTCGTGTCCGCGGGCAGCTCCAGCCTCCGGCGCCGGGACGCTCGTGCGGGCGCTGGCTCCGGCTGGGGCGGGAGCCCATCATCCTGTGCGTCTCCGGCACCGGGTGGCGCCGGCTCGTCGCGAGGGGCATTGCCCCACCCGGCGGCATCGGCGTTCACCTGCGCTGATGCCTCCTGCTCGACCAGCATCTGAATCCGGTCGCGCAGGGCCGGTGAAGGCGACGCTTCGTCCAGCGAGAGCGGCAGTGCACCCACCACATCCCGCATCTCGGCAAGCTCCTCGCGGCACTCGGCACAGGTTTGCAGGTGAGCCATGAGTTCGGCATGCTCTTCCTGCGTGAGGATGCCGAGCGCGGCGCCTCCCACGAGATCCTGATAGTAGCGATGATCGTGTCGATCGAGAGGTTCCAACGCTGTTACCCTGTTCCGCGATCTTGCCCGACCTGACCCGTCTCCGGTCCCTGATCGAAGGCCGTAGCCCGCCCCATCGGCGCGAGGAGTTCGGCATGCAATTTCTTGAGGCCAAGCCGGATCCGGCCCTTGACCGTTCCGAGCGGCGCGGACTCCCGTTCTGCGATTTCTCCGTGGGATAACCCTTCGAAGTAGGCGAGCCGGATCACGCGGCTCTGGTCCGGTGGCAGCGTATCGATCGCCACCCGAACCTGTTCGCGCGTCAACGTCGCGGCGACATCCTGCCAGGCATCCGGCGTCGAAAGCAGATGCTCCACATCTTCAAGCGTGGTCTGGCCGACCTGACGGTCGTGATTTCGCCGCCGAAAGTCGATGGCGCGATGATGCACGATGGTCAGCAGCCAGCCGCGAAGATTGCCGCCACGAGCCAGATCAAAGGTCGTGGCCCGGTTCCAGACCTGGAGAAACGCATCCTGTACAATCTCTTCCGCCTGGGACGGATCGTTCACGATGCGATAGGCCACGGCGAAGCACAACCGGTTATACCGGTCATATAACAGCATCAGCGCATTGGAATCCCGCCGCGCGACGGCCTGGATAAGCTCGTTGTCTTCCGGTGTTGTCACCCGGCCGAGACCTTCCCATTGAACATGTCAACGTTCCAACCCGGCGGTTGGATCACCCGGAACCACGGTACCCAAGTTTCGTGCCGAGAGATGCGCAGTCACGACGGTTCACGATGCACCGGCCGGAATAACCGTTCGAAACTCCCCACCGGTGCACGATCCCGCAATCATACTCGCCCCGGGCCCGGGCGCATTGCCGGCGCATTGCCCCGGCTGCGTCCGGCGTGGCACACTTCCCCGAGCCACAAGGCATCCGGACGAGGGGCGCCGTACCCGGCCTGCGACAAGACGGCGTCGAGGAACATCATGGCCTGGGTTGTACTCATCGTGTCCGGTCTCTTCGAGGCCGTCTGGGCGACCGCGCTCGGAAAATCCGACGGTTTCAGCCGTCTCGTCCCCTCGCTCGTCTTCCTTGCCGGGCTCGCCGTCAGCATGTCGGGCCTGGCGTACGCGATGCGCACGCTCCCCACCGGCACGTCCTACGCGATCTGGGTCGGCATCGGTGCCGTCGGTACGGTCGTCTACGCGATGGCCTTCGACGGAGAGCCCGTCTCCCTGCCCAGGATCCTGCTCCTCCTGGGCATCGTCGCCTGCGTCGTCGGGCTGAAGGTCATCGCCTGATCGCCCGCGCGGTCTGTAAGACAGTTCAGATTGATCGCCAGGAGGCCAACCACCCCGCCGTAGATGAACGAGACGGTCCCACATTCGACCGGCCATTCGGCATGTCGCTCTACTCCACTGATCCAGCGGAGATGAGTCCGCGCGCCACGAGCTGGGCGCCGAGCCCGAGAAAATAAAGGTAGCCCTGGCGATCCCCAAAGCGCTCGGCGATGGGGATCGTCTCGGCGGGCGTCAGCTTCACCGGCAGATCGAGCATCTCCGTAAGATTCCTCGCCGCGCCGACATCGCCCGGCGGAAAGACGTCCATCCGCCGCAACCCACGAAGGAGGACCAGCCCGGCGCTCCACGGCCCTATCCCCGGCAGGCGTCGCAACTCCTTGAGCGCGGTCTCGGTCGGCAGTGCCTGGAATCGCGCGATCTCGAGCTCACCGGCAGCGGCACGCTCGGCCAGTGTATGCAACGCCTTCGCTTTCGCCAGGCTGAGCCCGATCCCCCGGAGGTCCACGGGATCGATCGTCGCGATCGTCTCCGCCTCCGGAAAGGCGTACCGGTCGACGCCGGCGATCGTCTGCCTTGCTCCGTAGCGTTCGACCAGGCGCCCGAGAATCGCGATGCCCGCATCGAGGCTGAGTTGCTGGAACGGCAGCACCGAGGCACATGTCTCGAACAGGGTCGGGAAACAGGGTGGACGAAACCCGCGCAAGGCATGCGCAACCGGCCCGAAATGAGGCTCGATCTCCGTCAGCCAGTCCACCGGCGCGGGGTCCGCGTCGAGCCCCAGGATCCAGCACCCCATGGCCCCCAGCTCGTGCATAACGGTTTCGCCGACGGGGCCCCCCTCGATCCGGAGCCGAACATCGGGCTCGTCGATCGTCCCGGCATTCGTGACGGTCAGCAGCCTGAATCCGTCCGCCGTCTCAACCGCCCGCAGATAGCGCTGGCGATCGTCATCCCAGCGATCGACGCGATTCGCTGGTCGCCGCTGCAGCAGGCGAGCTGTCACCTCCAGGTTGAATGGACCGGGAGTGGGGAGTGTGCGCCCGTTGCCGCCCATGCCGTTGTCCGCCGCGCCAGTCATCTCCTGCACCCCTAACGCCCCTGCTCGCCCTCAATCGCCGGATACGTGATCCGCGTTCCCTCGACGCGGGCGAACGGTTTCAGCTTGTGCGGCATTGTGCGGCCGATCCCCTGGATATCGCTGGTCTCGACACCGCGCACGAGCAGCGCATCGGCGATCAGCGAACGATGACAGCGCCAGGGCACCGCCTCCGCGCACATCAGTGCCATCGGCCCCGCGGGAATCAGGGCATGCAGCTCATCCAGCCCCTGTGCGAACTCCGGCGTCAGCATGTAATCGGCGTATCCGCGGAAGCTGGCGTTGCGCCAGCCCGTATTTGGCGAATCAGTCCCCAAACCGTGGCGGAGCCCGCCGAGTCGGGCGATATGCGTGTAAGCGATGCCCACTTCCGGCAAGTCGACGGCCAGGGCCTCGGTGTTGAACTGCGGATTGCGCCGCGAACGCGGCATCGTCCGTACATCGACGAGGGTCGCGATATCGAAGCTCCGAAGAAGCGCGATGAACTCCTCAAGCGATCGCGTCGAATGCCCGATCGTGTAGATCCGGGCGCCGGACCAGCCGCGCGAATCCCGAGACGGTGCTGCATCCTCCGGCATTATCGCGCAACTCCCGCACGGGCTCGTCTGGCAATCACGATGAACACGACCCTACCGCATTCCAGAGGCAGACGGCGGGCGGAGCCGCTCAAGCTCGGCGTGCAGTTCCTCGATCTGGTCGAGCAACCGCAGCGCCACCTCGATCCCGGCGGTATTCAGCCCCACATCGGATCGCAGCCGGTGAATCTTGCGCAGCCGGGCCAGCCCCACGTCGTCCAGCAGGAGATCGCCCTGCTCGACCGGAGTCGCGGGCAGGAGCCCGATCGAAACATAGTGGCGAACTTGCCGCACCGGAAGCCCCACTTCGCGGGCCGCGATCGTCAGCCGATATCGACGTTCCATGGTGACGTGCCTCTCCATCTACGGCGTCGCCGCTCAGTGCGACGAGCCGGCCTTGGCGAATTCCTCGGCAAGCTCGCGCTGGCGGGGGGTGAGGGTCGTCGGCAGCTCGACATGCACTTCCGCCAACAGGTCGCCGCGCTGCGACGGCTCGCCCAGACGCGGCATGCCCTGATTGCGCAGCCGGAAAACGCGACCATCGGGCGTGCCCGCCGGGATACTGAGCTGGAGCCGGCGACCGTCGGGCGTCGAGACGCGAACGTCGCCACCGAGCAGGAAATCGGTGAGGGATGCCGTGATGCGCGTCCGCAGGTCGCTGCCCTCGCGCTCGAATTGGCGACTGGGAACAACGGTCACGACGAGGTAGAGTGCGCCGGCAGGACCGCCGCCGATCCCCGCGCCGCCCTGCCCGGCCAGCCGGATGCGCGAACCGTTGTCGACGCCGGGCGGGATCTTCACCTCGATGCTGCGCTCCGCCTCCCCGGTCGGACGGATAGTGATCCGCTTCGTGGTGCCGGTGTAGGCCTCGGCGAGCGTCACATCGATCCCGTATTCGTAATCGGCGCCGGGCCAGGCACCAGTGCGGGTCCGCCGCCCTCCACGCGTGCCCATGCCGCCGCCGAAGGCCGATTCGAAGAAGTCCGAGAAGGGACTGCCCTCGCCGTAGAGATCATCCAGATCCTCCGGCGTGTGGGTCCGGTATCGGGATCTCGCGGCTTCCTCGGCGGCGCGCTCACCGCGCAGGAAGTCCTCGACCGTGGCGGAGTGGCCGGCCGCCTCCGCCGCCCGCCGCCACTGCTCGTATTCCTGCCAGCGCGGCCCGAGCTCATCGTAGGGCTGCCGCTTCTTGGGGTCGGAGAGCACATCGTACGCCTCGGCGACCTGCTTGAAGCGCTCCTCGGCCTCGGAGTCATTGGGGTTCAGATCGGGATGATGCTGGCGCGCCAGCTTGCGGTAGGCCGCGCGCACCTCCTTGTCGGAGGCGGTTTTCGGGATGCCGAGAATGGCGTAATAGTCTCGATATTCCATTGCGTCCAATCATTTCGCACGTATGTGGACGGCAAGGTCCACCGGTCGATCCTGCGTCAGTATCACGCATTTTGCCTGCCGGGAGGCAAACGCGCGACCGATGGGTACCATGAGGAAACAACGCACGTCTCTACGGGGCACTCCCCCGGACGCATCTCGACACGGGAATCGAAGCGACCTCGCGCCACTCGGGCGGCACGTGCATCCGGGGCCATCCGTTTGCGATGCAAGGCTCCGGGGCTCCCGGTGCGGGCCGGAACCACATTCGACGGACACAGGAATCGAGGATGCGACGTGAAACCCGGGGCTGGATACCATTGGATTCCACCCAACCAGCGTCGCCGCCGGTTGAGCATACGGGGCGAGTTGACGCTCGCGCTGCTGCCGACGATAACCGTGCTGATCGCACTCGCCTTTATCGACCTGCTGAGCAGCCAACGCCTGCTCTTCGTGACGCTTGCCGCGAGCGCCTTCCTGATCTATCTCGATCCCGGTCACATCACCAACGAGATCCGGACGCTGGTCGCCGGGCAGCTGATCGGCGTCTGCGCGGGTGCGATCACCGGCTGGTTCTTTCACCCCGGCTTTGTGGCGGCGGGCTCCGCGATGGTCATCACCATCTTCATCATGGTGGTCGGAGATGTCGTGCATCCGCCCGGCGCCGCGACCTCGATGCTCTTCGGGCTCAGCTCCGACAACGCCTCACAGGTTGTCCTCTTCGGCGCCGCGCTAGCGATGGTTGCCCTGCTCGTGATCCTGCAGCGCGCCACGGTCTGGCTGCTCGCGCGCCTCGAACACCCGGACACCCCGGACTGACGGCCGACCGCCAGGCCCGTCATTTCGAGCGCAGCCGGGACATCTCGCCGGATCGGCCCATTCTCCTATGAGCCCTTCGCCAGGCGCTCTTCCAGAAATGCCTTCAGCACCACCGCGTCGTTGTGCTCCGTATCCTTCGCGCTGTACACCAGCGTGATGGTCCCCGCTCGGGCAGCGGTCAACAGCGGCTCCCACGCGTCGGGATTTGCCTCCAGTTCCTCCGTGTAGCGACGCTGGAACTCCGCCCACTTCGCCGGATCATGCCCGAACCAGCGTCGCAGCTCCGTGCTCGGCGCGACATCCTTCACCCAGCTCTCCACATGCAGCGCTTCCTTCTTGATCCCGCGCGGCCAGAGCCGGTCCACGAGGAACCGCGTTCCATCCTCATCGGCCATCTCGTCGTAGGCGCGTTTCAAACGAATCATGGGCAACGCCCTCCCTGCATGCCGCGTGTTCTCTGAGAGCCAAGATCTTCATCGGGGCTGACCCGGATGCGGACAACGGGAATCCTTGCATATGCAGTGCCGTATCCAGTTGTCGGCCCGCCGCGAGGGCACGAATGACGCACAGATCCGTACGGGCGGACCCGCGGGTCCGCCCTCGCGGTTCCATGAAGAACGCCTCGGCATTCGAGCCCGCCGCATGCTGGCTTCGGGGTCGACACACAGGTCGACCCGTACGAAGGTCACGCTCGCGACTGACGACAACTCAGAGCACGAGCGAGGAGCGAGGACATCAATCGGCGGCAAGGTCGTTGACGAGGGCCGACGGCGTGACCTGCGTCTCCAGCAACTGGCGGAAGCGGGCCTGGCGTCGCTCCCAGCGCGCGGGTTCGCCCGCGTCGGCCGCCGATGCATCGTCCCGCTCCAGCCAGGCATCGAGCAGATCACGCCCCACGTGATATGTAAAGACGTAGGGGCCCCACAGCGGATCGGCAACGAAGCGCATGCGGTGCCGTGCCTCATCCTCGGAACTCACCCCGTAGCGAGAGAGATAGGCGATGACCTCGTCTTCACCGGCGCCATCCTGATGCAGCAGGATGCCCGCGTTGGCGCTGACAGAGCGCAGGGTCCGCTGGGCGTCCGCGACCTGCCGGTCACGCTCGGGATCGGAGGCGATGCCGAGCGGTGCGAGGATATGCTCCGCCTGCCATTGCTCCGCCTCGCCCGGCGCGAAGATCACCGACTGGGCGAGCGTCGCGATCCCCTCCGAGACCAGGCATTCCGGTGTGTTGATGAGCAGGATCGCATGCTCACCGTAGCCGAGCTCGTGATAGAGACGCGCTTCCTTCAGGGCATGCTCGGTGTGGTGCCCGGGATAGCCCTCGTGGCACATCAGATCGAGCAGCGCGTTTGCCTTGACCGGCAGATCGGTGTTGATCTCGATCAGCGAGCGGCAGTCACCGAGATACCAGTTGTAGCCACTCCACGGCTTGTCCTGCACGAAGGAGAGCACCACCGACTCGTCGGCCGGCAGCGGCGCGAACGCCACCGTGCGCCGGCGCACCTCGTCGATGATCGCCGGCACGATCGCCCGCGCCGCGTCGACGGGCACCTCATACGCCTGCCGGTAGGCGATCATCCGCGCCGCCACCGGTCCGCTGCCGGGCAGGGCATCGTCCAGCGCGGCGATCGCCTCGTCATAGACGGCTTCCGGTGTTCGCTCCGCCTCGATATCGAAATACGACCGCACCTCGTCGACGTAGTCGACCCGCTCGCCCGTGAGCTTGCGGGCCATGGTCGCCATCCCGCGCACCTGGGCGAGGAGGTAATCGACGCGGGACGGCGGCAGGTCGGCCTCCTCGACCACAGCCAGCAGCTCCTCCGCCTGCGCGAGCAAGGATGCCGGCTCCGGTGCCGGGGCATCGGCGGCGGGTCGCAGCTCGGGCGGCCCCATGTAGCCATCGATGGCTCCGGGAATATGCCGCTCCAGCCCGAATGCGAGCGCGACGTACGCCTGCGACAGCGCATCGAGCTCGGGTGGGGCAGCGGTCGGTGATTCAGTCATGGCAGGAAGTCCTCGCCCAAAACACGTTCTCTCTGGCTTGGGTCAGAAAGAACGACTTGACAAACCGGAGCGAACTCATATCGATCAATTAGCCTTCAACAAGCTTAGTCCACATCTCTATCGTGGTCTGAGCCGCGCCAATAGCCTTCAACTGTAGTGAAACCTGGCCGGGAAAATTGTCTAGCACTTCGGGAAGTGGCTTAGTGCTCCAAGCGAAGGCTGCCAGCAGGAGGTCGTCCACGTTATCAATCACAGTCATCAGCACTCCGTAGTCCACAGCCAAACGCTCGGCGAGTTTCGCGCGGGCAAATGTCGGCTGGTTGGAAGCAAGTACGACGGCCATTGCCCGCGTGATACCAGCCTCAGACAGGGCGTGGGCAAACTGCTCGATCTCAGTCTGGGGCATGGGCTTGGTGCGAACTTCGACCGAGATGATGGGGCGTCCCGATCCATCAAGTCCCTGTACATCTCCCGGAAAGTCCCTTGAGGGATCATTGACAAGTCTTGACTTAACCCTATCAACGCCATACACAACATCCAACACCGCAGCCACCAGTGCTTGAGCCCGCTTCCCCCCCTCATTGTCCTCGCTTAAAAGGATTTTTGCTGCAGTGACAGTCGCATGTAATCCTACAGCCACGCCTTTGAGGCTTTCCACCGTGTTCGCATCGGCACGCTCAAAGCAGACACGAACGTAGGCCGCGAGAGCGGCCATTGCTTCGTCCGTTGGGAGGCGGTTCGCGGTCTCCAAGCAATCGACAAGGTAACGGTGGTGTTCAGGAAAACGCACGCGATCGGCCTGATCGACCCTGTCGTAGCGGAAGAACGGCTGATTGTTGAGGGGTTCTCGACCGGTAGTGCGAATGTCAAAGCCGTATGTGACTGAAGATGGCACCAGGACATTGTGACAGAGCCCGCGCGCTGAATAGGTAGCCTGATCGGATGTCTTCTTTAGAGCGAGAGCATCAACTCTATTATCGGTCGCCCGAGCAAGGAGTCCAGTGCCAAGCATCGGCGTGTAGGTAATGGACGGCGCCTCACCAACAAGCAGCGATCGCCGCAACCACTCTTCGGGAACCTCTCTATCTGACTGGGCCCAGACAATCGCTTCTTCAAGGCGCGTACGTGCAAAATGCTGATCGAGCGTAATCCCCAATTTTCTACCCTGACTTAATACGTTGACATTGCAAGGGAACTCTGGAGTAACGAAGTATCAAGATCGGAATCGAGATACCCTAGCTGCTCCATAAGAGCACGCGCCACTACTTTGCCTAATTCAACTGGTACCGCGTTTCCAAGCTGGCGTTGAATTGTCGCACGGTTCCCGAATAGCCGAAATGTGTCAGGAAAAGTCATGAGGCGAAGCATCTCGGGCACGCGCAGACGACGGGCTCTGAGATCACCGTTGCCATTGCGCAGGTTCTCCCAGTGAAAGGGCCCAACCCAAGGCCCGGGTTGGGCCTGAAGCGTCGTCGCCGGGCGATCGGGATCCAAGCGGAGAAGAAACGTCCAGTAGCGGCTCCGCCATTTGAAGACCGGACGGCCACCATAGCGGTCAGTATGCCAGAGGTAGTTTTGACCGGCAGGAATCTCTGCGGCCAACTCGCCGTAGGTTCCCTCAATTAACTCTCCGTCCTCGGGTGTCCCCGGAAGAAGATCTCCAATAGCATCCGAGGATGTCACAAAGGGAAGTTTGAGACCGCTGCTAGTATCAACCCTTTCACTCACGCCGCCATGAGTCGGGCAAGGGAAAGAAAAAGCCTTCCCATCACGCCTACCGACGACGAAGACGCGTCGCCGAAGCTGCGGTACACCATATTCGGCCGCGTTAAGGACTTTCCACTGAGGGTTGTAACCAAGCTCTCTCAATTGGAAGAGGAGACGATTGAATTGTTCTCTATGTGTGCCGTACGTCAAACCTTGTACGTTCTCGAGTATGAAGGCTTCAGGCCGTGCTTCCCGTACGACCCTTACATACTCGTCTAGGAGAGAGGCGTTGGGGTCCATACTCTTTCGCTTTTCCTCAATCCAGAAGCCAGACTTGGAGAAGGGTGTACAGGGTGGGCCACCGATAACAAGCGTTGCTTCTTCTCGTGCAAGGTTGCCCACCTCCAATAGTGTCTGAGTGGAGAGAGCACGGACATCATCAACGATGAACGGTACACCCGGAAAATTCGCACGAAAGGTGGCGGCAGCGTCTTTGTCGTAATCAGTGGAGACGGCAATCACGAGAGAGTTTGGTGTGCCATTCTGATGGGTTGGCGACTCTGCACATCGCTCAACTGCGATATCAAGCCCACCAGCCCCACTGAATAAACTAATGACTTTCCCTTGCATGCGGATCATCCTATTGATACTCACCGTCTTTGTGCCCACAGTACGTACTATACGGCACTGGTCAATATTGAACAAGTGTTCTTGTCTAGCCGTCTGTACGGAAGGATCGAGATAGGGTCTGCGATTCAAAAGAAGCTTATGCGTCTGCCATCCTTTTGGGTAGCCTGCATGCCCTCGTAGATAACCAAAATATCGTACGAACGACGTAAGAACATTCCAATCGGCATGGTGCAACTGGCGACATTGGCTAGTGATCTCGTAATTCTCATTCCAAATGCAATGCCCTACCATTTCGCTGTCCTGACATCTGGCATGCACAGGGTGTGGGCGCGTGCTGTATGTGGTCGCCTAAAAGGCAGGTATCGTTACTCCAGGGACATCATCTACAACAACTTCCCGTAGCCAACCGCGAACGAAAAGCAAAAGCAAAAGCTTGGCGAACTGGCGCAGGGAATCCTCGACGCGCGAGCACGGTACCCGGACAGCACCCTCGCCGATCTCTACGATCCGCTCTCCATGCCGCCCGATCTGCGCAAGGCGCACGATGCCGTCGACCGCTGTGTGGACCGCCTCTACCGGAAGGAGCCCTTCGCGACGGATGCCGACCGCGTGGCCCTGCTCTTCAAACGCTACCAGGCGCTGACCGCGCACGTAACCATGGACACGGTCATGTGATGACGCCTCCGGCTGTTCGTAGGGTGCGACCCTGTGTCGCACCCTACGAACAGGCAGTCCCAGCCATCCGGGAATTCCGGATATCCGGCTTATGAGCCCGACGGCAACAGGTACCCTTCCAGGAAGTCGGCGATATCGCGGAAGGCCTTCAGCTCGTTCTCGCGCTTCGTGAAGCCGTGGCCCTCGTCCTCGTAGACGTCGTAGCGCACGTCGACACCCCGAGTCCGCAGCCGCTCGACGATCTGGTCGCTCTCCGGCTTCACCACGCGCGGGTCGTTCGCACCCTGGATCACGAAGAGCGGGGTCGTGATCTGGTCGACGTACGTGATCGGCGAGCGCTCCATCAGGAAGTCCACCTCCGTCTCCGGATCGCCCACCCACTGTGCCATCATCCGCCGCCACGTCGGGGGCACCGCCTTCGCGAAGGTCACCAGGTTCGACGGGCCGACGAGATCGACCGCTGCCGCCCAATAGTCCGGCAGCCGCGAGACGCAGGAGAGGGTCGCGAAGCCGCCGAACGAGCCGCCGTAGACGCCGATCCGATCCGAAGCAACCCATTCCTGCGCTCGCAGCCACGTGGCCGCCGCGTCGAGGTCCTTCAGCTCATCGCCGCCCCAGTCATGATGGATCAGCTTCTGGTAGGTCTTGCCGTAGCCGGTCGAGCCGCGGATGTTCGTCGCCAGCACGGCGATGCCCCGGCTGATCAGGTACTGGTAGAACCCGGCGTAGGCGTAGGTCGGGCGCTCCTGCGCCTCCGGTCCGCCGTGGATCGAGAGCAGCACCGGCGTCTTGCCATCCCCGGCCAACTCGGCACGCGGACGATAGAGCCAGGCCGGGATCTCACGACCGTCGAAGGTCGGATACTGGATCAGCTCCGGCGTGACCAACAGCGACTCATCGAGCCCGCCAAGGGCGCTCTCCGTGATCTGGCGCGGGGTCAACGTCTCCAGGTCGATCACAAAGACGTCGTTGGGATGCGTCGGCCGTTGCCAGAGCAGGCCGATCTTGTCCGCCGTCGGCGCAAAGACGAGTGTGCTCAGCACACCGTCCGGCATCGGGATCGGCACCGCCGGCGCGTCTTTGCCGGCGCTCAGGTCGCGGAGATAGAGGCGGGAGTAGCCGTTCTCATTGACCGACCACGCGAGCCAGCGCCCGCTCTTCGCGATCGCGGCATCCTCGATATCCCATTCCGGTGTCTCGACCCACTCCCGCGTGCCACTCGCGAGATCCTGATACCCGAGCGCGGTGAACTCCCGGCCCTCGTCGGTCACGAAATAGAAGCCGGTGCCATCGGCCGCCCAGCCGACCGGCACGAAGACCGCCTCCCCCTCGTGCTCGGTGAGCAGGGTCGAGGCACCCGTCTCCACCTCCAGGAGATGGGTGTTCATGTTGGTGTTGGAGAACGCTTCCACCACCAGCAGTCGCGAGCTGTCCGGCGACCACACGACCGGCTGGAGCAATCCGCCCTCCATCAGGCAGCGCTCGTCGCCGTTGGTGGTGTCGCGGACGATCACGTCCTGGTCGGTGGGGACGCGATCATTGGCGGCGTAGGCGAGGTGCTTGCCATCCGGCGACCACCCTTGCAGGAAATGCTGGACCTGATCCTTGACCGCGACCGGCGCCGGCACACCGCCCCCAACCGGGATCTCGTAGATCTTTGTGAACTCATCGCCGTCGTTGTCGGCCGTGAACGCGATGGTCTCGCCATCCGGCGACCAGGCAACGGTCCGCACCGATTGCCCGGCCGAGAGCGTCAATTGATGGGGATAGCCACCGTCGCTGGACTGCCGCCAGAGGTTGAACTGACCGGAGGTATTGACCGAGTAGGCGATCTCCGACCCGTCGGGTGAGAAGGCAAGCGTCGGCTGAAAGCGACGAATCGCGGTGAACTGCTCGAAGGCGGGGCGGGTACCGCTCCGATTGCGGGCGATGGAGGGGTGTGGACTTGATGGCATCGCGTCGTGTCTCCTTTGACGTCGGACGTAGCAATCGATCGGGCGCGGGCGATCAGATCGATCCGCGCCCGGAATCATTATGCCGCGCCAAGCACGACCGAAACCTTCTCTCGCCATGCCACGAGGTGGCTCCACTTGGTGTTCAGGCGCTCCTCGTTCAGGAAGATTCGAATCCCCGCCTCCCGGCTGACGCCCATTTGTCCAGGCGCCCCCAGCGAATCGGCGGCACGCTGCATGATGGGGCGGGCCGGAAAGAGGTCAGGGCGCGGCAAGGGAGGCTGGCGGAGAGGAACAGCATGACGCAAAACCCGCGATTCAAGGTCGGCGATCACGTGCGGTGGAACTCGGAAGCCGGGTACGTCACCGGCAAAATCGTCAAGGTGCATACGCGCGACACGGAATACAAGGGGCACATGCGCCGCTGCACGGAGGACGAGCCCCAGTACGAGATCAAGAGCGACAAGACCGATCACATCGCGATGCACAAGGGTGGCGCCCTGCATAAGGTCGATTGAGCCCGTTCAGGGCGGCCCCTCGTTCGCCCGGCATGCGGGCCGGCACGATCGATCGGACGACATGAAGCCGGCCGGGCTCTGCCCGGCCGG
>JBARWF010000150.1:0-16698 GCA_049646645.1 Thermomicrobiales bacterium
CCCCAGCAGCAGGTAACGCGGCCGCCTCAGCGACCGGCACGGCCCGTGGAGGGCGATCCGGGCCGTCGGCCGCCCGCGAATCGCAACCGGGCGGGGCTCCCCGATCTGCCAGATCCGGACGATTTCGAGCGATAAGCGACATGAAAGACGGGCGGACCGTGTGATGCGGTCCGCCCGTCTCGTTCATCGCATCTGTGGGGAACGGGTTTATCCCGTTCCCTACACGCGCGCTCTGCGGGCCATCTGAACGGCACGAGGCCGTTCCCTACAGGAACGAATGCTTAGAGGCCGACGCGGGAGCGGAAGGGCGGCTTGCCGGTCGCGGGTAGGCGCACCTTGAAGAGCGACCCCGCCAGCTCGCCTTCGTCCTCGCTCCGTCCGTCGGGTGCCGCCGTCGAGACGTAGGCGTCCGCGAAGTCCTCCCCACCAAAGGCGACGCTGGAGACCTTGCGCACCGGGAAGCGGACGCGCCCCGTGCACTCGCCCTCGGGTGTGTAGCGGTAGAGGGACCGACCATCCCATCGCGCAATCCAGAGATCACCCTGGGCATCGACGGTCATGCCATCGGGATAGCCCTCGCCGGACGGGTTCTCGATCAGGGCGCGGCGGTTGCTGATCGCACCCGTCTGCTCGTCATAATCCAGCGCCCAGGTGATGCGGGTGTTGGTGTCGACGTGGTACATCGTGCGGCGGTCCGGGCTGTAGCCGATCCCATTGGAGAGCCCCAGATCATCGAAGAGGAGCGTGAGCGAGCCATCGGGCGCGAGCCGGTAGAGCCGCGCCTTGTGATCCTTCGATGCCATGGTGCCGCAGAAGACGCCGCCGTCCGGAGCCGCCTCGACATCGTTGAAGCGCGAGTCGTGCTCTGCCTCGATGCTGTCCACGACGATCCTCGTCTTGCCGGAGTCAGGATCGAGGTGCAGGATCGCGCCACGCGAGCAGAAGAGGAGCATGCTCCCGTCGTCCTGCAACGTCGTGCCGCCGATCATCGCGTCGTGCTGGTAGACAAGGTCGTTGGCACCGGTAGCGGGATCGTAGCGGTAGAGCCGTCCGGGCGGGATGTCGAGCCAGAAGACGACGTGCCGCCGGTCGTCCCAGATCGGTCCCTCACCGGTCTGGCAGGGGAGATCGACCACCACTTCCGGGGCGGAGTCGAGTTCGATGGTTGGCACCGCGGGATGCTCGGAGGTCATGGGCAAGATCCTTTCGCCTTGGAGAATCAATGGATCGACTCCCATCATTCTCGCAGGGAGTGCAGGAATGGCAACGCCGGGTGCTACGCCTTCGCCCAGCGCAGGATCATCGCATCCCTGCGCTTCGCGTGAGCGATGATGCCCTCGCGGAGCTGAACGGGCAGGCTGCCGAACGGGGCGCGGGTGGTGTCGCTCGCGATGATCCCGCCCTCCTTCATCAGCACCTTCGTCGCGCGCAGGTTGCATTGCCGGTTCTCGTAGTGGATCATCGGCAACCACTGCTCCCAGGTGGCCGTTGCCTGCTCGTGGTTGCCGGCCAGCCAGTCGCGCACGATGTCACCGAGCACATCCGGGATCGCGCTGCTCGGCATCGTGCCGGTGGCGCCCGCTTCGAGATC
Organism: Thermomicrobiales bacterium; assembly: GCA_049646645.1. Classification (GTDB taxonomy): domain Bacteria; phylum Chloroflexota; class Chloroflexia; order Thermomicrobiales; family UBA6265; genus JASGDN01. Next base: position 1,592 of record JBARWF010000150.1, read on the forward strand.
CGGAATCAGCGTGATGCTCTCCTCGCCATCGAACGGTCCCGGCAGGGCGTCACCCGCGAGGTCAACCAGCGTCCTGATCTTGGCGGCGGCATTCGCGGATTCGACCTTGACGTACTGGACACCGGGGATCTCCCGGGCAAAGCGGGCGAGCGTTTCCGCCGAGAGGGGTGTGCCGCTCATCGGTGCATCCTGGATCATGACCGGGATGTCGATCGCGTCCGCGATTGTGGCGAAGTAATCCCCCAGCGCCGATTCCTGCGCCCGCAGCGTGGCGCCGTGATAGGGCGGCATCAGCATCACCATCGCCGCGCCCTCTTCCTGCGCGCGTCGGCTGCGCTCCGCCGCGATCTTCGTGCTGTAGTGGCTGGTGGTGACGATCACCGGCACCCGACCGGCCACCTGCTTGAGGATCGCGGTCTGCAATTGGGTGCGCTCGTCGTCGGTGAGCGCGAACTGCTCGGCGTAGTTGGCGAGAATACAGATGCCGTCGACCCTGGCATCGATCAGGAACTCGATAACGCGGGCCTGGCTCTCGAAATCGATCGACTCATCCTCGTGAAACGGGGTTGGGGCGATCGGGAAGACGCCGCTCAGGGCCTCTCCCGAATGCGATCCGCTGGTCTGGTGGTGGTCGTGGGTTGCTGCGCTCATTCCATCCTCTGTCTCTGCGACGCTGCACTGTGCCGGTGAACACTCCCAACAGCATACCCGCTCAGGGGTATGACGTCCCATCTTTCGCCGTTCGCATGGTCATCGTGACCAAAAAGCCGGTGGATATTCGTCGCGCTTGCACCTGTGGCCGCCTGTTTCTCGCTTCTAGACTCTGGGGAGTGACGCACAGCGACGTGCGAAGTTGTGCCAGGTGCATACCCTCAGCAGTGCCGCGTGGGTGAGAAGTGGCAGTGGCAGATCCACACGTGCAGAGGGGATGGTTGAGATGGCGATCAACGCGGGAAACACGGCCTGGGTTCTGATCTCGGCGGCGCTGGTGATGCTGATGACCCCGGCGCTCGGGTTCTTTTACGGGGGATTGGTCAATCGGAAGAACGTGCTCTCGACGATCATGCACAGCTTCTTCATCCTCGCCCTGATCAGCGTCGTCTGGGTGCTGTGGGGCTACACGCTGGCGTTTGGTCCGGACAAGGGTGGGATCATCGGCGGTCTCGATTTCGTCGGATTAAAGGGCATCGCACCCGACGCGATCTTCAGTGAGGCGACCGGAATCCCGACCTACGCGTTCATCGCTTTCCAGATGATGTTCGCGGCGATTACACCGGCGTTGATCACGGGTGCCTTCGCCGAGCGCAAGCGGTTCAAGGCGTTCGTCGTCTTCAGCCTGCTCTGGTCGACGATCGTCTACGCGCCGCTCGCCCACTGGGTGTGGGGCGGCGGCTGGCTCGCGAAGCTCGGCGCGCTGGATTTCGCCGGTGGGACGGTAATCCACATCTCCTCCGGCGTGGCCGCGCTGGTCGCCGCAATCGTCCTCGGCAAGCGTCGCTCCTTCGGCACGCGCGAGACCGACCCGCACGACCTGACGATGACCGTGCTGGGCGCCGGGCTCCTCTGGTTCGGCTGGTTCGGGTTCAACGCCGGCAGTGCGCTGGCGGCGAACGGCCAGGCCGCGACCGTGTTCCTGGTGACCAACGTCGCGGCGGCGATGGGCGCCCTGACCTGGATGACTGTCTCATGGGTGCGGCATGGGCACCCGAGCGTGCTCGGCGCGGCCGCCGGTGCGGTGGCCGGCCTGGTGGGGATTACGCCGGCGGCGGGATTCGTCGGTCCGGCGGCGGCAATCGTGATCGGTCTGGGGGCGGGTGTCTTCTGCTTCTTCACGCTCGATTTCATCAAGGAGCGATTGCAGATCGATGATGCCCTCGATGTCTTCGCCGTCCACGGCGTTGGCGGCATCTGGGGTGCCGTCGCCACCGGTCTCTTCGCGGAGGCGAAGTTCGGCGGGGTCGATGGCCTCTTCTTCGGGCGCCCCGAGCAATTGTGGTACCAGATCGTGGCGGTCGCGGCGGCGGTCATCTTTTCGGCGGTCGCGACCTTCGTGATCCTGAAGGGGATCGGTCTCGTCATTCCGCTGCGGGTCGAGGATGAGGCTGAGGTACTGGGGCTGGATTCGACCCAGCACGGTGAGGTCGCATACCAGATCTGACAATGAAGAATCTCGTCAGCGCACATTCCCGGCAGTGCCGGACAGGAGCACGACCATGTTGATCGCCATTGCATTCCTCGCCTTTTTCGCCCTGATCGTCGCCTGGATCATGGCTCCATCGACCACGATCGATGAGGCCCCGGTTCGGCAGGGTGCGGCCCCCGATGCGCTCTCACCGGTCGTGCAAGCCTCGTAGTGCGTCACCATTAAGATGGTGGTGGTGCTGTCATTCATGACGGCGTGGGACTGGGTGTCGCCCACGACGCGCCTCGTGGTAACGGCCAGTCCGTGAGACGACTCTGGGAGGCAAGGCGATCGTTGGGGAGCACCTTCCTCCGCTCGGCATGCCGCCTCGCTCGGAATGACATGGATTGGAGGGGCGGGATGCTGGGCGAGGCATATGTATATCCAGCTCCCCCCTACATTTTGTCAAAGACGCCGGAGGCGGGACCGGAGATTGTGCTCCGGTCCCGCCTCTGGCGTTCACCCCCATTGGTGCCGGTGAAGCCGCTCCCTTCGGCGTACATCTGTCGTACACTGCAACGACTTCATGACTCGCAGCAACAAGGGCAGGGCATTGACGATGGATGGGATAGCCGGGCAGGAACGCGTGCAGGAGGTCGCTGGGCGCATCATCGACCAGGTCGAGCGGGTCATTGTCGGCAAGCGGGCCGTCATCGAGCAGGTGATGGTGGCGATCCTGTGCGAGGGCCACGTCCTGCTGGAGGATGTACCGGGCATCGGCAAGACGATGCTGGCGCGCTCCCTCTCCGCCGCGCTCGGCGGCGAGTTCGGCCGCGTCCAGTTCACGCCCGACCTGCTGCCGACCGATATCACCGGGTCGCTCGTCTTCGATCCCCGCAGCGCGGAGTTCACCTATCGCCCCGGCCCCGTGCTCGTCAACGTCCTGCTCGCCGATGAGATCAACCGGGCCGGTCCGCGCACCCAGTCCGCCCTGCTGGAGGCGATGGAAGAGCGGCAGGTCTCGGTGGAGCGCGAGCGGATCAGCCTGCCGCGACCGTTCTTTGTGCTCGCCACCCAGAACCCGGTCGAGCTGGAGGGCACCTTCCCGCTGCCGGAAGCGCAGCTCGACCGTTTCATGCTCCGCACCTCGATCGGCTATCCGAGCCGCGACGACGAGCGCACGATGCTCCGCCGCTTCCGGACCGACACCCCGCTGGCCACGGTCAAGGCCGTCACCACGCCGCAGGAGATCAACGAGTTGATCGCCACGGTGCGCCGGATCCATATCAGCGTCGCGGTGGAGGATTACCTGCTCGCCCTCGTGCGTGGAACGCGGGGCACGCCGAACATCGAGGTCGGCGCGAGCCCGCGTGCGGCACTCGCGCTGGCGCGGGCGGCCCAGGCGAATGCGGCGTTGCACGGCCGTGGCTACGTGCTGCCGGATGATGTGCGCGATCTGGCCGTGCCCGTGCTCGCCCACCGCGTGATTCCGACCGCTCAGGCCGACCTGATGGGTACATCGAGCGCGGAGCTGGTGAGCGCGGTGATCGAGGATACGCCGGTGCCGGTTGAAACCGTCAGCGCGGTCTAGCGACCATGGCGATCGGATCGAGGAGCATGGCGCAGGCCGTGCCGCGCGGGCGTTGGCAGCGGTTTCAGGATTGGTGGAACAACCCGGAGGCCGATGTCCGGATCCAGCGCTGGCTCGGCATCGCGGCCCTGGTCGGGGTGGTCGGCGCGTTCCTTCGCGAGCCGCTCCTGATCCTGCTCGCGGTCGCGATCGCGATCGCCGGCATCCTGGCGCGCCTCTGGTGGGACTACTGCTTCGTCAACCTGACCTTCGAGCGCTCCTTCTCGACCACGCGTGCGTTTTACGGCGACGAGATCACGATGGAGCTGAAGGTCGTCAACGCGAAGCCGCTTCCGGTTACGCGCTTCGAGATTGCCGACGAGGTGACCCAGAATCTGGACATCGTGCGCCAGCGGCTGGAACGCGCCGAACGTCCGGATCGCCGCTTGATGCGCACGGTTTTCAGCCTCGGCTTCTACGAGCGCGTCGTCTATCGCTACCACGTGCGCTGTATGCATCGCGGCTGGCACCGGTTCGGGCCGGCCCACGCCACCGCGGTCGATCCGTTCGGGCTCGTCGTGCGGCGGCAGGATCTTCCGCACCACGATGGCTTTCTCGTCTACCCGCGCGTCGTGCCGGTCAATGACGTGATTGTGCCCGCGCGTCAGCCCTACGGCGATTTCAAGCCGGCCCAGCAACTGATCGAGGATCCGATGCGGATGGCCGGCGTGCGCGAATACGTGCCCGGCGACAGTCCGCGGCGCATCCACTGGCGGGCGACTGCCCGCACCGGCACGATGCAGACCCGCGTCTACGAGCCGAGCGCATCGCCGGTCGCCGCGATCTTCCTCGATACCATCACCTTCTCCTACCTCTGGGAGGGGCAGAACTCCGATCTGCTGGAACTCGCGATCACGGTCACGGCGTCGCTGGCGACCCAGATGCTGAAGGAGCGCCAGCAGGTCGGGCTCTACGCCAACGCGCCGATCCCGGAGCGCTCGCGTACCGTACGCGTGCCCCCGGGACGGCGACCGGGGCAGCACAGCCGGATCCTGGAATCGCTGGCGATGCTGACACCCGCCTTCGGGGAGCGGATCGAGCGGCTGGTCGTGGAAGAGATGTCGCGTCTGCCGTGGGGTGCCGCCGTGGTGATCGTGACGTGCAAGGTGACGGAGGGAATGCAGCGGACCCTGCTCCGGCTCTCGCGGGCCAGCGGCGCCCAGCGCTTCGTGCTCGTGGTGATCGGCGAGCCCGCCGAGATCGTGCCGGACCTGCGACGGCGCGTGGCCGTCTACCAGGTGAGCGGAGAGGAGGCGTGGGATGTCATCGAGCACATCACCTTCACCCGCACCGTCTGATAGCGCGGACGCGAGCGAGGTGCAGCGCGGCCGGCTGCGCGAGCGGTTGGGGAACGGCTGGCGCTCATGGCCGGTAGAGATCCTCTTCCCGCTCCTGCTGGCGTTGCTGATGGTCTCGGCGATCGCGCCGCTACTCTACATGTTCCTGGGAGAGCAGTTCGGCCTCACTGCGGGCCGGCCCACGCCGTGGCCGTGGGGATTCGCGTTCGTCGGGCTGGTCGGTTGCTGGGGCACGCGCGTGCTTCTGCAACTGCGCTTGCCGCGCGGTGTGCTGCCGGTGCTCTCGATCGCGCTGCTTGCCCTGAGCCTGATAGCATGGTTCGCGCTGCAGCCAAAATACGATATCGGCGCATTGCTTGCCGATCCCGTCTCGCTGGTGAAGGAGAACGGGTATTTCGTCGTGCCGATCTTCGTCGCGATGGCGGCGTGGTGGCAGGGGGCCCGGTACGCGGAGGATCCCGGACGTTACGTTCCCGAGGAGATGCGGGGCGTGGTGCAGCGCTGCTGGCTGATCCTGACAGGCTCCATCGTGCTCGCGGCGCTGGTGCACAACGATGCCGGTGCTGCGGCGATCGATGCGGCAAAGGTCGCGCTGCCGCTCTGCATGATCGCGAGCGTCGCGCTGGTCGCGGGGTCGGAGGTCGAGTCCACTCGCCAGCTCGCGCGTCGTCGCGGCGGTCAGGTCCCCGGCTGGAAGCGGTGGTACCGCCTCGCGGGCGGGTTCACGGTCGCGATCGTCGTCCTGACGCTCATCGTCTTGATCCTGCTGGGGCCGGGCACGATGCGCGCCATCCTCGATAGCATCGTCTTCGGCATCCGTATCGTCGGGTGGCTGCTGGGCTACGTGCTCTTCGCGCTTGCCTACGTGTTGTACCTCGTGGTGCGGGCGCTGGAGGCGGTCTTTGGCGATCTCTTCGGGCCGATCAATCCGCCGAAGATGGAGAACGGAGCGCCTCCCGCGCAGCAACAGCAGATCTTCGAGCAAGGGGAGAGCCAGCCGTGGGAGCATGCGGTGCTCCTGCGCTGGATCGCGGTCGGCATCGCGCTGGTGATCGTGGGGATCATCATCTTCCGCGTCACGCGGAAGACACCACCCTCCGATGGCGATGGTATCGTCGAGGAGGAGCGGGAGAGCGTCTTCTCCGCCGATCTGGCGCGCAAGCAGTTGCGGGATCTCTTCCGGCGTCGACATGGGCCGCCCGCACCCGAGCGGCTCGATCTCGACCGGGCGCCGCTGACCGTCCGTGAGGCGATGATCTACCTCGAGGTGCTTGCCGCGCGTGAAGGGGTCGAGCGGCGGGACGCCGAGACGCCGGCCGATTTCTCGCGCCGCCTGCGCGGAATCTGGAGTGGAACCGGAGGCGCGCTAGGCGATCTGATCGGCAGTTATCACGGTGTGCGCTATGGCGACGCGGACGATCCAGAGAACGGCCCTGCGAGCCGGACCGCCGCCGAGGCGTGGCGGCAGATCTGGGCCCGGCGCAAACCGGCGGATGACCCGGGAGGACATGCGCACCACCGGTCGCCCTAACGTTCAAGGAAGGGGGAACGAGCGCATGACGCGAAACGGGCGATTCTCTGTTCCACTATCGGTCCATCTCTTCTTTCGATGCGATCATGAGATTCTCATGCTTCGGCGTTGCAACACCGGCTATGAGGATGGTTCCTACAGCGTCGTCGCCGGTCATCTCGATGGCGGTGAGCCCGTGCTGTCTGCGGCAAGCCGCGAGGCGCGCGAAGAGGCTGGCGTGATGATCGATCCGCGGTCTTCCCGGATCGTGCAGGTCATGCACCGGCGAACACCCTGTGATGAATATATCGACTTCTTCGTCGAGGTCATGTCATGGGATGGTGTCGTGACGAACTGCGAGCCAGAAAAATGCGACGATCTCAGCTGGTTCCCGATGAATAGCCTGCCGGTGAACACGATTCCGTATATTCGCCATGCGATTGAGGTTTATGACGCTGGTCAGTGGTCGAGCTCATTTGGGTGGGAAACGGCATAACGCGGGGCTGTAGCCGATGAACAACCTCGTGCTTGGCACATTAATCGTTCGTAGGGTGCGACTGTATGTCAGCAGCGGCGTCGGCACCGATCGGGCGAAGCCCGATTCCGGCACAAGACCACGCTCGTTCCTGTGTCGTAGGGGCGGACCACCGGTCTGATACCCGGCATCCGGCGATGTCTTGTTCGTGCTCATGATTTCGTTTCGTAGGGAGAGAGCTTGTCTCTCTCCGATGGCCCGCAGGGCCCTATCCCGAAGGGCTCCACGCCGAGTACACCGCCGGTCCACCAATGTCCGGATATCGGCCAACGGCCGACCGGTGCGACTCTATGTCGCACCCTACGAACGCTTGAGGCAGTGGCGACACCATTGTCAGGGTGTCAGTCATTGCTTTCGGTGTCCTTGGCTGGCACGGAGGTGAGCAGGATCTTGTCGATCCGGTTGCCGTCCATGTCCATGACTTCGAAGGTCATGCCGTTCCAGGCAAGCACCTCGCCATCGGTCGGGATGTGCCCGAGCTGGTCCATCAAGAAGCCGCCCACCGTCTCGAACCGGCCCTCTTCCTCGCCGGGAAGCTCGTCGATATCAAGCAAGTCTCGCAGTTCGTGGGCGGGAAAGACGCCGTCCAGCAGCCATGTCCCGTCAGGTCGCTTGACCGCACCGCGAATGCCCGTCTGGTGCGGGTCATCGATCTCGCCGACGAGATCCGAGAGGATGTCGTTGAAGGTGATGATCCCCTCGAAACCGCCGTATTCGTCGATCAACAGGGCCATGGTCTGCCGGTGCTTGCGCATCTGGTCGATCGCGGTGAAGACGGGCGAAAGCTCGGGCAAGTAGAGCGCCGTCTGCATCGCCTCCCGGAGCGCCGTCGATTCGCCGGCCAGGTGCCGGCGCCACAACTCGCGCGAAGAGACGATGCCCACCACGTTGTCCGGGGTACCATCGCACACCGGGTACTGACTGTGCGGGTGCTCGATCATGCGCTGGCGGTTTTCCTCATCGGGCCGGGCAAGATCCAGCATATCGACCGCGTGGCGCGGCGTCATGATCTCGCCCGCGCTGCGCTCGCCCACGTCGAAGACCCCCTCGACCAGGCGGCGCTCCGCCTCCTCGAAGATGCCTGCCTCGGTGCCCTGCCGGATCAGGAGCTCGATCTCCTCCTCCGAGATCTGGTTTTCGTCGGATTCCCCCGAGCCGAAGAGCCGCATCACCGCCTCGGTCGAGACGGCCAGGAAGGAGGCAATGGGGCCGATCACGCGGGAGATGATCGTCATGGCCGGCGCCATCAGCGCGGCCATCTTTTCCGGGCTGCGCAGGGCCAGCCGCTTGGGGACCAGCTCGCCGATGACCAGTGAGAGATAGGTGATGACGATCACGACGATGGCCGGTGCGATGCTGGAACTATACGCACCAAGACCGGGGATACGGCTGAGCGCGGAGGCGGCCGGCGCGGAGAGGGTGGCGCCACCGAAGGCACCGTTGAGGATGCCGATCAGGGTGATGCCGATCTGGACGCTTGAAAGGAAGCGGTTGGGTTCGGCGGCGAGACGTATGGCGGCAGCGGCGCCGTGATTGCCGCGATCCGCCATCTGCTGCAGGCGGGCAGTCCGCGCGGAGACGATGGCGAGTTCGGAGAGGGAGAGGAGACCATTGGCGATGATCAACAGGAGAACGATGATCGCTTCGACGCCCATATGTGTGGTTTGAGCCCTTTCGTACCGCCGCTGATCTGAGGCGCTCCCGGCCCGGATGCCCGGAAGGAGCAGAAGCGATGACGCGCATCTGCAAGGATCGTGCCGAATCGAGCGCGATAACCATGCCAACTATAGCGTATCCACCGCCGCACCCCGGAGAGCGTCTGGCCTGGGTAGGGGCAGCGCGGGTTCACTGCGCCGGCCGTAGCCCGTTCAAGTGGCCAATATGACGGGGTATGCATCTATTCGTATGGGCTCACAATGTGCTATAAACGTTGTGAGCTTGGTACGGCCTAGGAAGAGCGTGAATATACGGCCAAGAAGTACTAGCCCCGCCTCTTCCAAGCAGCGATCCGGGCTGGACGCAGTTCTTCCGCGTGGGACCGGGGGTCTTTCGGAGTTGTCCGATGCAGGCATTTGGAAGGGAACGGAGATGTCAACCAATATGAGCGGAACGGGAAATCCAGTGCGGCAGCGAATCGGACCGACGATCAAGAATCGTCGCCACCAGCATGAGATGTCGCTCAACGCGCTGGCGGATGAGGCCGGTATCTCGCCCTCGCACCTGAGCCGCATCGAGCGCGGCCTGACCGTGCCGTCGTACGATGTGCTCGATCGGATCGCGGATGCGCTGGGGTCGGACCTGAGCGCATTGCGCAACGAGGAAGAGCATGCCCTGCAGGTCGATGTAAACCTGGATGAGATCTTCGGGCAGATCGGGCTTGATGAGGAGGCGCGCCGGGAATTGCTGCAACTGAGCCATGAGACGCGCGAAGCCCTGGCACACGCGCTTCAGCGGCTGGCATCCGGGCGCACGCGCTTGTAGTTCCCCCTGTCCGGATGCATCGGACGTCACCGCCGGGCCTATCCCGCCTGGGTGGCAATCCAGTCGTCCCTGCTGAGGGCCATCTCGAGCACATCGAGCTGGCGCCGGTGTGGGGCGATCCACTCGACATGGCGGCCAGTCTCGCGGAAGCCGACGCGCTGGTAGGCGCGTTGTGCCCGGGGATTGTGCATGAACACCTCGAGCCGCACTTCGTCGAGCCCTAGAGACTCGAACGCTTCCGCTGCGACCAGCGAGGTCGCCTCGGTGCCATAGCCTCTGCCCCAGAGGTGTTTCTCGCCGATGACGATGCGGAAGAGGCAGGTGCGATTGCCCTGGATATCCGTCACTGCGGTCGTGCCGATCAATGCACCGGTTGATCGCTCGTGGATGGCCCAGCAAGTTCCCCGGGCCGACGAGGGCAGGATAATCGAGTCAAAGTAGCTGCGGGCTCGTGCCGGCGAGAGCGGGGAGAGGTCGTGCCGCAGGAGCTCAGCGATCTCCGGATCGGCATACCACGCGACGAAGCGGTCACGGTTGGCGAGCTCGTGCTCGCGCAGTTCGACGAGGTTGCCTTGCCGGATGGTGCGCGGTTCCGCCGGGACTCGCGGGGTATCTGGCTGTTCGCGGAAAAGAGTCACTACGGCGTCCGATCGGGCGAGGACATGGTGCCACGGTTCCGGTCAAGGGATGACCGCGGCGCTGGCGCCTGTTTCTGTGCGTATCGTACTGCAAATGGCGCGGCGCTGCCGGACTTCGGGGAGGATTCTACCGGTGATTGTAGGCGGGGCAACATGAAGCCCCCTCGACCGCGGTCGAGGGGGCTTCATGGTCACAAGGCGGTTTCCCTTGCCCGTGACCGGCTCGTCAGAGCCAGCCGCGCATTCGAGAGCCTACCAGCGATCGTAGGAGGCGGAGCTTGATTTCCGGCTCTGGAAGCAATCGCGGCAGTAGACGGGCTTGCCGGGGGTCGGGTTGAAGGGGACTTCGGTCTGCTGGCCGCATTCCGAGCAGACGGCCGGGTAGAGCTGGCGCGGCGCGGAATTGTAGCCGCGATCGCTGCCGCCGGAGGAGTAGCTGTCTCCGCCGTAGCCCCCGGAAGAATAGCCGCCACCACTCGAATAGCCGCCACCAGACTGGTTGCGCTGGGTCTTGCGCGCCTGCCGGCAGGACGGGCATCGCTGAGGATCCGAGAACCCTCGCTGCTGATAAAATTCCTGTTCACCAACCGTGAACACGAATTCCTGGCCGCAATCCCGGCAGGTCAGCGTTCGTTCGCTCATTCCGCTTGAACCTCTCTCGCCATGATCGAAACATGGCGCAAACCTGATAAAAAAAGCCTACGCGAAACGGATCCCGGACAGAACACGAACGAACACCGCCTGGGTCCAGTCGAGCGCAACCTATGGAAACGTCCCGTGTTCACGCATTATACCATGAATGTTCGCTTGTCAACTCTTTTTTGTATCGTTCGAAACGAAGTGTGTCCCCTGAAGTTATTGGCTTCATTCTCTCCGGATCGGCCGTTGACTCACAAACAATAAGCGGGCGTTGTGCTGTCGGCGGATGCCGGGCGGGGGGCGACCGAGGACTTTCCCACGGGTGCGCGGGAAATGGCACTGGCTGTGCTAGCATCCCGGTAGAGATGAAGTGCACCGGAGGGCGTCGGGGATTCGCTGCGCAACAGAGGAGTTGCCGATCCGTCGCCTTGTCCGGTAGAGGAGTAACACGGCCCATGAATATCCATGAGTATCAAGCGGCAGAGATCCTCGCACGGCATGGGGTGCCCGTCAATCCTGGGCGCGTGGCATCGACTCCCGAGGAGGCGGCGGACGCCGCCCGCGAGCTCGGAGGCACGGTGGCGGTCAAGGCCCAGGTCCACACCGGGGGCCGGGGCAAGGCCGGGGGCATCAAACTGGCCCATTCTCCGGAAGAAGCGAACGCCGCCGCCAGCCAGATTCTGGGGATGGACATTCGCGGTCACGTCGTGAACAAGGTGCTCATTGCCAAGGGCGCCGAGATCGACAAGGAGTTCTACCTGGGCGTCGTGCTCGACCGGCCGAATCGCCAGATCCTGGTCATGGCCAGTGCCGAGGGCGGCGTCGAGATCGAGGAGGTCGCCCGCGAACGTCCGGAGAAAATCCTGCGCGTGCTCGGGGATCCGATGCTGGGCCTGCATCCCTACCAGGCACGGCAGCTCGCCTTCGGGCTGGGGCTCCCTGCGGACAAGGTCAATGGGTTCGCCGCCATCGCCCAGAAGCTTTACGAGGTCTACGTCAAGGAAGACGCGACGCTGGTGGAGATCAACCCGCTCATCCTCACCAAGTCCGGCGTGTGGCAGGCGCTCGACTCCAAGATGAGCTTTGACGACAACGGGCTCGCGCGTCATCCCCAGCTCGAGGAGATGCGCGATCTCGCCGAGGAGAATGCGACCGAGCTGGATGCGCGCCAGCACGGTATCTCCTTCGTCAAACTGGACGGCAATATTGGCTGCATCGTGAACGGCGCCGGGCTGGCGATGGCGACGATGGATGCGGTCAAGATCCACGGCGGCGATCCCGCCAACTTCCTCGATGTCGGTGGCGGAGCCTCCGCCGATCAGGTCGCCAAGGCGTTCTCCCTGGTGACGGCCGATCCCAATGTCCGCGCCATCCTCATCAACATCTTCGGCGGTATCACGCGGGGCGATGTCGTGGCGCACGGTATCCGCGAGGCGATGGAGCGCGTCGGCGTCAAGGTGCCGATCGTCGTGCGGCTCTCCGGCACCAACGCGGAAGAGGGCAAGCAGATTCTCGCGGAGGCCGGTCTGACGGCAGTGGGCACGATGGACGAGGCCGCGGGCGCCGTGGTCGATGCGGCGCGGAGCGCGGCGGCCTGAGTCAGGGGCAACACGCAGAACGTCATGAACCCGTCCGCGATGACGGGCAACGCGACAACCGATCGTGACCGCCGAGTGGAGCGTCTACATTGAACTGTCATTCTGACCGAAGGAAAGAATCCCCGCGCGAAGCGCATCGGCCGCAGGCCGACTCCGCGTGCGGCACTGAGGCGACGGCTGCGCCGTCGAGTGGTTGTGCGTCGCAGGGGGATCCTTCGCTCCGCTCAGGATGACAGGGATAGGATAGTTCAACGTAGACAGGCTACTGAGGGAGAACACTGTGAGCATTCTCGTCGATTCAAACACACGCCTGCTGATTCAGGGGATTACGGGCCGCGAGGGATCCTTCCACGGCACCCAGATGGTCGAATACGGCACCAATGTCGTCGCCGGTGTGACGCCTGGCAAGGCCGGCGCGGAGGTTGCCGGGGTGCCCGTCTTCAACACGGTGGCCGATGCCGTGGCGGAGACCGGCGCCAACACCTCGATCATCTACATCCCGGCGCGATTCGCGGCCGATGCGATCTACGAGGCCGTGGACGCGGGAATCGAGCTGGTCGTCTGCATCACCGAGGGCATGGCGATCAACGACATGGTGCCCGTCTACGCCTATGTGAAGCAGAAGGGGGCGCGATTGATCGGTCCGAACTGCCCGGGGCTGATCACGCCGGGGCAGGCGAAGGTCGGGATCATGCCGGGATTTATCCACGAGCCGGGACGTGTCGGGCTCGTCTCGCGCTCCGGCACGCTGACCTATGAGGTCGTCGATGCATTGACGAAGGCCGGGCTGGGGCAATCGACCGCAGTCGGGATCGGCGGCGATCCGATCATCGGCACGTCATTTGTCGACGTGCTCGAGCTCTTCCAGAACGACCCGGACACCGATGCGATCGTGATGATCGGCGAGATCGGTGGCAGCGATGAGGAGGATGCCGCCCGCTTCATCAAGGAGCACGTGACGAAGCCTGTCGCCGGGTTCATCGCCGGGCGCACAGCGCCGGAAGGCAAGCGCATGGGACACGCCGGCGCGATCATCTCCGGGGGCAGCGGCACGGCGGCCGACAAGATCGCAGCGCTTGAAGATGCCGGAGTGCGCGTGGCGGAGAGCCCGTTCCAGGTGCCGGAGCTGCTGAAGGCGGCGATGGTGAGCGCGAGCGCCTGAGGAGGCGGCGCGAGATGATCGACGATGGCGTGATCCAGGTGGAGCGAGGCGACATCACCCGCGAGCGGGTCGATGCCATCGTCAACGCTGCGAACGAATCGCTGCTTGGTGGGGGCGGTGTGGATGGCGCCAGCCACCGCGTGGCGGGACCGGAGTTGCTGGCCGCCTGCCGGAAGATCGGCGGGTGTCCGACCGGCGAGGCGCGAATCACGCCGGGGTTCAAGTTGCCGGCGAAATATGTGATTCACACGGTTGGCCCGGTCTGGCGAGGTGGAGATCACGATGAGGATCGCCTGCTCGCCAGCTGCTACCGTGCCAGCATGCAGCTGGCGGCGAGCGCAGGCGTGCACAGCATCGCCTTCCCCGCGATCAGCACGGGTGTCTACGGCTTTCCTGGTGGACGGGCCGCCCGGATCGCGGTGCGGGAGCTGCGAGCTGCCGCCGATCGCTACCCCGGCATCGAGCTGATCCGGGTGGTTGCCTTCAGCGACGAGACGCTTGCGATCTACCGCCGCGTGCTCGAAGGGGAGCTGGAGTAGTTCGGGCCCGGACCAGGAGCGAACAAGATGAAGGGGATGGGCACGCTGCCCATCCCCTTCATCTTGTTCTTGTTCAAACGACACTCGGTGGAAACGGAACGGGACTACTGCGCGCCTTCGACCACGGTGCCGAGATGGTTGATGCCGGCAACCGTAAGCTGATCGGCGTACTCGGCGATCTGATCGGCATCGATCTCGCCCGTATCGGCCACCGAGACGAGGCTGATCACGAAGACGTTGCCGACCGGAAGCGCCAGTGTCTGCACGACCACATGGGCGCCGCCATCCTCGATCGTGTAGGTGAGAAGCACTGCATCCTCGCCCTCAACCGTCGTATCCGTGACCTTGCCGATGCCACCCTGGCTGTCGGGCGTGCCCTCGCCACCGGACTCGTTGATGCCCTGCTCCACGCCGGTCTTGAAGTCTTCCAGCGGGGTCTTGCCGAGTGCACCTTCCTCGAAGATGACGTAGTTGATGCTGGCGCAGACGTACGGGAAGTTCAGGGCCGTGGTGTCGCCAACTATGCTGTAGCCAACCGCGCCCTCGGTCTGTCCCAGCGAGGACGCATCATAGAGGCAGTCACGGCTTTTGTCGTCAGACACGGGTGAGGCGACCGGGGTCGCATGGCTGGCGATATCGACGTACTGGGCATCCGAGAAGCCCTCGGGCAGGTCCTTGTCCCTAGGCGGCGTTTGGAGTCCTTCGAGCAGCGATTGCGGATCGGCTGCCAGCACGTCCTTGGCGATGCTGGACACATCGGGGGTCGGGGTTTGCGCCGCGATCGTCGAGGTGCTGGCCATGAGCAGGCTGATCAGCACGCTGAAGAGGATGAGCAAACGTTTCGTCATGAGACCCGTTCTCCTGTCGCTGGGCACGATGAGCGACCCTCGCCCGCCGCGTACATCCCACATCGACGTGATGACCGGCAGCGGTCCGGCGCGGGCATCTTGCCCGC
>JBARWF010000151.1:0-39177 GCA_049646645.1 Thermomicrobiales bacterium
GAAGAGAGGCCCGCTATCCAATGGATCGCGGGCCTCCTAGTCCTTCGAAAAATCGAGGGCGTTGAGGTTACGGATGTATGACCGCCGTCAGCGTGAGTGCCGTCGACCACTGATCGGCCAGATCGACGATCGGTCCGGAGAAGAGGCCGAGCAGGATCGTCGCGACCACCATTAGCGCGATGCCGGAATCCAGCAACGGCGTGCGGACGCGGTCCCGCTGCTCCTGTCCTTCGGTTACCTTGGCCTCGTTGAAGTACATCGCGGCGACAACCCGGAGGTAGAAGAAGGCGCTGATCGCCGACATGATCACGATCGCGATCGCGAGCCAGAGGAGGTCGGCATCGATCAGGGCAACGATCACGTAGTATTTCGCGTAGAAGCCGATCAGGGGCGGAATGCCCATCAACGAAACCAGGAAGACCGCCATCGCCGCCGCCGGCAGCGGATGCCGGGAGGCCAGTCCATTGAAGTCCTCGAGCATCATGCCGCTACCGCGATGCTGCACCCAACCCACGATGGCGAATGCTCCGATGTTCATGAACGTGTAGGCAAGCAGGTAGTAGAGCACGCTGGAGATACTGGCCTCGGCGGCGCCACCCGCGGAGAATCCGTCGGTCAGCTGATAGGCGGCGAGGCCGGCGAGAATGTATCCGGTGTGAGCGATCGACGAATACGCGAGCATTCGCTTGACGTTGCGCTGCGAGATCGCGACCACATTCCCGAAGACCATGGTCACGAACGCGAGAATCGCGATCAGCATCGCCCAGTCATCGCGAATTGGCGCCAGCCCCTGTACCAGGAGCCGGATCGCGGCCACGAACGCCGCTGCCTTCGGAATGACGGACATGTAGGCCGTGACCGGGGTCGGAGCACCGTCGTAGGCGTCCGGCGTCCAGAAGTGGAATGGCACCGCCGCCACCTTGAAGCCGAGCCCGACGACGATCAGGATCAGGCCGAGCAGCAGCGAGGCGTCGATGTGGTCCTGTCCGGCGACGAAGGCCTGGAGGCTGTGCGAGATCTGGTCGAGATCGGTCGAGCCGGTGGACCCGTAGATCCAAGCCATGCCATAGAGCAGGATCGCACTGGCGAAGAGCCCGAGCAGGAAGTACTTGAGCGCGCCCTCCAGCGACGTCTCACGACGCCGGGCAAAGGCGGTCAGGATGTAGGTCGCGAGGGATGAGAGCTCGATGCCGACGAAGAGCATGACGAGATCGCCGGCGGAGGCTGTCAACAGCGCGCCCAGCACGGCGAAGCCAAGAAGCGCGTAGTACTCGCCGAGGGGCATCCGACCTTCGAGATTCTCGACATAGCTGGCCGAGATCAGGACCGTGAGAATCGCGGCGCTCAGGATGATCAGCGTCAGGAAAACCGTCAGCCCGTCAGCCCGGAAGAGCCCGTAGAACGTGCTCTCGTTCTTGCCATGCTGGTTGAAGAGCAACAGCAGCCCGAGCGCATAGCCGATCAGCGAGATCGCCGTCAGCCACGTGTAGTGCAGACGCTTCGGAAGAAAGGCATCTCCCAGCATCAGCACGATCGCGGTGATGAAGACCACAAGCTGTGGCAGCACCAGCCCAAAATCGGGAACGACAAGATCAAACGACATTGCGACGGCTCCACACTTCGTGGACGAAACAGGCAGACCTGCGCATCCCCATACAGCTCAACGCCAGACCGGACATCGGCTAGTTCCCCACGACTCGCATCGCGCCATCGAGAATCGCCTGAAAACTGGGCTCGACGATCGCGAAGATCGGCTTCGGATAGACACCGAACACGATGGTCAGGACCGCCAGCGGCAGCAAGGTGATGGTCTCCTTGGTGGTGAGATCCTTCCACAGCGAGCTGTCGCGCTGTCCCGGATGCGTGGGATAACTCCCCGTCTCCTCACCGTGCGCATCGGCCTCATGGCTGCCACCACTGACAGGAGCCACCGTGGCGTGGCCGATCGGATGCTCGCCCAGCGCGGCGAGCTCGCGCACCTCGCCGGGTGTCAACGCGGTGTCGCCGGGATCGGGCGCCTGTCCGGAAGCGCGTCCGAAGACGACGCGCTGGTACAACCACAACATGTACCACGCCGCGAAGATCACGACGGTGAAACTGACGATGGCCGCCCACTTGTTGTAGTGCCAGGTACCAAGCGTCGTCACGAACTCACCGACAAATCCGGAGAGACCCGGCAGGCCGATGCTGGCAAAGGTGAAGAGCCCGAAGTAGATCGCCCACTTGGGCATGCGGGAGGCGAGCCCGCCAAAGGCCGCGATATCGCGCGTGTGCGCCCGCTCGTAGACGACGCCGACGATAAGGAAGAGGGCACCGGTGTTGAACCCGTGCGCCATCATCACCATCATCGATCCGTCGAGCCCCTGCATATTTCCGACAACGATGCCGAGGGTGACGAAGCCCATGTGGCTGACCGATGAGTACGCGATCAGCTTCTTGAAATCGGGTTGGACCAGGGCCACCAACGCGCCATAGATGATGCCGATCACCGAGAGCACGACGATGATCGGGGTCCAGTCCTCCGTGGCCTGCGGGAAGAGCGGCAGGTTGAAGCGGAGCAGCCCGTAGCCGCCCATCTTCAGCATGACGGCGGCCAGGATCACGGAAGCGGCAGTCGGCGCCTGCACGTGTGCGTCCGGCAGCCACGTGTGGAACGGGAACATCGGCACCTTCACCGCGAACGCAATGAAGAAGGCGGCGAAGACCCAGAACTGGAAGATCCGGCTGTAATCCCCACCCTGCAGTTCGAGAATGTTGAGGGTGCGGATATTCGTCTGCGAAAAGTAGTTCTGGTAGGTCGCGACGATCGCGACGAGCATCAGCAGCGAGCCGAAGAGGGTGTAGAGGAAGAACTTGACCGCTGCATAGACGCGATTCGTGCTGCCCCAGATACCGATCAGCAGCGCCATCGGGATCAGCATCAGCTCCCAGAAGATGTAGAAGATGAAGAGATCGAGCGCCATGAAGACGCCAAGCATCCCCGTCTCCAGCAGGAGAATCGCAATGTAGTATTCACGCCGCCGGACGTTGATCGTATCCCACGACCAGACGACGGAGAGCAGCGAGATCAGGGTTGTCAGCGCGATAAGGAGGACGGCAATCCCATCGACTCCCATGAAATAGCTGACACCGAGATCCTTGAGCCAGATCTTGTGCTCGGTGAACTGGAACTCCGCGTTATGCTTGAAGCCGAACAGGATGACCAGCGAGAGCAGGAAGCTGACGATCGAGGCGACGACCGCGATCTGGCGCGGGAGTTCCTTCGAGGCCTTCGGCGCCAGGAGAATAGCAAGCGCGCCAACCGCCGGGGCGTAGGCTATGCAGCTGAGAATCGGAAAGCTATCCACGAGCTCCTCCGGAGCGATACTGGAGATCTCGCGACCCCACGACGAACGACTTCGTTCCTGCGCTGCTGTCTCTCACGACGATCCAGTTCGCAGAATTCAAGCTGGCTCCACGCCACCGAACTTCCATCTTCCCGCCCCTCTCCGCGACCACGACCACGACCACTACCTGAAGAGATTCGAGAATCCGGCGAGATAGATGCCGACGATGAGCACCATGCCGAGTGCGATGCCGAATGCGTAGTTGGCCACGAGACCGGTCTGCACGCTTCGCCAGCGCTGGCTGATCGCGCCGATGCCGGTCGCGACACCGTTGACCGTGGCATCGATGATATTGACGTCAACCACGTGCCAGAGGAAGTAGGCGAACCGGGTCATAGGCTGCACGATTACCAGATCGTAGATCTCGTCGAGATACCACTTGTTGAGCAGGAATTCGTAGAGCCAGTTGTACTTCGCCGCTAGCGCCTCGGCGCTGATGGCCTTCCGGATGTAGGTCAGCCAGGCGATACCGATACCGGAGAGCGCGACGATGGTCGAGATGATGCCGAAGACAATCGTCGTCGTTGTCGAGACGTGATGCGGCCCGGCGTGCTCGGCCTCACCGGCGACCGCAGCCGTCGCGGTATCAGAGGCGCGAACGCCATCGTCCTGAATCGTGTACAGCGTGGACGCCTGGAGCTGCGCCGCCTGGGAGACCTCGGCCTCCGGGAAGAAGACGGGTTCCAGGAATTTCTGGAAGGGACCCTTCTCGGGCGGGAAGCCGACGAATCCGATCAACACAGCGGGAATCGCCAGCAACACGAGCGGAATCGCCATCCAGGGTCCGGATTCGTGCGGATGCACGTGACGCTCGTTGAACCGCGGCTTCGTGAAGAAGACGAGGAAGACGAGCCGGAACATGTAGAGTGCGGTCAGGAAGGCCGCCGCCAGCCCAACGACGGCGACGAGCTTGCCGATCGGAGAATCGCTGACCCAGGCGCCGACAATGGTCTCATCCTTCGACCAGAATCCGGCGAGCGGGATGACCCCGGCATTGGCAAGCGAACCGACCAGGAATGTCCAGAAGGTGAGCGGCATGTGCTTGCGCAGGCCGCCCATGTTGCGCATGTCCTGCTCGCCATGCATGCCGTGAATCACGGAGCCGCAGCCGAGGAAGAGCAGGCCCTTGAAGAAGGCGTGCGTCATCAGGTGGAAGATCGCGGCAACCCAGGCGCCGGTGCCCAGGGCGAAGACCATGTACCCGAGCTGGCTGACCGTCGAGTAGGCGACCACGCGCTTGATGTCGTTCTGGGTCAGGGCAATGCTTGCGGCCATCAGCGCGGTAAACGCGCCGACGATCGCCACCACCAACATGGCGGTCTCGGACTGCATGTAGATGGTGTGCGTCCGCGCCACCATGTAGATGCCGGCCGTGACCATCGTCGCGGCGTGAATCAGCGCCGAGACCGGGGTCGGGCCTTCCATCGCGTCCGGCAGCCAGACGTGCAGCGGGAACTGGGCGCTCTTGCCGCAGGCGCCAATGAAGAGCAGGATGCCGATCGCGGTCAACGCCCCGCCGGAAATGCCGAATGCAGCGTGATTCGTGGCCATCGCGAAGATGCCATTGTCGCCGTAGAAATTGATCGTGCCGAAGGTCCAGAACATCATGATGATGCCGAGCCCGAAGCCCACATCACCGATCCGGTTGACGACGAAGGCCTTGCGGGCGGCATTGTTTGCCGACCGCCGGCGGAAGTAGTAGCCGATCAGCAGGTACGAGCAGAGACCGACCGCTTCCCAGAAGACGAAGAGCAGGAGCAAGTTGTCGGCCAGCACCAGCATCAGCATCGAGAAGACGAAGAGCGGCAGGTACGAGAAGAAGCGATAGAAGCCGTCTTCGCCGTGCATGTACCCGACGGAGTAGACGTGGACCAGCAACCCGACTGTCGTCACCACCACCAGCATGATGGCGGTCAACTGGTCGACGTGGAGGGTGACGGCGACGTTGAAATCGCCGGCCGGAATCCAGGTGAAGAGCCGCTGGCTGAAGATCTTGTCGTTCTGGTGCACCTGGTACAGGGTCACGAGGGAGAGCACCCAGGAGACGAACACAGCTGGGGTGGCGATCCAGTGCGCGTTGCCGCGAATGATGGACCGTCCGAAGAGGACGTTCACACAGAACGCGAGCAGTGGTAGCAGTGGAATCAGGAACAACAAGTTCGACATCAATGCGTCCTCAACCTACATCCAACCCCGGACCATACAGACCACGGTGTCCGTCCGATACCCGAGCTACCCACGAAGCTCTCGCATGTCATTGACGTCGACCGACTTCCCGCGCCGGCTCAACGCCACGATGATCGCCAGCCCGACCGCCGCCTCGGCGGCGGCTACCGCCAGCGCGAAGAGCACAAAGACCTGTCCATCGAGCGTCTGCGTCTCGTTCGCGAATGCCACCAGCGTGATGCTGACGGCGGCGACCATCAGCTCGACGCACATGAAGATGATGATCACGTTGCGCCGAGTCAACACCCCCATCATGCCGATGATGAAGAGCGCTGCGCTCAGAAAGAGAAAGTGATTGACTCCAAGTTCACCCATGCGGCGCCTCATCCCTCCGATTCGCCCCGATCCGGGCGAGATGCCTAGTCTTCGTTGCTGCTGCGGGCGCCCACCGTCGTGTAGGCATCCGGGTCCTTGGTCAGAATCAGCCTGCGCACGCCGGTCGGCTCCGGCACCTGCCGGTTCGGATCGACGGCGATCGGGGTCTCACCGCGCGGTCCCGCCGGCAGGAGGCCGTCCGATCCACGCGGATGCCCAAGGCTGATCGTCGCCCGGTCCAGCTTCGCCTTGATTCCAAGCCGTTCTGGCAATGCCAGCACGATCGCGCCAATGACACCGACCGTCAACACCAGCGAGGTCACCTCGAAGGCGAGCATGTATTTCGAATAGATGACGAGACCGAGCGCCTGCACATTACCACCGACCGAGGCAATGGCCTCCGGAGAATCCTGCCCCACGGCCCCGATCGAGGTGCGGGTGATGATCGCCGCTCCGAGCTCCAGCAGCAGCACGATCCCGAGCAGGATGCTGAGTGGAAGCTGCAACGGCCGCCCGGTGGTGAAACTGGGCAGTTGCTTGGGATCGACCAGCATCAGCACGAAGAGCAGCAAGACCAGCACCGCTCCCGTGTAGACGATGATCTGGATGACTGCCAGGAACTCGGCACCGAGCATGACGAAGATGGCCGCCACATTAAGGAAGCAGAGCACGAGAAAGATGCCGGAATGCACCGGGTTCGGCGAGACCACCATCCCGAGCGCCGTCAGGATGCTGGCAGCTCCGATCAGGTAGAAGAAAATCAGTTCCCAGGGCATCAGGCGGCTCCTCGTGCGCGGGTGGATGCTGTCACGCCGCGGTGGTCGTGGTCACAGAGAACGGTGCTGGTGGAGATCGCGTCGATCACTTCGTATCTCACGGATCAAAACACCTGCCCGTTCGCAATAATCCGGATCAGCGCCGTTGCGAAGATATTCAGGAAGGCCAGCGGCAAGAGCACCTTCCACGCGAGACCCATCAACTGGTCGAAGCGGAACCGGGGCAGGGTCGCGCGAAGCCAGACATAGAAGAAGAGGAAGGCGATGGTCTTCAGGAAGAGCCAGAGCAGTCCCAATCCCCAGTACTTCTCGGAACCCGGTCCATTCGGACCGCCAAGGAAGAGCGTGCTCGCGAAGAGCGAGACGACGATCATGTTGATGTATTCGCCAAGGAAGTAGAGGGAGAAGCGGAATCCGGAGTACTCGGTGTGGAACCCGGAGACCAGCTCGGTCTCGGCCTCGGGGAGGTCGAAGGGAGCCCGGTTCGTCTCGGCCACCGCTGCGATCAGGAAGAGGACGAAGGCGAGCGGCTGCGAGAGGATGTACCAGTTGCTGATCTCGAGCGGGCCGATGGAGATGGTCCGCTGCTGCGCCTCCATGATGCCGCGCAGGCTGATCGTGCCGGAGAGAATGAAGATGCCGACCAGCGAGAAGCCAAGGATCAGTTCATAGGAGATAACCTGGGCAGCGGCGCGAATACCGCCCAGCAGGGAATACCGGTTGGCGGATGCCCACGCGCCGAGGATGATGCCGTACGTCCCGGCACCACCGACCGCCAGCAGGAAGAGGGTGCCGACATTGAGATCGGTGATGTAGAGATTGACATCCTGCCCGAAGATATCGACGGTCCCGCCGAACGGGATCACCGCAGCGGCCGTCAACGCGGCGACGAAAACGAGCACCGGCGCGAACAGGAAGACCCACTTGTCCGCCGCCGCCGGGACGAGATCTTCCTTGCCCAGGAGCTTGACGGCGTCCGCGAGCGGCTGGAAGAGCCCATGCGGCCCCGAGCGGGTCGGGCCGAGGCGGTCCTGCATGGCAGCGAGCACCTTGCGCTCGAACCACGTCATGTACGCCATGCTGATGAGCAGGACGTTCAGGATGATGAAGGCCACAATGAATGAGACCCAAATTGGTTGATCTGTCATGCTTCGCTTTCAGTCCTCGGCGCGCGCTGGCGAGTCCTGCATTCCTGGCAGGACCGTCGTCGCTCCGCCGTCTCTCCCCATGTGTCCCCGATCGCCGGGAACTCCAGCCACCATCATCCCCTGAGCCGCGCGTGCTCCCTCGTCGTGACACCGACGCGAGGCGCCGTCTTACCGGTCGACCGACCCCAACACGATATCGATCGTCCCGATGCAGGCGACGATATCGGCCAGCATCGCCCCCTGCGCCATGTGTGGCAACACCGACAGATTCACGAAGTCCGGTGTTCGTATCCGGAACCGGTATGGCATTGGCCCACCATCGGAAACCAGGTAATAGCCCAATTCCCCCTTGGACTGCTCGATCGAGCACCACGCTTCGCCAACCGGCGGGTTGAATCCCTTGATGGTCCAGATGAAGTGGCGCTGCATGTCCTCAGCCGTCGTCATCGTCCCCTTATGGGGAGGAATCACGTAGGCCGATTCATACGCCATCATCGGCGTATCCATGCCGTCAACGTAGTCGATGGCCTGCTGGATAATCTTGATCGACTGGCGCATCTCTTCCATGCGCACCAGATAGCGGTCGAAGGTATCGCCATGCTGCCCGATCGGCACCTCGAAGTCCAGCCGGTCGTAGACGAGATACGGCATGGATTTGCGGACATCGTAGTTGATGCCGGAGCCGCGCAGGCAGGCGCCGGTGAGCGAGTACGAGATGGCCGCCTCGGGCGAGATCACGCCGACCCCCTTGGTCCGCGTGAGCCAGATCGGGTTGGCCTCGAGCACGTCGACGTACTCCTGTTGCCGGCCGGGGAAAATGCGCAGAAAATTGCGCACCTGGTTCTCGATCCCATCCGGCAACGGGCGGGAGAAGCCGCCGATCTCCATCATGTTCGTGGTGAGGCGGGCGCCACAGAACGACTCGAAGATATCGAGAATCGTCTCGCGCTCGCGGAAGCAGTAGAGCGACATCGAGAGCGCGCCGATGTCGAGTGCATGCGTCCCCAGCCAGACAAGGTGCGAGGCGATCCGGCTCAGCTCGGCCATGATCACCCGCCAGTACTGGGCGCGCTCCGGCGCCTCGACCCCACAGAGCTTCTCGACCGTCATCACGTAACCGAGATTGTTCAGCGGAGCGGAGACGTAGTCGGTCCGGTCCGTCCACGGCGTGATCTGGGCGTAGCGGTGCGCCTCGCCCAGCTTCTCTGTCCCGCGGTGGAGATAGCCGATGATCGGATCGCAATCGACGATCACCTCACCATCGAGTTTCAGCATCACCCGGAGCACACCGTGGGTGCTGGGGTGCTGCGGCCCCATGTTGAGCGTCATCAGGCGGCTGCCGTCATCCAGCTCCTGCTCATCCGAAACGGTCAGCGTCCCCGTGGGCGGCACTTCGGGATTAATGAACGCGCCCGGCTTCCCGAACGGCGTCGACTCGATGTCTTCCACAGAGCCGCTGTCCACGATCGCGGTCGTGGCTCCATTTGCGTGTCGTGCGTCGTCTGACATCTGCTAGACCCCCCTTCCGGTCCAGCGCGTGCGGGTACGTGGAACGACCCGCTCCCGGTTGTAGACCGGAAATTCCTTCCAGCCGCGCAGCGGATAATCCTTGCGCAGCGGATGGCCCTCGTCCCAATCATCCGGCAAGAGCATGCGCCGGAGGTCGGGATGACCCTCGAACACGATCCCGAACATATCGTAGGCCTCGCGCTCCAGCCAGTTGGCGCCGTTCCAGACCGGAACGAGGGAGGGCACCGGCTCCCCATCGTTGCACCCGGCCTTGAGCCGCAGGCGAACGCGGTTCGGCAGCGAGTAGAGCTGAACAACGACATCGAAGCGCGGCGACGTGCGCAGCCGCAGCATGTCGACAGCCGTCACATCGGTCAGGAAGTTCATGGCGATCTGCTTGTGATCGCGCAGGAAGAAGCAGATATCGCGCAGCTTGCTGGTCGTGACGTGAATGGTCGTCTCATCCCGGAAGCGGATGATATCGAGCACGTCATCCGGAAAATTCGCGCGGAGAACGCGCACGACCGGATGCTTCTCGACATCGGGATCGGTGTAGAGCTCGCGCGCCCAACCGCCGGTCTCTGCATCGCCGATGCGATCGAGCCGCTGCTGCATGGATTCGAGATTAGCGAGCGGTCGCTCGGCGGTGGGCGCCGCATCCTCGGACGCCGCAGGGATCGACTGGGCCCCCCGCTCCGTGTCCGGATGCGAGGCGACCGCGTCGACACCGACACCCGCAGCCGGCTGAGCGACCGGCGCGGACGCCTCGGCCCCGTCCTGTGGTTCCGGCGTCAGCTTCTTGTTGATCTGGGGATCGCGCTTGCCCTGCGCCTCACCATCGCTCACAGTGTGTTCCTCCGTTTCCGCGCGGAGCGCGGGGGCGCCGATCCTCGTCGACCAGGGCGCCCGGTTTCATCCGGAATTAGCCGCGAATGCCCGCCAGTGCCTTCGCCCGATCCTTCTGGCGCTGCGCCTCGGCGGCGTCCAGCCCGTGCTTCTTCGCCATCGTGTCGTACTTGATGACCTTGTTCTGGAGCTGGAGCACTCCGTAGTAGAGCGCCTCAGGCGTCGGCGGGCAGCCCGGGACGTAGACATCGACCGGCACGATCTGGTCGACCCCCTGCACGACGGCATAGGTGTCGTACGGGCCGCCGACATTGGCGCAGGAGCCCATCGAGATCACCCACTTCGGCTCCGGCATCTGGTCATAGAGCGTGCGAACGATCGGCGCCATCTTCTTGGTCACCGTTCCCGCCACGAACATGAGATCGGCCTGTCGCGGCGACGCGCGATAGAGCATGCCGAATCGTTCCGCGAGATCCCACCGCGCCATCGACGCGCTGATCATCTCGATCGCACAGCACGCAAGCCCGAACTGCAGCCACCACAGCGAGGAACGCCGGCCCCAGTTGAAGAGGAAATCGAGCGAGGAAATGAATACGTTCTTGTCGAAGCGATCGTCAATCAGACCCATTCGAGGGCCCCCTTCTTCCATGCGTAGGCATAACCGAGGAGGAGCAAGCCGAGGAAAATCATCATGTCGACAAACCCGAAGAGACCGAGCCGATCCAGGGAGACGGCCCACGGGAAGACGAATGCGGCTTCAAGATCGAAGATGACGAACAGCATGCCGACCACGAAGAAGCGTGGATTGAGGTGAAGGCGGACCGAGGCGACGTCCGGCACACCACTCTCATAGGGCATCGCCTTGATGGCGGAGGGGCGGGAAGGGGCAGCGATTCGGTTGAGCGTCAGCAGCGCGTTCCCCATGAAGAACGCGATGACCAACATAAAGACGATAACAACCCAGTTATCCCCGAACGTGTGCACTGGTACCTACTCCTGCGTAGATTGGTGGCTCCTGCCCACAATGCGCGACGCTGCATGATTGTGCCTGCAAGATATCGATGCCCAGCGCGAATCTTCACGTCCGTACGCATCGGACGAACCGGACGCTCCCGGTTGGGAAGGCAGGTTCCGGCTCGATTGACCGTGTGTATGGTATCACAATCTCCAGCGGAGACCGATTCGCAGGAAGCAATCACCAGGCAGATTTCCCGCCGCCACCCCATCCGTGCCCAGCAGGCACACGCCGGGGCGAGCTCCGGCGTGATCCGAGGCAAAAAGGGCCTGGATGCACGACCCAACGGACCTCAAACACTATCCGTTTGGACCGTTGCTGCCAGCCGGGCACACCTATAATTGAGTCAGCACCATATGAATTGTGTTGCCAGCCACAGCACGATTCCCCCCTTCCCTCCGTGGTGTTTGTAACCGCACGGGCCATCCCCCGTGCGGTTGCTTTTTGCCCGGAGAGCCACCCTGCCGGAAACGATATATCCAGACCGAACGCAGTGCTGCGAAGCGAGAGCGTGTCTCTCTTTCCCGTCATTTCAGCAGCGCCTCGATCAATGATGGCGCTCCTGCCCACCACAGCAAACGGCAGTTGCGCTGCGCACGGGGATTCGCAACAGTCGATTGCGGAGCCATCGAGCGAAAGCGGCCCACCGTTCCGTTCAGAATGACGGGGCAATGGCGACGCTCTTACCGGACACGGCGGGGCGCCATGCATCTACTCGGCGGCCAGCCACACGAATGGAACCGACCAGATCCCCTGTTCGCTGTACGCGTTCGGGAAGTAATTGTGGACGCGCTCTCCCGCGCCGACGATCGACCGGCTGAACGCCAGCATCCCGACCGCCGCATCGTCGTTCACGAGATTCGACTGTTCGATGATCATGTCGATCCGCTTGGCCACATCGAGCTCCCGGTTCTGAAGCGGGATCAACTCGTCGTAGCGGTCGTTGTGCCAATGGAAAAAGTTGAACCCGTTCGGCGGAAGCGAGCTGGAGGCAAACATCTCGCTCTGGTCGGGATCGACACCCCACGAGCTGCCGAGAATCACCATCTCGAAGTTCCCGCCCATGGCGTTTTCGATCAGGGTCTGGAATGGCGTCAACACCGGGGTCATCTCGATGCCGATCTCCTTCCATGCCTCCTGCATGTAGGCCATCAGCTGCTCATACGCCGGGTTGTTATCCGGGTACTGGCACTCGAAGCTCAGGTCCTTCCCGTACTTCGCGACTGTCCCGCCGTCCCCGGCAACCCAGCCAGCCTCCGCCAGCAGCGATCGGGCCTTGTCCGGATCGTAGGTATAGATCGTGTTGACCCGGGATGGATCGTAGGCCGGCGAGGGAACGGGCTGCGTACCATCGGCCCGCGTGCCGTACCCCTGAAGGACCGTCTCGATGAACAGATCGCGATCCAGCCCGTACATCAGCGCCTGCCGCACCTCACGGTCGAGGAAGAGGTCCGATTTCTCGGGATCCTGGTTGCCCGCGAAGAAGGTAAACCCGAAGGTGTCGTAGTCCGCCTGCGTGATCTCCGGATTGCTCTTCTGCAGGCTGACGGCAGCAGAGGCAGAGAGCGTCATCGCGTCGGATTCGCCGGTAACCAGCGACTGTTGCGCTGTCCCTGCATCGCCTACGACACGAAAGATGAACTCATCGATGGAGACTGGCGTATTGGTGGCATCCCAGTACGATGGATTCCTCGCGACCGTCACGTGGTCGCCCTGTATCCACTCCCCGAAAAGGAAGGGCCCAGTGCCGATCACGCGCGCGGGATCGCTCCCTGTGGAGCCAGGATCACTGCCCATCTCGCCCACTGGGACCTTCTCCCAGAGATGCTTCGGCAGGATCGCGAACTCCCCAACGGTCTTGTCGAGGAATGTCGCGACCGGGGCCTTCGCCACGAGCTCGACCGTGTGCTCATCGATTGCCCGGTAGGAAGCCAGCACGCTGCTGACCTCGCCGGTGCGCGGGCTCAGGCTGTCCGGGTTCATCACGGCATCGAAGGTGAAGACGACATCATCCGCGGTGAAGGGCTCGCCATCGTGCCACGTGACGCCCTCGTGGAGATGGAACGTGTACGTCACCCCGTCCGCCGCGATCTCCCAGGAATCCGCGAGCGCGGGCACCCAGGAGCCATCGAGCGGGCTCGTGGCGACCAGTTGCTCCATGATCAGCCCGATGATCATGCTGGAGTAGCCGTCCGATGACAGGATCGGGTTGAGCGTGGCGATATCCGCGGTGCTGGCATAGATGAACGTGCCGCCCGTCGCACCAGGTTCCTCGAAGGCGAAGTGATCGCGAAGCGCGGTGTTGTACGCCGCGCGGTCGATCGAGAGCGTGCCGACCGGGCCATCGTAGGCGACAGGCGAGGCCCCTGGGCTCGCCATGGGTGAGGCGGTCTGCGCGCCCGCCGCACCGATCAGTCTCGCGCCCACGCCCGCGGACATCCCGGCCGCCGCGAGCCCCTGCATAAACCGTCGACGGTTGACCGCATGTGCCTGCCGGCGCATCACCCCATTGCCGCC
The DNA here is from genome assembly GCA_049646645.1 of Thermomicrobiales bacterium. Classification (GTDB taxonomy): domain Bacteria; phylum Chloroflexota; class Chloroflexia; order Thermomicrobiales; family UBA6265; genus JASGDN01. Next base: position 13,739 of record JBARWF010000151.1, read on the forward strand.
CTGATCATCCTGCATATCACTCCCCTTCCGATGGGTGGAGAGCCGGAGCACCAGACTGCCGGCTCATCCCCTCCTGCCGTGCGCAACACGGGCCACTGTCCTGGCAGTATAGGTGGATTCCCTCGGGGCCGGGAGACCGACTGACGGTCCGCTGAGACCAACATCCGCCCGCGCTAGGCGGTTGTGGCCGCCCCTGGTTCCGGCAGGGAAAGGAGATCCTGGAGGTCAAGACGCCGCGTGTACATCTCGATATTGCCCTGGGCATCCCGCGGCCACTGGTCGCGCGGGCGATCCCAATACAGCTCGACGCCGTTGCCATCGGGGTCATTGAGGTAGAGAGCCTCGCTCACGCCATGATCGGAGGCCCCGCCGAGCGGGATGCCATGCTGGATCAGGCGCCGCAGGATCTGCGCAAGCTCTTCCCGCGTCTGGTAGAGCACCGCGAGGTGGTAGAGCCCGGTCGTGCCGGGCGCGGGCGGCGGCCCACCCAGGCTCTCCCAGGTATTGAGCCCGATGTGATGATGGTAGCCGCCGGCCGAGAGAAAGGCCGCCTGCGAGCCGAAACGCTGGGTCAGCTCGAACCCCAGTACACCCTGGTAAAAGGCGAGCGCGCGATCGAGATCGGCTACCTTCAAATGAACGTGCCCGATCTGGGTCGTCGGCGCGGTCACGAACGGTTCCGTTTCCGCTGCTGATGTCGTCGTGGTCTTGGTGTGGTCAGTCATCCGTATTGCCCTTTCAGTGCTGGTGTGTGACGCTCAGCTGAGTGTCTGCCTGCCCTTACTTACGAAAGGTAACAATCATTGGATTCATGGAGAGAGGAGGTTTCATGACCGAGGGAAACGCACCATCGAGCAGCGGCAAGCCCCGGCTCCGGGATCTCGGTATCACGATCGGCACGATGCCAACCGGCCCCTGGAATGCGATCACCGATGTGCCCGGGGTGCGCGTCGGCCACACGACGCTGCTCGGGCCGGAGACGTCCGTCCGCACCGGCGTGACGGCGATTCATCCACATGAAGGCTCTGCCTTTCACGAGCTGGTACCGGCGGCGATCGCCGTCCTCAACGGAGCCGGCGAGATGACCGGGCGCTCCCAAGTCGACGAGTTCGGGGTGCTCGATTCACCCATCGCGATCACGAACACGCTCTCGGTCGGAGCTGTCCATCAGGCGACGGTGGAGTGGCGCTGCGCGAACGAGCCCTTGCTGGGTACGGGTCATTTCGTCGTCCCCGTTGTCGCCGAGACATTCGACGGGTTCCTCAACGACGGATCCGGTCAGCACGTCCGCCGCGAGCATGTCTTCGCAGCACTCGATACCGCAACCTCTGGACCAGTGGCAGAGGGCAACGTCGGCGGTGGCACGGGCATGCTGACCTGTGAGTTCAAGGGTGGCATCGGCACATCGTCCCGCCTGGTCGAGATGGGCGCTCAGGCCTTCACGGTCGGCGTGCTGGTGCAGTCGAACTTCGGCGCGCGCGACGACCTCCTGATCGACGGCGTGCCGGTCGGACGCGAGATCCAGGATCTACAGCTGGAGCGGGGCCACGTCGATACAGGCCCGAGGAAGGATGGCTCGATCATCGTCGTGATCGCGACCGATGCGCCGCTCTCGGACCGCCAGTTGCGGCGCCTGGCCAACCGCGGCATGCTCGGCCTCTCCCGCGCCGGTGGGCTGGGACGTCACAGCTCCGGCGATATCCTGATCGCCTTCTCCAACGCTCCCGCCAACCGGACGGCCAGACCGGCCGACCGCCGTGCGGTCCCCCAATCCTCGGCCTTCTTGTCGCGCGTGCAGCTCAACGACCTCTTCATCGACCCGTTCTTCCAGGCGACAGTCGAGGCGACGAGCGAGGCGGTAGGCAACGCGCTGGTCGCCGCCGAGACGATGACGGGACGCGACGGGCATGTTGCCCACGCGCTGCCCCACGACCGCCTGGTCGCCATCATGCGCCGGTACGGCAGGATTTAATCGCGGGGATGATCGCATCCCCGCGCACCGCTACGGTCGCCTGTACCCATGCCGTCACGCGCCGACGACATCCCCGCACAGGATCCGGGTCGTGGCAGCCGGGAACTCGCCGAGATCGAGCGTGCCGCCCTGGATCCGGGCGGTGAATCCGGGATCGAGCGCATCGGTGAGGATGGTCCCGTGCGCCAGGGGCACCGGCAATCGCAATGCGGTCGGCGTGTGGGCCGCGTTAATAACGACCAGCGCGACCTGCTCATCGCTCCGGCGCAGGAAGGCCAGCTGCTCGGAAGCCACATGCAGTTCCCCATAGTCGCCGCCCCGCACTGCGGGCGACTGATGGCGGATTCCGGCGAGCCGCGCGATCCACGATTCCAGCTCCGGCTGCTCCTTCTCCGCTTCCGGCACCGGCCACGCCAGCGCGGGCCGGAGCGGACCGTCGTCCCCGTCACGCTTCTTGCCCCGGTACCCCCACTCGCTGCCGTAGTAGATCGAGGGCACGCCGGGCATGGTGAAAAGGAGCGCGTAGAGCGGGAAGAGATTCCGCTCGTCCTTCAGCAGGCTCGCAACCCGGTTCACATCGTGGTTGTCCGCGAAATTGTAGAGCGGAAGGTCACGGTAGACCCCCTCCGACCCGAACTGGCGCTTGAGCGAGTGGGCGATCTCGAAGAGGTTGCGGTCGTTCAGGCTTGAATAGAGGCCCTTGAAGCACTCGTAGTTAGTGACGGAATCGAGCATGCCCGGGCCCGCCCACTGGCTGTAATCGCCGTGCACGACCTCGCCAACGAGCCAGCAGTCGGGATTCGCCTCCCGGCAGACGGCGGCGAGATCGCGCAGGAAGTCCTTGTCCATCACATCGGCGGCATCCAGTCGCAGCCCGTCGATTCCGAACTCCCTGAACCACGTTCGCACGACGGTGAAGAGATACTCCCGGACCTCGGGATTCCGGAGGTTGAGTTTGACCAGCTCCAGATGACCGCTCCATCCCTCGTACTGGAAAGGATCGCCAAGGGGGCTCTGCCGCCCAAACCGGACGCTTTCGAACCAGTCCCGGTACGGCGATTGCTCACCGCGCTCCCGCAAGTCCCGGAACTGGGGGAAGTCGCGGCTGACATGGTTGTACACGCCGTCGAGGATGACGCGGATGCTCTGGCTGTGGAAGTGGTCCACCAGCGCCCGCAGGTCGGCGTTCGTGCCGAGCCGGCGGTCCACCTTCTGATAATGGATTGTGTCGTACCCGTGCGTGCCCGATTCGAAGAGCGGGCCGAGATAGAGCGCGTTGCACCCAAGTTCGCGGATGTGGGGCGCCCAGTGCATGAGACCCGGCAGACGCGACACGGTCTCCGCGTCTGGATCATTGACCTTCGGGGCATCGAGCAGACCGAGCGGGTAGATATGGTAGAAGACGGCGTCGTTGCTCCAGGTACCCATGAGACGTTCCTTGTGATTCTGGTTGGCGATAGAAAGAAAGCCCTCACCGTCGCTCCGAGGATACCCTCCGTCGTTGCGTCCGAGTGGGTTTCCCCCGTCATTGGAACGCGCCGTCCCCGTCATTGCGCCCTACTCCTGTCATTTCGAGCTTGGCGAGAAATCTCGTTCGTGGGGCGTCTCGAGGCACCCTGCTCGCCTCTCGCGTCGGGTGCACAACGACGATGCGTGGCCCGCCGCAGAGAGATTTCTCGCCAGGCCCGAAATGACGGTGGGGAGAGTGCTCAGAATGACGACAAATCGCTCGAAATGACGAGGGAATGACGATCGACGTGCTGACGAGACGCCACTAGCTGTAGATGCCGTACGAGAATTGCTGGATCAATTGCCAGACCGCCGCGTCATCGAGGACGAGATCGCCATCCACCGCCAGTCGCAGATGGGCGACGATCGTGGCGTTCAGGGTTGCGGCGGCAAGACGCTGCTTGCCGCGCATATTGCCGTGGTCCCGCGCCGCGCGCTCAAAAAGCTCGGTCAGCATCGCGTACTGCCGCCCCAGGCGTGGTGTCAGAATCTTCGTGGCAACGTTGTCGCGGGCGGTCAGCTCAGCCGCGAGGCCCATCCGGAAGATCTTTTCCTCTCGCGTGCCAAACTCGAAGAAGGCATGCACCACCCGTGTCAGCGTCAGGGGCAAATCCCCCTGGTAGTCGGCGGCAATCGCCAGTTCGTCGAGAAACGGATCGTAGCGTTCCGCGACCAGGGTTTCGAGCACCCCTTGCTTGTTGCCGAAGTAGTGGTAGAGTGTCGGCTTCGTGACTCCGGCTGACGCCGCAAGTTCTTCGACGCCCACGCCGCTGTAGCCACGATCGGCAAAGAGATCGAGGGCGCCGGCGAGGATTGTCTCCCGCGTGGATGTTTTTTCCGTCATGGCGCATCTCCGATCCACTGCAGACGGGGCCCATTCCCTTGCTGCACTGCGCGGGAAGCACTATACCGAACGGTATAGTGCGCGTCAAGCGACGGTCTGGCGGCATCGCACTCGTCGCATCGGCGTAGAATGACGGGATCGAACGCGATCGTCGAAACACGAGGGCATGGAGAACGTGCGAATGCTCGGATTTGGTGGCGGCAACAAGAACAAGCGGGAATCCCCGGAACGCGTGGCCGTGATCGGCCTCGGCCGATTCGGCAGCAGTCTCGCACAGACGCTTCATGAGCTCGGCTACGAGGTGACGGCGATCGACCGCGATCACAAACGGGTCCAGGATATGGCTGATCGGGTGACGCTGGCCGCGCAGGGCGACGGCAGCGACATCGAGTTGCTGCAGCAGCTCAGCATCGATCAATCCGACGTCGCGATCGTCGCGCAGGGGGAGAACCTGGAAGCGAGCGTCCTGAGCACGTTGTTGCTCAAGAAGCTCCAGATCCCCTGGGTCATCGCCAAGGCGAAAACGACCCTCCACGGCGAGCTGCTGCGCAAGATCGGGGCGGATCGCGTCGTGTTCCCCGAGCTCGACGCCGGAAAACGACTGGCGCACTCGCTCGGCGTCCGGCACATCAGCGACTACATCTCCCTCTCGGCGGCGACCGGCATCGCCCGGCTGGCGGCGCCGGCAAATCTCATCGGGCAGACGATCGCCGAATGCACGACCGATCTCCAGGCAAAGATCAACGTGCTGCTCATCAAGCGCGGCAACACGCTGATCACCGTTCCGCACTATCAGGAGCGCATCCAGCCGTACGATGAGCTCGTGATCGTCGGCGCCGATGTCGACATCGAGGCGTTCGCGGAACACAACCTGCGCCCGGTAGGCAAATGACGCGCGCGACCGCCGGCTGGAACATAACCACGAGTATGCACACGGATATCGACGGCGGTACCGGGCGACGATTGACGGCACTTCACCGGTACGCGATCTCTCGAACAGACGTCGAGCGGTCTGCCCGATGCGGACACCGCCGGGCCTCTATGCTTCTGATTGCGACCCAGCGAGCTCAGGGCAGGCACTATGGGAAGAAGTAGTTAACGGTGGAGCAACACGGTCGTCGACACCTTCCAGGAAATCGAGTCGTCCATCGTCGCCTGGATGCGACCCAGGTCATTCAGCTGGCCCCGGAGGCGCATGAACGCGAGGCCCCGAGCGTTCAGACCAATGCCAAACGGTTTGTCGTCGCCTACATCGCCATTGTGCTGCTTGGCGCATTCCTGCTGACCATGCCCTTCTCCTCGGAACACGGCATGTCGACGCGTCCGGTCGACGCCGTGTTCACCGCCGTCTCCGCATCGGCCGTGACCGGTCTGGTCGTCGTCGATACGCAGTCGCACTGGAGCTTTACGGGGGAACTGATCGTCCTGGTGCTGATCCAGCTCGGCGGTCTCGGCTTCATGGTGGGGGCCTCGCTGCTCCTGGTCTCGCTCGGGCGGGGCGGAAGCCTCCGGAGTGCTGTGCTCCTGCGTGATGGCTCGCCAGCGCTCTCGATCCAGGAAGCCGCGAATCTCTCCAAGCGCATCCTGCGCTTCACGCTTGCCTGCGAAGCGATCGGTGCGGTGGTGCTGGCGGCGCGATTCGCGCGGGACCAACCGCTCGACGTCGCCATCTGGTACGGCATCTTTCACTCCGTCTCCATGTTCTGCAACGCCGGCTTCGACCTGCAGGGAGGGTTCCATTCCCTGGCGCGATACCAGGATTCACCGTGGATCAACTTCACGGTCATGGCGCTGATCCAGGCCGGCGCGCTCTCCTACATGGTGCTGAATGATGCCGTCAGCAAACGGTCCTGGCGGCGCATCAACTTCGATACAAAACTGGTCCTGCTCGCCAACGCGGTCGTCCTCGCCGTCAGCACGATCCTCTTCATGATTACCGAGTGGCGAGCGGCGCTCGTCGATTCACCGGGCTGGGCAAAGCCAATGGTCGCCCTCTTCCAGAGTGTGTCCGCGCGGACGGCCGGCGCCTCGACCATTGATTTCAGCCACGCGCACTCCTCGACGGTCTTCCTCTGGATCGGGGTGATGATGGTCGGTGGCGCGGCCGGATCGACGGCCGGCGGCATCAAGCTGGCGACGGCTGCTATCATCGCGATCGCGGTCTTCTCGACGCTCCGCGGCCAGAATCACTCGCAGGCGTTTGGACGCCGGGTGACAGCGGAGCTGGTCTTCCGGGCGATGGCGATCATCTCGGTGTTTCTCTTCATGCACTTCGTGTTCACGCTGCTGCTCGCCTTTGCCGAGGACGTAATGGGGCACAGCGACCCATCGTTCCTGTCGATGATGTTCGAGACGATGAGCGCGATGGCGACGGTGGGGCTCTCGACCGGGATCACGCCGCACCTGTCGGCAGCCGGCAAGCTGGTCCTCTGCGCGGCGATGTTCTTCGGCCGGCTGGGGCCCCTGACCCTCGCCTACGCCCTGATCCAGCGCCAGCAGGTCACGCGCTACCGGTACCCCGAAGCCCCGGTCCGCATGGGGTAGGGGCCGATGAAAGGCAGAAGGGGACCCATTCCTGTGAACTGGTCCCCTCCCGCTTTTGGGTTGCGATCCTGGCAAATCGGCTCAGGAGCCGTAGCCCTTGCGTTGCTTGAACCCCGCGAGCGAGAAATCCGCCCCCCGGATGAAATCCATGTCTGCCCGCTCACTGGTCCGGACGCGTTCCACCGCGTCCTTCAACTCCGCCAGCGTCTCGTCGTGGATGATCACGATCCCGTTGCGATCGCCGTGCAGCAGGTCACCAGTAACGACGCGCTGCCCATCCAGCACGATCGGCTCGCCGACGGAGACGATCTCGAAATTGGCGTGCGAAACGACGGGGTACCGCATGAAATAGTGGAAGCCGAGCGCGTGAACCTCGTCCACATCGCGCAGCGCCCCGTCCGTCACCATCCCGACCGCACCCAGCTTCTGTGCGATCGAGACCATGATCTCGCCGGCATAGGCAACGCGATGCGGCGCCCCGCTGGCATCCGCGATCGCGAGGACGACCGGTCCCTCCATCGCCTCCAGCGCATCCCACATCCGCCAGTAGCCATCCCGGCTCGCGGGCGGCCCGCCGACCGTATTCGTCATGGTCACGGTGAGCGCCCGCCCGACCATGACGCCGAGATCGGGAAACTGGCACTGAATGGACCCGCCGATGTAGCCATCGCTGCGGTCGCGTACGCCAAACGGCTCGATCGCATTGGCGATCGTCGGGCTATCGACGCTCTTCAGGAACGCCAGCATCTCCTCGGTCAGGGCCGCGCCCCGGATACTCGATTCGCTCATCGTGCCTCGCCTCTCGTTCATCGTGCGTGTTGGTCGCAGGTCAGGTGTTGCGGCGCATTCTATCCGCGAAACCGACCGCCGTCACGCACCCGTCCGGATCTCAGCGCTACCCCTGTGTCACCGAGCGAACCGACGACTCCTGTCGCGATCGCAGGTGCATGAGGAGGTGGATGGAGAGAATCGTGAAGCCGAGCACCGCCCCAAGGATCGAGATGCCGGCCCAACCCGCAGGCTCATACAGCACACTCGCCACTGCCGATCCCAGCGAGCCGCCGACGAAATAGGCGGTCATGTACACGGCGGTGATCCGGCTGCGAGCCGCGGCATCCAGCCGGTAGATGAGACTCTGGTTCGTGACCTGGAGTCCCGATACCCCGATATCGAGCACCAGGATACCGAGAATCAGCGCTACCAGCGATTGATGCCCGAGATAGATCAACCCGAACGAGAGTGCGATCCCGGTCGCGAACACGGTGGTTGTCAGGTTGCCGAACCCGCGATCCACGAAGCGCCCGGCGACATTCGCGCTCAATGCCCCGGCCGCGCCGACCAGCCCAAAGAGCCCGATCACGGCGTCGCCGTAGGAATAGGGAGGCGCGGCAAGCATGAACGCCACCGTTGTCCAGAGCACGCTGAAGGCGGCGAAGCTGAGTGTCCCGTAGAGCATGCGCTGTCGCAGGAGCGGCTCCCGCCGCAGCAATGTCCCCATCGAGCGGAGGAGCGCCGGATAGCGCACAGCGACCCGCTCCGTCTCAGCCGGCAATACGCGGAAGAGGAGCAGCGCCAGCAGCAGCGCGATGATGGCCGCCAGCCAGTAGATCGCCCGCCACCCCAGGGCTCCGGCAACGAATCCGGAGATCGTCCGCGCGAGGAGGATACCGAGCAACAACCCGGTCATCACCGTCCCGACGACATGACCACGATTCCGGTCGTCCGCCAGCGAGGCGGCGAGCGGCACCAGCACCTGGGCGGCGACTGAGCCGAGCCCGACCAGCCCTGCCAGGCCAATCAGCATGCCGATGCCTGGCGCCACCGCGGAAAAAGCCAGCGCACCGGCAGTCCCCACGAGCAGCACGCAGCTCAGGGCGCGGCGCTGCACGATATCGCCAGCGGGCACGACGAGGGCCAGCCCGATGGCGTAGCCGATCTGGGAGAGCGTGACGATCAACCCGGCTGTCGCGGTGCCGACGTGGAAGGTCTCGGCGATCGTGTTCAGGAGCGGTTGCGCGTAGTAGAGGTTTGCCGCGGAGAGCCCGGCGGCAGCGGCAAGGATCAGCATCAGCCCGGTGCCGATCCCGCCCTCGCGCCGCGTACGTCGATCATCGGTCATGGAGCTGTGTGGTCCTTGTTTCGCGAAGTGGATCGGTCTCTTGCTGGTGGGTTCCGTCACCGCACCCAACGCTCATCACTTCCGAAAGTATAGAGTCCTGTCCGTAGCCAGCATCTGAGGAGCATGAAGAACGGCGGGATAGGTGGCGAGTGGCATTCGACTGGCGACCTGGGGTAAACTTCGAAAGTAATGGGAATATGGAGACTTTCCCATTCTCACGAGCCTATTCCGCCACGCACCGCCTGCAGACATATCTGCAGGCGGTGTTCTGTCTCCGATCATAAAATTAGCCACGCCTAGATTATGAGATTACTGATATCCGCCCATCCCCAAGCCTGCCCTACCGCGCCGTCGCCGGCGGGCAAGAGCGCAGGGCGTGACGAGGCAAGCGCAACTCGATTGAACGGGTAACCAACGATCCGACCGCCGCTGCCGTCGGCTTCTCCGATCCGCACGAAATACCTGCTATCCCACGCGACCCTTCTGGATTCGCGCCATCTCGCAACACCCGGCTCGCCGGAGAGGAGACGACGCCCTATGCCCACGCCGCCCGCATCGACCACCTCGCTGACACGGTTTGCGTGGCTCTCGATCGCCGCCGCCATCGTCACGATCGCGCTCAAGATGCTCGCGTACTGGCTGACGGGCTCGGTCGGGCTGCTCTCCGACGCATTGGAATCGGTGGTGAATCTCGTCGCGGCGGTCGCCGCCCTCTTCGCCCTGACCGTCGCCGCGCGCGAACCGGACGAGGAGCATGCCTACGGCCATGGCAAGGCGGAGTACTTCTCCAGCGGCCTGGAGGGCCTGCTGATTCTCTTCGCGGCCGTCACCATCGTCTGGGTCGCGATACGGCGCCTGATCGAACCGGCTCCCATTGAATCGGCCGGCATCGGCCTCGCGGTTGCGGTGGTCGCCTCGGCGGTCAATCTGTTTGTGGCCCTGCGCCTCTTCGCCGCCAGCAAGCGGTACAACTCGATCACGCTCGAAGCAGATGCACGCCACCTGGTCACGGATGTCTGGACCTCGGTTGGGGTCGTGGTCGGCATCATTACGGTCCAGCTCACCGGCTGGACGCGGCTCGACCCGATCATCGCGCTCGCGGTCGCGGTCAACATCGTCTGGACCGGGTACCACCTGCTGCGGCGCTCGATGCTCGGACTGCTGGATACGGCGATCCCGCCCGAAGAGCTTCAGATTGTGGAGAAGGTGCTGGATCGCTACCGGGCGGGCGGCAAGGTGCAGACGCATGCGCTGCGCACGCGGCAGGCGGCATCGCGCCGATTCGTCTCGGTCCACATCCTCGTACCGGGCGCGTGGTCGGTCGAGCGCGGTCATGACCTGGCGGACCGGATCGAGCACGAGATCCGGTCCGACCTGCCCGGTACAACGGTCTTCACGCACCTGGAGCCAATCGAGGACGAGAGCTCGTGGGCAGACGCCGGTCTCGATGGCGCGCCACCGGCACCCAATCCCGCTGGCGCCAAGCCGAAGGCAATCGAGAACTGAATTCGTCATTTCTCGACTTCGCTCGAAATGACGAATGCGCTACCAGGGGCGCTCGTCGCTCCGGAACTCCAGCCAGGCGACCTCATCCTCGTTCAGCTTGTGCCCGAGCGCACCGACGTTGTCGACGAACTCGCTCGGCTTCTGGCACCCGACGAGTGCGAAGACCTCCATCGGCTGGCTCATCACGTAGGACATCGCGATCTGGGGAATCGTCGCCCCGTTGCGGGCCGCGATCTCCTTGACGCGGTCGAGCCGCCGGAAGTTGTCCTCCGAGCAGTAGGACTCGACGCAGAGCTTGTCCAGGTACGACGTGAAGGTATCCAGATTGTCGCGCGTGAAGCGGCCAGAGAAGAAGCCGCCCGCCAGGCTCGACCACGGGAAGATCGGGATCCCCTGCTCCGCATACCAGGCCCGATCGGCCGCGCCGGCCGGCCCGCTGATGCTGAGGCACCCTTCCCAGGGCGGCTTGATCTGGACGGCGAGACTGAAGTTCGGGCTGCTGATCGGGAATCCCTCCAGCCCGTGCGCCGCCGCGTACTCATTGGCTTCCTTCACGCGGGACGCCGCCCAGTTCGAGCCGCCAAAGACGCCGATCCGGCCCGCGCGCTTGTGCTCGTTCAGGATCTCGACAATCGGACCGACAGGCACGGCGGGGTTGTCCCGGTGCAGCACGTAGAGATCGATGAAATCGACCTGGAGCCGCTCCAGCGAGCCGAGCAGGTCCTCCGTGATGTCCTCCGGTGTCACCCGGACGCGGCCATCCTTCGGATGCGCGCCCTTGGAGAGGATCACAACCTCATCGCGAACGCCGCGGTCCTTCACCCACTGCCCGAGCACCCGCTCGCAATCCCCGTTGCCATAGTTCTGGGCGGTATCGAAGGTCCGGCAGCCGGCCTCGTAGACCCCGTCGAGCAGCGCCCGGCTCTCTTCCAGACGATCGGAGGAGAGGGGAATCGTCCCCTGCACGATGCGCGAGAGCGGTTTGTCGACCCCGCGCACATGACCGTATTCCATCGGCATTGTCGTCGTTTCCTCTCTTCAGTGAAGGACACACACCGGGAGCACCGCATCGGCACCACGCGCTGTATGATCGCCGCCGGATCAGCCGCCGTCGAGCGTGGCGACACCTGAATCCTCACATCAAACGCACGCGCCCGGCCTATGCCTTGCCGTCGGCGTCGTACGTCAGCCCCCACTGCGCGCGCAGGGCGTCCATCGTCTCCATGATCGCGATCGACTCGTCGAGCGACATGATCTCGCTCTCGGTCTTGCCGGCCCGCAGCGCCTCGCCCACCGCGATCGCCTCGTATTGATACCCGACTGTGCCGTCCTCCGGGAAGTCGAAGACCTGCGGCTCTTCACCGTTCACGAAGAGCGTGATCTGCTGCGGCTCCCACCAGCGGGTGGCAACCTCGATCCGCCCCTTGGTGCCAACGACCACCGCATTGTTGGCCGGGGTTGCGCGGATGCTGCCGATGAGATTTGCCACCGCGCCGGAGGGATAGCCGAAGGAGATCGCCTCCTGCTCATCGGTCCCAGCCTTGCCGAGCACGGCGGCACTCGCGATCTGGCTCGGCTGCCCCAGCAGCATCGAGGCGAAGGAGATGGGATAGATGGTGCCGTCGAGCAGGATGCCGCCGCCCAGCTCCTTGGCGTAGAGCCGGTGGCTGTAGTCGTTGCCGCCCGGCCAGCCGATCGAGGCATTGACCATCTGGATATCGCCGATCTTGCCGTCCGCGATCAGCTCGCGCAGCTTGACCATTGCCGGCCGGAAGCGTGTCCACATCGCCTCCATCAGGAAGAGGTTCTTCTCACGCGCGAGGCTGACCATCGCCCGCGCCTGATCGGCGTTCATCGCGAACGCCTTCTCGCACAGCACCGCCTTGCCCGCCTCCAGGCAGAGCAAGGTGGCCTCCTTGTGCCAGGGGTGCGGCGTCGCGACGTAGACCACGTCGACATCGGGGTCGGCCGCCAGCTGCTCGTAGCTCGCATGGCGATTCGGAATTCCGTACTCGTCCCCAAATGACTCGGCCGTCTCGCGCTTGCGCGATCCCACCGCCTTCAGCTCGGCGCCAGGAGCGGCGGCCTTCACATCGTGCGCGAACTTCCGCGCGATTTTGCCGGTGCCGAGAATGCCCCATCGGATGGTGGAAAGATCGCTCACAGGAGGTACTGTCCTTTCAATAGATCGTTACAACGGTCGATGCCAGACCGTCATTTAAGCATCTCGTCGTGGCGCGGGGTCAGTGCGGGCCGACGGCATCGACATCGGTGCCGCAGGGGCCGCCGCCGGTGTTGGCGTCGACGATCACCTCCTGACCATCGAAGGTCAGGATCGGTCGATACCACTCCGACATGCGCTCGGCGGAGCGGCCGATGTAGTGGCAGATGAACGAGCGACGGAAGCGATCCGCGCTGGTATTCGGCCCGGAGCCGTGCACGAGCGTTCCATTGAAGAAGAGCATGTCGCCCGGCTCCATGATGACCGGAACCTTCTCCAGACCCGGCGGCGGGGGCACGTATTCCCTGGTGAAGGAGACCGACCTGTCCGCTTCCTCCGGGCAGAAGAGGTCCATCTTGTGCGTGCCGGGCACGACCTCCAGGCAGCCGTTCTCCTGATCGACGTAGTCGAGCGCGAGCCACGCTGCGATGCAGGTCCCCGGATCGACATTGAGATAGAAGTTGTCCTGATGCAGCGCCTGCCCACGGCCACCGGCGGGCTTGAAGTAGAGCATGCTCTGGGCTGCCAGCGGTTCTTCCCCGAAGAGATCGGTCAGCACCGGCTGCAATCGGGCGTCGAGCAGGTAGTCGCGAGCGATGTCATTGAAGCGATGGGGGTGCATGATCCGGGGGTACATCTTGAGCGGATCACCCTTCGCCTCCTCGGCGGATTTCGGGTTGAAATACCCCGGCACCGGACCCTGCCGGTGAATCTCCATGAACGTCTCGGTCAGGAGCTGCACTTCCTCCGGCCGGTAGAACTGCTTGATGACGAGATGGCCATCCGTCTCGAACGCGTCATATTGCTCGGGCGTCAGGTGCTGAAGCCGCGGCGGCGAGGTCACCATGAGGTCTCCCCTTTTCCATCCGAACCTGCGGAGATGAAGGATCGTTGCCCGTCATCATACGGCGCGCGATGCAGGATGCAAGGGTTCCTAGGAGGAGAGTTCCATCCGACACGAGTTGCAGCGCATGATAGAGGCTCGCCTGTCCGTACGGGCAGACCCGTGTGTCTGCCCTTGAGTTCGCATTGAAAACGTTCGTGCATTCGAACGCGGCCCATGCGAGCTCAAGGGGCGATACATAGGTCGAGCCGTACGAACGTTGTGTCGCCATTCGTACGGGCAGACACACGGGTCTGCCCTCGCCGCACCGCGGAAACCGTCCGCGCAATTGAACCGGTTGCCTGCAGGCCCGAGGGTCGATACATGGGTCGACCCGTACGAATGCTGGGTGCTCCAGCGAAACGGCCCTACGACCGTGAGCGCGGGTCGAGTACGTCGCGCAAGCCATCGCCCACGAGGTTGAAGGCGAAGACGGTGATCAGCAGCGCGATGCCGGGCGCCAGGCTCATCAGCGGCAGGTTGGAGAGATAGACCGTGCCATCGCGGATCATCTGGCCCCAGGTCGGCGTCGGGGGCGGTACGCCGAGCCCGATGAAGCTCAGGCTTGCCTCCAGCCGGATAGCCGAGGCCGTCCACAGGCTCGCGAGCACGATCAGCTCGGACATCACGTTCGGCAGGATGTGCCGGTAGAGAATGAGCCGGTCGTTCTGGCCCGAGGCGCGGGCCGCCTCCACGAACTCCTTCTCCTTTAATCCCAGCGTCGGTCCGTAGGCAATGCGGGCGAACCGCGGCGTGATCGTGAGCCCGATCGCGATGATCAGCTTCGTGGTGCCAGCGCCGAGTACCGCCATCACCAGCAGGCCGGTAATCAGGTCTGGAAACGAGAGCATGATGTCGACGATGCGCATCAGGATCGCATCGACCTTGCCGCCGAAATACCCGGCGATCACGCCGATCGCGGTCCCCAGCACGCCACCGATCGCGACGGAGAGCACGCCGACCAGCAGCGCGACCCGCGTGCCGTAGATGATGCGCGAGAGGATATCCCGACCGTAGGGATCGAGCCCGAGCCAGTGCTCGGCGGAGGGCGGCTTCAACCGGTTGATCGTGCTCTGGACCAGTGGGTCGTAGGGCGCGATCAGCGGCGCGAAAAGACCGATCAGCACGATGACGACGATCATGGCGAGACCGATCACCGCCGACCGGTTGCTGGTGAAGGTCCGCCATGCCCGCCGCCGCTGGGAGACGATCCGGACGTTGGGCATCGGGCCGCCGCCGGACGCGGTCGCGAGCGATGCGGTTCCTGATGATTGCGCCATTATCTGTACCTGACTCGCGGATCGATACGCGTGTAGACGATATCGATGACGACGTTCACGATCACGATGATGACGGCGTAAATCACCATTACCGCCTGCAGCAGGTTGTAGTCGCGCTGCTTGGTGGCGCCGATCATCAGCTTGCCGAGCCCGGGCCGCGCAAAGACCTCTTCGGTCAGCACCGAGCCGCCGATCAATCCGATCGTGAAGATCCCGATCAGCCCAACGATTGGCACCAGCGCCGGCCGCAGCGCATGCCGCAGCAGCACCACCCGGTTCTGCAGTCCCTTGGCGCGAGCGGTGCGCACGTAGTCATCCGCGAGGACGCCCAGCATCACCGAACGGGTCATCCGCGCCATGTAGGCGGTCTCGACCAGCCCCAGTGTGATCGCGGGCAGCACGAGCGAGTAGAGATTGCCAAGGGGATCGGAGAACGGCTTGGCGCCGACGGCCGGGAACCAGCCCAGTCGCGCGGAGAAGAAGAACATCAGCAGCAAACCGACGTAGAAGGCCGGCGCGGAGAGTCCCGCCAGGGAGACCACGCGCCCGAGGTAATCCACCCAGGTGTTGCGCTTGACAGCGGTCAGGATGCCAACCGGCAAGCCAAGCGCCAGCGAGATCAGCACCGCAGCCAGCGTGAGCTCCAGCGTGTAGGGAAGCACATACCGGATCTGGCTCCAGGCCGGCTGGCGGGTGACGAGCGAGTCACCGAGATCTCCGGTCGCCAGGTTGCCCATGTAGGTGACGTACTGCTTCCAGAGGGGCTCGTTCAGCCCCATCTGTTCCCGGAGTTGCCCCAGCGCCGCGTCGGTGGCATAGTCCCCGAGCACGGCCTGGGCCGGATCGCCGGGAATGACACGAACGATCACGAAGATGATGGTGATGACCACGAGCAGGGTAGGAACCGCCAGGAGCAGGCGTTTCACTATCAGACCAAGCATGCGTGCTCCTTCGCGGGGTCGCACATACGGGGCGTATCGCTTCCGCATGTGCCGTGAGAGACAAGATGCGTGAAGGCGCTCGTCGCACCCTCACGCATCTCTCGAGTCCAGGCGGATCACCGCCCGGATCAGCTATTGACCGATCGAGGTCAGCTCATCGATGCCGGGATAGAGCTGCGGCACCGTCACCAGCTCATGGCCGTAGTCGACCTTGTCGGCGCGAGCGTAGACCTGGTTCGTGAACATCAGGCCGTATCCGGCGAAGTTCTTCTCGATCTCGATGTTGGCCTGCCGCCAGAGCTCGGCCTGCTTGTCCGGGTCTGTCTCCGCCCGGGCCTGCGCCACCAGATCGTCCACGGTGAACTTCGAGAAGTTCGTCGTGCCGCCCTCGGTCGTGAAGAAGGAGGTGAGATAGGTATCGGCGGTCGGCCGGAAGGCGATGTAGATCGTGATCGGGTTCGCGTCCTGCCGGATCAGCTCGTGCATGGCCGCGTGCTGCACCACTTCGAGATTGACCGTGATGCCGATCTGCCGCAGCTCCTCGGCGAGCACCTCGTACTGCGTGCGATAGGCAGCCTGCTCGGAGGCCACGAGATCGAGGGAGAAGCCATCGGCGTACCCGGCCTCCGCCAGGAGCTCCTTGGCGCGATCGATGTTCTGCTCGTAGTTGACGCCGGCGGCGGTCGCCTCCTCTTCCGTCAGGCCACCCGGCACCAGCGAGGCCGGCACCACGGAGTAGATCGGCTCCGCGACGGGTGCGCCCTGCAGCGCGACGTGGTTCTCGCGGTTGATAGCGAGGATGATCGCCTCGCGCACCTTCGGATCCTTCAGGATCTCGTGCTCAACGTTGAGATTGATCCAGATCGCCTCACCGACACCGAAGACATCGGCCGCGAAGCCATCCTGCCCGTTGATGCGATCGACCCACTGTGCTTCCGGCAACCCGTTGATGACATCCAGCTCACCGGCTTGCAGGGCAAGCTCGCGGGCGGTGGTATCGGCGATGAAGCGCACCTCGACGCCGCCGAGCTTCGGCGCGCCGCGATAGAAATCGTCGTTGGCCGTCAGCACGACGCTGTTCTGCGGGGTGTAGCTGACGAACGAGAACGGGCCGGTCCCGACCGGGTTCGTGGCGACCTTGTCCGGCCCGAGCGCCTCGAAGGGCTTCTGGCAGAGGATGTACCCACCCGCGTAGTTGGCAACCTTCGGGAGGAAGAGCGCCGGCGAGACCGGCTCATCGAGCGTGATCGTCACCGTCGAATCGTCAACCTTGGCGAAGGTCCAGCCCGCGTAGTCGCCAGCCGTGGCCGAGGTATCCGGATTCGCCGTGTCCTGCAGCGAGAAGACGACATCATCGGCTGTCAGCGTGTATGCCTCAGTGCCCGCCGCCTCGCTGGCCTGGCACTGGACATCATCGCGCAGCGTGAAGGTCCAGACCTGCTTGTCGCCGTCCATCGTCGGCTCGGGAATCGCAGTCGCGATATCCGGCTCGAACTGCGATGCATCGCCCGGCTTGAAGCGGACGAGGCCGTTGAAGACCATGTCGACGATCGAGCGATCTGGCGTGCTTGAGGCCAGGTGCGGGTTGAGCGTCGTGATATCGCTCGTGTTCTGGGCAAACCGCAGGACCGGGCGATCGCCCTGGGCCACGGCCGCGCCATTCGTCAGTCCACCAAAGGCGGTCATCATCATCGCCGCCGCAATGATGGTGGTAAGAACCTGTCGTCCCCGATTCATAGACACTCCTTCATGACCCGGACTCGCCCACCGCGAGCCCCACAGAACGTGAACCGAACGCATTCTTCTTATAATGGAGCGATGCTCGGGAGAGAAGGGGCCGATCCAGGCCTCGTCCCACCCTGAGGCATAGATCGTTGGGGTGGTGCATGGCGGCGAGGTGGTGACTCCCGCCACGACCATGAGGGCGCAAGAACCAGACAGGTGCAGGCGCATGGTGCACGAGCGACATCAATCCGCGGGAAACACCTGGCCCAGCGTGCAATCGGTGATTGACAGTAAGCTCCGCTCGACGCTCGCACGGCGTCGAATACACGAATGCAGCATAGCGTTTCAATCTTACAAGCCGATCGTGCCATATTGGAAAGGGTTTTTCAAGCTGACGGCCATCCGCCCACCAGCCGTGACAATTGTGGAGCCTCGCCCTCTACTGCCGCGTCACGCCCGAAATGCTGTGGGGCGGTGTCCATGCAGACACTCACCTTCCCCCGTCATTTCGAGCGAAAGCCTGCCCTCGCCGTGCGACGAAGCGGAGCCGAATGGGTCGAGAAATCTCTCTGGGCGCTACCTGACCAATCAGCCTTGACACAGCACTCCGAGAGAACGGCGCTGTCCCGGTTATCTCCTTGGCCAGCGCAACCGACCGGCTCTCGGGTATCTTGGGCTCATGACATCAGCGCCCGATCGCCGGTAGCTTCGATCATCGCACCCCGGCCCGCGGCAACCCGCTCATGCAGATGAGGTGAGACCAGAATGCCCAAGCGCCCCACCCTGCTGGCCCTGCTCGCACTCATGATGGTGACGGCGCTCCTGCCAGCGCCAGCGCTGGCCCGCGACCTGCCGGGCACCGCGACACCGTCACTGGGAGGCCCGTCCGAGACACTGACCTCCTACCAGCTGACGGTGACGTTAGCAACGGAAACGAGACAGCTCACCGGCTCCGAGGAGATCGTCTGGCAGAACACGACCGATGAAGCACAGGACACCATCTACCTGCGGCTCTATCCCAATGCCGAATACTACGGCGAGGCGCAGGTGACTGTCGATAACGTCACGGTCGATGGCGAGCCCGTCACCCCCTCGTCTGGCGATGACCCAACCGTGCTCGCGATCCCGCTCGGGCAGGAAGTTGCGGCTGGCGACCAGGCGGCGATCTCCCTCGACTTCACCACATTCGTCCCCCTCGGCTCCGCCGGGAGCTTTGGGATCTTCCAGCTCGATCCGGAGACCGGTGTCTGGACGCTGGCGGACTGGTACCCGATCGTCGCCGGTTGGGACACGGACAAGGGCGACTGGTATCTCGCGCGCCCGACCTCGTTCGGCGATCCCACCTTCAGCGAGATCGCCACCTACGACCTCACGCTCACGATGCCGGAAGGCCTTGAGATGGTGAGCTCGGGCAGCACGGCTTCGCTCGGCCCAGCGGCAGACGGTACGATCACGCAGACCGTGACAACCGGTCCGGCCCGCGACTTCGCCATGACACTCCTGCCCACCGCCCGCGATCAATCCGGGGCGAACGACAACGTCGTCCAGACGGAACGGACGGTCGATGGTGTCCGAACCCCAGAAGATGAGCCGTTCACAATCCGGCTTACGCTTCTAGCCGACGAGGCGATTCCCGGTCTGGCGGACGCTATCCTCGCGGACGTCGCCGCGACCTTGCCGGTCTACGCCGGGTGGCTGGGGAACCTCCCGGAAGATGAGCTGGATATCACCACGGCGTCGCTGGCCGGGGCAAATGGGGTCTCGTGGTCGGGGCTGATCTGGCTCGATCCGGGCACGATCGTCGCCGACGGTGTATTCAGCGACCAGGAACGGATGGGGCTGCGATTCGTGATCGCGCACGAGGTTGGGCATCAATGGGTCGGGGGCCTGATCGGAAGCAACTCCAACGATCACGGATTCATGACCGAGGGCCTCACCAATGCGCTGGCCGTCGAGGTATTGCGCGAGCTTGAAGGCAACGAGGCCGCCGCGGCCTACCTGCAGGGATATGTGGCTGGCGGCTACGCGGCGCTCGTCCGGGATGGCCGTGATGTGGTTGCCGATACCCCGGTGACCGATGAGATGAACGGCGTCCTGCGTGGTCTCGCCGTCTATGGAAAGGCTGCGCTCGGGTTCGAGGCGATCCGGCAGGCAATCGGCAACGGTGCATACCGGAAGGCGATTGCCGGTTACGCACGCGCATTCCGCTTCGGAATCGCAACGCCGGACGATCTACGTGAGGCGCTGACCGGTGCTGGTCCCTCGGCAGATGAGGTGAATACGCTCTGGCACTTCTGGTTCGAGCAGGATATCGCCACGATCACCGACGTCGAGGCCGTCTTCGCCGGTGCCGCGACCTAGCAGAGGGCTCAGTCGGCCCGTGTCCAGTCCTCCCAGGCGAGATCGCGCACGCGGCTGAACTCCGGGACGTTCGCCGTCACCAGCGTCGCACCCGTCCGCAGTGCCTGCGCCGCGAGCAGCAAATCGTATGGACCGATCCGCCGCCCCTGCGATTCGAGGGACCAGCGTAGTTCGCCCGCGATGACGGCATCTTCATCAATGAATGGCACGATCTCAAACGCCGCAAAAATGAAGCCCTCCAGAATCGCGGCGTTCTGCTCGCGGTGCTTCGTCCTGGCCAACCCGTGCTGAAGTTCGAAGTAGGTAATGGAGGAGAGTATCAGGGAATTTCCCGTAACTCGTGCCCGCTCGATGCGCTCTCGGATCGGTGTCGGCCGACGTCGGCTGAGATCGATCATGACATTGGTATCGAGCATATAGATCATTCGGGCTCGTCCCAGGAGATTCCTTCAGGCATTGGCGGTTGCTGGCGCCCCTCAGCCATGAACCCATCGTCACCCAACCGCTGAAGCTGCCCGAACCAGTAATCCAGATCCCGTCTGATCGGGGTCAGCACAACCCCACCATCCTCGGTGCGGGAGATACGGACCTCCTTTCCGGGCAGGCGGAACTCCTTTGGAATCCACACGGCCTGGCTGCGGCCGTTCATGAAGATCTTGCCGATTCCGATCTCCGACTTCGTATTCGTCACCACGCGCCTCCATCCTGATTGATATCACCACGAGTATAAACCAAATAATATTATGTCAATAATATACCGGTCCAGTGACGATCCTCCTTGAGCTTTCCACGACAGTCGGCCGCGCTCGATCGTCTCTTGCACCGTCGGTTCTCAATGGCCCTGCTATATCCGAGGCTATGAGTCACATATCGATACTTGACACATATCGTATCAACATATATACTCAAGTCACTGAGATGAGCGATACGAGCAGTATCCAGTCGCTGCCTCAGGACCGATGGATTACGTACAGGACCGGGCCACCGCGATGCGGGTGTCGCCCTGGCTCCCGAACGAGAGAGGTGAAACACGATGGCAACTCGTTTCCCGATCGCAACCCTTGCCAACGACCTGACGAGCTTCCGCCGGGCGTTCGACCCATTCTTCGACGAGAACCTTATCCCGACGCAGATCCGCGCGCTGCGCACACATAGCGTCCGCCCGACCCTGCCGATGGATGTCTATGCCAACGACGACGAGACCGTCGTTCTGGCGGCCGTGCCGGGTGTTAGCCCAGACCAGATCGAGGTCTCGGTCGAGAAGAACACGGTGACGCTGACCGGAAAGATCCCGAGCGCGGCTGAGGCCGAGGATGCGAAGAACGCGACCTGGTATCTGCGCGAGCTCTCGCATGGCTCCTTCAAGCGCCAATTGGAACTTCCCTATGAGGTCGATGCCCAGCGCGCTGAGGCGACGTTCGAGCACGGCATGCTGCGCCTGACCCTGCCGAAGCTGGAATCGGCCAAGCGGCGCCAGATCCGCATCAAGGTGAGCAGCGGCGCGTCGAGCAACACGACGGCGGAGCCGGAAGCGATCGAGGCCGGCGAGTCGGCCACCCCGATTGCGGAAACCGCGACGGCCGGTGACGAGCAGGCTTCGGCCGAGTAATCACGATATCCGAGTAGCGGGGCTCCTCCCCGGCCCTGTTCCCGACTCGTTCCCGCGGCACGCCTGGCGTTATCCCTCGTCACATCACACCTGTGCCGGGTGTGCCGCCCTTGACCCGCCCGGTCGCCGACCTTCCATTCCCGTCGCACAACTCGACGGCCGGGCGGAACGGTAGCCAGCGGTCAGATCGCCTTCTCCCCCTCCCCACCGATCTGGCCGCTGGCTACTCCCAGGACAATTCCCCAATCTCCCTTCCCAGCGCGGCTCCCCTCCATCCGGGAGCCGCGTTTTTCGTGTCAGGCTTCATGGCGAACACAAAAAAGCGACCGCCTGGAGCAATTCCAGGAGGTCGCTTGCTGTGTCGCTGCTGTCGGACGGGGAGTACCAGTCCGTTCGCGTCTTAGCGGATGACAGCGTCCGTCTTCGGATCGAAGAAGTGCAGCTTCTCCGGCTCCAACGCGACGTCGATCTGCTTGCCACGCTCCAGATGCACATCCGGATCCATGCGCGCGGTCAGCGTCGAGTTCTGGTTGTTGAGGTAGACGAAGATCTCGTTCCCCAGCAACTCAACGACATCGACCGTGACCGGAATCCGCGTCCGCTGGGCATTGGCGCTGGCTCGCGATGCCTCGTAGATGTGCTCCGGGCGGATGCCCATCGTCACGGTCTGGCCGATGTACGGCTGCAATCCGCCACCACGGTCGGAAGGAACCTCGATCTTGAAGCCCGGGGACGACGCGTAGAGCTTGCCACCCTCGCCGGAGATCGTGACATCGATGAAGTTCATCGACGGCGAGCCCATGAAGCCCGCGACAAACTTGTTCGCCGGGGTGTCGTAGAGCGCCTGCGGCGTGTCGAGCTGCTGCAGCACACCGAGACTCATGACGGCGATGCGGTCGCCCATCGTCATCGCCTCGGTCTGGTCATGCGTCACGTAGATCGTGGTCGTGCGAACCCGATCATGCAGCTTGACCAGCTCACCGCGCGTCTGCACGCGCAGCTTGGCGTCGAGGTTCGAGAGCGGCTCGTCCATCAGGAAGACGTCGGCGTTTCGCACGATCGCGCGACCGAGCGCCACGCGCTGTCGCTGACCACCCGAGAGCGCCTTCGGCTTGCGGTCGAGGTACTGCTCGATATCGAGGATTCGCGCGGCCTCGCGCACGCGCTGCTCGCGCTCTGCCTTCGGCACCTTCCGCAACTTGAGCGGATAGGCGAGGTTGTCGCGCACGCTCATGTGCGGGTAGAGGGCGTAGGACTGGAAGACCATCGCCACGTTGCGGTCCTTCGGCGGCAGGTCGTTGACCACGCGATCGCCGATGATGATCCGGCCATCGCTGATCTCTTCCAGCCCCGCGACCATCCGCATCGCGGTCGACTTCCCGCAACCGGACGGTCCGACCATCACCAGGAACTCTTCGTCCTCGATCTCGAAGCTCAGGTTGGAGACCGCGGGAGCGGCGGCACCGCCACCACCGTAGACTTTTGTAACTCCATCGAAGATGACGCGAGACATAGCATGCTCCTTCACCGATGACAGTGCCACCGGGGTGCCGGTCCGTCCGGCAAGGTGGCTCAGAAGCGCCCTACGACAAGCACATGCATCGCGAAGAACGATGCCCGACGTGCTATCGGTGGTCTCTTGCGCGCAAATCACGGCGCTTTATGATCTGCTGCGTTGTTTTTGGCATGCCGGTGCATGGTTTGTCAATAGCGATCTCAGCGATCTGGCCCCGGTCGCCGGAGCGCATGCACAAAGACGATGACATGCGCATCGTCCGAATCCGGCCACGGCCCGGCGTACTCGGTCGCTGTCCCGCGCCACCCCATCTCCCGCGCCCGCTCCAGGAAGGCACGGGCGGGCGGGCGCCCCGGATGCCCGAGCCAGAGCAAGCCACCGGGGGTCACGATCCGGTTCGCCAGCTCAAGCAGCGGCTCGATATCGCGCGCTTCGTAGAGGACATCGGCCGCGAGAACAACGGAGTAGGGGCCATGGTGTTCCAGGCGCTCCTGATGCGCGGGGTCACGCCAGTTGACCTGCAGAGTCTCCGGCTCGCGCCCGGCGTGGTCGAGGCATGTGAGCCGCGTCAGCACCAGTGATTCCGGCGCGTAATCGGTCGCGATCACATCTGCGCCCGCAGCAAGGGCCAGCGCGGCGGTGATGCCGATCCCGCTTCCAAGCTCCAGCACGCGTGCTCCCATTACGAGTTCGGGATGTGCGGCAACCGCCGCCCCCAGCGCCACACCGCTTGGCCAGATCTCCGCCCAGTAGGGCAGGTTCTGCTCGGGATCGTCCGCGATCTGATCGAGGAGGAGATCGGTGTTCGTGGGTCGCGTGACACGAAGGGAGGTATCCGTCCCAGGAATCGCCACGCTGGTCTCGCTGAGATCGCCGGTATGCGCGATTTGTCCCAGCAGCTCGTCACGGCGAGCGACATGCTCGTTCCCGTCCACCCCACCCATGAACGACTCCTTCCGATCGACGACCACGCGATATCGCGCACGAGGGGCAGCGGGAGCCGCCTGCCCGCCTCCGGGCCAAACGGACCTCGCCCCCGCTGATCGTTGCCCGCGTCATTCTGCCACGTTCGATCCGCCGGGGATCGTACCTCCGACCACTACCCGGCGGTGGAATGCTGGGGTAGAGTGCCTGTATCGAGCGACCAGCGCGTGCCAGGCTCTTCCGATTTCGGGCGCAGCCGAACGATGGCGGATAGCGTGGATTCAGGAACACGTATGGATCAAGGAGCGATACGGGTGAGTGACCAGATCGAGGAGACATTGGCAACCCAGAACGGTGAGGCACTCGACCGGGTCGAGGGGCAGCCGGAGAGCGATACCGCCGCGGTGCCGAACCCGGAGTCACCGGGGCGCGTGGTGACGTTCGGCGAAGGCATGATCCGGCTGACACCGCCGCACAATGAGCGCCTGGAGCGCACGATCTCGCTCGATGTCACGATCGGCGGCGCCGAACTGAACACCGCGGTCGCCCTGCGCTGCCTCGGCGTGCCCAGTTCATGGGTTTCCGTCCTGCCGGACAACGGGCTGGGACGCATGATCACGCGCCAGGCCCAGGCGAACGGCGTGGATGTCTCCGGCGTCCACTGGGTTCCAGAAGAGCAGGGGCGAACCGGCATCTACTATCTTGAGGAGGGGGTCGATCCCCGCCCCTCGACGGTTACCTACGACCGCAAGGGGACGGCGATCGCCAACGTCCAGCCGGGCACGCTCGACTGGCCAACGCTCCTGGAGGGAGCGGCGGCCCTGCACATCTCGGGGATCACGCTCGCCGTCTCCCCCGGGGCCCGCGCGGAGGCCATGGCCGCCGTCCGCACGGCCACCGCCGCCGGCGTGCTCGTCGCCTTCGATCTCAATTACCGCTCCAAGCTCTGGAGCGAGGCCGAAGCGCGCGATGCGTTCGTCGAGATCATCCCTGAGGTGGATATCCTCTTCGCTTCGCGCGGCGCCCTGACGACATTCTTCGGGCTTGAAGGCTCACACGAAGCCATCATGAAGCTCGCGATCGAGAAGCTGGGGGTCGCGGCGGTCACGCTCACGCGGAAGCGAACGAAGGGCAGCCGCCGCCTGAAGCTACAGAGTCTCGCTCTCGGCCCGTCGGGGGTGCTGGCGACCTCGAACTGGCGCGACCTGGAGGTGGTTGATCGCCTCGGTGGGGGCGACGCATACGCCGCAGGCTTCCTCTGCGGCTACCTGGAGAATCCGCACGGGCTCACCCGCGCCGTCAGTCTCGGCGCCGCGGCGAGCGCGCTCAAACACACGATGCCCGGCGATTTCCTCTCCGCCACCCGCGAGGAGATCGAGGCGGCCGCCGCCGGGGCAACGGCCGCCATCCTGCAGCGCTGATTGCGCGCCCGAGGGCAGGAGACTGCCAGTCTTCCTTCCACACGCAAGAGGCGAGCACCCGGCC
>JBARWF010000152.1:0-28941 GCA_049646645.1 Thermomicrobiales bacterium
CGGCCGGGCTGGCAGCCGGCGATGCCGCTGGCGAAGCCTCGACAACCTCACCACCGGTAGCAACGGGGACGCCCGCGCCCGTGGCCGGCGAGGCCTCCGGGCTGGCGGCGGGAGAGGCTTCGGTCGCCACCACCGGGGTGGAATACGTGCCGGCTACCGGCGAGGCCGATGGCGACCCCACCGGGGACGCTTCGAGGCTCGCGGCGGGAGAGGCGACGCCTTCCGCCGGAGTCGCGACTCCAGCCTCCGGGCTCGCGGCCGTTCCCGTCTCAGGAGAGGTCGCCGTCTCCGGGCTCGTCTCGACCGCTGGAGCCGTCGTCGGGGCGGCAACTTCCTCCGTCGGCGGTGCACTGGTCGGCGTCTTGTCCTTGTTGCCGCTGCCACCACCGCAACTGACCAGCAGCAGTGCACTCAGACCTACGGCGACCGCTCCGAACGTGCGGCGACCGCTCAGCAATGATCGAGGTGATGTAAACACGTTCAACTTCCCTCCCAATGACATGTGATGCCCGAACAGCCCCATGGCCGCGTCGTACGCCTGGCAGCGGTGAACACGACGCAAGAGTGAAAAGCGGCCCTCCAGGCAACGGCTGGGTTATCCCCACCGCTACCGCTGCCACGTTCGGCCGATGCACATCCGAGTCAGGCAGGACCGAAATCGGCGCGCACCCGCACGTCGAAGGCGTCTGCATTCCGGAGAATGCCGCCGATGTGCATAACGCACGACTTGGGCCAACCACCCGAACTCAAAGCACTTCTGCAGAGTCTACACCGATTGTTGCGTTGGAGACTATGCTGAATACTGGGTCAGTCGCGAAATTTCCTCCATTCCTTGATCATTTCGTAGGGGCCGAAGGCGTTTGAGAGCCCCTCGTTTGTCCCGTGGGACCATCGGGCTGCGTCCCCCTCCACGAGAAGAACCAGTTGGGGTACAACGATGTGAGAATTGCACTGGGCAGCGCGCGAAATGCGCCGCGACGAGAAAGGCTTGCAAACATGAATACGTCGGATTATCCATCGGAAGGTTCATCCTGGGAAGATGAACTGTCCACCGCCATCGAGGCTGGTCGCGCTGCCTCCGCCGAGATCCTCCCCTTTTACGAATCCCGTGACGCCGAGACCTACACCAAGGGTGATGGATCCCCGGTCACGGATGCCGATCTCGCCTCGGATCGGATCATTCGGGAGACCATCGGCGCGGCGTTCCCCGGGGATGCGCTGCTGACGGAGGAAGGAGCCAAGAATCTCGACCGGATCGACAACCCGCGCTGCTGGATCGTCGATCCACTCGACGGCACAGCGCAGTTCGTCGCCGGCACCGACCGCTTCGAGGTGCTGATCGCGCTGGTTCACCAGGGACGTCCCGTGGTCGCGGTGAGTGTGCATCCGCCTTCGGGCACCGTTCACGCGGCGATCGCCGGCGCCGGTGCCTGGCTCGTGGATGACAAGGGCCGCCATCCATTCAGGCTCACGCCCGCCGGGACACCGCCGCGTCTCGCCTCGTCGAAGTGGTATCGAGGCCGCGAGGGGCGGGACATGATCCTGCATGTGGCCGAGGAGTTGGGCGCAGCAGAGCCGCCGATTCTCGAGATCGGTTTCCAGCCGCGCGCGTTCGATGACCGGATACGAACGTACGATGTCTTCATCGGGCTCTGGCCGGAGGGCGACATGTCCATCGCGCAGGAGTGGGACCTCGCCGCCTCCGACCTGATCGTGAACGAGGCCGGCGGCCGGTTCACCGACATGTGGGGACGATTCCACCGCTACAACAAACGCAATACGAGTATCAGCGGTGGATTGCTGGCTAGCGCGGATCCGGAGGTGCACCAGCGGGTGCTGGACGCCTTTGCGAAGGAACGCCCCGAGGAAGCACCTCCTGCGGATCCGGTGCCGGTCCGCTGACCGGCGCCTACACCGATGTCAGGCGGGATGCGGCGCCGCGGTCGAGAATGACCTCAAGCCGGTCTCCCGCCTGCCGGAGCCAGGAGCCGGGAACGTCAGCGGTCTCCGGTCCTTCCAGCGCGGCGCGGACGATTTTCGCCTTCTTCTCTCCGGATACGAGGAGCACGAGCCGCCGCGCCTTGAGCAGCGTTGCCAGTCCGGTGGTCATGGCCTGGGCGGGAATCTCGGCCTTGCCCTCCCAATAGGCCGCCGACTGCGCGAGCGTCGCCGGTTCCAGGTCCACAACGCGCGTTGGATCGTCCGCCTTCGAGCCCGGTTCGTTGAACCCGATGTGGCCGTTGGGCCCGAGCCCGAGGACCGCGAGGTCGAAACCACCGTGCTCCTCGATCTCGCGGTCATAGCCCGCCGCTGCAGCTGCGGGATCGCTCGCGGTTGTGGGGATGTAGTGGACGTTCGCTTCCGGCAGGTTGGCCGGGACGAGAAAGACCTCGCGCAGCCAGCGGGTGAGACTCGCCTCATCCTCGGGGCTGGCGCCGAGATAGTCGTCGAGGCAGAAGAACTGGGCCTGTGAGAAATCCAGTTCGCCCTCCTGAATCCGGCGAACCAGCTCCTTGTACATCCCGAGTGGCGTATCCCCCGTCGGCAGCGTGACCACCGCGCCGGGTGTGCCGGCGAGCACGCGCGAGACCGCGTCGGCGGCACGCTGGCTCAACTCGTTGTAGTCCGCAACTACCGAAATCTTCATCGATCCAGCCACCTTCGCGGTTTCCTTCCTGCGTGTTGTCGCGTCTCACCCGTGTGTCGATGGGCCCACCAGCAAGCGCTCGCGGACGATGTTTCCTAATCCCATCGCGTGCGCCTGCCGTCCCTGCGCATCGCGGAATACCGCTATCATCGTACATATTCGCTCCCCGCGCAGGGAGCGGTGGCGAGCGCGGTAGAGACGAGGTCCGGAGATTGATGACGACGTTCAATGAAGCATTGGAGACCACCACGGCGTGGGTCAGGGATGCCGCTGTCCCCGGCGTCTCAGCGGCGGTCTGGCACAAGGGCCGGATCGTTGCCGATTTCCAGGACGGGGAGGCGCGGGCGGGTGTTCCCGTGCGCCCGGATACCCTCTTCGCGCTGGCGTCGGTCTCCAAGCCGTTCACCGCCACGACCGTGATGCGGCTGGTCGAGCGTGGCGAACTCGATCTGGACGCTTCCATCGTCTCGGTCGTGCCGGAGTTCGGCGAGACGGACGATCCCTTCGCCGACGGTGCCTACCCGCAGCTCGAAGCCCTGCGGGACACCATCACGCTGCGCCAGCTCCTGTCGCACACATCCGGCTTGCCGGAGAACGCCGGGATCAGGAGGTTGCGCATGCGCGACCAGCCGTCCCTCACACACATGCTGGATGTGATGTGTCGCGTGCCCCTGCAGGACGAGCCGGGCACCGTGCTCCGGTATTCGAATGTGGGACCGGCGGTGGCGGCCCGCGCGGTCGAATCCGTCACCGACATGCCGTTCCTCGATGTCTTGCGGGCGGAGGTGCTGGCTCCTCGCGGATTGGTGGATGTGGTGCCGACCATCGACGCGGCACTCGAGGAGCGCGTCGCGGTCGTGCGGGACCCTTCGGCGGAGGGAACACCGACCGAGGGCTACAACAGCCGCTACTGGCGCCAACTCGGTATCCCATGGGGCGGGTACTACGGAACGGCCTCCGATGTGGTTCGCTTTGCCGGGAGTTTCATTTCCGGGTACGTCGAGCATCTGCGGCCGGAATCCGCCGCTGAGATGACCTCCGATCAGGTTCACGGGCTGGCGGGCGGGGTCGATTCCGCTGGCGTGCGGTGGGATCCCGGGTTCTGGGGGCTGGGCTGGGAGGTCAAGGGGAGCAAGACGCGCCACTGGACGGGGACGTTGACGGCGCCGCAGACATTCTGCCACTGGGGCCAGTCCGGCACGCTGGTCTGGGCCGACCCCACCCGGGAGTTGGCGCTCGCTGTCCTTGGCAACCGGACGGTAATCAAGCGGCCGTGGCCCCTCTCTCCTGCGCGGTGGTCGGAGCTGAGCGACGCGGTCGTGCGCGTCGCTGATGCCATGTGATCGTTACGATGCCGTCGCGCCTGCACCCACCCGGTCAATGCTGTGGCGGCCTCGTACTCACCGCAGGGTTCGGTGTCGAGAGGCGAGACATCAGGAGTGGCCCGGTTCTCCGGTCGCTTGGACCTGCGGTGGCGTTCGATGGATTGACGCACGAAGGCTCGTCCTCACCACAATCGAACCTCCCTATTCACCCAGGAGCCGCATCGCGTATGCTGCATGCAGTCTTCGTGTAGAGGGAATATTGCCCGCACATGCGTACCACACCTGATGACGCGCAGGAGATTTTGCCGCCCATGTCCAATCGCGATTCCGGCCTTCAGCCAGCGACTGCTCCATCACCGACTCCCGCTCGTGGCGGGCCGCGAGGCTCCCGGATGGGGCTTGCCGCCCTCGCGATCATCCTGATCCTGACGACCGCGGTGCTCCCCTTCGTTGCAGATGCAGGCACCAACCGCGCCGGCAACAGCGTGTCGGTGGAGTCGGGTCAGCGGATCGTGGGGGACCTGAACGCTGCCGGGCGGACCGTGACGATCGCGGGAACTGTGACCGGGGACGCCAATGTGACCGGTGGCGATGTCACGATTCCGGGAACGGTCGAGGGCTCGGCCAACCTGGCGGCGGGACAGGTCGACATCTCGGGGGCGGTCGGCGAGTCGGTGCGTATCTTCGGCGGCCAGATTGATGTGACGGGCACGATCGGGGGCGACCTGATCGTGTTTGGCGGCAAGGTCAATGTTCCCAGTCATGCGAAGATCGGTGGCAACGTGCTCATCGCGGGCGGGCAGGTTGATATTCGCGGTACCGTCAATGGCGATCTTCGGATCACGAGCTCGAATGTGACGCTCGGCGGTCTCACCAGCGGCGATGCGGAGATCTCCGCCAGCTCCATCGATCTGCTCGGGACGGCGCGTGTCGGCGGGAAGTTGACCTACACCAGCTCCTCCAGCGCCGATATCGCGCCGAATGCCGTTGTCACCGGCGAGACGGTTCACCATCAGCCATCGGCGTTCAATGGCGGCGTGCGCGGGATCTTCAATCCCTGGCTGCGGGTGATCTGGGCATTGATGGCGGGAATCGTGATCGTCGCGCTCGCACCCCGCTTCATGTCCGCCGTCGGTGGGAGCGGGCGTCGCGTGCTGCCGGCATTCGGCATCGGCATCCTCTCGCTGATCCTGATTCCCATCATCGCGATCGTGTTGATGGTCACAGTCGTCGGGCTTCCCATCGGGCTGATCATGTTGGCGGGGTACCTGATCGCGCTCTATCTCTCCCAGGTGATCGTCGGCATGATGATCGGGCGCCTGTTGCTCTCGGGACGATGGGATGACGGAAGCCGGGGATTCAACCTGCTCTGCATGACGCTCGGCGTGATCATCATCTCGGCGATCCGCTTCATCCCGCTGCCGTTCGTATGGGGTGGGGTCAACACCATCGTGGCGATCTGGGGTGTCGGCACGGTGGTCATGCTCTTCGGGCGCTTGCGCCCCGCCGCCACCCGCCAGGCGCGGGCGGCGTGAGCCACCGGTTCCGCGCTCGGCAGGTGACGGCCTAGCGTGCTCAATGTCTCTTCCGTTACAGGGCTCACACAGACGAGGCAACCGAGGCACCGGTAGAACGCTGCTTGAAGTCGTCAGGGCGATACCCCTTCAATGTGCCGATGGCGGCCAGAAGCGGGAAGAGGATCCGTTGCACGACTCTGGGCGGCTGCGCGGGATAGATCTCATCCTGGAATTCCTGCATGAGCACGGCTCCGAGGAGCGGATCTTTCGGATTTCCCGCCCGGTCCGTCTTGCCGTCGTTCGCCAGCGCGGCGAGGATCTCCAGCACGGTTTCGGACCGCAGTGCCGGCGTGAACGTCACCCGGACGTGGACCGTTTCGCCGCCAGCATTCCAGACGGTGTGGACCGAGCCGGCAGGCGCAGTCACGACATCGCCCGTCGCGTGGGTGGCTTCAACACCATCGATGGAGCTTCGCAGCGTTCCCGACAGGACCTCGAATCGCTCCTCCTGCAGCGGATGGACATGCCGATCCCCTGCTCGCCAACCTGGCTTCCCGATCCAGTCCACCTCCAGGAGTTCGCCGTTCGTGTCCGCCGCCGTCTTGCGGAAGACAGTCCGTAAACCAGTTACGTCGTTCATCAGTTCATCGCCCGCGTTTGCCATCGTGATTCCTTCCCTCGCGCTCGTGCGCGTTCATCATCTCTATCGTCGCTCGTGGGTGTAAGAGGGGCTGTAAGGGTGGTCCCATGGGCGAACCATCACCGATCGCCTCGTTCAGATCGCCTGATCCTGCGTCACTTCGACGAGGAACCCGTCCGGGTCGAGGAGGTACACGGCGGTGCGCGTGCCGGAGCCATCCCTATTCACGGGATGATCAAAGGGTCCGCCGGCGACTGTCACCTGCTTGCGTTCGATCTCGGCGAGAAATTGCGCGAAGGGTCGGTCCCGGGGAAGGTCGAAAGCCAGATGGAAGAGCTCATGCTTGTCCGCTGGGACGGCCTTGCGATCCAGCCGCCGTGAGATGACGAGGTCGTGGTGCCGGACGCCGGCCGACAGGAAGACCATGTCGATGGGTGGCTCCGGGAAATAACCGCGCTCGGTGACCTCCATGCCAAAGAGGTCGGTATAGAACGCGACCGATCGATCGAGATCCTCCACGAAAATCGCGGCATGGTGGAGGCGGGCTCCTGCCGGCGCGATCTGCTCCGGCTCAATCTTCGGGTCTGGCTGATCGGCATGATGCTCCGCTGTGGTCCTGACCATCTCTTCTCTCCTCGTTTGACGAAAAGTGTGCAAGGGAACCAATCGGTTGACGTGGATTTTGACGATGTCGCGCGATGCTTGGTCCCGGGGCGGCAGCTGCTGCCGCATTCAGGAGAAAGAAACGCGGCGAGCCCGGTTGCGTGATATCGCAACGGGAAGAATGGTTGGAGGTGATTTCAAGGCTCGGGCAGCGGGGAGAGGCTGGGGCCCAGGAAGTCGCAGGGCCGTCGTCGTAGAAAGGGCTTTGGCGGGTTGTGATGCCCCGCTTTGCAGATGCGTTGCGGTTGAGGAACGCGTTGTCCTGCAGTCTGGCGGTTGCCGCGGAAGATGGTAGCCGGTGAGCCGCGAGGGCTGGCTGGAGAGATAACCACCCATCCACGCTCACGGATGCGGATGGCGCGGAACGCCCCCGGCGTTACGATCGTAACGCCGCGGTCGTCGCGTGCATCAGAGGGTGATCGTTTCGTCCTCCAGGCCGGCGCGGGCGATGGCGTTGAAGAAGGGCTTGTAGGTGACGCGCGTCTGCGCGCGGAAATAGGGCCGGAAGCCGAAGAGGATCAGCCGTCCGTCGCCGTAGACGACATCAGCCAGCAATCCACGACGTTCGAGGTGCTCCGCTCCGAGAATCCAGCCGCTCATGTTCGGGTTCGAGGCCGGATATTGGGCGACCATGCGCGCTTCCGGGCCGAGCGATTCGAACGCCACGCTGTTCAGGAAGAGGACCGGTGTCTCGCGCGCCATGCCGAACGTCAGCGGGTCCTTCGTATCGAACACCGCCTTCAACAGGGAGCCGGGGCAGAAGAACTCGTCATCCTTGAGCTTGCCCAGCGGGTTGCGCATCGGGAGCGCGAAGGCGTCGATCAGCGCCGGCGTCACCGTATCGATGCCGATGAGGGTGCCGCCCCCATCGACAAAGCGGCGCAGCGCCTCCAGGCCCACCTCACCCAGACCGCCGACGTATTCCGGCGGCATGGGGTCCTTGTAGCGCCCCTTCTCCGGCCGTCCCGAACGCAGATCCTCCACGCTCATCTGCGGAATGAGGATGGCGTCGAAGCGCTCGCGCAAATCCCCCTGGCGCACGTCGTTCGTATGGAGCGTGGTGTACGGGACGCCATACGCCTCCAGAACCCAGCGCGCCCACCCCTCGTCCATGCTCCCCGTCCACGGCTGGTAGACGCCCAGCCGCACCGTCGTCTGCCGCCAGACATCGATTTCCCCAGTCAGGTTCAGGGGGGTGACATCCACGCCGGTCGCGTTCGCGATCTCCGTGAGGGCGGTGTCGTTCCCGCTTTCAGCAGGGACGATGATCGTTCCCACCTCCAGCGTCCGGTCATCGTGTACCGAGCGCGATCGCACCCGGTAGACGGGGATATCCTGCTCAAGGAGCTTCTGGACGGCGGCGACACTTGCGTTGGAACGCGGATCGATCGTCCACGCAGTCGGCGGCGTGGACGAGGTTTCCATCGAGCCGGTCAATGGTACCGGTGATTCGAGCAGGGCAAGCGGCAGATCGTCCGTCAGGGGACGGTTGACCTGCACTGCTTCGACACCCATCTGGATCGGCAGCGTATGCCCTGCAATGTCGTACGGCTTCTTGGGGGGACCGCCCGGCCACTCGTGCAGGCTGGGGTATTCCTGGACTTCCAGGAGCGTCTTCGCGAACGCACCCGCCGGCTGATTCATGCGAATCAGGCGCGTGCCCGCGTCGTACGTCACGCCGTCGGCCTCGAAGGGAGCGGTTGCCTCCTCCACCTCCACCAGTCCGCGCTGCAGGATCTGGATCAGTTCCGCCGTTGCCGCCGGGTCCCGCTGTTCGCGAGGGATTACAAAGGCGTACGGCTTCTCCTCCCGATCGATCACCCGGCAGGCGATGCCCATGTAGTCGCGCAACCATTGTTCCCGGTAGAACGCAAGGTGCTCGAGGAACGCGCGTGCGGCGATCTTGTTGTACTCGACGATATCGCGCAGCGTCCATTCTCCGCCCTTCCACGGAAGCGGATGATTCCAGGTACGTTGCTTGGGATCGAACCCGTGCTCGGGTTCGAGATCATCCTCACTGAGCGTGACGGATGTGGCCAGCTTCACGCTGGCGGCCTCGCTCAGCAGGTCGACACTGCCGTGGTAGTTTCCGTAGGCGAGCGACGGCGAGTAGTTGTCGAAGATGGCGTTGGTGGCGACACCTGCCTTTCCTTCAGCGGTCAGGCGCTGGGCGATATGCGAGCCAAGCGCCGCGAAGCCCTGCTGGATTACCGGGTCCTGGTTGGGGTCGAGGGGGTCGATGAACGGCGGCACCATGTATCGAACGCCCTTGCGACCCATCTGGTGCATGTCGAAGACCGCTTGTGGGTGCTCTCGGTTATGTAAATCGACGTACAAACGGGTCTCCGCCTGCGTCAGCATGAACCAGTCGCGGTTGTTGTCGTGGCCGGTATACGGATGGTAGAGCCAGGGCAGGTCGACGCCTTCATATTCGGTGCCCAGCCACCGTTCGTACCAGTCGGCGATCATCTGCAATCCGTCCGGATTGTGACTCGGAACGAGCACGGTGATGGTGTTAGCCAGGATGCTCTGGGTTCCGGGATCGTCGCGCGTGAGCAGGTCGTAGGCGAGCTCGAGCGTCATCAATGCCGCACCGATCTCGTTGGAATGCTGCGTCGCGAGAATCACGGCGACGCTTCGCGCTTCGCCGATAAGGAGATCGGTCTCCTCCCGGTTGAGCCCGCGCGGATCCCAGAGCTGACCGAGCAGCTCGCGGTTGCGCTCAAGGGCACCCGTCTGCAGGTTCTCTGGCGCCGAGATGTAGACCGCGATGTACGGTTTGCCCAATGTCGAGGTTCCCAACGTCTCAACGCGGAGGCGATCCGACACCCGATCGAGCTCCTCGAAATAGCGGACGATATCATCCCACCCGGGCAGCCATCCCGCCTCGCCCACCGTGTGGCCCAGAATGCTCTCTGGTGACGGCACGCCGCCGAGGACGCGGCGGCCTCGACGGCGCCGTCGGCGGGGCATCACAGAGAGCACATTACGGGCGGTCGCCAGCCATTCGTCGTCGAAGAGCAGCACGCCGGCATCGGACACCTGGGTGGCCGGGGGAAGCGTGCCATCCGATATTCGGGCTTTGACCAGATAGGGGGAGAGTCCAAGCGCCTCGGCAACAGATGACGTTGTCATATATCCGCGCAGTTCCGCCAACTTCGCTCGGGGCACGTTCCATCCTCATTTCACTCGCTACAACTACACAACAGGCCGCATGGATGCGTGACCGGCATCTGTCAGCCAAACTCGATTGGCACCAAAACGCAGGTATTTACGTCGCTGGTTCTGGTATGTCTCTGGCCAGAACAGCAAAAAGGTCGGGATGACGATCCCGACACCCGGCGCTGATCGCTTTTTCGCGTGGTTTTCGACGTACGTCAAGAGGTCATCGCGGCATGCCTCCCCGAAATCTGGCACGTTGGGAACGATCGGGAACCTAATGAGGTGGTGAATTGCGATGCCGTGCGGAGAACGAACCGTAAGGCGCCCCATGCGGGCGTTGCTCGGCCTTCGCTGTCAATGCCGGGCGATCAGGACGACTGCGAGTCCTGATGGGCGTTGCGATTCAGCAGGGCGTGCATGCCGGTATAGGTATAGCTGACGCCGAACTCCCGCTGGACCCAGTCGACCGCTTCCCACACCGTGCGAAAGGCGCCAGTGGAGGCCCGCGCGATGAGGGCGTTGACCTGATCCGGTGTCAGCAACGAGGGGCGCCCCGGCGCTCCGTGACCCGGTGTCCGCTTCACGACCGCGTCGATGCCGCCGGTGCGATACCAGGAGACCCAGCGCTGGATGGTTCGGTAGTCGACATCGACAGCCTTGCCCACATCCGCGATCTGGTAGCCACGCCGAAGAAGCCAGAACGCGTGTAGCCGGACGCGCCGGTGGCCGTTTCGTTCCTTCTGATAGCGCTGGTATAACTCGTCTGCCGATTCGTTCCACTCGATCGATAGCGGGCGTCCGGGCATGGTGACTCTTCCTCGTGCCATCAGGCAGCAGCTACATGACATGAATACGCGAACCCAGTGCAATGCGTTAGTTCCCGGAGACCGGTCGAACGCCGGGCGTTCTCGAACACCCTCAGGTACAACGGAGCGGGAGACAGGAACCTGTTGATGGCGACGAGCCGGTTGTCTCGATGTGTTGCAATGCCGATGCTCGTCCTCACCCATTGCCGCCGGTCTACGTTTTTTGGGAACGTCATGACGCTGGTTGCGGGGAACCCAAGAAAGCGCCATGATTTCCGGCACGCGTCCGCAAATGTTCTGAATCGCAACTCTCGGGCCATCTGCTCTTACATCCGGTATGCGAATATCATGCCACGATGTCCGCGGCACGGCACGTTCTCACAGACGTGGGCAGGATGGTTGCCATGCTCAGGACGTTTCCGATGTTCAGCCCCTACCCCGTCGGTCTGGGGGGCGGGATGACGGGTAGGCGATGTGGCAACGTAGACGTCCAGAACGACTGAGCATGAGGACTCGTCACCCCAAGACACAAGTCACTCGGTCGGGTTAGTCGAGATCGCGCGGGCCAAACGACATCGGGAGCAGATCGTCCAGGCGCAGTTCGACAATGCCGTCAGGGCCGTCGAGCAAAACGGTGAGATCCCCCTGCGCGGGTTTGAATTCGTTCAAGACCTGCCGGCAGGCACCGCACGGCGTCGCGCCTGGATGCCGCGGTGTGCTGATGGCGACTGCCTGGATCTCGCGATGTCCGGCTGCCGCCGCTGTGAAGGCCGCAACGCGCTCGCCACAGACGGTCAGCCCGTAACTCGCGTTCTCGATATTGGCACCTGTCACAATCGAGCCGTCCGCGGTCAGGACTGCGGCCCCGACCGAAAATGATGAATACGGGACGTAGGCGCCATCAACCGCGTTGCGGGCCGCCTCGATCAGCGCTTCTCTTAGGTTCGTATCCATGCGGTCAGGCTCCATTCCTCGCTTCACTCTTGCTCGTCGTTCACGGCGTCCATTCGTTATGCGCAACACTGCCCCGGACGCATACCATGCCCGTGCGCGCCTATGCGAGAATACAGGCCAGGATGATGACCCGCCATCGTCACGATGGGTATTACAAGGTGGATGGAGACATGACGGAAGGACTCGGCGCAACGCCCGCCCCCGCATCCGGGCAACGCGCGCACGATGAGATGGCGGAGGTCGCCGCGATCTTCCTGGGAAGTGTGCTGGGACTCGAGGACGATGCTGATGCGCTCGCGGAGGACCTGTCCGCGATCAAGCGCGATAGTAACGCCTCCATCTACACCATCCAGCTTGAATCCAGCGTTGGCCCTGCCGCCTTCCTCGTCTATGGCTATCTGCTCGATGAGCGCGGTGGCGATGGTCATACGGGGAAGGAGCTCTACGATTCCGGTCTCGCGACGCTGCAGCAGGCGGCGGCGCGCAATTCTCCCGGACCGCGCGCCGTCGCTCATGGGGAGAGCGGCGATTACGGGTTCATCGTGGCCACGACCCCCGGAACGTATCGCGCGCTCGCGGGCGAGACGGAACCGGCCCCGGTGCTCGAGCCCGAGCCGCAGGATGTCCTCTCGCCCCGGGAAATGGATCGGCTGCGCGCCGATACCGCCGACGAGCTCCTGCAATTGCTGCGCGATGCCAACGACCGGGCGGGTCAATGGCTGCGGGCGATCCAGCGCGCCAGCGAAGAGGACGCGGAGGCCGATGAATTGCTCGCGTTCAACGAATCGGAAACCGCGCTCGCGCTCTTCCTGCTCGATGACCAGAGCATCGGCGATCTGCTGCGGACACTCAACCTGCTCGTCGCCACCGCGCAGCAGCACACCTCGACCGCGCTCGATGAGCAGCCGGAGTAGTCTCCGTTCGAGGAGGTCACGTAGGTTCGTCAGCGAGATTCGCGGAACTGGAACCGGTCACTCGTTCCCTGAGTGACCGGTTCTTGCTCTTGCCTGTCAACGCTGTTCCCGGCTGGCGGCGATCTCGCGCAGCCGGGCCAGAAGGGCGTCCTCGGTGTGCACGATGCCGAGTGATTCCTGCAGGCCACCCACGACGAACGCGTTGATCGACCACGCCATGTTCTCGACGCCGACCTGATCCGGGTTCGGGCGTGCA
The DNA here is from genome assembly GCA_049646645.1 of Thermomicrobiales bacterium. GTDB lineage: Bacteria > Chloroflexota > Chloroflexia > Thermomicrobiales > UBA6265 > JASGDN01. Next base: position 12,885 of record JBARWF010000152.1, read on the forward strand.
TTGAGGCGGATATCGGTCGCCAGGCCGATTACCCCGTAGTAGCGAACTGGATCGACATAGCGGCTCAGGCAATCGAAATAGCCGGCTTCCCAGTTGGTACCGGAATCCTCACTCACCTGGCAGAGATAGACATTGGCCGACTCGAGTGCTTCGCGATCGGCGTCGTACACCTTGCGCGGGGTGATGTCTGTCCGCGTCTTGTCGTTGATCGGCTCGCTCTCGTTGGGACAGTAGACATCGTAGCCATGCTCGCGCAGCAACGCCGCCAGCCAGAGGTTGTAGCGGACTTCGGCCGCCACGAACATCGGCCCGCCCAGATAGATCTTCACGCAGACCCCGCTTCACGTATCGGTCAATCCTCACCCGCGGGCAACTCGTGCTCGCGCCCGTATTGCTCGCGCCAGGCTGCGGCCTGGGCCTCCGGAACCTGCACGAAGGAGGCGGTCGCTTCCGCGAGGAGCTGATTGTCACGCTCGCGACGCAGCTCGCCGCGCATCTCGATCACCCGGCCCCGGCGCTCGCCGATGTGCCCGATCGCCAGGACCGGCTCCCCGACCATCAATGGCCGCCGGAATCGGACGGACATCTGCCCCGTGACCGCCCACAAGTCGTCCCGGTACAGCGACCACGCCATCACCTCGTCGAGCAGCGTGCTGATGATGCCGCCGTGAATGACGCCCTGATAGCCCTCAAAGCGCGCAGATGGCACGAATCGGGACCAGACGCCGTCCCCATCGGGATTCAATCGAAATTCCATCTGCAGCCCGGCGGCATTGAGCCGGCCACAGCCGAAACAGTTGTGATCGTTTGAGACGTTGACCGACTCGCCCGTCAATGATGGGGCATCATTCGCGGTCTTCACGCCTGCATCCCTCGCATCATCTCGTCCTCAAGCTCCTCGTTCCAATATGTCGTCGGTTGCTCTATCGTCGCCGAGTACCCGGCGCGCCAGTTCCGCCAGCGTGGGGCCGGCCTCCGCTTCGAGATGCAGATCGGCGATGCTGTCCAGCGGGGTCGGTGTGCGATTGAGGATCACCAGCCGCGCCCCCTGCTGTTTTGCGATAGCCGGCAGCCGCGCCGCCGGATTGACCACCAGCGAGCTTCCGACGACCAGCATCAAGTCACACGCCTGCGAAACCGCGACCGCCTTGCGCAAGGCCTCCGCGGGCAGCGGCTCGCCGAAGAGAATCGTTGCCGAACGCAGCGGCCCGCCGCAGACCTCGCAGCGCGGGGCCTCCTCGCCGGCCTCAAGGCGTTGCTGGATCGCGAGGCCGTCATATTCACGCCCGCAGTTCATGCAGCGGAGCCGGTGCGTCGAGCCGTGAAGCTCGATGACGCGATCCGGCTGGTTTCCGGCCTTCTGGTGCAGGCCGTCGATATTCTGGGTGATGATGGCGAGCAGCCGGCCGGCGCGCTCGAAGCGCGCGAGCGCGCGGTGTCCCTCATTGGGTTGGCGGGCGACCATGATCGGGTAATTCTCTCGCCGGAATTCCCAGTGCGCGCGTTGGGCGGTGTCCGAGGTGTCGATGGTCTCGATGCTGGGAATGGCGTTCCGGGCCCAGACACCGTTGGGGCCCCGGTAATCCGGGATACCCGATTCGGTGCTGATTCCAGCCCCGGTAAAGACCACCATTCGCTGGCTCGCCGCGACGATGTCGACGAGCTGGTCCATCGCGCCTTCCGTGACCTTGGGCGCGGGTGGATCGGGCCGGACGGCGTCGTTGAGATTCTTCATGCAGTGCAATCACTTTCCGTGTTTCAGAGGTGGATGACCCATACGATGATTGACAGGATGCGGAGCGCGGATCACCCTCCTGTGAGTCTACAGAATTTGTCAACGTCGAGCGTCGCTGGTGCGTGCGCCGAAGGGGCCAGGCGTGCAAGGAAGCCCGGTATCGGTTCTTGTGTACGTACAACAGCCGTGGTAGCATCAGACGCATATCACCCGTGTCAGTTCGTCACCGTGTGATCCCCCGCAGCGCCCGGCGTTCCGCATCGTCATGGGCCCTGGCGAGCGCGTGCGCTCGTCCAAACGTGCTGATTGTGAGACACCGGATGCTCCACCACCGCGAGGGGCGGACTGGAACATTGCTCGGTACGGGGTGCCTGGGGAGGGCCACGATGCTGATCTCGAACGCAGCCATTCTCGATCTCGAATGCCGCTGTGGCGTCCTGAAGACGCACCGGTCCTCGAGTCTGAAACGGCTTTGTGCGCGGTTGCACCTGTTCGGGAGGCGTCCCCCTGCTACCGTCTGGACCCCGCCTCAGCTGTCGCTGGTGCCGATGCCGCCGGAACGGCCCAGGCTACGTCTTGTTGAGAATGTTCGCGCCGAATCGGAGGGTAATTTGTCGTCTTTCCCGTGCGATCAACGCAGTGGTGATGAAAGAGTTGCACCGGACCACACAGGAAGTGGCGACCAGGAATCGTCTTTCCGCTGGCGGCGGCACCCGCAACTCCGGGGCGACCGCGCAGCTGCGAGCCTATCCGACTCGGAGCGTGCCGCGCGCCTGGCTGCCGTGCGTGGGGTCTTCGCGGCCCGTGACGGCGAACTCGAGCTGGCCGCGGATTACTTCTGCGAGGCTGTCCGGGAGCCCGCGATCGATCTGGGCGAGGTCCCCGGCTTCTGGCGTCTCTCGCGGGCCGGGATGACGGCCGCGATCGATGCGTACGAGGCGGCCGGGCGGCACCGTGACTCGGCGGCGATGTCGGCGCGGATTCGCACGATCTTCCGTCCGCGACTCATCCGTGAGCCACGGCAGATCACGGCGCGCGCCGCGAGCCGCAAGGTCTCCTCAAGCGGGTGAGTCACTGCCTGGGGTGAGGCGTCCCATTCTCTTCGCTGTTCCGGCCTCTGTCCCTGCCCGTGTCATTTCAGGCGAGGCAGGACGCCAAGCGGAGGAAGCCGCTAGGCGGCAATGCACCAGCTCCCACTTGCTATGACGGCTTACCGCGACTGAGGCGCCCATGTCCGTAGAGTGACGTGGAGCAGATCGTAGGGCTACTCCGTACATGCTCGTTTCGTTATCTCGTCTGTGGGATATCTCGAAGTCGGCATGAATGCGTGACTGCTTGCCAGTACCGTGTGGGCGCGACGGCGCCTCGGGCGTTTCTGGGGTCCGGAGACGCATCAGCATATCGCGACCCTGGCATGACGCCCTGTGAATGTCGGCATGATACAAACAGAAACACCCGGTGCCTTGAAGCACCGGGTGTTGATTTCTGTTCGATCGCTGCCGAGGGATACCAGTCTGACCGCGATCGAGTGGTCAGGCTTCGGAGAGGAAAGTTGTGAAGTGATGCGAAATCCTTCGTTTCCTTCAGATCTTCGCACACTAAAGGAGGAAGATGAGGTTGTATTGTGCCAGGCGACCGGCTAACGTCGCCCGAGGCGGCTAAGGAATCTGCGGTTCGCGATGGATTTGCTCGAATGATGCTGGTGTGTCATCGCGATCCGGAGGGCCTTGTGTCAGATGCGTCATCCTGTTTCCAGCATGTCGCCCCTGGCGAGCCCGCAAGAGATGGATTGTCAAAGTGCTGGCGCGCCGTTTCGCGCTGTCCAAACCGTTCGCTTTCCCATCTGGGCCTATCGTAGCATCGCGATATCGCGTTGTCTAGGGGTTGAGCGAAACTCGTGCGAAATTGCACAATCTCCGTCCTCTTCCCTCATCCTCGAGCGCGTATGCGGATCGACTCCGCCAGTGCTTCGAGCTGGTCGCGATCGATCGCGTAATACTTCATGCCACGCCGCGGCTCGACACGAACGAGTCCCGCTCGCTCCAGTTGCGAGAGATGCCGCGAGACCGCGGATTGCGCGATGCCGAGACGTCCAACGATCTCCTGTGCATAAAGCTCGCCACCACCGAGCAGATCCAGGATCCGCAGCCGGTTCGCATCGCCGAGGGCCCGCAGGCTCTCCAACAGGACTTCGCCCGAGAGATCGTCCGTATCGCGACTCGCATACGCGTCGTCTCGCATCGAATCACTGCTGGGCGCGAACGGCTCCAGCGGCGCTATCTCTTCCCTTATCACATTCTGTGCCGAGAAGAAGACAATGAGGTCGGGCGGGTAGCTTATATAGCTCACAAAGGCCCCTATGTGGGCCGAAGGGCAGAATGTCACGCGGGCAACGTTGTTGAGTGCGGCAGTGAGGGTGGCCGGTAACCGGTTGCCGGTGAGACCGGCAAACGCCAGACCGAACCCCCGGCTGGAGACGCCGCGCGCCGCGCGCTCCGCCTCCAGCAACTCGGCGTGACGGAGATCGAAATCGGCGGCGTAGACCTTGTCCCAGATTCCGCTGATCAGCCGGATGGTTCGTTCCTTGAGGGCCGTGGGATTCATCACGAGGCTGAGCACTTCGTCGGCGTCGGCGGTCGTCAGTCCCGGCTCGATGTAGCGCCGCCACTCGGCTTCCGCGTCGCTGGCCGGTGCGGCGAGCCCGGTGCCGAGATCGCGATGCACCCGATCCAGCGCGTGAACCACCATGGCCCGGAACTGCTCGGGTTCAAGATGCTGGAGAAACCCCAGCAGGTCGTCAATCCGGGCGTTGACGTGATCGTCGCGCAACGGGTCGAACCACATAATGGGCTCCTCCATATAATAGAGGAGCCGCCCGGAGAAGCCGTGAAGCAGATCGAGATCTTCCTGGAGTTGTCGCGGCAGGTTGCGGCGAGCGGCGACGAGGTGCCGGTCCAGCCCGCTGCCAGGAACCGCCCGGTACAGCAACGACATGATCGAGACCATATCCAGCGGGATGGACACCGCCGTCCTGACCTGCAATGCCGGTCGTCCGATGACGAGTTCGCCCATGTATCGTCCGTTTCTCAATACGCCTATCGGCTGCGGACCGCCGCTCGCGGAGCAACCCTCGTGGCGATGTCCTGTCGCTCACCGGCGTCATCGTGCATCATCGCCGTAGGATGGCAATATAATCATCACGATATCAGCATATGAATGCCGGGTCAAGGATACCGAACGACGCCTGAAGGGTGGGTGGATCTTCCCTTGACAGGCGGCGTTGCAGGCTCCTACGCTGCGCGTACGATGACGAGTGCGTTCGTACGGGATTGGCAGGACACTGGCGCGCCCCTCGCTTGCAGCGGCGCCACGAAGGGACTGACGTCGTGACGAATGACCAGGCTGACGCTGACCGCTCCAACGATGAATCCCAGATGCCGCCGGTGGAGAGCCCGGTACATCGCTCGCGGTTTGCCGATCGCGATGCAGTGACCGCGGTGGAGCGCGATCGTCCACCGGTTGACGATACCGCGCTACTCGATTTGGAGGAAGAGGCCGTTCGCGATGCGGCCAGGACGAAGCCCAGTCAGCTTGCGTTGGACCTCGAAACGGAGACGAAGGGGGCGTATCGTCCCGAGATCGGCGGGCTCGCGCCACTCGATGCCGGGTCGAGCCTGAATCTGGCGCGCACCTGGTTCCGGCGGGATCTGGAACTCGGGCGCCGGCCGCGAAACACGATCGAGTCCTACAGCTACGACTTGATGGTGCTGGAGGAGATGCTCGGCCCCAAGCCGATCAACAAGATCGATCGGCGCGATATCGCGCATTTTCTTGGCGACGCCCACAGCAAGACCACCCGCAAGCGGCGCCTGACGTCGTTGCGGCAGTTCTTCGGCTTCCTCATCAAGAAGGAGCGCGTGCTCAAATTCGATCCGACTGAGGGGTACTATCCTCATCAGATCCAGTTACGGTCGCCGGTTCCCCTGTTTCGCGACGAGCAGGACGCGATGCTCGCCGCCGCGGCCAACGACGAGCCCTGGAGTGCCACCGCGATCTGGCTCATGATGCGTCTGGGGCTCACCCGCTCCGAATTGCTGGCGTTGCGCCGCGATCACATCGATCGCGCATCGGCCGCATCGCCCACGGTGTTTGTCTTTTATGACAATCCCACCAAACAGGTGAAGGAGCGGCAACTGGCGACCGATCAGGAGTTCAGCGCGCTGTACGACCGGTTTCTGGAGGAGCGCAATCCGGAGGATGTGCTCTTTCCGTTCGGCCCTCCTGCCATCAATGGCATGGTGGAGCGCGTGCGGCGTGCCGCCGGCATCACCAAGGACGTCACTCCCCAGACGCTCCGGCATACGTTTGCGGTGGAACAGGCCCGCGAAGGAGCGGATGCCGAGCACCTCCTCAAGCTGCTCGGGCTTGCCAACGATGCGCGTAACCGGGCGAGCGTCGAGCGCTATATCCGACTCGCGGAGCCGCCGTTGACGCCGGCCACTGGAGCCGAGCGGGAAGCGTCATCCCCTGCTCAGCAGAAGGAATCGGACTGATGGGCTGCTGGGGCCGGCGCCACCTCTCGCCTGCCTATACCCGTTCTCAGAATTCCGGGCGAGACCGTTAAAGGAGATCGAGGACATCGGACAGCGGCGCGCCGATCCCGGCGATGGCGCGGTCATCCGCGCCCGATCGCCGCGCGGCGTCCACCACGTCCTTGGCAAGATCCGGCACCCAGGCCCGGAGCGCGACGAACGGCTCCTTTGCCTCCACGCCCACGCTGCCCTCCGTGGCGGGCCAGATGACCGCCGAATGCCCCGGCAGCAATTCCGCCTCCAGATCGTCGTTCCGCACGATGACGCTGCCGTTGAGCACCGTCAGGACCTGCGGGCTCTCCGCGGCCGGAAGCATCAGCGGCGGCTCCGACGTGAGCGCGATGCGTTCCAGCGCGAAATAGCGGCAGGCGACGAGCAGTTCGCGGTTGGCGATATCGGATTGGAGCGGCACGGGGGCGATCATCTCCGGCCGCATCTCCTCCCGCCCTACCTGGAATCCCTGGTCGACGTGCATCTCCCGTGGTCGCCCCTGGGCATCCACTCTTCCCCAGTCGTCGAGCCGGAAGGTCACGTCCGATGGCTGCTGAATCTCGTACACCATGACACCCGCGCCGAGCGCGTGAATGGTGCCCGCCGGTATCAGGATCGTCATGCCAGGCTCCGCATCGACCGCTCGCATCTGGTGCGAGGATGATCCATCGAGCTTGCGGGCCGCTGTCGCAAACTCCTCAAGCGAGACATCCTCGCTCAGCCCGATATAGAGCTTGGCGCCGGGTTCCGCCGCCAGGACGTGCCACGCTTCGGTCTTGCCAAGCCGGTCGAGCGGTTGCGCCTGCTCGTCGTTGGGATGGACCTGGATCGAGAGGTTCTCGGAGGCGTCGATCAGCTTGACGAGCAGGGGGAAGATGTTCCGCCCGCTGACCGCTGTCGATGCCAGGGGGCCGAGTCTGGACGCGGGGTCGCGTGCGACAACATCACCGAGCGTGCCGCCGGCGCCGACCCCATCGCTAATGCGGGCGTCACCGGCCGTCACGAGGGCTTCGCCGATCGGCAGGCCGGGCGGCAGGTCGAACCCGTAGTGCTCCAGCCTGCGACCACCCCAGGGCTTCTCATCCAGTCGTGGCTCCACGATCGACAGATCTGGCATCGGATTCTCCTCGCGTGATGCATCCGCTCGCGACACCCTCGCGAGCTCCTTACCGCTGTATCCCATCTCGAATCAATCGCAAAAGGCTCACCATCACTCCGCGACCCATCATATCGGGAGATGGGTGGTGGAGGCGACAAAACCCGCCTGTTCATGGCATGCTCTCGACACGAGCGTGTCCCGGACGCTCCCGGTCTCATCCCGTGCTTTTGCGCCCTTGCGCCCAGCTTCCGTGCGAGAGGAACCACCGTATGCCGCACCAGTACAGCATCCCTGGGTCCATGTTGGACAAGAACGCCGTTCGCTCGACAATCCAGCGGAAGGGCGGCAATTTCTGGGCGGTGATCCCCGCTGGCGGTGCCGGGACGCGCCTGTGGCCGCTCAGCCGGGCTGCCCGGCCCAAGTTCCTGCTGCCCCTGCTCGGCGAACGGTCCCTGCTTCAGCAGACCGTTGACCGCCTGCTGGATCTGACCGACCACGAGCACATGATGATCATCTGCGGGCCGACTCATGCGGCCGAGATCATTCGCCAGCTCCCCGAGCTGCCGACGGCCAACGTCATCATGGAGCCGTTTCCCAGCGGCACGCTCCCGGCGCTGGCGCTCGCCGCGGCGCTGATAGAACGGCAGGACCCCGAGGCGATCATGGGCAGTTTCGCCGCCGATCACGACGTTGCGGACCGGGAGGCGTTCACGGCGGCCCTGCGGACGGCGATCGTGACAGCGCGTCAGGGCAGCATGGTGACGGTCGGTATCACGCCGACGCGCCCGGAGACGGGGTACGGCTATATCGAGCGCACTGATGAGCAGGTGCTCGTGACGGACTCCGGCACGGCCTTCCGGGCGGCCCGGTTTGTCGAGAAGCCCAATCTGGAAACAGCCACCGAGTACGTCGAATCCGGCACCTTCCTCTGGAACGCCGCGATGTTCGTCTGGAATGTGGCGTCATTTCAGCGCGAGCTGCTCCGCCTCCAGCCGGAGGTTCACGCCGGTATTCAGACGATCCTCCGCGCCTGGGACTCCGGCGAGCGAGAGCGCGTGGTCGCCGGGACGTGGGCGAAGATGCCGGATGTCACGATCGACAACGGCATCATGGAGCATGCGGAGCTGGTGGCGGTGGTGCCCGCCGAGATGGGCTGGTCCGATGTCGGTGACTGGAACGGGCTTGGTGAGTTGATCGAGCGGGATGCCCTGGGGAATTCCGTGCGGGGTGACCTGCTGCAGATCGATACGACCAACAGTGTGATCTGGTCGGAGACGGCGCGAATGGTGGCGATGGTGGGCCTCGACAGCATCATTGTGGTGGATACCAAGGATGCGCTGCTGGTCGTCGACCGCTCGAAGTCGCAGGAAGTGCGGAAGGTGGTCGATCAGCTCAAGAAGAACATGCGCGGCGAACTGAGCTAGATCCACAAGCCACGCGGCTGGCGGCAATACCCGCGCTTCTCCTCCTCGTCATTTCGAGCGGAGTCGAGAAATCTCTTATCGTGGGAGTTTCGAAGAACAGTGCATACCTCTCGCGCAGTGCCGCAACGCTGAGTGGTGTGTCTTCGCTACCTCCTCTACCTGAACCGCCATCCTGGAGAGAGTGCGGGGCAGCGAAGAATGGCTGGCCCTCAGAACAATGGCTCGATGGAGCTACTTCGCTGAGGGCCGTAAAGAGAGATTTCTCGACTTCGCTCGAAATGACGAGACGGCGCTCGGCGATGCCTATTGCATGAGTGCCGCCATCGCCAGGAGCACGATCTGCGTCGTCGTCATGACATGGGGCACGGAGACGTTCTCGAAGAGATCGTTCGCTGTGTGATGGTAGGGGCTCTCGCCGAAGAGCTCACGCGCGATCATGATCGATTCGATCCCCTGCGCACGCACGTAGTTGTCGTCCGCGACGATGGCATCCGTCTGGAGGGCGCTGATCTCCTCGCCGAACCCGTAGGCGTCGTTGATGCGCAGCATAAGATCCGACATCCAGACGGATTTCCCATCACCGTTCAGGATCATCGCCCGGCCCTTGCGCGCCGACCCAACCGAATCGATGTTGAAGACACCCTCGATCGGCGTCTTCTCCGCAACAGCACGTTTCGCCCAGGCATCCGAGCCCAGCAGTCCGGAATCCTCGGCATTCGTGAAGACGATGCGTACGGGGTACTTGAGCTGGTAGCCACCGAGCACCCGTGCGATTTCCAGCGACGCAGCCACGCCGGTCGCGTTGTCATCGGCACCCGGGGAGATGGACGGAATCGCGGCGGTCGTATCCATGTGCGCCATCACACCGTAGATCTTGCCGGTATCCGAGCCGGGCAGTTCGCCCACGACGTTGACGAGCAGCAAGCCATCCGGGGTGACGAAGTCCTCATACCAGACGCGCGCGCCGTACGATTCCAGTTTCTGGAAGAGGTAATCGGCCGCCATCTGGTTGCCCCCGAGGGAGTAATAGCGGCTGCCAATGCCGGTGCCGTCGGCCGAGCCCATCGCCTGCAGGTCCTTGATCGTGGCGGTGATGTTGTCGGCCGAAACCAACGGCGAGAGCGTTCCAATATCGAATCCGGACAGCTTGGGGAGCGACGCGGAGGCGGGTCGCAAGCCAATCGGCGGCGGTGCCACCTTGCTGACCACGTAGCCGGCATTGGTCAGGTCGCCAACATGGGCCGGTACCGATTCCGTTTCCACGATTCGGTAGCTGTCGACGTCGTCAAGGACCTTCCCGAACGCCTGCACCGAATCTTCGGAGACAGCGTCGGCGGGCGACTTGACGGCGTAAAGCTTCAGTGTCTCCGCGTCGGTGTCCACCAGCACAACGTTGGGATCCGCTTGCTCGATGCGCGAGATTGTGTCCGGCGTGGCGACCAGCCATTGCCATGAATCGCCCGCAAACGAGGGACGGGTACCGAGTTCGCTGAGCAGGGTCGCCGTCTGATCTGCCTTTGGCACGCGAACGAGGCATTTGTCAGGACATGTGCTCGCGACCCGGCCCAGTGCGCCGGGTGTCGCGTTCAGGGCGACAGTGCCTTGGGAGTCCTCCGTCGACAGCTCCCCGCGCTGATTGTCGCCACCGGTGCGCGGCGTCTCCGTGGGTGTGGGTTGGACATTCGTCGGCGGCGGCGGTGTCCCGACAACCGCAGGCGCGGTCGAGCTCTCGATCACCGGATGCGTCGTCGGGACGGGCGTGGGCTCGCTGCCACCGCCGCCGAACCGGGTCAGAATGAACACGATCAGGAGCAAGAGAATGATGGCGGCGGCGATCAACGCCGGCAGGAGCCAGGGACGTCCGTCCTTGTTCTCGTGATACCAGGCGAGGAGGGGATTGCCGCCGTTGCCGCCGCGACCGTCATCTCCGGGAACAGCGTCCTCATCGGCAGGGCGTTGGGTCGGGGCGTCGGGTGCTTCTGCCGCGGCGTCGCGCCAATACCGGCGTGGCCGTTCGCGGGGAGTGGCCGGTGTGACGGTGGGTTCGCTTGGCGTGCCGGTATCGCGGCGTGTCGGCACAGGTGCCCGCCTGGATACGGGACGCTCCGCTGGCCGATCGGACTCGCTCTTGAACTTCTCGGCGCTCGATCGGACCCGGGAAGAGACGAAGGCGCCGAAATCGACCTTGCCACCATCGGTGGGTTCGCCCTCGTTTCGGCGAGTGCCAGGAGTTTCGGGCTGTCGCCGTGGCTCACGCGGGCCGGACGATCGATTGGTCGGGTCAGTCGGTGGCATCGAGTTGCTCCCGCATTCGGATCGTCAAGGTCCCTCTCATTGGCGTCGCACTCCGGTTGTTTGCGTTCACCCGCGCATCGTCTCCACCCCTGATCGGATGGCCGCGCCGCGTTCGTCTCCGCTGGCTCTGCGCCATCCTCAGCACACGCAAAACGTCTCGCCGCGCTGCATTCCCGCTAGCCTAACAAAGTCGGCATCAGGAGACGAGGTGAACGTACGCAATCGTCGTACAAAGCGTACATGATCTCCATGCGCGCGTCACTGCTTTGGAATGACGGCTTTGGGTGACTGAGGCAATGGCATTTCCAGCAGCTCTTCGACAATCGCGCGCAACTGGGCGACCGCACGACCGAGAATCGCGTTGCCAGCATCGACGGATGCTTCGCGTGCATCGCCGGTCGTGCCGGATGGCGAGACGAGGTGCTGCATAACCGGGAGGAGACCGCCAGCGGCGCGCAGGATCTGTTGCCGTTGCCGCAACGCCCGGTCGATCTCCGGATTCTCGAATCGATCGGTCCGGACGAGATCGGGGCGAATTGCCAGGATCGCGGATGCCTCGTCCCCACCGCCGTGGCCGATCGCGTCCGGGCCCAGGATCTCGGTCGCGGCGTTCGCAAGGAGCGAGTACCCGTAGATCGGGGCGACGAGAGGAACGCCGAGCTCGCGATGCGCGCGTTCGGCGATGATGGCCAGCGCGGGATTGTTGCCGCCATGCGTGTTGACGAGCAGGATGCGCTTGTGGCCGTCGTTCGCGAGCGACGATACGACATCCATCGTCAGCGCGATCAGGGTCTCCTCGCGCAGGGAGATCGTCCCCATCTTGCCGAGGTGATGCCACGACACGCCCCACGGGATCGTGGGGGCGACGGCGACGCGCGGCTTGAGGAGCGTGCTCGTCAGCGAGCAGAGGAGATGCGCCGTCAGCGTATCGGTGGAAACCGGTAAGGCCGGGCCATGCTGCTCGTGGGCACCCACCGGGACCAGGATCAGATCGATCTCTGTCGCAAGTGCCGCTACGTCATCCGTTGTGAGATCCGCGAGCATGAGCGGCCCGGACGGTTCCTGGTGCGTTGGGGCTTGTCCTGCGTTCTGCATGCGTGTTCCTTCTATTCGATTTCGCTCTTCGCCCGCGTGTATCCACTGCGGAGAGCAAATGTCTTCGCCCGTTGTCGAGGGCACTGGCGGCTATGGTGTCATACGATACCGTGTCGTGCATGGCTGCGAACTCGCCTCACCTGTGACTTTGTGGCCGTTGCGGTGCACCGGCCCCACGCATTACCCTACGCACGTACACAATTGGCAATTTGTGCTTGGTGTCGACGTGTGCAATATGTCGGGGATGGTTCGAAAAGCGCGATGGCTGGTTGCGGTTTTCGTCAATGCCACATTCCGGGCAGGTGAGAGAGCCTGAGGTTTTGCGATAGCGCTGTGCGACGTCGTCCGTCGGTGCAGGTGGCTCCTGCAAGCCGGATGATATTGAGACTCACATCACGCAGGTCACGGTTCCGAGAGGGATAGGGGAAACAATGAGGGTTGGCATTTCGGGTTTTCGTGGGCTCGGGAAGCGACGGCGTGGGGGCGCCTCGTCACGTGGTGTCCCGACATCGCGCCGTGCGGCGGCGATTGCCACGCTCGCGGTCATGCTCGCGGTTGTCTCACTCCTGGGGAGTGTCGCTCCCGGAGTTGACGTCCGGCCCGCGTCGGCGAACCACACCGCCATGAAGTTTCCGTTCGCGTCGGGATCGTCCTGGAAGGTGCTTCAGGGATATAACACGAGCCCGCGTGAAGGCGGGAGCCATTGGAATTGCGACCCTGCGACACTCAAGGACGCGATCTCCCAGTCCCAGTCCTGTAACGCCGGATGGCAGTACAAATATTCGCTCGACCTGGTGCGGGCCGATGGCCAGACGGCGGGGCAGGATGTGCTCTCCCCCGTCAACGGCACGATCCGCTGGATCGACCAGTCGACCGGCGGTATGTCGATCAACCTTGGCGATGGCTATGCCTTCGCCTTTTTCCATGCCAACCTCGCGGCGGGACTCGCCGAGGGCCAGCCGGTCTCGATGGGGCAGGTGCTCGGCACGGTCGCCCCATCCGGTGTCGCGAACAACGGCGGCACCCCTCATCTGCATATCACCGTCTGGCAAACGAACGACGGTGGCAACTGGAGCCGGAATGGGCAGCCGATGTCCGGCGCACTCTCCATCGACGGCTACAGCTTCCCCGATCTCGGTGCATCGTCCCGCAATCAGCATCAGGGACAGTCGGTCGTCTCCAGCAACACCGCGGTGGGCGGTGGCAACAACGGCACGCCGGCACCGCCAACGCTAGTATCCCCGTCCAACGGCGCGAAGATCACCAATAGCGACGGCAAGGTCGCGTTCTCCTGGAACCCCGTTGCCGGCGCGACGCAGTATCAGGTGGCCATCAACGATTTCAATTACGGCCCCTGGAGCTCCGGAACGTCCTGGACCTCCGATTCACTCGCCGCAGGGAACTATTTCTGGCGGGTTCGCGCGCGCAATAGCGCCGGCATCGGCCTGCTGAGCCCGAGCTGGACGTTCACGGTCGCGCCGAGTAACGTCACGCCTCCGCCGGCCGGCGGTCTGTCGCTCTCGCTCGACCCGGCACGTGGCAATGTCGGCGCCGCGGTGATGGCGACCGGCTCCGGCTTTGCCGCCAATGAGAATGTCACCCTGCGCTGGGGAAGCGCGAGCGGGACACTGTTGACCACCGTCAAGGCATCGAGCAACGGCACGTTCTCGACGCAGCTCACGATTCCAGAGGCGCCAGCGGGCGACCGCACCATCTTTGCGACCGGGGCGTCGAGCACGAGGCAGACGACGGCAATTTACGGCGTGACCCCGTCGCTCGCCCGTAATCCAACGCAGGGCGTGCCGGGTACGTTGATCGCGGTGACGGTCAAGGGATTCGGCGCCGATGAGGACGTGCGCCTGAACTGGACGAGTGCGAGCGGGCCGGTGCTGGGAACAGTCCGTACCAACGGGAACGGAACCGGCACCATCAACATCACCCTGCCCGCCGGGGCGCCAGGCTGGACCGACTACACGGGCGTTGGCCTGACCAGTGGCGTTCGCGCCTGGGGAGCGATCAATGTGCTCTCCAGTGTGGTGCTCTCGCCGTCCAGTGCCGCGGCGGGGAGTTCGGTGACGGCGTCGGGCCTCGGCTTCCCGGCCGGCCAGACCGCGACCGTGGTCTTCAACAAGCAGGGCGGGAATGCCGGCACGACGGTGTGCTCGGCTCGGGTCGGCAACGATGGATCGGTTTCCTGCTCCTTCCCGGTGCCGTCGGTCGGCGCCGGAAGTTACCCGGTGGTGATTACCGCCGGGAGCGTGACGCAAGCGGCTGACCTCGTGGTGATGGGTCCGCCCGCGCTGACGATCTCGCCATTGAGCGGCGCGATCGGGACCGGTATCGCGGTGACAGTTGGCGGTTTCCAGCCTAACGAGCAGGTCGCCATCACCTGGGGCTCCGGTTCGACCTGGCAAACCGTTCGCGCCGACGCCAGTGGCGTCGCATCGCTCTCCGCCACCGTGCCGAGCGTTTCGCGGGGTGCGCAGACGGTTCGCGCGCGTGGACTCACCAGCAACCGCACGGCATCCACCACCTTCACCGTTACCGCTTCCCCGGCGCCGGGATCAACGAGCATGATCGGCACGGGCACCTACCGGGTGACGGCGACCAAGGAAGGGCTGGTCGGCGGCACGACGTCGAGCGGTCATGTGATCGTGCCGCACGACTACTTCGTCTCGCTGCCGGCGTGTACGACAACGAACTGCCCGGGCGGTCCCTATTGGGGCAACATGACCAACTGTGGCAGCAGCTGTTATGTCAAAGTTACGAATCCCGCGAACGGGGTCTGCCGGGTCGAGCCCATCCTCGATACCGGACCGTGGTTCCGTGTCGACGACTGGTGGAACACCACTGAGTCCCGCTGGCTGAACAATCTGTCGACCAATCCGAACATTCTCGCGCAGGGGTACGTCGGCACCGACGCGGCTCGCGATGGCCTGGACGTCGGCTATGGCAGGGGCCCGAATGGCATCGGCAGCTCCGACGTCTACTCCGAAGTCGGCAACCGCGCTGCGATCGACCTCGCGGACGGTACGTGGGAGGACATCGGGCTCTCGGCGACCGGCATGGCCTACCCCGTTGACGTCCAGATGATCTGGCAGACGGGCGCCAACCCGGCGACCGAGGCCGCGAATTGCGGTCATCCGCTCAATGAGCAGCCGGGAGCCGGCAGCCTGCGTCTCTCGCCAACGGTCGGCAAGGTCGGCACCAGCGTCACGGTGTCCGGCAGCGGCTATCGCGGCGGCGAGACGGTCACTCTCAGCTGGGATTCGACCAGCACCGTCCTGGGCACGGTCAAGGCCAGCAGCAGCGGCGGTTTCTCGACAACCGTGACGATTCCGGAGGCGGTGTACGGCAGTCACACGATCATCGTCCGTGGCGCAACGAGCGGGAAGCGGGAGGAGGCGCCGTTCTCGGTGCAGGCAAGTCTCGATCGCGCGCCATCTTCCGGTCCGCAGGGAACGAAGGTGACGGTGACGATTCGCGGCTTCGGCGCGAATGAGTCGGTCAGTCTCAACTGGGATACGGCATCCGGGCCGTATCTGGGAGCCGCGACCACGAACAGTGTGGGCACCGCGACGCTCGTGATCACGATCCCGAACGCAACAGCCGGATGGCATGACTACACCGGCGTTGGAGCGCGGACCGGCGCACGCGCCTACGGCGCGATCCAGGTCACTGCTGGCGGCACGCCGACCCCGACCCCGACAGCAACCGCGAGCCCGACGCCGAGTGTGACACCGAGCCCGACACCGGGGACTGGTTCCCCGGGCACGGCCAATCCCACCTTCGGTGGCGGGGCCCTGCCGGCCACCGCGAGCGGCAG
>JBARWF010000153.1:0-6170 GCA_049646645.1 Thermomicrobiales bacterium
CATTTCGAGCGAAGTCGAGAAATCTCCCTCGTAGGGGCTTCGCGGAACCACGCCCACTCCTCGCACCCGTGTCACGGCAACGATGCTGGGGAGCGCCGGACAAAAGATTTCTCGACTTCGCTCGAAATGGCGACATGAGGACATGACGACATAAGGGCTGCGGTTCCCAATGATTCACCGTTGGGGCCGGCACTAGCTCGTATGGCCGTGTGCGACAATCCACGCATGGAAGGTGCCCGGCCCGTCGGGCATCGCTACGCCCTCCACGGAGAGAGCCAACCATGCGTCATTCGCGGCTGCACCTCGGTCACGAGCCGGCTGAGCTCCGCCTTTCCCGGCGGTCCTTGCTTCTGGCGAGTGGCGCCGGAATGCTCGCCGTCGCCTCACCGGCGATGGCCGGGGCGCAGACCGAGGACCAGAGCCGCGTCTATGTCGGGCACTCCGCGCGCCTCACCTCCCGGATACCGATCGCGTGGAGCGCGAACCTCGACGGTTACGCGGGGGAGGACGGATTCATCTCCACCGCCACCGTCTCCGCCGGGTCGCTCGATGAGGCGTGCTCGCAGGTCATCCTGGAATGGGGCGTCTCACCTGCACCGGCGATCACGCGCACGACGTGGCAGGGGCAACCGGTATGCCGCTTCCAGACAGGGGATTCCGACAATCCCGACGTTACCTGCGTGCTGGCGCATCCGCATCCCTTCGATAGCCCGGATGGACACCAAACGCATGTCGCGATCAGCGCCGACGCCGCGCACATCGACGGCATCATGCAATCGCTCGATTTTGACCCGTCGCTGGTCACGCCCGACCTCTACGTGCAGAGCGCGCTCGACTGGATGCAGGCCAACTCCCTCTTCACCGCGAGTATCGACTGGGAGGGCCTTCGCCTCTGGAGCTCGGAGCAGGCACAAGCGGTGAGGGACATCCCCGACGCCTATCCGGTGATGCAGAACGCGATCGACGTCCTGCGCTCGGTCGGGGACCGACACAGCCAGTTCATCAGCTATTCCGAGAATGAGGCGCTGGCGACCGAGCCGACGCCGGGGTTCGGCTTCGAGCTCAGCCGGGATCACGTCGTCACGGTCTTTCCCGAGAGCGCGGCGGGGAAGGCCGGCGTCCAGCCTGGCGATCAGCTCCTGACCGTGAACGGCGCGCCGTTCGATCCACAGATTGGCGAGAGCCAGTACGCGGGCGAGACGAATGCGACGTTCAGCTTCATCCGGTATGCGGACGGAACATCCTACACCGTAACGCTTGTGGCAACCGTGTTCTCCAGCTACCTCGCGCCGACGGGAAGGCTCATCGAACCAGACGTCGGCTACCTCCACATCCCGCGCTGTCGCTACGATCTCCCGACGTGGAAGCAGTACGTCGCCGACGGAGCGGACGTGCTGCACGGCCTCAATCGCGACACCACCACAAGCTGGATCGTCGACCTGCGCGGAAACACGGGCGGCTCCTTCCACCCGATGGTGACGGCGCTGGCGCCCCTGATCACCGAGGGGCCGATCATCGGCTTCCAGGACAATTCCGGCGCGACTGACTTCGTCTCGCTCGCCGGACAACGGCTGGAGAACGCGGGGCTCGATGCCTACGAGCTGGGACCGGAACGCCCGTATGTGCTCAGAAACGCCGCGCCGCCGGTCGCGATCCTGATCGACGAGAACGTCGTCAGCTCCGGCGAGCTGACGGGCATGGCCTTCGCGCAACAACCGGCCACGCGCTTTGTCGGCTCCCTGACCGCCGGGTACACGAGCAGCAACAACGCGCTCCTGCTCTTCGACGGCTCATTGCTGGTGCTGGCGACGACCTGGATGACCGACCGCACGGGCACGCCTTATCCGGACGGGATCTATCCGGACGACGAGGTCTATTCCGACGCCGAAACCTTCATGCTCGATACCGACCCGGTCATCCAGGTCGCCCTCGACTGGCTACGGGCACCGTTGCAAGGGTGATGGGGCGATTGGCGGGCGTTCACCGACCCCTTGGCCAATATCCGGTCGCGTGACGAGAACGTTGCCGATTCATGCCCCCTCGGAGATCGGCCTCCGGCCGATGGTCGACACGAGGTCGACCGCTACGAAAGGGCAATTCGTGATGAGCGACGCTATCCCCACGTCAGCGGGTCGAGGCGGAGGTAGAACGCAAGCCGGTCGCGGTCCGGCGCCGGAATCGCGAGGATGTCGAAGAGTATCGTCTCCGCCGCCGACACCTCCTCGGGGCGGGACCACGTCTCGCGCGCATTGGTGAGCAGCAGCGAGAGGTCCGCATAGCGGTCGGCCACGCCGAGCCGCCCCAGATCGATCATCCCCGTGCAGCGCAATGTCTCGGGATCGACCAGGAAGTTGGGCAGGCAGGGATCACCGTGGCAGACGACCAGGTCGCGAGGCTCCTGCGCAAGTCGGATCGGAAGCTCCTCGCGCAGACGCGCCAGCAGGGTCGTGGATGGAGTCTGCGCATCTTCCGGCGGGAGAAAGGCGGGATTGACCGCACCGCGGGCGACGACATCACTCGCCAAGTCGATCATCGTCAACAGCGTGCGCTCGAAGGGGCAGGTCTCCAAGGACAGCTCATGCAGGGATGCGAGCATCTGCGCGATCGAGGGCCAGGCCCGGATCAGGTCCGCAGGGGCGAGATCGCTCGCGGGAACGCCGGGCACCGCCGACATCAGGAGGCAGGCACCATCGCCGGTCGCGATCCAGTCCAGAACGGTTGGGGAGCCGAGTCCGAACGTCGCCAGCCACTCGATGCGGCGTCGCTCGCCGTCGAGGAGATCGACATTCGCGCCGGCGGCGATCTTTGCGTACGCCGCGCCATCGCTGCGCCGGTAGACCAGATCACCGGACTCCCCGGTGCGTACCGGTATCCAGCTCTGTCCGGCCGGCGGGATCGGGAGGAGACGTGCGAGACCCGACACTGGAGCGCGCCCGGTCACGCCAGCTCCCGGTCAACAAGGACGTTTACCGGCATTGGGATTCATTCGGCCGTGATCATCGGGATCTCGAATCCCCGGTCGTGCAACGCGCTCGTGATGCGCCTGATCTCCGCAGCGGGATCTCCCACCTCAACCGTGACATAATCGAAGTAGTGGTCACGCAGGCGGATGGTGATGCATTTCTCGGCGTGGCGGCGGATCCAGAACGAGCGCACCTTCTTGTCGCCCCAGAACTTCCAGAAAGTGCCCGCGAGATAGACGCCGGGCAGGTTGGCACCGGGGAACCGCACGCCGACCGGCCCATTCTCGGCCAGGCGGCGATCTTGCTCGACGGAGACGATGCAGCGGAACGGAATCTCGATGCTCGTCCTCAGCGACCAGAGCTTGTTCCACCCCATGGGCTCGATGATCAGCCGGTCGACGAGGATATCGATGTCCGTTGCCGCAGCCGCCATACTCGTCAGATCCTTTCGATGCCTGTGCATGCGTCGACCGCAGCGCCGCGGTAATCCGAAGGCGGGCCGCCAACGTTGCTTATGTCAGGGGAGAGCAGCTCCACCGGCCCGCGGCCGTGTTCCTGCGCACCGTCGCCAGTGAAGGGGCGGCGATGCGTCACTGTCGCGGTCAGCATACAGGAAGAGCGCTCCCGTTGACGATACGCAGGAGATATCCGCCGCTCGCCTATGCGGTATCGCCTCGCTGGAACCAGGACGTTTGCCGTGCCCGACCCATCCAATGCATCCACCTCCACTTCCGCTCCAGCAGCGCCGCCACACCTCCGTGCGAGTTTCCAGCTCGACGGGGAGCAGCGCGATCGCCTGCGCGGAATGATCGCCGGGGCCCTGGCCGCGATAGCGATGCTGGTCTCGATCGTCATCGTGCGCTCCCTGACCGGCATCATCTCCTTTCTCGACGTGCTGGCGGATGCGCTTCTGCTGGCGCTGCCGATCGGTCTCTTCTCGTACCTGCTGGGACTCTTCGGTACGCAAGCCAAGACCCTGCTGCTGGTCGGGCTGATCGTGCTCCTGATCCTGATCGGGGCGCTGCTTGGGCTGATGTACGCCCGGCAGTCCGAGGGATCGCGCCGCGTGCAGTGGGCGCGTGCCATCACGTACGGAATCTCGCTCTTTGCCGGGATGTCGGTCTTCACGCTCCTCTTCGTCAACAGCCGGGAGCCGAACCTGGTGGCCGGTGGTGGCGTCTGGCGGGTCATCGGCAGCCTGGCGGTCGTCGCGGCGGTCTTCGCCCTGGTTCTCGGAACCGTGCTCCACCTGTTGCGACGGCTGGACCCGGCGCCGGTCGTCTCCTGGCCGACCAGCGAGCAGGGTGGGCCAGCGAGCGTCCAGACGGGCGCGCTGGATCGGAGACGCCTGGTAACCCGCCTCGGCCTCGGTATCGCTTCGCTCGCCGGAGTCCTGGTGCTGGGCAGGGAAGTGGCGCGGGTCGCGAACCGCAAGACGGTGGCTGGCGGCCCCAGCGGGGAGATGCCGCCCGTCTTCACGCCGAACGACGACTTCTACGTCGTCTCCAAGAACTTCGTCGATCCCGACCCGCATCGCGGCGACGAGTGGTCGATCAAGATAGACGGGCTCGTCACCAATCCTCTGACGCTGACACGCAGCGATCTCGAAGCGCTGCAAGTCCACGATTTTGTCTCGACGTTGACCTGCATCAGCAACCCGATCGCGGGGCCGTTGATCGGCACGGCACGCTGGACCGGGGTGCCGCTGGCGACGGTGCTGCGCAAAGCCGGAATCGGCGCGGGGGCATTCAAGCTGATCTGCGAGGGAGAGGATGGCTACAGCGATTCCATCCCGATCGAGCGGGCGCTGATGCCAGAGCCACACATCGTCTGGGCGATGAACGGCGAGCCGCTGCCGCGCCTGCACGGAACACCGGTGAGGCTGATCGTGCCGGGACTCTATGGCATCAAGAACGTGAAGTGGCTGACGAAGCTTACGGTAACGCGGGACGATTACCAGGGGTACTGGCAACAGCGCGACTGGACCGACGCCGCGATCATCAAGACGTCGAGCCGGATCGACATGCCCGGCGACCGCTCGCTGATCGCGCCGGGTCCGACGGAGATCGGCGGCATCGCGTTCGCCGGGGACCGCGGCATCAGCGCCGTTGAGGTCAGCACCGATGACGGCAAGACATGGCACCAGGCATCCATCGTCGAGAACCCGAGTCCGGGCGGGCTGAGTTGGGTCCTGTGGAAGCTGCCGTGGTCACCGCAGCCGGGGGCGTACCAGCTGGTGGTACGCGCGACGGACGGCATGGGTGAGGTGCAGACGGAGAAGGGTGCGCCGGAACTGCCGGACGGCGCGAGCGGCTGGCACCGGATCACCGTCGGCGTCGCGTGAGAAGCGGTTCAGCGCGGTGGCTCTGCATGATGACGAGCCGCAGGGTGCGTCGGCGCACGAGCATGTATCACCGGATCACTGAATTGGTAGAATAGTGGCAAGACGTTCGCGATTGCGAGGTGATGGGATGGTTGCACTCCACTTCGATGAAGAGGATGAGGCGTATCGGCTCGTGCGGGAACTGGCCGACCTGCGTGGCGAGAGCATGACCGAGGTCGTGACCGAGCTCGCACGCGAAGCGGTCGAGCGGGAACGGCCGAAGATGGAGCCGGGTGCGTTTCGCGCCAAGTGGCTTCGGAGGGGCAAGGAGTTTCGTGCCCATCTGGACGAGCCCTACTTGTCTGCCAAGCATGGAGATCTGCTCTATGACGAACGAGGACTGCCGAAGTGATTATCGACAGTTCGGCAATTGTAGCGATCCTGCGGGCTGAGAATGAGGCAGATGCTTTCCTGACAGCTATTGGCAACGCCGCTCGATGTTCCATGTTAGCCGCTTCGTTTGTCGAGACGGCGATCGTTTTGACGCCGGCTCGCGGTGCATATCGACGTGACTTCGATGAACTCGTCAGCGACGCGAGAATTGCGATCGAGCCCGTAGCCGAGGGACAGGTATGGATCGCGCGACGGGCATATCGCGAGTATGGCAAAGGGAGCGGGCACCCCGCGCAACTGAACTTCGGCGACTGCTTTTCGTATGCCTTGGCGAAAGATCGCGATGAGCCGCTGCTCTTCAAGGGGAACGACTCCATGCACACGGATGTCCGCACTGTGGTGTGACCGGGTGTCCGGCTAGCGCGTGCTTTCCTCGAAATCCCCAATCAATCACCGATCCAGTAGGGGGCACCTCGGATAAGGTGCCCCCT
>JBARWF010000154.1:0-88765 GCA_049646645.1 Thermomicrobiales bacterium
GCCTCCAGGGGGCTCGCCCCGCTTCCTCAGCGCGACGACGCCCAGTCTAGCCCACCCCACCGCCTCCGTGCAAGGGTCTCGCCCAGACCCGTTTTCACGGGGGCGTCGCGCCACCCTCTGCTTCACCCCCCGACAGACTTTGCATCCTGGATGTTGCCGAGAGACGCACTGGTGTGCCGAGAGAGGCTACGGAGGGGTCTCCCCGGCGATTGATCGCTCGGCGAAGGCGGGCTTCTTCCTTAAATGAGCCACGCGTCACCCCATGTCGCTCGTCAAAATGAAGAGTGACGCAGTCCGGAATGCGTCGAGATAGCCGTATGCTCGAATACCTAGGGGACCCTATCTCTCTGCAGGGCACCAGCTCTGTCGTGTTCAGTGTACGGCCCGGATTTCGTGATAGGATGCCTCGACGTTTCAGATGCATGAGGCTTCGGCATCAGCTCGGCGAAGAAGGCTAGGACAGGAGAATTCACACGATATGAGCACCATTGACGTCGTGATCACCGACAAGGCACCGCCCGCCATCGGCCCCTACTCCCAGGCGATCAAGGCTAACGGCCTCGTCTACACGGCAGGAGTCATTCCCCTCGATCCTGAGACCAAGCAAATCGTCGGCGACGGTATCGAGGAACAGGCCACCCGCGTGCTCACGAGTCTCAAGGGGCTGCTCGAAGCCTCTGGCTCCTCACTCGACCGCGCAATCAAGACCACCTGCTTCCTCGCGAATCTCGATGACTTCCCGGCCTTCAACTCCATCTACGCGTCGTACTTCTCCACTGAGCCGGCGCCAGCCCGCAGCACCGTCCAGGTCGCACGGCTGCCAATGGGCGTGCTCGTGGAAGTCGAATGCATCGCCCTGATGGACGACGCTTCCTGATCGCTCCGTGCAGTACCCAGGTCCCGCTATTTGAAGCCGACGATCCGGACGTGTATACTCCGGATCGTCACCGCAGCCGCGGGCGCATAGCTCAGTTGGCCAGAGCGCACGGTTCACATCCGTGAGGTCACAGGTTCAAGTCCTGTTGCGCCCACCTAAATAGGATATCCTCAGTAAGGGACCGCGCGATTGCGCGGTCCCTTACCATTTTCATTGCCGGAATGTGATCGCAGCCACGTGTTCGGCGCATTTGTGATGCCTTGCACGAAATCACGAGTCCGATCGGTGAATCCATAGCCGCAAGGCTTGACCCCACCAAAGCCAACAGCGGACAATAAGCCGACGCATGACCTTTCGGGGGGAAACAGAGTTGTTCAACGAAAACGTTCGCGAACGTCCGCCGGAGATACGCCGGGAAGCAGCGAGCAACGAGCAATTCCGGCGACATTGGAGTCACACCGAGTCTTATTTGCGAGGGGAGCGGGCATGAGACGCGAGCAAACGCTGGCTGATCGAATTACTGGGTCGGCGCTTTGGCGGTCAGTCGTACGGCACGGGTATCCGGACACGCAGCGAAACCAGGCGCTCATCATCGCCAGCAACGTGTTCCTGCACATCCACCCCGTCAAGATCAAGCGGTACGCCACGAAGGTCACCTACACCTTTTGCCTCGGCGGCCTCTCATTCTTCTTCTTCCTCGTGCTCACCATGACCGGCGTGCTGCTGATGTTCTATTACGTGCCATCAGCAGACCAAGCCTATCAATCGATGAAGGATATCCAGGGCACCGTCACCTTCGGTCAGCTGATGCGAAACATGCATCGCTGGTCCGCCCAGGCGATGGTGATCGCGGTCTTCCTCCACATGGGCCGCGTCTTCTACACCGGATCGTACAAGCCGCCCCGTGAGTTCAACTGGGTCATCGGCGTCCTGCTTCTCGTCACCACGTTCCTGCTTTCCTTCACCGGCTACCTGCTTCCGTGGGACCAGCTGGCGTTCTGGGCGATCACGGTCGGCTCCGAGATCGGCGGCGCAGCCCCGATCGTGGGTCCGCAGGTCAACCGCATCCTGCTCGGCGATTACCAGATCGGCCAGAGCACCCTCATTCGCTTCTACACGCTGCACGTCATTTTCCTGCCACTGGTCGCAGCGTTCCTGATGGCCGTCCACTTCTGGCGCATCCGCAAGGACGGCGGTATCTCCGGCCCGCTTTAGACCGTTGGTAGCCGTCGGCGGCACCGATGCCGGCGACGAGAGGAAAAGGTAGAACGATCATGGCAGAGCTTGCGGACCGTCAGCCGGGGCAACAGCCGGCAAGTGCGATCGATGAACAGAAGCGGCAAAAGCTCCTTGAGCTTGTCCGCGGCCGTGCGCTGGCCCGGCCCACGGATCTCGCCGACGATGAGGTGATGGTCTGGCCATCGCTCGTCGTGGTGGAAGCCGTCTCCGCGGTGGTCTTCCTGGCGATTCTCACGGTGCTCTCGATCTTCGTGAATGGACCGCTCCTCGAGCGCGCCAATCCGAACCAGACACCGAACCCCTCGAAGGCGCCGTGGTACTTCCTGAACCTGCAGGAACTCCTGCTGCATATGGATGCCGGCCTGGCCGGTGTCATCATCCCGACCATCGCGCTCGTCGCCATCGCTGCGATCCCCTACTTCGATCGCAGCCCGCTTGGCGTCGGCATCCTCGGCACGTCGAAGAAGGGTCGCCAGATCATCTGGTTCACCACGGTCTTCACGACCGTCGTCGTCACCGGCATGATCCTGCTCGATGAAGCAATCGGTCGCGGCACGCAGTTCGGCATCGGCCGATATGCGCAGGAGTCGCTCGGCATGCCTGAGTGGTTCGGCGGCATCGTCATCTCGTCGATCATCCTGCTCCTCGCCATTGGTGTTCTTGTGGTGATGGTGCAGCAGATCTTCCGTCCGACAACTCGCGAGCTGGTGATCGCCCTGTTCACCGGATTCTTCGTCAGCTACATCGTGCTCACGATTTTCGGAACGTCATTCCGGGGCGTCGGTCAGTCATTGACCCTGCCGTGGGACCTGCCACTCGTCCATCATTGATCCGGCTCCGTGGTCTCGCCTTGCGAGACGTGGTTTTTGACGCGCGGTATGTCATCTGAACAGCACAACGCCGTGCATCAGTACGTAGAGTAAGGAACAGCGCCGACATGACACCGATGGTCAAAACGTTGACCGGCCTCGCCGGTGGCTGGATTGCAGGCCGGGCGATCGGAATGATCGCCCGCCTGCAGGCTGGCCATGGCGCATCGAACGCCAGGAAACTGCACTCGCGTCGCCTCTTCACCCGAAACGCGGTGCTCGGCGGTGTCGGCGTGATCCTGTTGCAGGCAGGGGCCGGGTTCGTCTACCTGCTCTGGCCGAACAAGACCGGCGCCTTCGGCGGCGAGATCGCCGTCCCCGCGTCGTCGGTCCCCCCGGTGAACGGAACGCCGTTCCGCGACACCGAGGGCAAGTTCTACATCGTTCACACCGAAGATGGCGTGGAAGCACTCTATTGGAAGTGCGTCCACCTCGGCTGCACGGTGCCGTGGGTCGAGGGCGAGCATCGCTTCCACTGCCCCTGCCACGGTTCCATCTATGAGTACAACGGTTCGCGCGTTTCCGGCCCCGCGCCACGCGCTCTCGATGCCATGCCGGTCAAAGTGGACGACAAGGGCAATCTCTCGGTTAACACGAACCCGAGTGCCCTGATCCAGCGGTCCCACTACGTTCCGGCCGACGCAACCCCGTACAAGGCCTGATGAGGTCACACCGATCGGTCAGGGCTGACCGGCGCGTGGCGTGAGGAGAGAACAAGCGTGGGATCGGTACAGAAACTCGCAACCGTGGTCATGATCGGGCTCGTCGCGTTGGCGACCGTGATTCTGGTCTACACCGCAAATGAACCCAACCGCCGCGATACGGCGGTCGCCGGCCAGGATGATCTGGCCATCGAACGCGGCACCGAGCTCTACATCACCTACTGTCTCCAGTGCCACGGTCCGACAGGTAAAGGTGCGGCTGAGGGTGACGGGCGAATCGGCGGCATCCTGAATCAGGAAGGCATGCCGAAGGACGGCTCGCTCCCGATCACCTATCAGTCCGACAATCCGTCCCTGCAATCCAAGGCCGAGCAGTTCGCTCACTATCGGATCGTCAATGGCGCACCGGGCGACCCGCGACTGCCACTCGTCATGCCGGCCTTCGGCAACGACCTCAACGTCGAGCAGATCAACGACCTTGTCTACATGATCATGCACGTCGACTGGAATTACGTGTACAACCAGTCGGTGCTGGCGACGGGCGAGAGCAAGCGGGAAAACGACTGCCTGGCGACGCCTGATCTCGCCATCTGCAGTGCCAAGGGAACCGCCCCCGCCGCCTGGCCGACCGTGCCACCGACGGCGGTGCCGACCACAGAGGGGTCCAGCGAGACGGGCGCAGTGAACGCGACGCCGGAGCCATCGGCACAGCCGGCCACCAACGATGCCGGCACGGCCGGCTCCACCGGCAGCTCGGCGCCGATCGAACTCGACGCGCAGGACATCAGCTGGAGTCAGAAGGAGATCACCGTCAAGCCTGGTGACACCATCACCGTCAAGAACGTTGGTGCCCTGCCCCATGATTTCTCGGTTGATGAACTGGGGATTTCCGACCCAGTTGAGAGTGGTCAGTCCGTCACCGTGACGATTCCGGCCGATGCCAAGCCCGGTGAGTATCAGTTCTACTGCAACGTTCCGGGACACAAGGAAGCGGGCATGGTCGGCACGTTGACCGTTCAGCCGTAGATCAGGTCACTGTTAGCGGAAGCGGATTGGAGCGTCGACATGCTTGTCTCGAACATGGGTCTGGTCTTCGGAGTTCTCTCCGACACAATTGAGGTTCTCCTCACCATCGTCATGATGGTCGGTGGCATCGTCCTCACCTGGGCGATCCAGAAGTGGGCCGACAAGACCGGTGAGCGCCAGCCCGGTGCTGCCAACGTCGGCAAGGGCGGCAACCCCGCCCAGTACGAGCAGCGCACGATGCGCAGCTAGCACGCGCCAATTGATTTCCATGCAAGCGCCCGGTCCCATAGCGTGGGACCGGGCGTTTGTGCATCTCCCAACCTGCCGATCCGGGCCTTTCCCTGTATGCTAACGGTATGAAACGAGCACCCTCTTCCCAATCGTCTCCATCAGCCGATCCGGCAAAGACGTATCTCTGGTGCGATTCCTGCCGAAGGAGCTTCCGCCACCACGAGGTAGACGACGGCGCCTGTCCGGTTTGCGGCAGCGAGGTCCATCCGATCGGCAAATTCTCGGCGATCGTGCGCGGCCTCATGTCGAACGAACTCGCCGCCTCCCCGCTGGAGACAAAACATCGCCAGCTCGTGCGCCTGATCTGGACGCATAACGGGATGGGCGAGCAGTATTACAAAGTGATCGCCCCGGATATTTCCTATACCAGGTTCGAGGCAAGAGTCACCGAGCTGCTTTGCCGGGGGGCGCATGAAGGCTGGGTCCGCTTCATCTTCCCACCCGCGCCCGTACCGGAAGAATCCGCCTACAAGCTGGAATTCGACGATGAGGACCGCTTCATCACCGAATTGCAGAACCTCTTTCCCGCCGCCGAACCCACGGAGTCTCCCTCGACATGACCGTTTCGCCCTCCCTGGACGATCGCACGATCGGTGATTACCTTGACACGCTCGGCTCGGCCGCCCCAGCACCAGGCGGTGGGAGCGTCACCGGGGTGATGGGAGCACTCGCCGCGGCGCTGGGCCAGATGGTCCTCAATGTCACGATGAAGGGAGCGACGGATCCCGATCTGGACTCGCAGGTGACCGGGCTGGGGGAACGGGTGCGGGAGTTCATCTCCGGAGCGGAGGCAGACGAAGCCGCGTATGGTGGCTATGTCGCGGCCGCGCAGTTGCCCAAGGGAACTACGGAGGAGAAGGCGACCCGACGCGCGACCCTGCAGGAGGCGTTACACGCCTCCGCCCGTGCCCCGCTCGCGGTTGCGGTCAATGCCACCGGCCTGCTCGCCGATCTCGTCCGAGTCATTGAAGGCGGCGCGACGAATATCCTGTCCGATGCCGAGATCGCCGTTCTGCTGGGGGAAGCAACCGTTAGCGCATCGTTGATCAACCTGCGCATCAACTTGCCGCTGATCAGGGATGCATCCCTCGCCGCCGCACTTGCCGCCGAAGGCAATCATCTGGAAGAACTGGCACGAGCCCACGCGCAGCAGTGCCGCAACGCGCTTGCCGCCCGCCGCGCACCATAACTAGAGTGTGGTAGCGGTCGACCAGGGAGCTTGTCCTGAGCTGTCGAAGGATGGCCACCATCGGCCGATACGTTCTCGCCTCGCTGTGCGCGATGTGCCCGTACCGTTCGTCAGGCATCCGCCTGACGCGGACGGTATTGCAGCGCTTCCGCAACATGCGCGACCTGCACCTGCTCCTGCCCCGCCAGATCCGCGATCGTCCGCGCCAGCTTCAGCACCCGGTGATAGCCGCGTGCCGACAGGCTGAGCTGTCGCACCGCCGCCTTCATCAACTGCTCACCCTGCGCATCCAGCCGGACGTAGCGTTGCACATCCTTCGGTCCCATATCGGCGTTGGTCAGCGTCTCGCTCTCCCTGAAGCGCTCGCGCTGAATGGCCCGCGCCGTCTCCACGCGCCCACGCACGACTTCTGACCGCTCGGCCATGCGCCGGTCGGCGAGCTGGTCGTAGTCGATGCGTGGCACCTCAAGATGGATGTCGATCCGATCGAGCAGCGGTCCGCTGATCCGCTTCTGGTATCGTGCGACTGCTGACGGCGCGCACCGGCATTCCCGCACCGGATCGCCATAGAACCCGCATGGACACGGGTTCATTGCCGCCACCAATGTCACGTTGGCCGGAAAACTGATTGTGCCAGAGGCCCGCGCAATCGTCACCCGCCGATCCTCGAGTGGCTGGCGCAGCACCTCAAGCGTCTGCGTGCTGAATTCTGGCAGCTCGTCCAGAAAGAGTACGCCACGATGTGCCAGGCTGATCTCCCCCGGTCGCGGCCAGGTCCCGCCCCCGACCAACCCGGCGTGACTCGTCGTGTGGTGGGGAGAACGAAAGGGGCGCTCCCGCACCAGCGGTGTCTCCGGTGGCAGCAACCCGCGCACGCTGTAGATCCGCGTCACCTCGAGCGCCTCTTCCAGGCTCATCGGCGGCAGGATCGATGGCAGCGCCCGCGCGAGCAGCGTCTTGCCCGATCCCGGCGGACCCGACATCACGAGGTTGTGGGCGCCCGCCGCCGCGACCTCCAGCCCACGCTTGACATGTTCCTGCCCCTTCACATCGGCGAAATCGGTCGCGTTGATCCAGGCATCGCTGGTGGCAGCATCGATCTCCGGCTGTAGTTGCGGAATAGGCACGTCGCCAGCGAGATGATTGACGAGATCGGCAAGGGTCCGCACGGGATAGACCTCGATCCCGCTGATCAGCGCAGCCTCCCGCGCATCGTCCGCTGGCACGAATGCCCGGCGCAACCCCTTCTCAGCTGCCAGGGAGACCATCGAGATGATGCCCGGCGTATGCCGCACGATACCGTCGAGGGAGAGTTCCCCCACGACAAGCGCATCGGCCATCTCACCGAAAACCTGACCGGAACTGAGCAGGATTCCGAGCGCAATCGGCAGATCGTAGGTTGGACCGGCCTTCTTGAGATCCGCCGGCGCAAGATTGACCGTCACCCGGCCGAACGGGAACTTGCCATTCGAGTTGCGAATCGCCGCCCGGACTCGCTCCTTGCTCTCCTGCACGGCGGCGTCCGGCAATCCGACGAGCACCATGCCCGGCTGCCCCGACCCGACGTCGACCTCCACTTCTACCAGCACGCCATCGAGCCCAACTACCGCGCAGCTGAAAACCTTTGCCAGCACCGCATTCCCCATCGATCGCTGCCATCAAGCCACCCTGCCAACGCGGCGGGCCCAAGAAGGACATCAAAACTGATAATGCGTGTCGTCGTGGGCAATGTACCATCTCCATCGAGGGTTGCGGCGACATCCCTGATGGGAAATCACATCGCCACCGCAGCGGCCGCTCCCTCGCGATTGCCCGGCTTGTGCAATGAATCACGGGCATGGTACAAGAGCTTTATGACCCGGTTTCGGGTATGCATGGAGCACGCTCCGCCACGCCGAGCGACTGGCTCCAGGCGACCACCCTTCTTGCGTGGATTCCCATCCTGCAGCCCAAGTGAGATGTTTTTGCAATGACGACGTCGCGTTCGATTATCAATGGAGAAGATCGCCTCAAACTCGCCATCCAGCGATCCGGGCGCCTGACGGAGAGTTCGCTCGATCTCCTGCGCCATATCGGCCTGAGCTTCGAGAGCTATGGTCAACGCCTCTTCTCCAAGGCGCGCAATTTCCCGCTTTCGATTCTCTACGCCCGCGACGACGATATTCCCGATTATGTCGATCTTGGCACCGTCGACCTCGGGATCGTCGGCCGCAACCTGGTGCATGAGAAGGGCGCTGAAGTCGAGGAGCTCTTCGCCCTCGGCTACGGCTATTGCTCGCTCGTGGTCGCGGTTCCCAACGAATCCGCTTATCACGATCCGGAGCAGCTCAAGAACGCGAGAATCGCGACCTCCTATCCGGAATCGGCACGGTCCTACTTCAAGGGAATCGGTGGCGAACCGGATATCATCGAGATCAGCGGCTCGGTCGAGGTCGCGCCCGCGCTCGGTGTCGCCGACGCGATCGTCGAGCTGACGGCCACCGGCTCGTCGCTGCAGCTCAACGACCTCCGCCCCATCCACACCATTCTTGAATCGGAGGCGGTGCTGATCGCGAACCGGTCGTCCCTGGAGGACCCGGCGCGGCGTGCCCAGATCGAACGTCTGCTGATGCGGATCAAGGCCGTTCATGCAGCGACGCAGTACAAGTACGTGATGATGAACGCGCCGGAAGCCTCACTCGACGCCATTCGCGCGGTCCTCCCCGGGCAAAAGGCACCGACCGTCGTGCCATTGGCCGATCCCGGCTGGGTCGCCGTCCATTCCGCGATCGAGGAAGAGGTCTTCTGGGAGAAGATCGAGCAGTTGCGCGCCGCCGGTGCCAGCGCCATCATCGTCTCCGCGATCGACAAGTTCCTGCTCTAGCCTACTGCCGATCGTGCATAACGGGACAGGTGCCGATCATCGTCATTTCGAGCGGAGTCGAGAAATCTCTCTCCGGCGCCGCCTCTACAGCTACCACGGGACACAGCGAGTCGCAGCCGGAAGCACCTCCCGCGTCCCTGCCTTCAGAACCGTCAAGGGTTGCATCATGAGTCTTCAGAATACCAAGCCAGACATTGCGTCGCTTGTCCGCGCGGGAGTCGAGCCGGTTGTAGGCTACCGTCCCGGCGCTTCGACAATGACCGACCAGCCCTCGGCCCGCCTCGACTGGAACGAGTCCCCCTTCGGGCTGTCTCCAAAGGCCCAGGCGGCGTTGACCGGATACAGCACCGGCAACCGCTATCCCGACTACATGCAGACGCCGCTACGGGAAGCACTCGCAAGCTATGCCGGCACCGAGGCAGACCGGATCATTCCCGGTGCCGGCCTGGACGACGTCTTCAACACACTGGCGACGCTCCTGCTGCAACCGGGTGACGAGGTCATCATCTGTGAGCCGACGTTCGGCGTCTATCGCAGCCTCTTCTCGATGCACGGCGCCACGATCATCAACGTCCCGCTTACACCGGCACCGGATTTCCGGTTGAATGTCGATGGCGTCCTCGCCGCCGTGACGGAGCGCACCAAGCTCGTGATGCTCTGCCAGCCCAACAACCCGACGGGTAACCGGCAACCGCGTGCGGATATCGAGCGCATTGTCGAGTCGGTCCCGGCGATCGTCGGGATTGACGAGGCCTACGCCGAGTTCAGCGGGACGAATCTCCTCGATCTGGCGGATCGATACGAGAACGTCGTGCTCTTCCGCACGCTCAGCAAGTTCGCTGGTCTGGCCGGGTTCCGGGTCGGTTATGGCATTTTCCCGCGCGTGCTCCTGCCCTATCTCGCGCGCGTGGCGCCGCCGTTCTACAACATCGCCGCTGTCTCGTCGGCGGTTGCGGTCGCCTCGCTCGCCGATCTCCCGGTCCTGCAATCCAACTTGCGGACCCTGCTCGCCGAGCGCGAACAGCTCTCCGCCAACCTGAGCGAGATCCCGGGGATCGAGGTCTATCCGTCGGCCACGAACTTCGTCCTCGCAAAGCTTCCGGTCACGAACAGCGAGCCGCTGCAACGAGATCTGGCCGCTCACAATGTCTTTGTGCGTCGGTTTGGTAACCCGGATCACCATCTGGAAGATTGCCTCCGCATCACGGTGGGCTCGCCCGCGGATAACCGGCTCTTCCTCGACACATTCACGGAACTGCTGGAACATCACCGAATCGACCGCTAACATCAGCCGTCCCGTTGCTTGTCGTCTTTTCAGGAGCGCCACGGAGCGGAGACCAGAGATCTCCTTCAACGGTGCCAGATACCAGCAAGCACGGCTCCACTCGTATACGTCGACTTTCTCCAGCATTGCCCCGGAGTTCATGATGCCCTCCCCCGAAACCATATCCACAACTCGCAGTGCAGTGATCTCCCGCGAAACCGCCGAGACCAGCATCAACCTGTCGCTCGCGATCGACGGCTCCGGCAATGTCTCCGCTGACACCGGAGTCCCCTTCCTCGATCACATGCTCGACGCGTTCGGGCGTCATGGGCGGCTCGATCTCAACGTGACCGCGACCGGTGACGCCGCGATGGACCCACACCATACGGTTGAGGATGTCGGGATCGCGGTGGGCCAGGCGTTGCGGACTGCGCTCGGGAACCGCGCGGGCATTGAACGCTACGGCTCGGCCTACGCCCCCCTTGACGAGGCATTGGCACGGGTGGTGATCGATATCTCTGGCCGCCCGTTCCTGCACTTCGAGGCAGTGATGCCGGAGCCCTCGATCGGCGCCGATTTCGCCTCCAGCCTGGTCGAGGAGTTCTGGCGCTCGGTCGCGATGAATGCCGGCCTGACGATGCATATCGACCTCCTGCGGGCGCGCAACGCGCATCATGCGGCGGAGGCGATCTTCAAGGCGGCCGCCGTCGCCTGGCGCACGGCCGCTCGCCAGACCGGTATCGCCGGGGCGATTCCCTCGACCAAGGGAGTGCTCGCATGATCGCGATTATCGACTTCGGCGCGGGCAACCTGCGCTCCATCCAGCGCGCATTGGAGGCGAGCGGCGCCGACGTCGTCATTACCGATGACCCGGAGGTCGTGCGGCGCGCCGACCGCGTCGTGCTGCCGGGCGATGGCAACGCTAAGTCGGCGATGGCGTACCTGCACGAGAAACAGTTGTCGGACGCCGCACTGGCCGTGGCGAGCGAGGGCAAGCCCTTTCTCGGGGTCTGCGTGGGGATGCAGTTGCTCTTCGGCGCCCAGGAAGAGGGTCCGACACAGGGGCTGGGTCTCCTCGACGGGACGGTCCGGCTCCTGCCGCAGGGCGTCAAGGTCCCGCAGATGGGCTGGAACATCGTCGAGTTCCGCCCTGACACACCGCTCGCCCATCTCGGCCGCTCATACTTCTACTTCGTCCACTCATACGCACCCGATGCTGACGACGACCACGACATCGCCGGCGAGACCGACTACGGTGTGCGTTTCCCGAGCGTCGTCATCCGCGACAATATCTGGGGAACGCAGTTTCACCCGGAAAAGAGCGGTAAGGACGGCCTCGCCCTGCTCCAGAGCTGGCTTGCCTGGCAACCGTAGTCCTTCGGGCTCGCTATGAGCGCTATCGACGAATGAGAGTGATGATTCATGATCGTCTATCCCGCAATTGATATCCGTGGCGGTCGCGCCGTTCGTCTTGTCGAGGGGGATTTCGACCGCGAGACGGCTTTCGACGCCGACCCGGTCGATGCCGCGAAGCGTTGGGCAGACGCCGGCGCGACATGGATCCACATCGTGGATCTCGACGGCGCGCGGGACGGAACGGGCGCGAACCGCCGTGCCGTCGCCCGGATCCGCGAGGCCGTCTCCGTCAACCTGCAACTCGGCGGCGGCATTCGGACCGCCAAGGATATCCGGGCCCTCAACGAGATCGGCGTCAACCGGCTGATCCTTGGCTCGATCGCGATCACGAAACCGGAGTTCGTGGAGCAGGCCATCGCCGACCACGGCGACCGCATCGCCGTCGGTCTCGATGCGCGCAATGGCAAGCTCGCGGCCCAAGGATGGCGCGAGCAGACGGATGTCGACGCGCTGGAAGTCGCTCGCCGCTATGCTGACGCCGGCCTCAAGCATGTGATCTTCACCGACATTCATCGCGATGGCACCTTCAAGGGACCGAATCTTGAGGCACTGGCAGCCCTGATCGACGCGGTGCCGATCGATGTCATCGCGTCGGGCGGTGTCGGCACCCTCGAGGACGTTCGCAATATCGCAGGCACGGGGGCCGGTGGCGTCATCATCGGCGCCGCCCTCTATCATCACAAGATCGACCTCGGCGACGCGCTTGCCCTCGCGCGTGCGTCCGCGTATTCGATTCCAGAATCAGGAGCCAGCGCATGACCGCGGAGACTAGCCCTTCCACCGAGACGACGCCGAGCAACCTGACCGTTCGCGTCATTCCCTGTCTCGACGTGAACAATGGTCGGGTCGTCAAGGGTGTCGAGTTTCTCGATTTGCGCGATGCCGGCGATCCGGTCGAGATGGCCTCCGTCTACTACCGTGAGGGAGCGGACGAGCTCACCTTCCTCGATATCACGGCGAGCTCCGACAACCGGGAGACGATCGTCGATGTCGTGCAGCGGACCGCCGATCAGCTCTTCATCCCGCTGACGGTGGGCGGCGGCATCCGCACCGCGCAGGACATGCGAAAGATTCTGACGGCGGGAGCCGACAAGGTCTCGGTCAATACCGCGGCCATCGCCCGCCCCGACCTGATCTCGGAGGGTGCCGACCTCTTCGGCCGCCAGTGCATCGTGGTTGCCATCGATGCCCGGCGAAATCCTGATACGGGTCGCTGGGAGGTCTACACGCACGGTGGCCGCAAATCGGCCGGGCTGGACGTCGTCGAGTGGGCCGCTACCGCTGAAGAAAAGGGCGCCGGGGAGATCCTGCTCACGAGCATGGATCGTGACGGCACCAAGGCCGGGTACGACCTCGACCTGCTGGAAGCCGTCGCCGGCGCAGTCAACATCCCCGTCATCGCGTCGGGTGGCGCGGGCAATCTCGATCACTTCGTGGAGGCGTTGCAGCCCGGCCGCGCCGATGCCGTGCTGGCGGCATCCCTCTTCCACTTCGGAACCTTGCGTGTGGGAGAGGTCAAGCACCATCTCGCGGCGGCGGGTTTGCCGGTGCGAATCGGAGAGCAGGAATGACCGGCTCCACCGCCGAACTGCCACTCGACTTCGGGGATGACGGCCTCGTTCCGGCCGTGATTCAGGATGCCACCTCGAACGCCGTACTGATGGTCGGCTTCATGAACCGGGAGGCCCTGCAGCGCACCCGGGAAACCGGACTCGTTCACTTCTGGAGCCGCAGTCGCAATCGCCTGTGGCAGAAGGGCGAGACCTCTGGGCATGTGCAGCACGTGCAGGAGATCTTCGTCAACTGCGAGGAGAACAGCCTACTGATCGCCGTCGATCAGGTCGGGGCTGTCTGCCACACGGGACATCCCACCTGCTACTATCGCCGTCTGGAACCCGACAACTCGCTCACCGTCGTGCGCGACCGCTGGTTCGACCCTGCCGATGTCTACGGATCGGGCGACGGACTGGAGCATGTGACTCAGACATGGTGGGCGGCATTCGAATACCTGCGCGACCACGACCTGACCGCCGAATCCGGAACATCGCGGATGCTGCGCGCGGAGACCGACGCGATCACACCGCGCATCGTCGATGAGCTCCAGGAGCTGGCTGGCGTGCTCGATGGCACCCATCGTCACCAGGACGAGGCATCCGATGCTGCGCTGGAGGGCGGTCAGGTCTGCTACTGGCTCGCGCTCCGCAATGTCCGGGATCGCCAGGCGTGGGTGCAGGTTCGACCCGACCGCGCACTCGATCCGCCGTCGCCCTATGATGTGCCGGGCACGGCGACGCTCGCCACGCTTCTGCGCGCGGTCGCCCAGCAATGGTCCGATTTGCCCGCGGATGCCGACACCGCATCGATCTCGCATGAGTCCTTCGCGCTCGTCGCCTCGTCACTCGTTCGCGCCGGGGTCGATCCGCTCACCGTGATCTCCGCCGACCTCGACTCCTTGCGCAGCCGGCCATATCTCGCCGCGTTCTTCCAAACGCCAGGCGATGCCGGATCAGCGCCTGCAGAGGAATCGCAGCCATGAGCACGGATCGCCAGCACGAACGGCTCTGGACGCCGTGGCGGATGCGCTACATCGGCGGCCAGGCGAAGGAGGAAGGGTGCATCTTCTGCAACCGCCTTCACGACAGCGATGACGTCGAATCGCTCATCCTCTATCGTGGCGCGCACTGCTTCGTCATCATGAACCTCTTCCCGTACAACACGGGCCACGTGATGATCGTCCCGAATCTTCACGCCGACGACCCCAGCCAGCTCGATGCAGACACGCTCCATGAGATGGCCGATCTGCTTCCCGTCGTCACGCGGGCGCTCAAGCGGAACCTGAACTGCCAGGGGTTCAACATCGGGCTCAATATCGGCTCCGTCGCCGGTGCTGGTATTGCGGAGCACTTGCATGAGCACGTCGTTCCGCGCTGGCTGGGTGACGCCAACTTCATGCCGATCCTCACCTCGACGATGGTGATCCCGGAGGTCATTCCCTCCACGTACGCGAAGGCGCGCGCCGAACTGCAGCGAGAGTTCTCGGGAAACGCCGAGGTGCGTCTCGTCGTCCTGCAGGACGACGAGCGCCGGCTCCTGCTCGTCGACGGCCGGTTGCCGGTGGCCACAGCCGCTCAGGACGAATCGATTGCGCGCGCGGCCCTCGCCGGCGTGAGCGCCTGGGCAACCGATCTCGAGGTCGCAGGCTGGGCCGGAGCCAATCGCGCCGACGACGGCACGATCACCGGTGAGGATGCGGGGCTGGTGCTGCGCGGCACGGGCACCGAGCGGACGAGTCTCTCGTCACACGCAGCCTTCGCACCACTGAACGATGCAACCCTTAGCAACCTGACGGAGAGTGATCGAGCGTTCGTGCAACGTGGGCTCCGACAGCTTGCGCCGTCGGTCATGCCGCCTTCCGCGCCGAGACGAGAGCCTGAGCAAGTGTGACCCGGCAGGCCGAAGTTGGCCCGACCTGCACCTATAATTGGATCGCGACGGACTGATTGCGATGGCGCCGTTGACCGTGGTCGTGGTCGTGCGAACAGGTGCGTGCGTGCCATGACAGTTGCGAAGACTGGAGGATGAGTGGTTCCCCAATCCGGATTCCGGCGACGTCGCATCTCATCCCCCTGGTCGCCGCTCACCGTGGTCATCAGCGGCGGTCTGCAGGGCCTGGCGGACAGCCTGCTGCAGCCGATCATCATCCTGAGCACGCTCGCTTTCCTGCTCGGTGGTACCAATTACCAGATAGCCGCCTTCGCCGTCATTGCCGCCGCCTGCTGGTCGCTGGGCGGCCTGCTGGTTGAGCCCCTTGTCCTGCTGGTCAAGGGCACCCGGCCAATCGCCATCGCAGGGATCATCCTGCGGACGGGCGCGATCATGCTGCTCGGGCTCATCGGCTATCGTCTGGAGAGACTGCATCCCGCGAACGCCCTTGCCGGCCTCATCCTGTGCTTTGCTGCCTACGAGCTCGGCGCATTGGTCACTGCCTCCACAACGAACGGCCAGGTCGCCCTCGCCTACTCGCCCGCCAAGCGGGCCGCGATCTTCCGCTGGCGGGCGCTCGCCGCCGCAATTGCCGCGATCCTCGGCGGGCTCGCCGCGCAGGGCACGTTCGGCTCCGCCCTGACGCCCTTTCCAACGTCGGGCAAATACCTGCTGATGCTCGCGTCGCTCAGCGTGATTGCGGCCACCTGGTTCCTGATCCAGGTGCCATTGCGCAGCCGGCAGTTCGGTCAACAAGGCTTCAGCCCGATTGGACCGGCCCTCCGATCAGCTTCGATCCGTCGATACCTGACCTTCAGGCTGCTGCTCGGTCTCGCCGCATTCGCGGACCCTCTCGTCATCGTCTATGGATTGCAGCGGATCGGCTTCAACCTCCGGTATGTCGGGATCGCCCTGGTCTGCTATGCACTCCTGCAACTCCTCGGCACGGCAATCTGGTCCGACCGGATCGCCGCGCGCAACCATATCCGGCTGCTCCAGTTCGCGACATTCCTGCGCCTGATCTTCCTGATCCTGGCGATCTCGATTCCCGCCTTGGCCAGCAGCACGTTCTACGCGGATCGTTTCGATTCGCCGCGGATCGCGGCATGGGCATTCGCGGCGGCCTTCGGGTTGCTTGGGCTCGCCGCCAGCATCCACAACCACGTCAACCAGCGATATCTCATCGACATCGCCGTACGTGATGGCGTAGCGCCCCCCCAATCGGCCATCGCCGTCTCGAACCTCATGCTCGGTATCCTGGCGTTCGCCCCGCTTGTGGGGGCATGGGTCGCCACGCGCTTCTCACTCGAAGCGGCGATCACAACTGGCGGGACCTTCGCCTTTCTCGCCTTTCTCTCCAGCGCCGCACTTGTGGCGTCTCGAGCCCGTGGCGCACGACGCCGAAGCCCTCTGCGCGTCGGCGCACGTCGCGCGCGGGTCTCTCGCTGAACGGGCCCCTTTTCGACAATCCTCGGAGGATGAACACGTGAAAATCGAGCGATTCGACCTTGAACGGTGGATGACGACCTGGGAACTCGATGTCGATTGCGACATTGCGGAGAGCGGCATTCTCCCGCTCTCGCTTGGGGACGTCTACGATCTGCTTGGCGAGGACCAGGCAGCGACTTTGGAGCGACAGGTCCGCGAGACCCCGCTCGGCTATTCCGAAGCACGGGGAACGATCGCGCTGCGAACGACCCTCGCCAACACCTACGCCAACGCAACACCCGACGACATCCTGGTGACAACCGGCGCGATCGAGGCGAACTTCCTGCTCTTCAATGCCCTGCTGCAGGAGGGCGATCACGTCGTCGCAGTCTCCCCGGCCTACCAGCAACTGCACAGCGTGCCGCGTGCAATTGGCTGCGACGTCGATC
The DNA here is from genome assembly GCA_049646645.1 of Thermomicrobiales bacterium. GTDB lineage: Bacteria > Chloroflexota > Chloroflexia > Thermomicrobiales > UBA6265 > JASGDN01. The sequence continues at coordinate 17,057 of JBARWF010000154.1, forward strand.
TCTGGAGCGTCCAGACCGACAACGGGTTCGCCTACGACCTGAATCGACTTGAATCGCTCGTCCGCGATAACACCAAGCTGATCGTGCTCAACACCCCCCACAATCCGACCGGCGCGATGCTCGATGAATCCGAGCTGCGCGAGATTGTCGCGATTGCCGATCGGGTTGGCGCCTGGATTCTCTCCGACGAAGCGTACCGGTGGCTGGAGCACCCCGGCGGCGAGAAGCTGCCGCCGCCGCTGCGCGATCTGACGGATCGTGCGATCAGTGTCGGCACCGTCTCCAAGCCTTTTGGCGTGCCCGGACTCCGCATCGGATGGTTTGCCGCGACCGCCGAAATCGCGCAGAAGTGCTGGGGTCTACGGGACTATACCTCGCTCAGCCCAGCCAATCTGAGCGACATCATCGCGACCGCCATCATCGCTGGACGCGACCGCATCCTGCCGCGCAACGGCGCCATCATCGAAGAGAACATGGCCTTCGCCCGCACGTGGTTCGCGGAACATGCCGACCTCGCGTCGTGGAGTGAGCCGCGCGCCGGACTCCTTGCCATGATGAAGGTTCATCTGCCCATCGACTCGCAGACGCTCGCCGATGGACTGGCCCGTGATGCCCGCGTCATGCTCGCACCCGGATCCTCTTTCGGGCTGGAGGGCTACCTGCGGATCGGCGTCGGCCAGCGACCGGACATCTTTGCCGAGGGCTTGCGACGAACTGCTGCCTACCTCAACGCCATCCGCGAGGAGAGCGCCTCCGCTGCAAGCGCGTAGGCGGCATCTGTCCAAAGCACGAACGCCCCGGCCGATGGCCGGGGCGTTCGCTGTGTCATATGGAAACGAGGGCTACTCGTCGATGACGACGCAGCGCCCCTGCTCCCGCAGGAACTGCTGGACGTACCACGATCCGAGCGCGCCCTTGCCGGAGGAACCGCTCCCCTTCCAGCCGCAGAAGGGCTGGCATCCCGGCCACGCACCGGTCGTCGCGCCACCCTTGCGGTTCGCGTAGACGACACCCGCCTCAATGCGGTTGAAGAACGTCTCGATCTCGCGCTCATCTTCCGAGAAGATTCCGGCCGTCAGCCCGTATTCCGTGTCGTTGGCCTCCTTCAGCGCCTCGTCGAGAGAGTCCACCGCGGCAACCGCCAGGAACGGCAGGAAGAGTTCTCGCTTGAAGAGCTCGTGATCCAACGGCAGGCCATCGACGATCGTCGGCGCGACGAACGTCCCCTTGGCGAGATCGCCATCGGCCAGCCGGCTTCCGCCGAAGCGGATGTGACCGTCCTTGGCCCCCAACGCGGCAGCCTCCTCGAAGCGTTTGACGGCGGTCTCATCGATGACGGGGCCGACGAAGACCTGGCGATCGACCGGATCGCCGATCACCAGTTCCGCCGTGCGCGCCACGAGCCGCTCCATGAACTCATCGTAGACGGGCCGCTCGACGTAGACCCGCGAGCACGCGGAGCACTTCTGCCCGGAGAACCCGAACGCCGACCGCACCACGCCCTCCACGGCCTTGTCGAGGGACGCGTTTTTCGTCACGATCGTCGGGTTCTTGCCGCCCATCTCCGTGATGATCGGCTTCGGATAGATCGTGCTGAAGCTGTTGTAGAGGTCCATGCCGACCTCTTTCGAGCCAGTGAAGATCACGCCGCTGACGTCAGGATGATGTACGAGATAGTCACCAACCTCCTCGCCCCCGCCGGTCACGAACTGGAAGACGTCTGCCGGCACGCCGCCATCGAGGAAGCATCGCGCCAGCTCATACCCGGAAATCGCGGTCGCACTCGCCGGCTTGAAGACGACGGTATTGCCGGAGACCAGCGCCCCGGAGATAGGACCGGCCGCCAGCGCGTGCGGGAAGTTGAACGGCGCCAGGATCGCCCAGACGCCATACGGGCGCAGCACCGAACTGTTCTTCTCGCGCGGGTCGAGCGAGTTCATCTTGAATGCGTAGCCTGCGTGCTGCTCCATCTGGCCGGCATACTCGTCCAGCAGGTCGGCGCCTTCCTCCACCTCACCGATGGCCTCGGTTCGCGACTTGCCCGCCTCGCGGATCATGATCGCGGCCAACCGGAACTTCCGCTCGCGAATCACCGTGGCGACGTTGCGGATGATCGCGACGCGCTCCTGCCACGGGCGATCCGCCCATGCCGGGTACGCGGCCTTGGAGGTGGCGACGGCATCGTCCACGTCCTGCCGGGTGCCACGCTGGAAGAGCCCCAACACAAGATTAACGTTCGCGGGCGCCGTGACTTCGAAGAGCGGGCGTCCGGTGCGCTCCTCGCCATTGATGATGAGCGGGTATTCCTTGTTGAAGTCCTTGGCGGCCTCGTCGAGTGCTTCGTCGAAGCTCGCGTGCATCGCCTCGATCTGGTCGGGTGTCGCCGTGTAAGTAATTTTCTGGGTTGCGATAGCCATGATATCCGTGTCCTTTGGCGTGGATGCGTACGGTTTCCAATCCCATTATGACGGAGGCGATGGCAATTCGCACGAAACTGGTCGGAATCTGCGAAACGCACAACGAGGGCACCGGCACAAATCCGTGCCAGCACCCTCGTCATCGTTCGATCGTTTACCTATGGGCGACTATGCGTCCAGTTCGTCATAAGCGCCGATGATCTGCGTGATCTCGATCCGGTTCCGGAACGGATCGCGCACGCTGAAACGCGGCCGGTTGTGAATTTCGGGCTCTGGCAGGATCTCAAGCCCCGCCGCCTGGATCTTCTCGCGATAGGCCTCGAGATCGTCCACCTGCAGGCACAGATGCTGACCGGGGCAGCCGTACGCGAAATCCTGATAGGTGAAGACATGCAGTTCGTGCCCATCTTCGCCGAGATTGAACCAGACCAGTCGATCACGGTTCAGGGTCGACGGCGGCACGACCTCGGGCAGCCCCAGAACGCCGCCGTAGAACGCGCGAGCCTCGTCGTTGCCGTCGGGCGGCATCGGTACGCTGACATGTTGGACACGCATCACAGATGGCATCGACCACTCCCAGTTACAGAGACCATGTGCCGGTGGCGGAAACTTCGTTCATGGTATCGCAAGTTGCCGATTTGCAAAGCCCATCACTCGGGTGTCCGTCGCAATTCATCGATCAGTGCCGGGACAACCTGAAAGAGATCGCCGACGATCCCGAATGATGCGACGTCGAAGATAGGGGCATCAGGATCGCGGTTGATGGCGACGATGTACTCCGATCCCTGCATCCCGACGAGGTGCTGCGGCGCGCCGCTGATACCGACCGCAAGGTACAGGCTGGGCGCGACGGAATGCCCCGTCGAACCGACCTGGTCATCATGCGAGCGCCAGCCCGCCCCGACAGCCGCGCCCGATGCGCCGACCGCTGCGTCCATCACCGCCGCCAGCTCCTCCAGCATGGCAAACGCATCTGGCCCCTGCAATCCGCGACCGCCTGACACGATCCGTTTGGCCTCGGTCAGGGACTTGCCGACCGGCGTATGGTCCCGGGTTTCGATCACCTGCACGCGACGGTCGAGCATCCCGTCGTCGATCTGCACGATCTCGATCGGCGCGGCCGAACCCGATCGCTCCGCGCGTGGAAAACTGGCGGGGCGAATGGTCATCATCGGCTGAACGTCAGGGGCGAACTCGATTGCCGTCTGCACGCGGCCCCCGAGGACCGACCGGTGAACGACAAGCTTGCCATCCGGCACCGAAATCGCGCTGACATCAGCCGCCAGCGCCGCGCCCATGCGTGCGGCGACGCGGGGCGCGTAATCGCGGCCGGCGATGCTGCCGGGAAAAAGAACGGCAGCGGGATGTCGCCCGGCGATCACCGCATGAACGGCGCTCGCCCATACAGCGCTCGTGTACGGCAGGAGAGCGGCGTTGGACACGCTGATCACTGCGTCGACTCCTGCCAACTCCGCCACACTCTGCGCGACTTCATCGTCTGCTGAAAGCACGAGCGCTGTCAGATCGGCATCCCAGGCATCTGCCAGCAGGCGGCCAGCGGTGACCATCTCGGCTGTCAGCTGCCGCAGGGCGCCGTCATCGCCTAGGTCGGCCATCACGTAGACAGTTCTATGTTCAGGCATCATGTGCGTCCACTTCCATCTACGGTTTCACCGGGCGGAGCCTCGTCAAATCGAGCGCACCACTCAGTGATTTCCCGATGGAGCTAATCCAGAGCCTTTCGGCTGCGCTCAAGATAAATTCCGCCGAGGGTTCGAAACGACGTTGCAGCGCTCAGGAGATGAGGCGCTTCTCCCGCAGCCACGCCGCGAGCTGCGCCGCCGCATCATGGGGATCGATATCCCTAAGAATCGTGGCCGCACGGACACGCACCGGTGCCTCTGGCTCGCTCCACGTCATTGACGGAGGCCCAGTGAACGGCGGCACGGTCGTCACGTCGAGCGGCTTGCGCTTCGCCTGCATCATTCCCCTGAGCGTGGGATGCCGCTGCTCACCGTCACGACCGCTGAGCACGAGCAGCAGCGCCGGCAGCGGGACCGACACAACCTGCTTGCGCCCCTCACTGTCGCGATGGACATGGAGCGATTCCCCGTCGTAATCGACCCCGGTGACGAGCGAGACGTGCGGGAGATCGAGCAACTCCGCGACCTGGGGTCCAACCTGCGCCGTTTCGAGGTCTTCGGATGTCTGTCCCGCCAGAATGAGATCGAAGTCCTGCCCGCGCAGGTGATCCGCGAGCAGCGTCGCCAGCGCCAGGGAATCTCGCCGGTCGGCATCGTCAAGAAGCAGGTGCTGACCACGATCCGCGCCTGTCCCCAGCCCGCGCAGGATCACCTCGCGTGCGCTGGCCGGTCCGGCACTGACGATCGTCACCTCCCCGCCATGGCGCTCCTTCAGGTCGAGTGCCTGCGCGACGGCGTAGGTGTCGAAGGTGTTGACCACCGGCGCACCGCTGAGGACTGCACGATGGGTATCGGGATCGATGGTGATGCCGTTGGGATCGGGAATCTGCTTGACGAGCACGCAGATGCGGAGGCCATTCGCCACATCACTCATGGTTGAATGAAGCCTCCCGTTTCTCAAGGAACGCCGTCATCCCCTCCACCTGATCGTGCGACTCGAAGACGTCCGCGAAGGCTTGTGCTTCCTCCGCCAAGGACGCGGTCGGGCTGCCGTGCCGGCTCAATGCGATGAGCCGCTTCGCCAAGCGGACCGATCCACCGCTATTGGCGGCGATCGACTCCGCGGTCTTGCGCGCTGCCGGCATCAACTCCTCTGGCGCGAAGACATCGTTCACGAGGCCGATGCGGAGCGCCTCGTCCGCCTTCACCCGGCGTCCGGTGAAGATGAGTTCCGCGGCCCGCGCCTCACCGACCGCGCGCACCAGCCGCTGCGTGCCACCCCAGCCGGGAGGAATCCCGAGCGTCACCTCGGGCTGCGCGAAGACGGCGTTCCTGGAGGCGAACCGGAAGTCCGCCGCCAACGCGAGCTCGCTCCCCCCACCCAGCGCATAGCCATTGACGGCGGCGATGACGGGCACCGGGAGCGACTCAATTCCAGAGGCGACCGCGTGTGCAAGCCGGGCAAAGGCCAGCGACTCGTCACGCTTGAGCGTCGCCATCTCCTTGATGTCGGCACCGGCGACGAAGGCGCGATCACCAGCACCAGTCAGGATCACGGCCCGGATCGAGCGGTCCCCGGCAACCGTGCGAACGACCGCGTGAAGCTCGCCAAGCAAGGCCCGGTTCATGGCGTTCAACCGCTCGGGCTGGTTGATCGTGATCGTTGCGACCGCCCCATCGCGATCGAGATCGATACCCATTGGATGAAATCCTTCGTAGGGTGCGACATACAGTCGCACCGATCGGGCAAAGCCCGGTATTCGACGCGGGTGAATCGGCGACTTCCCGCCAAGGGGCCGGTCGGGATATAGCCCTGGTGGTCTCGCTTCGCTGCGGGCCATCGGTGCCGACGCGGCTGCTGACATACAGTCGCACCCTACGGACGCATGTCGTCAATTCGGTTACGAACGCGATTCCTTGAGGTACCGGCGGCTGACCTGCACGTAACGGCCACCGATCGCGCCGATCCGCTCCTGCTGCTCCTGATCCAATTCCTGCCGCTGACGCGCGGGAATTCCCATCATCACCGCGCCATCCGGAACCTCGGTCCGTTCCGCGATCAAGGCGCCGGCCGCGATCACCGCACGCGCCCCGATCCGCGAGTAGGAGAGCACGATCGCGCCCATGCCGATCATCGTGCCGTCCCCGACGGTCGTGCCATGCACCAGCGCGCTGTGACCGATCGTGACATCTTCACCGATCACCGTCGGCGCATCCTCGTTGACGTGAACCACCGTGCCATCCTGCACGTTGCTGCGGTTCCCCACCGTGATCGGAGCGATATCCCCGCGCAGCGTCGTGTTGAACCAGACGCTGACCTCTTCCCCGAGCGAGACCCGTCCGATCACCACCGCGCCGGGCGCGACGAATGCCGTCTCGTGGATATCGGGCCAGTGCCCGTCGTACGGCAGGATGATCGCGCCGGGGAACCGCTCGGCAAAGGCCGCCATCCGCTCCTGTCGTTCGCTCATGCGTCCACCTGCACCACGATCGCGTCGCCCTGACCACCGCCGGTGCAGATCGCGGCGACGCCGATGCCTCCGCCGAGATCATGCAGCGATTCGATCAGCGACAGCAGGATCCGGACACCGCTGGCCGCCAGCGGATGACCGATGGCGATCGCGCCGCCGTGAATGTTGACCTTGTCGAGATCGGCCCCCAGGCGCGCGGCGGAAATCAGCGTGACACTCGCGAACGCCTCGTTGATCTCGAAGAGGTCGACATCCGTCACGCTCAGGCCGGCACGCTTCAGCGCCTTCTCGGCCGCCATCGCCGGCGTGTACGCCAGGTACGGCGCATCCCACGCGGCCTGCGCATGCCCAAGGATGCGAGCGCGAATGGGGAGTCCCTGCGCGTTCGCCCACTCCTCGTCGGCGACGATCATTGCCGCGGCACCATCGTTGACACCCGGCGCATTGCCCGCCGTCACGCTGCCGTCGGGCGTGAACGCCGGCTTGAGCCGGGCGAGCGCTTCCAGGCTGGTGTCCCGCCGCGGAGCTTCGTCCGTATCGACAGTCACGGTGGAGCGCTTCTGGGCGACCTCGACGGGGACGATCTGGCGCGCCATCCAGCCGGAGTCGATCGCCTCCAGCGCACGCTGGTGCGAACGCAACGCCCATGCGTCTTGCTGCTCGCGGGTGATGCCATTCTCATCCGCGACATTCCCGCCGTGAACGCCCATCGCACACTGATCGATCGCGCACCAGAGACCATCGACCATCATCATGTCTTCCAGCTTGCCATCGCCCATGCGGTAGCCGCCGCGCGCGCCGCGCAGGAAGTAGGGCGCATTGGTCATGCTGTCCATGCCGCCAGCGGCGATCACGGTCGCGTCGCCCAGGCGAATGGTCATCTCCGCCATGCCGATGGCCCGGATCCCGGACCCGCAGACGTGGTTGACCGTCTCCGACGTGACGGTGCGATCGAGCCCGACACCGAAGCTCACCTGACGCGCCGGGTTCTGTCCCGCGCCGCCCTGCAGCACCTGCCCGAAGACCACATGCTCGATCGCGGCGGGGTCGACCTGCGACCGATCGATCGCACATCGCAGCGCCACGGTCCCCAACTCGACGGCCGATTTCGAGGCCAGCGCGCCGTTCAGCTTGCCAAAAGGGGTTCGCGCTCCGCCAAGGATGACACTCGTTGCCATGATTACAACTCCTCAAATCCTGGGGCCGGGGGCTGCGGATGACTCAGCGGCTTGTCCACGCGGTAGCCCAGCGCATACTCGGCCTGAAGGATCGTGTGGATCTCGCGCGTCCCTTCGTAGATCACGGAGCCGCGCGCGTTGCGCAAGAAGCGCTCGACCGGATACTCGTTCGAATACCCATACGACCCGTGAATCTGGACCGCATCATCGGCCGCCTTCAGCGCGACATCGCACGCGTGCCACTTCGCGAGCGACGTCTCCCTCGTGTTTCGAACACCGCGGTTCTTCAACTCGGCGGCCTGCATCACCAGCAAGCGGGATGTCTCGTGGCCGAGCACCATGTTGGCGATCATCTGCTGGACGAGCTGGTGGCGACCGATCGGCTCGCCGAATGTATGGCGCTCGTTCGCGTATTTGGTGCTGGCATCGAGTGAGGCACGCGTGAGGCCGACCGCTCCTGCAGCGACCGTGAATCGACCCTGGTCGATGCAGCTCATCGCGATCTTGAAGCCCTCCCCCTCCTCACCGATGCGGTTCTCGATCGGCACCCGCACGTTGTCGAAGGCGATCTCGCCGGTATTGCCCGCCCGCACACCGAGCTTGCCCTTGATCGTGCCCGTGGTGAGACCGGTCATGCCGCGCTCGACCACAAATGCCGTCAGCCCCTTGTGCTTCAGCGAGCGATCGACGGTCGCAAAGACGAGAAAGTGGTCGGCAAGATCAGCCAGCGAGATCCACATCTTGTTGCCGTTGAGGATGTAGGAATCGCCATCGCGGACGGCGGTCGTGGCGATCGACCCGGCATCGGAGCCGGCGCCGGGCTCGGTGAGACCGAACGTGGCGATCTTCTCCCCCGCCGCCTGAGGAACCAGCCAGCGCTGCTTCTGCTCCTCGGTGCCCCACTGCAGGAGGGCGAGGCTGTTGAGGCCGACGTGAACGCTGAGCACCACCCGCAGCGAGGTATCGACGTACTCAAGCTCGTCGCAGGCAAGGGCAAGGCTCACGTAATCGAGCCCAAGCCCACCGTATTCTTCCGGGATCGGCAGCCCGAGAAAGCCGGCCTCGCCCATCTTCTCGATGATCTCGCGGTGATACTCGCCGTTCGCGTCCCATTGCCGGATGTACGGCGCGACCTCCCGCTGCGCGAACTCCCGCACCATATCGCGCACCTGGATCTGATCGTCTGTCAGGTCGTAATTCATGCCCGTCCTATCTCCGCGCGGTCCGGGTTCGCCACGGCGTCCCCATTGACGTCGGCTATTGCCGGAAAATCAGATGGGGACAGTATACAGGCGATCATTTGACCGGACGGGGACCGCGCGTCAGGTCGCCGGACGCGATCTCGACGACCCCGCCGTCTGCTTCCCGCACCAGCAGGGACCCGGATGGCGTCAGCCCGGCGATCGTCCCGCACACCTGGCGCTCGCTGTCCTGCACCGTCACGATCTGCCCGCGATATGCGAGCCGCGACGAAAGCCGGCCCCAATCGCCCGCATGCTCCCCGGTGAGAAATCGACGGTAGATCCGCTCCAGGTGGCGCAGGACCGACTCACGCAGCTCATCGCGGTCGACTTCCTGACCGCACTCGAGGGCGATACTGGTCGCGTTGTCGGGCAAGGCATCCCCAGGAACGTTGGCGTTAAGCCCGATACCGAGCACCACGACGGGCCAGCGCGCGCCGGGAACCGTATGGGTTCGCAACAGGATGCCGCAGATCTTGCGCCCGGCGATCTGCACATCGTTTGGCCACTTGATGACGGCATCGAGCTGATACGCCTCTTCGAGCGCATCCACCACGGCCAGCGCACTCAACAGGGAGAGCGGCGAGAGCTCAGAAACAGCACGCTCCGGACGCAACAGCACGGACATCAGGAGCGCCGTTCCCGGCGGAGTCGCCCAGCGCCGGTCGGCACGCCCACGCCCGGCATGCTGGAACTCCGCAACAACCGTCGCCCCCTCGGAAGCACCGGTCAGTGCTAGCGTGCGCACCTCATCCATCGTGCTCGCGACCTCATCGCGGCAGATCAGGGGGCATCCCAGCCGCACCTCATGCATGGGATTCCTCACCGCGACGCCACGTCGTCGGCGTGCTCCTCACCGCTCTCCTCCCGGCTACTCCGGAAGAGCGAGCGGGGGGCCTCGCGGTCTTCATCCTCCATCGTCGCCAATTTGGTCAGTCGCAGCTTGCGCACCCGGTGACGCTCGACACCGAGGATCTCGACGCGCACGCCCTCAGCCTCAAAGACGTCGCCCTGGATCGGCAGGCGCCCGAGGTGCTTGTGGACGAAACCGCCGAGCGTGCCGAAATCGTCATCCTCCTCGAATTCGAGATCCAGCGCCTCCTCGACATCCTCGATCGGCAGACGGCCATCCGCAAGCAGAACATCCCGACTCTCCCGCTCGAACAGCGGTTCCTCGGTGTCGTACTCGTCCTGAATCTCCCCCACGATCTCCTCGAGAATGTCCTCGATCGTGACGAGCCCCGCCGTGCCTCCGTATTCATCGGCGACGATCGCGATGTGGATCTTGGCGCGCTTGAGCTCGGTGAAGAGCTCGTTCAGCTTCTTGCTCTCGGGGACGACGAAGGCGGGCCGAATGAGGTCCAGCAGCGGGATGCGGCTGGTGCTGCCGATGACGAACGGCAGGAGATCCTTGGCGTAGAGCACGCCCAGGACGCGGTCGATCGATTCCTGATAGACGGGGATACGCGAGTGCCCGGCCTTCGTGATGGTCTCGATCAGCTCCAGGGGCGACACCGTGCGATCGACGGCGATGATGTCGAGCCGCGGCACCATGATATCCCGGACGGTCATGTCCTCGAGACTGAGGATGCCGTCAATCATCTCGCGCTCGTCGGTCCCGATGACCTCGTCGTCAGAGGTGTAGCGATGCGGCCGCAGGTCCTCCTCGAGCCCCTCGTTGGCCGAGTCGCTCTCGTTCCCCGGAAGCACGTGCACCATCCCCAGCGCAATCCGGTCCACGACCCAGTGCACCGGCTTGAGCAGGGTGCTCAGGCCGTGTGCGAGCCTGAAGATGCCATAGAGGAACGGTTCGAGGTCCTTGGATGCGAGCGCCTTGGCGAGGGATCTCCCGAGGACGAGGTAGAGGACGATGACAATGACAACCGCTAGCCAGTCCAGACCATTCCAGCCGCGCTCGGCGAAGAAGCGAGCCAACTCGACCGCCGCCACGATCGCCGCAACCACCTGCAGGGTGAGCATTGACGCCACCAGCGTCCGCCGGGGATCGACCAGCGAGCGGACGGTTCGATGGTGCGCGGGCTGCTCTGGAGCGCCACCCAGCGCCTGAAACCGCTGCCTGCTGGTGACACCGATCAATGCCTGCGCAAGCCCGGCCAGCGCGATCACGATCGCCGCAATGACCAGGATCAGGATTCGTAACCAGCCATCTCCGTCCACGAACAACCACCAGACTTCTCATGGGCCGGCGGCAATACCGCCCGTCGCCTTACGTAAAGAGCGCGGAGACGCTCATCCCCTTGTGGGTCCGCATGATCGCTTCCGCCAGCAACGGCGCCACACTGACGACCTCCACCCGCCCGGCACCATGCGGCGGCAGCGGGATCGTGTCCGTCACGAAGACACGCTCGATCGGCGATGCCTCGATCAGGTCGAGCGCATCCGCCGCGAAGATACCATGCGTCGCGGCAACATGAATCGCGGAAGCACCGCGCTCCTTCAGCATCGTCGCCGCCTGGACAAGGGTGCCGCCGGTCGAGATCATGTCATCGACGATGACCGCGATCTTGCCTTCGACATCGCCAACCATGTCGAGGGTCTCGGTGGCATCCGGCTGTGGGTGCTGCTTGGAGATGATCGCCAGGGAGCCACGGGTCCGGACGCGAAAGTCCTCGGCCCGGGCGACCCCGCCCGAATCGGGGCTCACGACCACGATCTGGTCGTCGATCTCACGGCGGAAGGCAGCTGCCAGCAGCGGTGTCGCCCGCAGGTGATCGACCGGGATGTCGAAGAACCCCTCGATGGCGGGCGAATGGAGATCGACCGCCAGAACCCGCTCCGCACCCGCTGTCGTCAGGAGGTTGGCGACAAGCTTGGCCGAGATCGGCTCGCGACCGGACGTCTTCTTCTCCTGCTTGGCGTAGCCGTAATAGGGAACCACCGCCGTGATCCGGGCGGCAGAAGCGCGCCGCAGCGCGTCGATCATGATCAGCAGTTCCACCAGATGATGGTTCACCGGGTCACACGTCGGCTGGATCACGAAGACATCCGAGCCCCGGACATTCTCCTCAAGCTTGACCCGCGTCTCCCCATTCTTCCAGGTGCCGACGATGGCGCGGCCGAGCGGCGTCTCCAGCTCCTCCGAAATGGCGTTCGCCAGCGCAGGGTGTGCGCTTCCCGTGAATATCTGCAGCCGACCATCCATGTGTGCCGTTACCCCTCCTGATTCGCGCGTTCCCCGGGTGTTTCCGGCGATTCCTCCACCCGTCGCGGACGTGGTCGCGCCGGCACACCGACGACGAGCGTCGACTCCGGGACATCGTGGGTGACGACCGCCCCGGCACCGGTCCGCGCGCCCTGTTCGAGTGTGACAGGTGCGACCAGAACCGAATCGCTCCCGACGAAGACATCATCTCCGAGAACGGTCGGGTGCTTGCGCGTTCCGTCGTAATTCGCGGTGATCGTGCCCGCACCGATATTCACACGCGCTCCGACCTTCGCATCGCCAAGATAGGAAACGTGACCGGCTTTCGAATCCGGCCCGAACTGCGTGTTCTTCATCTCCACGAAGTTGCCAACATGGGCGCCGGCGCCGATGCGCGTGTTTCCCCGCAGCCGGGAGTACGGCCCGACATCGGCATCGTCGTCGATCGCGCAATCGGTGATGGTCGCCCCCGCGATCTCGACCCGGTCCGCGATGACCGCATTGTGCACGACCGCGTGAGGGCCGATGCGGCAGCCCGAACCGATCCTGGTCTCCCCCGTGATGACGGTAAAGGGCATGATGATCGTATCCGGCGCAATCTCGACCCGCTCGTCGATGAAGACGGTCTCCGGACCGAGAATCGTGACGCCAGAGAGCTGCAGCTGCTTGCGCACCCGGTCGCGCACGACCGCATCGGCCTCGGCCAACTGCACGCGATCGTTGACACCAAGCGCGACGTCGGGATCACCGACGACGGTCGCCACCGGCCACGGCTGCCCGGGCCGATGCTCGTCCACCGCCAGCTCGATCAGATCGGTAAGGAGAAACTCCCCGGTCTCCTCATTGAGCGCGACGCGCCCAAGCGCCTCACGCGCCCAGTCGGCGCGCAGCACCATGATGCCGCTGTTGATCTCCGTGGTGCCCTGGCGCAGCGCGACATCGTCGTTCTTGCGCTCAACGATGCGCCGGGGTCGGCCCAGCTCATCGCGATCGATCCGGCCATAGGATTGGGCGTCGGGAAGCATGCAGGTGAGCACAGTTACGGGGCACCCGGTGGAGATCGCGCCATCGAGCAGGAGCGATACGGTCTCGCCGGTCAGGAGCGGACTGTCCCCCAGGAGGGAGATGATCCAGTCGCACTCGTTCATCGAGCGCATCGCGTGCCGCACCGCGTCGGCCGTTCCCTGTGGCACCTCCTGCACGGCGACCTCGAACTGCCCCTCCATGTCGAGGCGGGCGGGCAGGTCCTCCAGGCGTGGGCTGACAACCGCCACCAGCTGCTCTGGCTTGACGGCGAGCCCTGCGCGAATCACCCGCTCAACGATGGGAACGCCACCGACTTCATGCAGATGTTTCGGAAACGCGGACTTCATGCGTGTACCATGCCCGGCTGCAAGCACGGCCACCGCTACTCGTCGCGAGACGCTACCATCATCAGTTGCTGAATCCACGAGGGGGTATCTCTTCCGATCGGTGACATCGGCGGGAAGCGATGTCGCGCGGCATTCGGATGCCCGCGACCACATTGATGCACATCCGAATGGGGGTCGACTGGGTGAATGGAAATGGCGCCCGCGTGGGGCGCCGTGTGGCTGGCGGACCAGGATTCGAACCTGGAATAAAGGTTCCAAAGACCCTTGTGATACCATTTCACCATCCGCCACCGCGGCCTTTGGAAGTTTACGCGACCACGCCGCGATGCGCCAGATAGATCCACATTGAGCTTTGAAACGAGAGGGTGTGCCTTGGAATGAGCGACCTCGGAACACCGACCAACAACGGGACGGCGAGCCCAGCCTCGGCCGTGATCACCACGATGTCGCCGCTGACGCTCTGCGTTGTCCCGTTCCGGCTCACCAACAGCACTTTGCAGGTTGGCATCGTTCACCGCCTGCACGAAACCTGGCTGCCAAGTGGCGAGCTGGCGCCCGAGGAATCGCTCGACAGCGGTGCGCGCAGAATCATCTGCGGTGATGCCGAAGGGCACGTCCCCGCCCAGGGCCACGACCACTACTTCGAGCAGCTCTACACGTTCGGCCTCGATACGCACCCGCTTCGACAGATCGTGATCAGCTACATCGCGCTCTTCCGCAGCGCCGATCCCGCCGCCGATGCGGAAGGCGATGCCGTCGACTGGCGCCCGGTGCGGGACGTGCGGCTGGACCGGCCAATCGACCGCATGGTGCTCGATTATGCGATCACGCGGCTGCGGGCCAAGTTCGGCTACACCAACATCGCTTTCCATCTCATGCCGAAGACCTTCACCATGACCGAACTGCAGCAGGCATACGAATGCGTGCTCGAGCACCCAGTAGACAAGCGCAATTTCCGCCGCCGCATGACAGCGACCGGTATCCTCGAAGATACTGGCGAGAAACGGCGGGACGGGAGCCACAGGCCAGCGGCACTCTATCGATTCGCCGCCCGCCACGATCAGGCCGCCTACCTCACGCCGCCATGGGCAACAGAACGCCTCGGCTCCGCTGCCGGGGGAGGAGATTGACAACGGTGTCACATCAACGGATCGGAATTGTTGCCGCCTTCAGCAAGCCGGAAGCCGCCGTGCTTGGCGCGGAAATCTCGAGCTGGCTGGAAGCGCATCATCACGTCGCGGTCTCAGAAGAAGAGTTGATGGTTGGCGCCGCTTCTGAGGTCGACGCCATCGTCGTTCTGGGCGGGGATGGGCTGATGATGCGGGCGGCCAATGCCTATCCGGACGTTCCCCTCCTCGGAATCAACTTCGGCAAGGTCGGCTTCCTCGCGCTCGTGGAGCAGAAGGACTGGCAGATCGCGATGGAGGCGCTCGTCGCGGGCGAGTTCATGATCGAGCAGAGCTCGACGCTCTCCGCGCACCTTACCCGGGGCGGCGTGACCATCGATCCGGGCTGGGCGATCAATGACGTCGTGATTCGCGGCGGCACGCGCATGGTCGATATCGAGGTCTATATCGATGGGTACTGGGTCAACACCTACCCAGGCGACGGCATGATCGTGTCGACACCGCGCGGCAGTACCGCCTACTGCATGGCGGCGGGCGGGCCGATCCTGACGAGTGGCGTCCGCGGGTTCGCGCTGGTGCCGATCAGCTGCCACTCGCCGATCCGCACGCCGATGATTGCCTCCGAGGACGTCACCATCGAACTTGTGATGACGAACGATCACGAGGCATCGCTGATCCTCGACGGGCGCATCGTCTCCGAGTTGGGGCTCGGGGACACGGTGACCATCAAGCGCGGGGTCCACACCTTCCAGCTCGTGAAGATCGGCACGCACAACTTCTTCGAGGCGGTACGGACCAAGTTCAACTTCCAGATTCGCCCGGATGCGATCCCGACGCGCTCACGTGAACGGCTCATGCGCCTGCGCCAACGTCCCGGCCACGTCTGATCACCTTTAACCCGGCCGCATCCCATCATTCGCAAGCTACGACAGGGCACGAAACAATGAACAACGACCACGGCCGGTACCTTTGGGTACCGGCCGTGGTCGTTGTCGTTGCTACCGCACCTTGAACCGGTCCGGAATCGTCTCCGGCTCGCCCGAATCCTCCGATTCGTCTCGCCCTTCGGCGATGTCATCCAGGTTCGGGCCGAACGTCGTCACTTCGTCATCCGGCTTGGCACCATCGGCGGCGGTCGCCGTGACAGGTTCCGGCACCGGAGTGCCATGCCCGTTCGGCGCGGGCGCATCCCGCAAGACATCCAGCCGCCGCAGGGATTCCATCAGCTCACGCCGGTCGTCCACCGATGCCGCGGTCATGGCCGGCAGCGCCTTGGTCTCGGCGCGCTCGCGGCGCAGCTCGGCATCGCGAAGCCGCTTGGCGATCACCGCCGGATCGACCCACCGCTCCTCGGCGACCTCGCCGTCCCGGTGCCCGTCATCGTGTGTATGCGCGTGATGCTCGGTGCCGCAGTACGGGCAGACATCCCAGCGCAGGTCGATGAGATGATCGCAGCTCGGGCAATGCTCGCGAAGCTGCGTATTGCAGTGCGGACAGAGCTGCCATTCATCCTCCACAAGGTGATTGCACGTGGGGCAGAGCGGCATCTCCTCGAGATCCTGAAGCAGGTATTCCTCTTCGAGTGACCGCTGATACGCTTCGTCAAGCGTCTCTTTCGGACGGAGCAGCCAATACAACAGGAGCCCGGGAACCCAGAAGAGCACGACGAGCAGCGTCGAAAAGACCTGCGTGACCACGCTCCGGCTCCGCGCCTCGATATCGCGAAACGTCCAGATTGCGAGCACGAACCAGGTCGCGATCAGGTAAGCTCCGCCCAGGGCCAGCAGGATTTGCAACCCGCGTGCAATGAGCGCCTCAATTTCCAAACGTAAACTCCTTATACCGGTGCGGGATCAGATCGGGTTCCGCTCCGGGCTCTCCGTTGCGCTGCCCGACCGCAACTACGCCACACCCAGCCGTACATATCGCTCGATCGGGACCACGAAGACGGTCGCGCCACCGACGAGCACTTCGACGGGATTGGGAATGTAGTATTCACCGGGTTCCACGATCGGCATGAGGGGGTTGATGAATCGGGTACGCGAATGGCAATTCTGGCGGACCAATTCCTGAATCTCAGGAACGTACTCCTCTTGAACGCCGATCAGCAGCGTCACGTTACTCTCCCGGAGAAATCCCCCGGAGCTGTTGATCTGGGTCGCGCGAAATCCGCGTTCCATCACCGCCCGCAGGAGCCCTTCCGCGTCGGTCCCCTGCACCACTACGATGACCAGTTTCATGGGAATTCGTCCATTGTACGTACAACGTCGATCCGGAGACGCCATTGTCCCGGATTGGGTATGGTTTACTCTATCCTGTCGTTGATTGCGGCGGCAACGTTCAGCGCCACGTCGTCAATCGACACGGTGGCATCGATCACGACCCACGCGGCAGGACGTGCACGGACGAGTTCGAGATAGGCCTCTCTGACACGCTGGTGAAAGGCGAGGTCATCACGGTCGATCCGGTTGACCGAATCGGGGGATGCGAACCGGCGGCGCAACCCGATCTCAACGGGAAGATCCAGGAGAATCCGGAGATCGGGTTCAAGCCCCCCCGTCGCGAATTCCTGGATGGGCCGCAACGATGCGAGCGGCAATTGACGGCCACCGCCCTGGTAGGCATAAGTGGAATCCACATAGCGGTCGCAGATGACCACCGCGCCTCGCGCCAGCGCGGGCCGGATCGTGGAACGGACGAGCTGGGCGCGCGATGCGGCCAGCAACAGGACCTCCGTCTCGGGGAGCATAGCACAGTCGCGGGAGCGTAGAAGCACCTCGCGAATCTCGTCGCCGATGCCGGTTCCACCCGGCTCCCGCGTCTGCACAACCTCGCGACCGCGCTGCCGGAGGGCAGCGGCCAAGCGGTCGGCTTGCACCGATTTACCTGCTCCCTCCGGCCCTTCCAGCACGATGAAGTATCCCGTCACCTATTGAATCCCACGCCGGTAGATCTCGACATGCCGGAACGGATCGCGCCCCCGGCTGCGGGACGAGAGGTTGTAGCGCTCTGCCAGCTCGTGCTGCATGCGCCGGATCGGCGGCGATTGCGGACTCAACGCCGTCGCGGACGCGCCGCCCATCACCGCGGAGATCGCACTCTCGGCTTCAGAAAGCGCGACAACCACCGGATCGGATTTCCTGGCCTTGCTCCCTCCCCCGACGAGGGGAGGGGCATCGGCATCCTGCTTTCCATTGCCACCGGTGCTCCCGGAGCCCCGCCCCGCGCGCGGGAAGAGCGACAGCAGCACGTGCTCCATCTGCGTCACGGTGTTCGATCGCAGCACGTAGACGGGAACCCCCCGTGCCTCAAGATCGCGCAAGGTCGCCGGCTTCTGCCGGTAGGCGTTCTTCAAGGTCATCACGATGTCCGCGTCGGCGGCATCGCGGACGATCATGACCGGCACCTTGAGCATGCCGATCGTCTGGTCGAGCCGGTTCCGGCTGACCGCGAACGGGAAGATGCGCAAGGGCTTGGCTTCGGTCCCTCGCCCTTTGGCGATCGCCGCGATCGTCGGCGCGACGGCCACCACCGGTGAAGTGTCCGCATCCGGCTCCTCGACGGAGCCCGCGACCTCGACCGGAGGCAGAGCCGGTTCAATGGACTTTCGCGACGTGATATCCACGATCGGCTGCCGCACGGTCTGAACCTCGTCGTTCAGCCAGGAATTCGAGCTGGCCCCCAGGGAGTGCCGCCCTCGAGTATCCGTGGACTCCCCGCGATGACCGAGTGTCGGATCGCGCCGCGCGTCGTCGGTCGACGTCACGTCAATCGTCCCGTCCGGGTGGCGCACGCGGTGCTCGGAGCGAACCGGCGCGCTTCGCAGCAGGGAGTCCACCGTGGCCGCGACATCGGGATGCACGATCACCTCATCGCGATTCACGATCTCGACCATCACATTGAAGGTCGGCGGCGCCTTGCGCTCGAGGATCGATTTCTGCGTCCCGCGCCGGCGTGCTTCTTCGTCGGAGAGCGTCACCGACTGGATGCCGCCGATCAGATCGGAAAGCGTCGGGTTCAGCATCAGGTTCTCGAGCGAGTTTCCGTGCGCCGTCCCGATCAGCTGTACGCCGCGCTCGGCGATCGTCCTGGCCGCCATCGCCTCCAGCTCGGTGCCGATCTCATCGATCACGATCACCTGCGGCATGTGGTTCTCGACCGCCTCGATCATCACGCCATGCTGCGCGGTCGGCGTCGGCACCTGCATGCGACGGGCGCGGCCGATTCCAGGATGCGGGATATCGCCGTCACCGGCGATCTCGTTGCTGGTATCGACCACCACGACGCGCTTGCGAAGCTCGTCCGCGAGTACGCGGGCCGTCTCCCGGAGCATGGTCGTCTTGCCGACACCCGGGCGACCGAGCAGGAGGACGCTCTGCCCCGATTCGACAAGATCGCTGATGATCGCGATCGTGCCATAGACAGCGCGGCCGATACGGCAGGTCAGACCGACGACATCGCCGGCGCGATTGCGGATCGCGGAGATGCGATGCAGCGTCCGCTCGATCCCGGCACGGTTGTCGTCGCCGAACTGGCCGATCCGCATGCTGACATGATTCAGATCTTCACGGGTGACATCGAGGTCGGTCAGCACGACCTCTTCCCGCTGGAACCGGGCTTCCGGTGGCCGCCCGAGATCCATAACGATTTCGATCAGTTCGCCAAGTCCCGTTCGAGATTGCAGGGAAACGATGCGTTCCTTGATATGCGGGGGAAGAACAGCCAAGAGGTCCTGTAGATCGTCCGTTACCTCGAATTCCAAACCTCGCCCCTGATCAGTTGCTGGTAACGCGTGAGGACTGCTGCTCAACCCAGTCTCCTGATCTGGTGGTGCACCGTGCGGAGATCTCGCGGCCTCCGAACGCCGACATCACCCCTAGATGACGACAAAAATCCGTTACCCCACCCTACTGAGACCCCGCCACATCGGACGATGGATCGGCGTGCGACCCATGCAGGAACGTCGGCACCCGTTTCGCGGACGGCTCCTTCACGTCCACGCTGAAGGGTGAGACGCTCACGGCCGGCGACCATGCGGACGCCGTTGTGTATTTAATGGACACATCCTGCTCCTGGAAGAGGACAAACCCGAATCCGCGCAGGATTTCCTCGAGCTCGGATTGATAGCCCCGGAGTGTGATGTAGACGCGCCGGGCAGGCATCCGGCCGAGTTCGGCAAAGACCATCGACAGCAGATCATTGAATACCTCCCGCTGCTCGGGATCGACGAGCACCTCGATCGTGTGGGCGTTGTGATGCGAGATGACACGAGCGTATGCCGCGACCAGATGTCCATCCTCCACCAGCCACCCGTGGCAGAAGGCCCCACCCGGCAGCCGGGGCGTCGTGACATCCCAGCTGTGACTGGTGAGCGCTTCCGCATACTGCACCTGGCGCGGAACCACGGCCATGTACAACTGATGAATGGACCAGACGTCAGCCTGGTGCTGGCGCCGGACATGACCGACGGCGCGGGTCACGGGCACCAGGGCCGCCGCCCAGATCGTTTCCGAGACGTAGGGCGTGAATCCCGTGCGCCGGGCGGCGCCGGTAATCGGCGCGGCCGGAGGCAGCCGCGTGTATAGCCGCTTGGTGCCATCGAGCCCCGCCGTCACCACGGCATAGCGGAGCAACTCTTCCCAGATCGGTTCCGCCTCGTAGATTCCCATCGCGGAACCGACAGTCTGCAGGATCCAGCGCCGGTCGGGGCCGACGATCTGGAAATGCGCATACCCGACCAGACGCCGCTCGGCGCGGGCCACCAGCAGCGGTTCATCATGCCGGGCGAGCGGCAGCGCCTGGCGCAGGGCGATCATCGCCGGGTCGCTGTCCTCGCATTGACGATTTGGAAGATCGAGAGGAATGCGCTGATCGATGAAGTGGAGCGCAAGGAGATCGCGGAGCCGAGCGGCGCGTACATCGAGCGGCATGCTCGGGCCGCGTTGCTCCTGACCCGACACCGGCCGGAGTGGCACATCGGTTTGGCTGGATCTGCGGACTGCCGTCATCTGCACCGCCCGCGGGGATTCATCACGATCAGGACGCCGAGCGTCGAAACGCAACTCTGCATTCATTACCACCAATAGTAGCCCCTTGTCGCCCTCCCCTCAAGCAGCAGATGCGGTCAATGTACGGACACTTCTTACATCAATGACCGGTAAGGGTCAGATCGCACGTCGACCGGTGAGGGCTCGTCCGATCGTCATGTCCCCGGCGTATTCCAGATCTCCACCGACGGGCAAGCCGGTGGCGGGGCGACTGACCGTCACGCCCAAGGGTGCCAACAGACGATGCAAATACGTTGCCGTCGCTTCGCCGGGCAAGTCCAGGTTGGTGAACACGATCACCTCGTCAGGCGACTCACGTTCCACCCGCGCGATCAGTTCCTTGATCCGCAACTTGTCGGGTCCAATCCCGTCGACCGGCGAAACCGCTCCGTGCAGCACGTGATAGCGTCCCCGGTATTCATGCGTTCGCTCGATCGCGAGGACATCGAGCGGCTCCTCGACAACACAGATGCGAGGCTCCCGCGCCGGATCAGCGCAGATCGCACACGGGTCGATCTCCGTCGTGTTGAAGCAATTGGAACACAGCCGGACCCGTTCCTTGACCTCAAGTACGGCCTCCGCCAGCGCCACTGCGTCATCCCGCGACATGCGCAGTACATGGAAGGCCAAACGCGAGGCTGTCTTCGGGCCGATACCGGGAAGTTTTCCAAATTCTTCGATCAGCCGAACAACTGGCTGGGCCGTTGCGGAACTGGTTCGACTGGACACGCTCTACTCCATCCTGATGCCGGCAACTCGTTTGGACAGTGCATATTCCTGACCGCCGGCTGGTTCGCATCTTCCCGTACATCCTACCATTCAGCACCACGCGCGCCTGACGGCCACGCACCCCAGCAGCCTTCGCATTCTCCGTCGCCAATCCATGCGTCCACGCCACCCCTTCCGACGTATGCCTGCAACAAGACGAGTGATCGACGCATGCTACGTCGCTTCAGCACGAATCCGCTAGCCTGCTCAAGGCGAGCCATCTCATGAGCCCACCCAGTATTCTTATGGAATGTACAAATAAGTGGACACATAGCAACCAAAGTGGCTAGGAACGTTACCATGTGTCGCAACAACATCCAGAGAATGATTGCATTTGGATAAGAACGGTGGTAATGTGTCGATACACGAGATCCCCCAAATGTACGGGGACTGATGTCAACTGAACAAGCCAATCGCGCTGGCCCACCAGAGCGACCGGGCGCCGGATTTCTAATGCGAGGGGGCTTCAATGGCATTTGTGGACAAGTCGCTCAGCTGCCGCGATTGCGGCACCCAGTTCATCTGGACTGCGGGCGAACAACAATTCTACAAGACGCGAGCACTCATCAATATCCCGGCCCGTTGCCCGAAGTGTCGAGCAGAACGCAAGGCGAAACTCGGTCTCCCCTCAAGCACGATGACCGAAGTCGTCTGCGTCAAATGCAACCAGCCCACCACGGTTCCGTTCGTTCCCCGCAATGGCAACCCGGTCTACTGCTCAACGTGCCTGGCGGCCGTTCGCGCTGAAGAAGCCCTGGCAAGCGATGCGGCTGCTCAGCCCGACCACGCACACGAGATCGCTCGCTCCGCCTGATCAAGCCCACAATTGGATAACACCAAGCAGAGAGGCCATGGATACTGATCGTATCCATGGCCTCTCTGCTTGGTGCAGCTCACGGCCGACTCTTCACGCCCCCGAATCTCGAATCTTCCAGACGGCGCGATCACTGCCGCCCGGGACTCTCCGCACCCGCCGGGGTGTGCGGGATTCGATCCGCGCTGCTAATCGTCGCCGATCAACACGGGACGCCCCTTGGCACCGTCCGCCTGGCCGATGACGCCGTCGTCTTCCATCTGTTCGATCAACCGCGCCGCCCGGTTGTACCCGATCCGCAACCGGCGTTGGAGCATGGACGCGGACGCCGTGCCCTGCTGCTTCACGACCTCCAGCGCCTGCTCCATCAGCGGATCCTCCCCTTCTCCGTCGCCGTGCTCCTGGTTCGGATCGCTGCTCGGCAGGTCCAGCCATTCCTCCGCATACTGCGGAATCGGGGAGACGGCGTGCCAATGGTCGACAATCGCCTTCACTTCCTCATCGATGAAAGCGCCCTGCACGCGCACAGGCTTCGCGGCATCCGGGGGCAGGTACAGCATGTCACCCCGGCCCAGGAGCTTCTCCGCACCCGGCATATCGAGCACCACGCGGCTATCGATCATCGAGGAGACGGCGAACGCGATCCGCGCCGGCACATTCGCCTTGATCAGGCCAGTCAGCACATTCACCGATGGGCGCTGGGTCGCGATGATGAGATGGATCCCGGTCGCCCGCGCCATCTGGGTCAGCCGCGCGAGCAGGGTCTCCACCTCGTCCGGCGTCGTCATCATCAGGTCGGCCAGCTCGTCGATGATGACGACCAGATACGGAAGCTTTTCAAGCTCCGGCTCGTCCTCGCACTTCAGCTTGTAGCCGTCGTAGTTCCGCACGCCCTGGCGCTTGAAGAGCGCGTAGCGGCGGTTCATCTCGCGGAGTACCATCCGCAGCGCGCCAACGACCTTGTCCATCTCGGTCACGACCGGGCATTGGAGGTGAGGAACCCCGTTGAACCCGGTCAACTCGACCATCTTCGGGTCGATCATCAGCAGCCGAAGTTCGGTCGGCTGCTTGGTGAGCAGGAACGTGCTGATGATGCCGTTGAGACAGACACTCTTGCCGGCACCCGTCGCGCCGGCGATCAGCAGATGCGGCATCTTCACGAGGTCGCCGACGACGTAGCGACCGTTGACGTCGCGGCCGAGCGGCATCGGCAGCTTCGCCTTCGATTTCGAGAACGCTCCCGATTCGAGCACCTCGCGCAGGCCCACCATCGCGATCTGCCCGTTGGGAATCTCGATGCCGACCCGCGCCATGCCCGGAATCGGCGCCTCCACGCGGATGCTCTGCGCCGCAAGGGAGAGCGCGAGGTCGTTCTGCAGCTCGGTGATCCGGCGCACCTTGATCCCGTTGCCCGGTTCGAGCGCGAACTGCGTCACCGCCGGCCCAGGGTTGATCTCCCGCACCGTCGCTTCGACCTTGAAACTTGCAAGGGTCTCCTCGATCGTGCGCGCCTTTGCCTCCAGCGTGGCGGTGTCCGGCTCAACCGTCTCGTAGTAGGCCAGGTGGCGGATGTCCGGCAGCGGCATCGGCTCCCCGGCCGGTACGGGCGCGGCCAGCGCCTGCACCGGCTCGGCCTTGCCCTCGGTCTTCTTTGCCTCGCGCTTCGGCAGATTGATGACGCGTTCAACCGGCTTCCTTGGAGCCTTCGCCGGCTTCGCGGGCTCCTGCTTCTTTGCGACCGGCGCCGCGACAACGGCGACGCTGGCTTCAACTTTTTTTCGCTTGGGCATCAATCTGCGGATATCCCGCTCAAGGGCGAGGAAATTCGTGTCGGAGAGCAGCAACACGCCGATCACGCCCAGGGAGAAGAGCACAAGCCCGGAGGCGAGATTGCCGAGCATCCCTCGCGCGATATCGCCAATAAATTCGCCGGCCTCACCGCCGTGTGGTGTCGCGCCAAATGACAGCATCCCCAGCGCCGCAGCCGCGAAGAGAAGGCCGCCGGCGTAGTGGCGGAAGAGCAGGATGGGTGCGTCCTGATTAGAGAAGGCGCGCACCGCGGCCAGCGCGAAGAAGACCGGCACGAGAGGGGCGGCGACATCGAAGAGCTGACGCAGCACGGACGACCACCAGGCGATGATCGCGCCATCCTGATTGCCGCGCCCGAGCGCCCACGAGCTGGAGAGGGCGGCGATGACGAGCGCGACGCCAAGCATCTCGCGCTTCAGGCGATCCGAAACCGAGATTGCCGGAAGCAGCCCGTGCGCGAACTCCACGAGGCGAACACGCCATGTCGCGAACCAGGAAGCCTGGCGCTTTGACGAGCGCTTGCGCTTGGTAGCGGTGGCCGAGGAACCGCCACCCGTATTCGACCGGGCCCGAGTCTGGGTGGCCACGCCGCTTTTCTCCACAACCTGATCAAAGGTGACGCCGATGCACCCTGCCGCGCCGTGACAACCGCTGTCTGCTGGTGCGGAACTAGTGTACGAACATAGTATACACCAGAAAGTGCGGCGTCATGACCACCAGTCAATTCGACGACAAGGGGCGGAGGAAACCGGCTGTGAGGCTGTAATTTTGGGGACCGAGTCACCAGCAATGCCGGGCGCGAGACCCGTGACAACACGTCACCGACGATACCCCCGACAATCGCCTACGGATGCGTGCTGATCAGATCTCGAGCACCATAGGCAGGATCATCGGTCGACGTCGCGTGCGAGCGTAGAGCCACGACGCGGCCGTCTCCCGGATCTCGCGCCCGAGATAGCTCCAGTCACCCGAATCCAGGGAGCCGGCATGCGCTTCCAGCATGGATGCGATGTGATCGCACAGCTCCGGCGTGAGGTCGGTCCCATTGCGGTGCATCGAGAATCCGCGCGTCACCACATCCGGACCAGTCATCACGAGCCCGGTCTCCCGGTCGACATTGACGACGATCATTACCATGCCGTCGTTCGCCAGCATCTTGCGATCCAGCAGGATCTCGTCGGTCACGGTCCCGACGGTCACGCCTTCGACGTAGACGTACCCGACATCGAGTTGCTCGCGGATGCGCACTCCAGCCTCATCGATCTCCAGCACATCGCCGATTTCCACCGTGTGGATTCGCTCCCGGGAGATTCCGGCCGCCACGGCAAGATCGGTGTAGAGCGCGAGATGCCGGTGCTCCCCGTGTGTGGGGATGATCTCCTCGGGTCGCGTCAGCTCGATCATGCGCACGAGCTCATCCTGACTCGCGTGACCCGAGACGTGGACAAGCGCCCGCGCCGAGTAGATCACCTCCGCGCCCGACCGGAACAACTGGTTGATGATGCGAAAGACCGAGGTCTCGTTCCCGGGGATCGGAGTCGCGGAGACGATGACGGTGTCGCCCTCGCCCACCGTCACCTCGCGGTGATCGCGGTTCGCGATCCGGCTCAGGACGGCCATCGGCTCGCCTTGGCTGCCGGTCACGATATACACGAGCCGCTTGTCATCCAGATCCTTGGCCGCGCGGGGCGTGATCAGCACGCCGTCCGGATCCCCGAGGTACCCGAGCTCAGTCGCCACCCGCACGTTGTTCTCAAGGCTGCGACCCAGCGTCACCACGCGCCGGTCGTAGCGGGCAGCGGTATCGATAATCTGCTGAACCCTCGCGATAAGCGACGCAAAGGTGGCGATGATGATGCGGCCGGGAGCCGCCGCGAAGACCTGGTCGTAGGTCTCGCCGACGACACGCTCGGATGGCGTCGTACCGGTGGCCTCGACGTGCACGCAATCGGAGATGAGCAGCTTGACACCGCGATCCCCGAATTGACGCAGCAGCTCGAAATCAGTCTGCTTGCCGTCCACCGGAGTCGGGTCGAACTTGAAGTCGCTTGTATGCACGATCAGCCCGGCCGGGGTCGTGATTCCGAAGCCGACCGAATCCGGGATGCTGTGGCAGACGCGGAACGGCTCGACCGTGAAGTCTCCGACCTCGATCCTCGGCCGGTCGTCAGGCTCAAAAACCCGAATCTCGGCCTGGTCGAGGAGTTTGGCCTCCTTGAGCTTGACCTCGATCAGCCCCGCCGTGAGCCGTGTCGCATAGATCGGCGCACGAAGATCAGGCCAGAGGTAGGCCAGGCCGCCGATGTGATCCTCGTGGCCATGGGTGATGAAGATCGCGCGGATCTTCGACCGGCGCTCGCGGAGGTAGCTGACATCTGGCAGGACCAGGTCGATCCCGAGCTGGTCCTCCTCCGGAAACCCAAGGCCACAATCGACAACGATGATGTCGCGCTCGGTCTCGAGGAGAGAGAGATTCTTGCCCACCTCCGCGATGCCGCCGAGAAAGATGAGTCGTACCGCTGCTTCACTCACTGGTCTGGTCGGCCTTTCGTGGCGATCGGGTTGAGGTGTCGTCAGAAGAGCGAGATCTGCTCGGCTGGCTTGTCACGCTCGGATTCGGCTTCCCGCTCGCGCTCCTGTTCGGCCAGGTACTTGGGCAAGCGCGCGAAATCCTCCTCGATGTCGCCGCGCAACGACCCCTGATGCAACGCCGCCGCCGGATGATACATGGGGACGACCAGCCGCTTGCCGAACCGCTTGGCCTGCCCGTGAATCCGCGAGATGCGCTCACCGGGGAAGTACTTGGCCATCGAGAAGCGCCCGAGGGTCACGATCACATCGGGGTCGATCGCCGCGATCTGCCGCTCCAGGTAGATCGAGCAGGCGTGGATCTCGTCGGGAAGGGGATCGCGGTTGCTGGGAGGGCGGCACTTGACGACGTTCGTGATAAAGACATCCTCGCGCTTCAGGCCGGCCTTGCCGATCAGTTCGGTGAGGAACTTGCCAGAGTTACCAACGAAGGGGCGCCCTTCCTGATCCTCGTGCCAGCCCGGCCCCTCGCCGATCAGCATCACGCGCGCCTTTGCCGGGCCCTCGCCCGGCACGGCATGCGTCCGTGAGCGCGAGAGCTCGCACAGCGTGCAGCCCACGACCTCGTCCGTGACCTGCGCGAGCTTTGCCGCGGCATCCGTTGCTTCGTTCTCCGACACCTTGCAACCCCTTATCGGTCATCTCATCGTCAATCACAGGGATGAGTATAGCGACTCGCAGCAAGATCATGACCTCACGCCAGCGTCCGGCGCACGTACGCTGGTGCGATCTCACAAGCAATGGGCGTGCCTTCAACCGGCGGGGCGGACGCGACACGACCCGGGAGCGTGGTCCCGGGTCGTGTCACCTAATCGTTCGCGGAAGATGCTGCTAGCCGCCGTATGGCACGGCGAGCGCCTGAACGTCACCGTCTTCCGACACGAACGAGATGAGGATCTGGCCGCTCGTGCCATCACCGACGCGCGGCACGCTCACCGAATTGTCGGTTCCCGGTGTCACGTCCAGCGTCGTCGCCTGACTCGCGTCGAAGGTCCCATCCTGCCAGTCGAAGAGGGTGACGGTCCCTGCCGAACCGGCGGCGATGCTGAGCGTGACGGTATCCCCGTCGACCGTGGGAGCGCCATTCAGGCTGATCCCCTGGCCGTCCGGCACCGACGCCTGCCCGGCGAGGCCGACCCCATCCTCAGCGGACTGCAGGATCGACTGCGGGGAGTCCGCGCTGTGGGCGGCCTCGAGCGGCATCTTCGGCGCGGCGGGCACCGTGCGCGCATCAGCAGGCGGTGTATAGTCTGCGAAGATCGTCTTGCCCCATCGATACGGATCGCCCTGGACACCTCCCCACGTCGACCAGCCGAGACGTGTCTGCCCGGTCAGGTCTTGCGTGTCGGAGTCGTAGATGAAGATGTTCATCGTTGCGTTATCGGGATCGATGTCGGCCGGAAGATCCGCGAACGGGATGAAGGTCTCGATCACGTAGCCGGTGTAGGGCTCGCTCACCTTGCTCGCGACCCTGAAGCCGGGCGCGGTCTCGCTCACCGGACCCTGCCAGGCATCGGCGTCGCGCGAGGCGGCCGGCCCGTCGTCGCTGGTGATCGGGAAGATGCCAACCTTGAAGGTGGAGGAGGTATTCTCCGCCGTTCCTCGCGGATCGATCGCGATCTCCACGGAGTCGGTCCGCCAGTGGCGCTTGGCGTCGTCCTGCGATACCTCCGCGCCGAGCGTGTCGTCCGTCACCTGGACAGCCACGTAGATACCATCGTCACCCCAGACGATATGAGCGGTACCACCACCGTCAGCCGGGGAATCGAGGTCATCACCCTCCCAGATCCGGCTGAGGTCGAGCGTCTGCCCCGGATACTCACCGTCCGTGATCACGCCATCGAGTTCGGGTGTTGCGCTCACCTCTTCGACGGTCGTGACGGGCACGATTTCGAGCGCTGCCGTCTCCGTCGAGGTGACGCCGCCGGTCTCCGTCGTGATCGTGAAGTCATAGTCCCCGTTGTCGCCGCCCTCGTTCGACGTCGGCAGCGAGGTGTCGGAGTTGGTCACGGTAAAGGTGACGACGCCGTTCTCACCCGCGAAGATCTCGGGATACGGCTTGGTGGTCTCATCGGCGGTGAAGCCCGCCGGCAGATCGAGCGAGACGATCCCGGTCTGGGTACTGTCCGTGTTGTTGGTCAGGTTGACGGTGATCTCGCGGGACTGGCCGCTACCGAGCGACGCGACCGGCTTGATCAGGTTGCTGAGCTGCGGCACGCCCACCTCGGCCGCCCACTGCTGGAACTGCGCGACCTGGGGCAGCGGCGCGAGCTCGCCGCGAACAGGCGGCACGACCTGCACCACCGTGACGGCGTTACCACGGCCATCGGCAGTGATGAGCGTGCCGGTCAGGCGGTACCGGGTATTGGTGGTCGCGTCGTCAGGTACGTGCACGGTGATCGTGCTCGTGAAGCCGCCGTTGCCATCATCGGTGAAGGGCGGAGCCGGATCTTCCACCGTCCAGCCGTCCGGCACTTCCAGCTCGACCCGTGGGGAACTCTCATCGGTGCCGCTGACGTGAGCCGTCACCTGCACGTCGCCACCGGCGGCGACATCGAATATATTCGTGCTGAGCGAGAACTGCGTTCCCAGCGGCAATCCGTTGGCCCCAGGAACCACCGCCCCCTCCAGCATCGCGGTCGGGTCGGTGTTGTCGAGCGTGAACGGGACGCGCGAATCAATCAGCGTGAAGAAATCACAACCGGTCTCGGCCGGGTCCGACGACGCATCGGGGAAGGCGGCCCATCCCTGCGAGGCGTACATCTGCTGGGCCGACCGCTCGACCTGCGACCAGAGCAGGCCGCCGTTGGCTTCCGACACCCGGCCGGCCCACACGCCAACGATCACATCGGTCGGCTCTGCCGGCTGGTAGGTCGAGGCGCAGGACTCGCCCATCTGCCCCTCACCAGCCGCGCCCGAACGAAAGATCTTGCTCACCGTCCAGGGCTGCAGGCCCTCCTTTGTGATCTGGTCGGGGAACATCGCGGGATCGGCGGCAGCGACATACCCCGCCACGGCAAGCCGCCCAGCCATCTGGTGATTGCCGTGATTGCCGGGCGTTGGCGCCGAGTTCATCGTGACGATGACGTCCGGCTTCGTCTCGCGAATCACGCGAACGACGCGCTCCAGCGTGTCATCGTATCCCCACGTCTCCTGGGTCAACGGCGCACTGACGGTATAGTAAAAGTCGACCTTGTCGAGGTTGTAGATGTGCTCAATCCCGGCCTTGCCGACCGCGCTGCGCTCCTCGGCCTCACGGATGATGCCCAGCGCGGGCCCCTCCTCCTTCCCGACGGCGTTACCGCCACCCTCGCCGCGCGTGATGGTGATGACCCCAACCTTCACGTCGTTGTATTCGTTCCATTGCCCGTAGGTGGAAAGGCCACCGGATTCGTCGTCCGGATGCGCCCCGATGAAGAGCACGTCGAGGTCAACGGCCCCCGGAACACCGGTGTCAGCCACCGGCGAGGCGACGGGACTTGCCACCGGTGAGGCAATGGGGCTCGCCTCTGGCGTGGCATCCACCTGCGACAGTGCACCGCTGGCGAACAATGGACTGCCGAACATGGCGACGAGTGCGACAAGTGACAGAAGTCGCTGCAGGCGCTTCGACATCATGGGCTCCTCCGAACCGCGTAATCCCGACGTGATCATTTCTTTGACCCACTCACCTAATCACAGATGGGGAAGAACCGCAATTCGTCGGCCAGCGCAATGAATGACTGCTCGCGGCGCACGGTGCGCTTGCCATCTTGTGCCGTTCCCTACATGGTCGGATGGGACACGTAGGCCTACCCCTTGACCGCGCCCTGGGTGACCCCCTCGACGAGCTGCTTCTGGAAGACGATGAAGATCACCGTCAGTGGGAGGAAGATAATCGTCGCCCCGGCTGCCAGCACCGGCACATTCGAGGTGTAGCGCTGCTGGAAGTAGAGCAACCCCACCGGCAACGTCTGGTAACGCTCATCGATATTGACCACGAGCGGCAGCAGGAACTCGTTCCACGTCCAGATGAAGAACATCAGGCCAGCGGTGCTGACGAGCGGCCGGGCAAGCGGGAACATCACATCCCAGAGCGTGTTCCAGGAACTCGCCCCATCGACAATCGTCGCCTCCGCGATCTCGTGGGGAATGGCAACGAACGCTTGCCGCATGAGCAGCGTCCCGAACGAGAGGCTGAGGGCGATCTGCGGCAGGATCAGCGCCCAGAGGCTATCCAGCAGGCCCAGCTCCCGCATCAGGTAGAAGAGCGGAATCACGACCGCCTGCAGCGGCACGACCATCCCGAGCAGGAAGAACGCGAAGAGGGCGCGGGAGCCGCGAAACCGAAAGCGGGCGAAGGCATACCCGGTGAGCGTCGACAGGAAGAGCGACGGGATCACCACCCCGACCACCACGATCACGCTGTTGAGGAAGAAGCGTCCGAACCGCCCCTGCACCCACGCCTGTTCGTAGTTCTGCCATTTCGGCGTCTCGGGCAACCCGAAGATGCCCTGCACGATCTCCGGCATCGTCTTCAGCGAAGACAGCGTAGTCACGACGAAGGGCGCGACCGCGATGACGACCCCGATAAGAAGGAGCAGGTAGATGGGCAATCGCTTAATCATCCGCTTCTCCGAACAGGCGCAGCACGAACATCGAGAGAATCAGCGTCACAACGGCCAGGATCACCGCGATCGCGGTGCTGTACCCGATCCGACGCGCATCGAAGGCGTTGATCATGTAGAGCGCGAGCACACGCGTCGTGCCGCCGGGTCCGCCATCGGTTGTCGCGCGGACGACATCGAACGAGCGGAGGGCGTTGATGAGGTTGAACGAGAGCACGACGGCGATCTCGCGCTTGAGCCCCGGCAGGGTCACCGACCAGAACTCGTTCCAGGCGCTGGCACCATCGAGCCGGGCCGCCTCGTAGAGGTCACGTGGGATCTTCTGCATCCCCGCCACGAACACCACGTAGCAGAACCCGTAGGCCGCCCAGGCGCCGATCATGCCGACGGTCGGCAGTGCCCATGTGAAATCACCCAGCCACGTCGGCGGCCGATAGCCGAACTGTTTGAGGATCTTGTTGACCGGGCCGAAAACGGGATTGAGCAGCCAGGTCCAGACCACACCGATCAGCACGCCCGGCATGATGTAGGGCAGGAAGAGCCCCGCCTGGAAGAACGCCGCTCCACGCAACTTCAACTGATGCACGAGCGCGGCCGGAATCAGCCCGATCACCATCGGAATGATGACGAAGAAGGGGATGAGCAGAATGTTGTGCCAGAAGGAGCTCCAGAATGTCGAATCCTGCGCCGCCTCGACGTAGTTGGCGAGCCCGATGAATTCGATGCCGTCCCAGGAGATGCCGTCCCACTTGGTGAGGCTGAGCAGCACCGTCCCCGCGACCGGCACCGCCAGGAAGAGCGTGAAGATGATCAGCGCTGGCAACAGGTAGAGCCACGGCTCGAGCGCGGTGTTCACGATCCGGAAGCGCCGCGCACGGACCGAGCCGGTCGTGATGACCGGCTCGGTGATGCGATTCGTGGACTCGTTACTTGAAGGAGGCTGCATAGGCTTCCTGGAGGGCCGCCGTGAACTTGGCGGCGTCGGTCTTGCCGCCCAGCAGCTCCTGCAGCTGTCCGGTCAGGATATCGTAGAAATCGCCCGGTGCCGCCCAATCGAGGTAGTGGCCGATGCCATCGCTCGCCAGCGCTGCGTTCCAGTTGGTGTAGAGATCGCCCGTGAGCGTGCCATCCTTGATCTTGTCGGCCGGGATCTCGCCCGCTGGCAATACGCCGGCATCGATGAACGCGTTGAACGCCTCCTCGGAGACGAGCGTATCGATGAACGCGGCGGCGAGGTCGGGGTCCGGCGCGTTGGTCGTGATGCTGTACGGGATACCGACACCGCCCACATTGAGCACCGGGTTTCCGCCTTCGTGCGGCGGCATCAGGAAGAAGCCGGCGTCGTCCTTCAGCCCGGCGGCGACATCGCCCGCCGCCCAGCTTCCCTGGAGGAGAATGGCGCCGGTGCCGGCGGCGAAGAGCGCCGTCGCATCGTCACCATTGACGCCCTCGAAGCCCTGCATGAAGAACTCGTTGTTCTTCCACTCGATCACCTTGTTCGCGGCATCGACCATCGATTGATCCTCGAACGAGGAATCGCCACGCCGGTAGATAAGGTCATCGAGATATTTGCGCGTAGTGTAGGTGCCCTGGATCTCGCCAAAGAGATGGATCGCCTGCCACTTGTCGAGATTGCCGAAGACGAGCGGTTCCTGACCTGCACTGCGGAGCGCCGCCATCAGCGTCTCGAACTCCTCGAAGGTGGTCGGAACCTTGAGGTCGTTATCGCTGAAGACCTTCTTGTTGTAGTAGAAACCGACGATCTCGGCCTCGGCCGAGACGCCCCAGAGATCGCCCTCGCCGAAGGTCTTGCCATCGGCGGTGTAGCGATTGCGGGCGATAAGCCCCTCCGGCAGCTTCTTGTCCCAACCGTACTTCTTGGTGTATTCGACGAGCGAGACAAGTTGCCCGGCCCGGATCATCGGCCCCGCCAGCGACTCGCCGTTGTTGACCTGCGCGACCGCCGGTCCCTGCTTGCTGTCGACCGCCCGGGGGAGAGTTTGGCCAAGCTCCTCGGTCTCCCAGCCACGATGCTCGACGGTCACGCCCTCATGGGCGGCCTCGAAGCTCTTGGCAAGGCCCTCGATCACGCCACTGCGGGAGGGATCGTTGAGGGTATCCCAGACGAGCAACTTGTTGGCATCCTGCGCCGCGAGAGCGCTCCCAGCGCCCATAGGCAATGCCGCACCGAGGGCAAGTCCCGTCGCCGCCAGTCCCGAACGTTTCAGAAGTTCACGCCTGTCCATCCATCCATCTCCTCGATTGTCATCACGCTGCCCGATAGTCCCGAACGAATCAGGACAGATCACCGGACTGTTGGGTCGTCACTTCCACCCATTGTAGACCAGCTTTTCCGCGGAATGATGTGGGCCCCGGGCCATGTCTCGCCGCGCTGACGCCATACGATGATGCGGGACATGTCGCAACATCCGTAGGGGAGGACCTTGTGTCCTCCCGATCGGGCGCAGCCCGATATCCAGAAAGAGAGTTGAACCCAGCCGAAGGTCCAGGCAGGCGATCCCGAATATGACCCGGTGGGACATCGGAACGGCACTCGGCCGTCCACCACACGATGTGACCCGCCTACTTGCGAACCTGCGTCATCGGCCGGCGACCGACACCGCCAATGGGGTATCGGTTTCGACGTTCCCAGCTTCGAAGTCCGCCTGATCGACCTCGTCCTCGGCGCCCGGCTTCTCCTCCCTGAAGATCAGGTCCTCGTCCGTCAGCGCCTGCGCCATCAGGATCAGCTGCCGCCAGTGATGTGGCTCCGGTCGATCCGGCAACGGCAGCAACGCGGGATGACCGGCAAAGCGCATCAACCATCGGTTGAGAATGTTGTTCTCATCCACCATGTAGTGATCGAGCGGCTGCTCACCCGCGACAGCGTGCCGTTGCGCCGACCGGTGGAGTCGTGCCGCCAGGTCCGCGATCGTCCCGTCATTCCCCGCCACGATGCGATCCTCTTTACGTGCCATCGGGGCATCCGTCCCAAGCGGCCGCACGGAGACAACGGCATCCTCGAACACGGCCAGAGCAACCGGCTGCCCCTCCCGCAGCGACTCGCGCTTGAGCTGGAACCGTGCCCAGATCCGGCCGTGAAAGATCATCACCAGCTCCCGGAAAGCGACATCGGAAGACGGGAGCACGAGCAGCAGGTTATGAACGCGCTCCGCCTCCCGCAATCGCTGCTGATGCTTCACAAGACCAAGCACCGAGCGCAGATCACGCCGCAGCCTGTCCGCGCGCTCGAAATCCAGGCTCTCCGCCGCCGATTCCAGCTCGCCCCAGAGCCGCGCGAGCAATGCCTCGTCCCGGCCATCGAGGAGTTGCACAACATCGTGCACGATGCGGTGGTATTCATCACGGTCAGCACGACCGGTGCATGGGCCCAGGCACTTGCCCATGTCGAGCAGGATGCAGGGATGACCGTAGCTCCTCGCATTCTTGAATGTCCGCGTGCAGGTCCGCAGCGGCAGCGCCCCATTGATGACATCGACCGTGCGCCGGGCGCTGCTGGAGCTCCGGTACGGGCCGAAATAGGTCGCGCCGTCGTCCTTCCGCTGTTTGGAGATCGAGACGCGCGGCCAGGAGTTGGCGGTATCCACCCGGATGTAGGGATAGTGCTCGAACGATCGCATCGCCGTGTTGTAGCGCGGCTGGTAGCGCCGAATCAGTTGCGCTTCCAGAAGCAAGGCATCGATCTCGCTGCCGACGACGATCGTCTCGATCTTGACCATCGATTCGAGCAGGCCATCCATCTTCCGGGTGTAGCCGAGCGGCTGCGAATAGTAGGACGATACCCGCTCGCGAAGGCTCTTGGCCTTGCCGACGTAGATCACGTTCGCGAACTGATCGCGCATGATGTAGACGCCGGGCTTACGCGGAATCTCCTTTAACCAGGTCTTGTCCATCAGCGCCCGGCCACGCCCGACGTCATCTCGCGGGCGGCGCTCGGTCAGCCGGGAGGCGGATTTCAATTGATCGATGGAGGTGATCCCCTGCTGCACCGCCTCCGCCACGAGGCGCAGCGCGACCTCGGCGGTCAGGGCCGCATCGCCACCCGCCCGATGGATCTTGCGGGGCCGCAGCCCAACCTGCGCCGCGACCCGATCGAGACTCGGCTTGCGCAGATCCTTCAGCAGGCGCATCGACATTCCCATCGTGTCGATCCGCTCATTGATGAGCAGGGGGCGATCAGCCCGCCCGAGCTCCGCATTGATGAAGGAGATATCGAAGGAAATGTTATGTCCAACCAGCAGCCCGTCGCCGATGAATTCGAGCACGCGATCGGCGATCTCATGGAAGCGCGGCGCGTCTTCGACATGCGCGTTCGTGATACTGGTGAGGTTGGAGATGTAGGCGGGAATCGAGCGGTCCGGGTTGAGATAGGACTCGAATCGCTCGGTTTCCTTCCCGGCCTTGTACCGGATCAGGGCGATCTCGATCACGCGTTGCTGGCGCGGCTTGAGTCCGGTCGTCTCGACATCGATGGCCACGAATTCGTCGAGCAGAAGCGCTGGCAGCTCATCGAGGCTGCCGCTTCCCCGCAACACCCAGTGCCCGTCCGCCCGGAATATCACACGGTCGTCGGCGTCCAGCACGGAACGCAGGAGTGGTCGCCACATATCGATCGACCCGGTGTTGCCGAAGACATGCCCGACCAGCAGATCCTCGCGGACCGATCCCCGGCGCTCGGCGATGTAGGCGACGGCGCGTTCGCAGAGCGCGCCATACCGTGGGGTGGGTTGATCGGCGGCGTCTTCCAACGGCGAGGAGACAGGATCGGGCATGATGCGTGCCTGACGGGTTCGTGACGATGGTAAATACGGCGGGAACCGGCGGTGCGAGCGTGGCCCGGCAGTCCGGCAATCAGAACGACCGTGCTACAATCCGCTTGTGTACGGACACCGCCGAGTAGAACATCCGTTGCTATACCATACCATCGCCTCGAGACAAGGAGTCGCCTCCGCATGACCGACGATGAGCTGCAACGTCATCTGGACGATCTCCGCCAGACGCTCGATCGCTACAGCTACGAATACTTCGTGCTCGATGCTCCCACCGCGACCGATGCCGAGTACGACGCGCTGATGAACGAGCTGCGGCGGATCGAGGCCGAGCACCCTGAAATGGTGACGCCGGAATCGCCGACGCAGCGGGTCGGCGCGATCTCCGAATCCGGCTTCGCCCCGGTCGCCCACCCACGTCCCCTGCTCTCGCTCAGCAACGTCTACAACGAGGAGGAGATGCGCGCCTGGAACGCGCGCGTCGAGCGCTTCGCGGGGACCGCCGACTACCAGCTCGTCACCGAGCCTAAGATCGACGGCCTGGCGGTGGCGCTCACCTATGTCGATGGTGCCTTCCATCATGGGGCAACACGGGGGAACGGGCTCGTCGGGGACGATATCAGCCCTAACATCCGAGCGATCAAGACGATCCCGCTTCGCTTGCAGCGCCCCTCGTCGTTCGCGATGCCCCAGACGATCGAGGTTCGTGGCGAGATCTACATGCGACGAACCGAGTTCGATGCCCTCAACGAGCGGATGACGGAGAGCGGCGGCAAGCCCTTCATGAACCCACGCAATGCAGCCGCCGGGTCGGTTCGCCAGAAGGACACCCGCATCACCGCCCAGCGGCCGCTCCGCCTCTTCGCCTACCAGATCGGCTACATCCTCGACGGCCGCGGCGAGACACAGCCGACGACCCACTGGGAGTCGCTCCAACTCTTGCGCGAGCTCGGTTTCACCACGTCCCTCGACGCCGCACGCCATGACACCATCGATGAGGTCTGGGAGCGCAGCCAGTACTGGCTGGAGCGGCGGCAATCGCTCGACTTCGAGATCGATGGCATGGTGATCAAGGTCGACAATCTCGCGCTGCAGGAGGAGATCGGCTACGTTGCGCGCGATCCGCGCTGGGCCACGGCCTACAAGTTCCCGGCGATCCAGCAGACGACGAAGGTGCTGGATATCCTGATCAACGTCGGGCGGACCGGGACGCTGAACCCGCTCGCCGTGCTCGAACCGGTCAACATCGGCGGCGTCACAGTCAGCCGCGCGACGCTCCACAACGAGGACGAGATCGCGCGGAAGGATATCCGGATCGGCGATACCGTGGTCGTCCAGCGCGCGGGTGATGTCATCCCCCAGATCGTGAAAGTCGTCGAGGAGCGGCGGACGGGCGACGAGGTGCCCTATACGATGCCGGACGCCTGCCCGGTCTGCGGAACCCCGGTTCACCGCGAGCCGGGCGTCGCCATGCGCTACTGCACGAACGCCGCCTGCCCGGCCCAGCTCAAGGAGCGCATCCACCACTTCGTGAGCCGGGCAGCGATGGATATCGAGGGGCTCGGTGCCAAGCTTGCCGATCGCTTCGTCGATCTGGGCTGGATCCATGATGCCAGCGATATTTACCATCTCGACCGCGAGAAGATCGCGCAACTGGAGGGGTTTGGCGAGAAGAGCGCCGAGAACCTTGAGGCCGCGATCGAGCAGAGCAAGCAGCAGCCACTGTGGCGCCTGTTGCATGGGCTGGGCATCCGTCACGTCGGCGAGCGGACGGCAACGCTGATTGCGGACCGCTTCGGCTCGTTCGATGCCCTCTTTGCCGCGACGGAGGAGGAGATCGGCGAGATCGCCGGGATCGGCCCGATCGTCGCCAGGAGCGTCTTCGACTTCGCGCAGGAGCCGAAGAACCAGCAACTGGTCGCGCGCCTGGCGGCAGCGGGATTGACCGTCCGCGAGGAACGCGCCGAGTCTTCAGGTGAAGGTAACTCGAGGCCGCTCGATGGCCTGACGTTTGTGCTCACCGGCCGGCTCGATACGCTCACCCGCCCCGAGGCCGAGGAACGCTTGCGCCAGGCGGGCGCGAACGTCACCAGCTCGGTTTCGAAGAAGACATCGGCCGTGATCGCGGGAGCGGACGCCGGGAGCAAGGCGGAGAAAGCAGCGTCGCTGAAGATCCCCGTCTTGACCGAAGACGAACTCCAGATCCTGCTCCGGGGCGAGTTGCCGCCCGCGCTGGCAAAAACAGATGAATAATACGCTGCCGTCGTACGTGCTACGCTATGCGAGGTAATTCCCCGGTCTGGCTGAAGACCGGGCGGCATCCCGGTGATGAACCCGGATACAAGGAGAGACCGATGAGCGGCTACACGCTGTCGTCACGAGAAGACGATCCGGTTCACACCGTCCGCACGATCGCGCGTATCGCCCAGATGCTCATCGAATTGCGGGATGAGTACGTCGAGCGGCCGCGCGAGGATACGCTGCAACAGATCGAGCAGCGCCTGAACGACATGCTGCACTTGCAGGACGAACTGCACCAGAAGATCGCCAACCAGCACGAGCACGAGTAGACCGCTCGGCAAAACCGCCTCCCGAAGAATCCGTAGGGTGCGACTGTATGTCGCACCCTACGAACACAAACCGGCGGTGAATCAGAGCACCGTGGTTCCTGGCTTCACAAGCGGCTCACCCTTCGCGCACAGCGGGCACTCGTCCGCCGCCCACGACTCCACTACCTGCGCGCCCAGCGCACGCAGCGGGATATCCCCGAACTGCACCTTGCCCGCGCTGCGATCGACCAGGACCCCGATGCCAACGACCTCGACCGGATGCTTCGCCAGCGCGTCGAGTGTTTCCCGGACAGAGCCACCAGTCGTCAGGATGTCGTCCACCACTAGCACCCGTGCGCCGGAAGGCAGCATGGTGCCCCGGCGCAGCTCGCGTCCCGTGCCGCTATCGGCCCGCTCCGCGTAGGCTGCCGCGATATTCATCTGCCGCGCCGTCTCGAACGCCAGCAGAATTCCGCCCGTCGTCGGCCCGACCACCACATCGATCCGCTCGTCCCGGAACCGCTCGACGAAGCCAGTGCAGACCTCGGAGGTCGCGACCGGCTGCCGCAGCAGATCGAACTTCTCGACGTAGACATCGCTGTGCCGACCGGACGAGAGCAGAAAATGCCCCGTCTTGAGGGCACCCGTTGCGCGCAGCAATTCGAACACGTCCTTCACCGGCATGCGTGGTTGTCTCCCTGGTATGTGTTTCACGTACGTTCAAGCTTGATCGGCGAACGCCGTCGTTTTCGTAGGGTGCGACTGCATGTCGCACCGATCGGGCGAAGCCCGATATCCGGGTTCTCCGGCGACCACGTCTCGGTCACCGTCCGTAGGGAACGATGTTGATGACGCATTCCGTCATATGTTCGTAGGGGTCGACCTATGTGTCGACCCGATGGCCCGCAGGGCTATATCCCCGATCGGATAATCGAACCGTGGCACGTAGGACACCCCAGATATCGGGCTTCGCCCGATCGGGTCGACACATAGGTCGACCCCTACGGACGATACGACGCGCATTGTCAAACGTTGTCACCAACGCCCGGCTGATTCTACCTGCTTTCTTCGCTGCCGGGTTATGGAACGTAGTAGAACGCGATTGCCACAACAGCATAGAGCGCAATCAACTGCGCGCCCTCCAGCCAGTTGGAACGACCGTCGATCGAGACGAGCACGGCGACCAGCACCGCTCCGATCAACGCCATCAGCTCGAACGGATTGAAGACGAGCGACATCGGTTCCGGGCCGACGAACTGGCTCACGAGTACCAGCACCGGCGCCACGAAGAGCGCGATCTGCAACCCGGAGCCGACGGCGATCCCGATCGAGAGGTCCATCTTGTTCTTCATCGCCATCTGCACCGCGACGAGGTGCTCCGCGACGTTTCCGACCAGCGGCACGAGCATCACGCCGACGAAGAGATCGGAGAGTCCCCACTGCTCGGCGGTCGGCTCCAGCGCCCCAACCAGGATCTCGCTCATGTAGACGACGAGCAGCGTCGAACCGACCAGCAGACCAAGGGCGATGTAGAGCTTTCGGCGCTCCGGCTTCTCATCGGTTTCCGCCTCTTCGGGTCGCGATGGCAGCCCCTTGCCAGAGGGAGCAAAGATCGTATAGGTCAGATAGAGTGCGTAGAGAATAATGAGGATGACGGCCGCGCCGTCGCTGAGGTTGACCACATCGCCGTGGGAGAGTTTCGTCTCGCTCGAACCGAGGGCAAAGACCGCGGGGATCATCAGCACCACGATTGCCAGCGACATCATCGTGGCATTCGTCGACGCAATCCGCTCGTCGAACGTCTGCTCGCCATTCTTCAGTCCCCCAAGGAGGACGGCGGCACCGAGCACGATCAGCATGTTGCCGATGATCGATCCGGCAATACTCGCCTTGACGACCGAAAGCAGCCCCTCGCGCAGCGCGATGATCGTGATGATCAGCTCCGCCGCGTTGCCCAACGTCGCGTTGAGCAGCCCGCCCACCTTCTGGCCGGTAAACACTGCGACCTCCTCGGTCGCGTTCCCCAGCACGGCGGCGAGCGGCACCAGCGCGAGCGCCGAGAGCACGAACATCAGTGGATGATTGTCGACCCCGAATATCTCCATTCCCGCTGTAATCGGTACGAGCAGCAGC
The DNA here is from genome assembly GCA_049646645.1 of Thermomicrobiales bacterium. Classification (GTDB taxonomy): domain Bacteria; phylum Chloroflexota; class Chloroflexia; order Thermomicrobiales; family UBA6265; genus JASGDN01. The sequence continues at coordinate 57,776 of JBARWF010000154.1, forward strand.
AGGATATAGAGATATTTCATGCTTCCCCCATCTCCGCGAGTAATTCATCTGCGGCCGCCTGGCGCGGCTGGAAGTCGGGATGCGCGACGCCCACGATATCAGTCAGCCGCGCAATGCCCCGCTGTGAAAGCCAGTCGCTCAGATCGTCGATCAGGCGCACCAGCATGGTCGGGTCGTTGAAGATTGCCGTGCCGATCTCGACAGCGGACGCGCCGGCCATGAAAAACTCCAACGCATCATTCAGGCCAGAGATGCCGCCGATTCCGATCACCGGAATCCGGACCGCCGCCGCGACCTGATAGACCATGCGTACGGCGACCGGCTTCACCGCCGGACCGGAAAGCCCGCCGGTCAGGTTCGCCAGCAGGGGTCGCTGGCGAACGGTATCGATTTTCATGCCGACGAGCGTGTTGATGAGCGAGACGGCATCGGCGCCCGCTTCCTCCACCGCCTGCGCGATGCTGATAATGTCGACAGCGCCCGGGCTGAGCTTGATGATGATTGGCAGCGTCGTCGCCTCGCGCACGGCGCGGGTGACGTCGGCCGACATCTGCGGATCCCAGCCGAAGCAGTAGCCACCGGCGGCGACATTGGGGCAGGAGATGTTGATCTCAAGCGCGGCGATGCCGGGCTGCTCGTCGAGCTGCCGCGCCATCATCGCGAAATCCTCGACGCTCTCCGCCGAGACATTGACGATCGCGGGCACGTCCCACCGCTCCCAGATCGGTGGGTACTTCTTCATGAACGCCCGCAGACCGGGATTCTGGAGACCGATGGCGTTGAGCATGCCGGCCGGCGTCTCCGCCAGCCGTGGCATCGCGTTGCCCGAGCGCGCGTGAGGGGTGATCCCCTTGCTCACGAAGGCGCCCAGCCGCTCGACATCGACGAAGTTGCCGTACTCAAGCCCATAACCGAAGCAACCCGACGCCGGGATCACCGGATTGCGCAGCACCAGCTCGCGCGGATTCATCGGAGCGAGATCGACCGTGAGATCCGGGATGATTGGCGTCGCCATCGTCTCGCTCATGTCCACACCACCTGATCCATGTCGAAGACGGGGCCATCGACGCACGACGTCCGCATCCCGGATTTCGTCTCCACGACGCAGCCGAGGCATGCCCCGAGCGCACAGGCCATCGACCGTTCCACCGAAACCTGCACGCTCGGCGACGTCCCCATGCGATGCTTCAGCACGGCACTTCGCAGCGAATGGAACATCGGCGTCGGACCGCAGGCGAAGAGCTGATCCGCCCATTGCAGGTATTCGGGCACGAGGTCGGTGACGAAGCCCTGATGCCCCTGACTGCCGTCGTCCGTGGCCACGACATACTCGATCTCGCCCCGAAAGGCAGCAGCCGGCAGGAGGGCATCCGCCGTCATGGCACCCATCAGATAGGTGACGCTCAATCCCTTGGCGACAGCCTCTTCGGCGAGCATCAGAAGCGGCGCCGCACCCACTCCACCAGCCACCATCAGCAGGTTGCGACTCCTGGGCGCGACCGTGAACGGATTGCCAAGCGGCCCCAGCACGTTGAGCGGCGTCCCGACCGGCCGCGAGCAGAGCCAGCCGCTGCCGCGACCGTATGGGCGAACGAGCACGGTCAGCTCGGACGCCTGCGCATCGGCCCGATAGATCGAGAGCGGCCGCCGCAGCAGGGGGTCTTGCGACCACTCGTCCCGGCACATGATATCCACGAAGTGACCAGGGCGGGCACTGGCAACCACCGCCTCGGGCGCCGAGAACGTGATCAGCGCAGAGTCGCCCATGATCGGCTCGGAGCCGGAGACAACGCCCGTGAAGATGCGGGTCGCGCCCTTGGGCGTCTTGTCGCTTGCAGCAGTCTTGGCGGTCACATCCGCCCTCCGATCATTCATGAACAACGAAGGCCAGCGCCCTGGTGCCATATCAGCCGCGGTGCGCCGGGCGGCAACGGCCCCTCTCTCCGTCATTTCGAGCCCCTACCGTCATTTCGAGCTTGTCGAGAAATCTCGTTTCGTGGACGTTGCGATGAACCGTGCTCGCCCCGCTCGCAGGTTAGGCAGCGGCGGCGCGGGGCTCGCCCCAAAGAGAGATTTCTCGACTTCGCTCGAAATGACGAAAGGGGAAGCTCATGCCCCCCCACATCGAGGCCAACATGGCGCTAGTACCCGACGAAGTGGTCACGATACGACTGCAACGGCTCGATCGAGTAGGTCGCGCTCGCCTGCTCCATCGCCTTCACCATCGTGCGCGCGGTATCGACCGAGGTGATGCAGGGGATACCGCGTTCGACCGCCGCGCGGCGAATCTCCAGCCCGTCCAGCACTTCCTTGTCGGCCGGGCCGGGCGTGTTGATGATGCCATCCACCGTGCCGTTGAGGATGACATCCAGCATGTCGGGCGATCCGCGCCCAATGCGCTTCGTCACCATCTGCACCGGAATCCCCGCGCGCTCGATAAAGGAGGCCGTGCCCTCGGTCGCGTAGAGCTTATAGCCCATCCGCGCCAGGCTGGTGAGCATCTCCAGCGCGTCGGCCTTGTCCTCGTCCGCGAGGGTCACGAGAATCGAGCCCTTCGGCGGCAGCGCCAGGCCGGAGGCGATCAGCGCCTTGAAGAAGGCCGACTCGAACGACCGGTCGATACCCATCACCTCGCCGGTCGACTTCATCTCCGGTCCAAGATGCACCTCGACCCCACGCAACTTCGCCATCGAGAAGACCGGCGCCTTGACCGCCGTCAGCGGCTGTCGCGGCCACAATCCGCCCTCGTAGCCCTGCTCCTTCAGCGTCTTGCCGAGCATGATCCCGGTTGCGATCCGGACCATCGGCACGCCCGTCGCCTTGCTCAGGAACGGCACCGTCCGCGAGGAGCGGGGGTTCACTTCGAGCACGAACAGGCGACCACCGTGAATCACGTACTGGATGTTGATCAGCCCGCGCGCATTGAGGTTGAGCGCGATGCGCGTGGTGTAGTCGACGATCGTGTCGACCTCCGCCGGGAAGAGATTGACGCCCGGATAGACCGCGAACGAGTCGCCGGAATGGACGCCCGCGCGCTCGATGTGCTCCATGATGCCCGGAATCAGGACCGATTCGCCATCACAGATCGCATCGACCTCGACCTCCTTGCCGAAGAGGTACTTGTCGATCAGGATCGGGTGCTCCGGCGCGAGGTTCGCATGCGTGCGGATGTAGCGCGCGAGCTGGTCCGGGCCGTAGACGACCTCCATCGCCCGTCCACCGAGCACGTAGGACGGACGAACGAGCACCGGGTAACCGATCCGCGCCGCCACTGCCTCGGCATCGCGCAGCGACGTAACCGCCGAGCCCGTCGGCTGCGGGATGTTCAACCCACGCAGGAACGCCTCGAAGCGCTCGCGGTCCTCCGCGAGATCGATCGAATCGAGCGAGCTGCCGAGAATCGTGGCACCCGCGTTCGAGAGCGGCTCGGCCAGGTTGATCGCGGTCTGGCCACCGAACTGGACGATCATCGGCGGCATATCACCGTCAGGAGCACCTTCGCCACCGTTTTCGTGCCGCATGATCTCCTCGACGCTCTCCGCATCGAGCGGCTCGAAGTAGAGCCGGTCGGAGGCGTCGAAGTCAGTGGAAACCGTCTCCGGATTCGAGTTGACCATGATCGAGGACACGCCATTCGCCCGCAGCGCCTCCGAGGCATGCACCGAGCAGTAGTCGAACTCGACGCCCTGCCCGATCCGGATCGGCCCGGAGCCGACGACAATCGCGCGCTTGCCGGTAAGAGGCGTCGCCTCGTCCTCTTCCTCGTAGGTCGAGTAGAAGTACGGGGTCGCCGCGGCAAACTCACCGGCGCAGGTATCGACCATCTTGTAGACCGGGTTCATGCCCAGCTCGCGACGCATGGTCTTGACCGCGGCCGGAGACTGCCCGTTGAGCCGGGCAATCTGCACATCGCTGAAGCCCTCGCGCTTGGCCTCCCATAGCAACGGGCCGTCGAGCGGCTCGTCCCGCAACTGTCGCTCCCGCGCGACGAGGCCTTCCAGCTTCCACAGGAACCAGTTGTCGATCGCGCTGAGTTCGTGGAGCTTCTCCACGCTCACATCGCGTCGCAATGCGGCCATGATCGCCCACAGGCGGATATCGGTCGGCCGCTTGACGAGCTCCAGGATCTTGTCGAGATCGTCCGCCCAGGCAGGATCCTCCCAGGCGAGGTCCTTGCCCGTCGTCTCCAGCGAGCGAACCGCCTTCTGGAAAGCGCCCTCGAAGGAGCGATCGATCGCCATCACCTCGCCGGTGGCCTTCATCTGGGTGGTGATCGTGCGGTCGGCGCGCGGGAACTTGTCGAACGGCCATCGCGGAATCTTGACGACGATGTAATCCAGCGCCGGTTCGAAGGCGGCGGTGGTCTTGCCGGTCACGACATTCGTCAGCTCGTCGAGCCGCTTGCCGATGGCGATCTTCGCCGAGAGCCGGGCGATGGGATACCCCGTCGCCTTCGACGCCAACGCCGACGAACGGCTCACGCGCGGATTGACCTCGATCACGCCGTACTCACTGGAATCCGGGCTGAGCGCGAATTGGACATTGCACCCGCCCTCGATTCCGAGTGAGCGGATGATGTTGAGCGCCGAATCCCGCAGCATCTGGTATTCGCGGTCGGAGAGTGTCTGCGACGGCGCGACGACAATGCTGTCACCCGTATGCACGCCCATCGGATCGAAGTTTTCCATGTTGCAGATCGTGATGCAGGTATCCGCGCTATCGCGCATCACCTCGTACTCGATCTCTTTCCAGCCGAGCAGCGACCGATCGACCAGCACCTGATGGATCGGGCTGGCCCGGAGCCCGGAGGTCACGATCCGATCCAGCTCGTCCTCGGTATAGGCTACGCCGCCGCCGGTCCCGCCAAGGGTATAGGCGGGGCGGATCACCAGCGGCAACGGCACGCGATTCATGAACTCGCGCGCTTCCTCAATCGAGTGGCAGACGGCACTCTCGATGATCGGCTCGCCGATCTTCTCAAGCAAATCGCGGAACAGCTCCCGATCCTCGGCGTGCTGAATTGCCGACAGGGGCGTCCCCAGCAGGCGCACATTGTACTGTTCGAGGATGCCGAGTTCGGCAACCTGCACCGCGAGATTGAGTCCGGTCTGGCCGCCGAGCGTCGGCAGCAATCCTTCCGGCCGCTCGCGCTGGATGACGCGCCGGATCGCATCCGGGGTCAGGGGCTCGACGTAGACGGCGTCGGCAATGTCCTCGTCGGTCATGATCGTCGCCGGGTTGGAGTTGACGAGGATGGTACGGATTCCCTCCTCGCGCAACGCGCGGCACGCCTGCGTTCCCGCGTAGTCGAATTCGGCGGCCTGCCCGATCACAATCGGGCCTGAGCCAATGACGAGCACACTCTTTGGCTTGTCGATCTGTCGTCTTTCCGCTCTCGCTGTCGCCAACCGATTCTTCCTCTCACCAACCAGGGCCGAAGGGCATTACGGAACCGCCCCCGCCTTGCATCATTGTCTGAATGTCGCTGGAACTAGCTATGGAGTGCCACCGCACCTGATTCCCTGGTCGCGATCATCTCCAGGAAATCATCGAACAGCGCGCCATTATCGTGGGGGCCGGGGGATGCTTCCGGATGGAACTGTACCGAGAGCACCGGCAACCGGGAGCTCGTCAGGCCCTCCACCGACTGATCGTTGAGGTTGCGCAGGGCCACCTGCCAATCGTCCCCGACCGCGCTCATGTCGTTGTCGACGCAATAGCTGTGATTCTGCGCGGTAATCGAGACCCGGCCCGTGCGCTCGTCCATCACTGGCTGGTTCCCGCCGCGATGCCCGAACTTGAGCTTCGAGGTTTTGGCGCCAATTGCTCGGGCCAGGAGCTGGTGCCCGAGACAGATACCGAAATACGGTCGCTCGTCCGCGAGCAGCGAGCGCACCACGTCGAGTCCGGCATCGAGGTTTGCAGGATCACCCGGCCCCGGCGAGACAATGACACCGGCAGGGTCGATCTCCTGAATCCTGCTATACGGCGTGCCGTAGGGCACGACGGTGACGCGCGCACCCCGCTTCAGCAGCGAGCGGATGATGTTGCGCTTCACCCCGCAATCGACGACGACCACCCGCGGACCGGTGTTCTCGTCGCCGTAGGTCTCTTCCTCGCGAACCTGGACCTCGCCCACGACATCCTGCTCGCCGGGAAGCGGCGCCTCGCGCGCCAGGGCGACCAGTTCGGCGTCGCTGACACCAGCCGTGTTGTGCACGATCACGGCGCGGATGTCGCCGACCTCACGGATATGCCGCGTCAGCGCGCGGGTATCGACCCCGGAGATCCCAGGAATCCCCGCCTCCTTCAGGTACGCATCGATCGGGGCAACCGAGCGGAAGTAGGACGGCTGCGGACAAGCCTCACGCACGACCAGGCCGGCGATCCAGGGATTGCGGGATTCGTCATCGTCGGCGTTCGTCCCGTAGTTGCCGATCAGCGGGTACGTCATGCAGACGATCTGCCCCCGGAACGAGGGATCGGTGCAGACTTCCTGATATCCGGTCATGGCAGTGGTGAAGACGACTTCCCCCGCCGCATCGGCCGTGGCGCCGAAGGCATTGCCCCGGAAGACCCGGCCATCGGCCAGGGCGAGCGCAGCGTTGGAGGGCGGAGCGTAGTGATGAGGTCGATCAGACATGATAGCGAGCTTCTCCATTGACGAGGGTGAGAACCGATCGACCGCGCAGCGTCATGCCAAGCAAGGGGGTATTGGCGCTCTTCGTTCTGAGCGCATCCGCCGTGACGGTCCAGGGCATGTCCGGATCGAAGACGGCGATGTCGGCCGGCGCACCGACGGTGAGCGTGCCAAGATGCTCCTGCTCCCGCCGGTCTCCTTCTCCCGCGAGAATGCTTGCCGGCTCCACCGTCCACAGACGGACGAGATCGCTCAGCGACAGGTGCCCGGCCCGCACGAGCGCGTAGGTGGCCGGAAAGGCAAATTCCAGCCCGCTCAACCCGAAGGCCGCCTGCTCGAAGGTGGACCCCGTTTTCTCGGGCGCAGCATGTGGCGCGTGGTCGGTCCCGAAGCAGTCGAAGACGCCGTCACGAACTGCCTGCAGCAGGGCCTGGGTCTCCTTCACGGGGCGCAGCGGTGGGTTGACCTTGGTGTTCGGGTCGCCGGGCCGTCCGGGCTCCCCGGCGGCTTCATCCGTATTATGCAGGGTCCGGCTTCCCGCGACCCACTCGTCACTCATTACCAGGTGATGCGGCATCACCTCAGCCGTGACGTGGACGCCACGACGCTTTGCCTCGGCGATCAGCTCGATCCCGCGTCCCGTGCTGACATGGCAGACGTGCAGCCAGCCGCCGGTCAGCTCAGCCAGCATCAGGTCGCGGGCGATGATGATCTCCTCGGCTGCCGCCGGGATGCCCGGGATGCCGAGACGCCGGGAAACCTCGCCCTCGTGCATCGCGCCGGAGGCAATCGCCTTGTCCTCGCAGTGGACCATGACGGGTCGGCCGAGACGAACCGACGCCTCCAGAGCCGCGCGCATGATCGCGCTGTTGGCGGTTGTGTCGCCGTCGTCGGAGAAGCCCATTGCCCCCGCCTCAGCCAGCGCGTCGAAATCGACCGCTTCGCCACCGGTCCGGCCGCGCGTAATCGTCGCGATCGGGTAGACGCGGGCGACACCTTCCGCCTCCACCGCGGCTTCGAGCTCCCTCAGGATCTCGGGGCTGTCGAGCGCCGGTTTGGTGTTCGGCATGCAGGCAAACGCCGAAAAGCCCCCGGCGACGGCGGCCTCCGTCCCCGTCCGCACCGTCTCCTTCTCGTCGAAGCCCGGCTGACGCAGGTGAACGTGAACATCGATCCAGGCCGGGGTCACCAGCTTGCCCGTGGCGTCGAACTCCTCGACCCCATGCACCTGGTCCGGGACGCCGACGAGCGCGATCCGGCCATTCCGAACGACGACATCCATGATGCCATCGAGCCCATTCGCCGGGTCGACGACATGCCCGCCCCGAATCCACCAGTCATTGCCCGCGCCGTCCTGTGTACGGCTGTTCGCAGCGCTGTTCATTCCACTCCAGTTCGCGTATCGACGGCGAGCGACCGGCCGCCCACAAAAAACAACCCCCGAGGTCCGTTGTGGACCCGAGGGCGGGGCAAATTTGCGAGTATTGTTACGGGCATGGGTTGCACGAGTGATCCGATACTCCAGCGACGCTCAGCAAAATCGCTCTAGTATACGGGATGCGCCGACCCGGTGCAACCTGTGCGTGACCAATATGAGCCGTATCTTACTGCGCCGCATTCCTGATGTGTCTGTGCCGACACGTCTTATCTCCGTCGTCCTGAACGGAGTGCAGCGCAGCGAGAGGATCCCCGTGCGCAGCGAAGCGAGAGCACTCGACGGCGAAGCCGGCGCTTGGCGTTGCCGGGCTTATGCCCTGCGGGCATCGGCTTCGCCGGGGGATCCTTCCCGCTGGTCAGCATGACGGAGTAGGGACGGTTCAGCGTATACGGTCTACCTAGATGACGGCCGACGGCAATTGAATGCGGACGCGCTATTACGTCAAGACGCGGAACTTGTGAGGGAACATGACCAACAACGAAGCGTCACACCGGCTTCGGATGATCGCCAGGCTGGACATCGTCGCGCTGCTCCTCGACGAGATGTACGGCCCGTTCGTGCTCCAGGCAAACGGTGAGGCCCTCGCCCAGCTCGTCGCGACCATCCTCTCCCAGCACACCTCGGACATCAACACCGCCCGCTCGTTTGCCTCGCTCCGCGCCACCTTCCCAACGTGGGAGGACGTCGAGCGGGCGCCGACCGATGCGGTAATCGAGGCGATCCGGAGCGGCGGTCTGGCGACCAGCAAGGCGCCGCGCATCCAGGAAATCCTCAGTGAAGTCAAGACGCGAAACGGGGCGTACGACATTGACGGATTGGCGGAGCTGCCGCTCCCGGAGGCGACGCGATGGCTCACCTCCCTGCATGGAGTCGGCCCGAAAACGGCTGCCTGCGTGCTGCTCTTCGCGCTCGGGATGCCGGCGTTGCCCGTCGACACCCATGTCCACCGCATCTCCCGGCGTCTCGGATTCGTCAGCGACAAGACGTCCGCCGAAAAGACGGAGGTCGTGCTGGAGGAGATGCTTGGCGATAATCCACAGCGGGTATACGCTTTCCACAAAGGGCTGATCGCGCATGGAAAGACCCTCTGCAAGGCTCGCGTTCCCCTTTGCGCCCCTTGCCCACTCAAGGACCACTGTGACTACTACAGCAATCTTCAACACGAATGAGACGCCGCGTGCCTTCGACCTGATCCGCCACCCCGCGCAGGGGACGACCGAGCTGTTCCTCGTTCGCCACGGCCAGACCGAGGGCAACGCCAGACATCTCTTCATCGGATCGACGGACATGCCCCTCGACCCGATCGGTGCACGCCAGGCCAAGCGTATCGGCGACCGGTTCGCGAGCCAGCATATCGATGCCCTCATCTCCAGCCCCATGCTGCGGGCGAGGCAGACGGCGGCCGAGATCAGTCGCACGACGCGCAAGGAGATCGAGATCGTTCCGGGGCTCAGCGAGATCGATTTCGGAGACCTGGAGGGCTACACGATCGAACAGGTCGTTCAGCAGTTCCCGGAGATCCGCGACAAGCTGGACCTGATCGAGGAGACGGATATCGCCTGGCCCGGTGGCGAATCCCGCAGCGGGTTCAACACACGGGTGCTGACGGGTTTCCTCGGCATCCTGGAGCGATACGCCGATCAGACGGTTGCGGTGGTCTGCCATGGCGGAGTCATCGGCTCGTTCGTTGCCCAGATCGAAGGCGGCTCGCCCAACGACTACGCCACCTATGCCTTCCAGAATTGCAGTCTCACCCATCTCGTCGTCACACCGGAGCAGACGCTCATCCATTTTCGGAACGATTTCTCCCATCTCGAAGAGGTCCAGCGAGAAGCCCTCAGGCTCAGCCCCCGACTCATGAAGGAGAACGCGCGATGACCACGTTGACGACCCTCGGCGGCAGCGCGGCGGGTGTCGGTACCGGGCAGGGATGCTCCGGCTACCTCGTGGAGCACGATGGAACGCGCGTCGTGCTCGATCTCGGGCCAGACACCCTGCTCGAGCTCCGCAAGCACACTGACATCCGGGCGTTGACCGCGATCGTCATCTCGCATCTGCACATGGATCACATCCTGGATCTCTTTGCCCTGCGCTACACGCTCGCCTACGGTCCGATCCCGTTGCCCGCCCCGGTGCCGCTCTGGCTGCCGCCCGGCGGGCTGGTGTTCTTCGACCGCGCCGCCGAGCTCTTCGCCTGGGGCGGTGGCGCACCTGCGGATTTCTTCACCGAAACGTTCTCGCTCGCCGAATACGATCCGGAGGCCCCGCTCTCCATCGGCGACCTGACGCTCTCGTTCCAGCGGACGGATCATCACATGCCCTGCTGGGCAATGCGCGTCCGCGTTCCCGACGGAGGCGATCTCCTCTACACCGCCGATGTCGCCAATGGCGACAAGCTGACGTCATTTGCGACGGGCGTCCGGGTCGTCCTCTCCGAGGCGACGCTGCCCAAGGCACCGCGCCCCGGCGAGCAACGCGCGCATCCGCATCTCTCCCCGGAAGAAGCCGGGCAGCTGGCAACTCGCGCGGGCGCGCAAACGCTCGTGCTGACGCACATCTGGGAGGAGGACGATCCCGAGCGCGCGCGAGCGCATGCTGCGGCGGTCTTCAACGGTGATCTCCTCGTGGCGCGACCGGGAGTGGCCGTAACGTGGACGTAAACACCTCCGGGATTCGCGATGTCGCGGGCGTGCGCATCGGCCACGATACCAACGAGCACGACCGGACCGGTTGCACGGTAATTGCGTTTGATCAATTGACCCTGTCGGCGGCGGAAGTCCGCGGCTCAGCGCCAGGGACACGTGAACTCGATCTGCTGCAGCCGGGCCGATCCGTCCAGCACGCCGATGCGATCCTGCTGACCGGTGGAAGCGCATTCGGACTCCGTGCTGCCGATGGGATCGTCGCCGGACTTGCCGAGCGGGGACGGGGCTTTCCGACTCCAGCCGGCGCGGTGCCGATCGTCCCGGCGGCGGTGATCTACGATCTCGAATCCGGCAACGCGGTCGCACCCGATGCGGCGGCCGGGCGGCGCGCGCTGGAACGGGCGGCTCCACTTTCCCAAGTCGCGAGCGGCCAGGTCGGTGCCGGAACGGGCGCGCGTCTGGGCATGATCGGCGGCCCTGACGCGGTGCACCCCGGCGGATGCGGGATCGCACAGGTTGCCCTGCATGGCGGGACGGTGACAGCGGTTGTCGTGCTCAATGCATTTGGTGTGTTCGCCGGTGATCTGGACGGGGACGAAATGGCCGATCCTCGGCGTCGTTTTATCGACGCACTCGCGGAACCGCCGGATGTTCCGTTCGGTCGCGCGACGACGCTGATGGCGGTGATCACCGATGTCGCGTGCGATCACGACACCTTGATTCGCTGCTGCGTTGCCGCCCACGATGGCCTTGCCCGGATCATCGTGCCGGCACACACGGCGGCGGATGGCGACGTCGCCTTCGCGTCGGCGCTACGTGAGGGACCGATCGATCGGCAGACGGCGATGACTATCACACTGGCCTCCGAGCTGGCGATCGAAGCAGCCCTGCGCCAGGCAGCAACGGCACCCGTGAACTGACCGGCTGGTGCTACACTGGAAGTCAGGGCTATGCGTGGAGGATCGATCGCCAACGTGCCGGTCGATCCCATCGGGCGTCCGCGTCAATACCGCACGGGAGGCGACGCGTTTCCATGATTACACCTCCTTCTCCACCCTTCGATTCCAGTCTGGCGCCAGCCGGCCGCCCAACAGTCGTGCTCGGGAGCACGACCGGGCCCTTGGGATCCATGCACGCGGCGCTTCATACGGCTGCTCTGGGCTCCTTCCACGCACTCGATCTGGACTTGCGCTCCACCTTGCTGGCGCCATCGTGGGAACACATCGCGCCGTTCGCTGACGAGAAAACCATTCGCATCCGTAGCGTCTGGCTCCCCACCGCAGTGACCGGGCTGGCACGCGAGCAACGGTCGCGCCGCCTGAACGCCTTTCTCCAGCATGGACTCAACGGATACGGGCTTCGGCAGGTCATCGTGCCACGGCTCCTGGCGAATGACGATTCCGGTGTCAGCATCCCAAGTCTGGTGCGGCGCTTGGCGAAGCAGTCGAACGGGGTGATTCGCCTTGCGATCGGAGTCCAGGCCGAATCGCTGATCCAGGAGCCGGATCATCTCGACCGCATCACGGCGATCCGACGCTCCGTCGAGGAGTGGGATCTTGACATCGCCCTCGACCTCACCGGAGATATCTCCCCGCGCTGGGAGAGCGAGGCCGCAGTCGCCAAGATGCTGCCGCGCCTGACCCTCGTCCGGCTCGAATCCTGGGTCCGTCGCGATGGGACCGTGGATACATCCCTGCGTGGCCAGCTCGCCGCCCGCACGATCGCCATGCTGTGCGATCAGGGCTACACTGGAATCATCAGCGTCAATCCGCGCGCAACCTCCTGGCTCGGCCACGCGTCCCATGTCGCGACCGCCGCCTGGGCGGAGTTGCTCGCCCAGGACATCCAGGATCGGTACGCCCGCACAAGCTCGATCTCGACGTTTAACACGCCGACTCCGCACCGGCACCCCTCTCCCGACCGGCCGTAACGTCGCGGAGTTTCCGCCACAATGGCGAGGGGAGTGCAACTGCTCGCAAACAAAAGCACCGCCGGATTGCTCCGGCGGTGCTTTTGTTTGCAATGGTGGGGACAGTACCCGGTGCGCTCTAGCGCTTCGTGTACTGAGGCGCCTTGCGGGCGCGCTTGAGCCCGACCTTCTTCCGCTCCTTCTCACGCGGATCGCGCGTCAGCAGCTTCGCAGGCTTGAGGACGCTACGGAGCTCCTCATCGGCGCGGGTGAGCGCGCGGGCGATGCCGTGTCGAACTGCCCCCGCCTGGCCGGCGACGCCGCCGCCAACCACCGTCGCCACCACGTTGAACCGCTCACCGGTACCGGTGATGCGCAGCGGCTCCAGAATCGCGTTCTGGTGAATGTCGCGGCCGCCAAAGTACTCCTTGGCGTTCTTTCCGTTCACCGTGATCGTGCCATCGCCCGGATAGAGGCGGACACGGGCGATGGCGGTCTTCCGACGCCCCACCGCGTAGAAATAGCGGCCGCTGGCCGTTGCTTCGCTCATTATTGCTCCTTGGAATCTCTCTGTTACGAGCGAGTCGCCGTCTCGTCCAGCTGCAGTGCCGCCGGATTCTGTGCGCCATGCGGGTGCTCGGCACCGACATAGACCTTCATCTTCTTGAACTGCGCCCGGCCGAGCGTGTTCCGCGGCAGCATGCCACGAACGGCGTTCTCAAGGATGCGCTCCGGATGACGCGCGCGCATCTCCTTGAGCGAGGTGGTCTTCAGGCCGCCGGGATAGCCGGAGTGCCGGTAGTAGTTCTTGTCGGCCTCCTTATTGCCCGAGACCTTGACCTTCTCCGCATTGACCACGATGACAAAGTCACCGGTGTCGACATGCGGGGTGTAGGTCGGCTTGTTCTTGCCGCGCAGCGTGGCTGCGATGGCCGATGCAAGCCGCCCAAGCGTCTTGCCTTCGGCGTCGACGATGAACCAGTTACGGGTCACCTCGGCCGGCTTGGCTGAGTAGGTACGTCGTTCCACGATTGATTCGCTCCCTTATCCAAAAACCTGTGGGGCAACAGATGCGCCCATAGTCTGTCTGCCGTCCGGGTCTGGGTCAGGAACATCGTTACCGTAACCCACTCGCCAAAGCAGTAACCCGTGTGGCGGAGCCGTTGAAGGCCCCAGCCGGCGATCTCGCTCCCGGAGGAGCTCCGTAATCCATTCCGGCGACTGTGCGCCCGCGCCGATCTCGACGAGCCCGCCGACCATCGATCGCACCATGCGCGGCAGGAAGCCATCGGCGACGACCCGGATCTCGACCCCGCCCGTATCGTCAGCTGCGGCGATCCCCCACCAGGGATGCACCCGCCGTACCGAACAATGGGTGATCGTGCGGACCGTGCCCCGGGGCCGCGACGCCCGTTCCGACCAGGGAACACCTTCACCGCCACTGGCAAACGAGGCGACATCATGCGTTCCCAGGAACCGCGCCGCTCCCTCCGCCATCGCGTCAAGGTCGAGCGCTGAACGACGCTGCCAGACAGCGTTTCCGGCGAGCGGTTGGGGTGCCCCGATCCAGAGCCGATACCGGTACTCTCGCCAGGTGGCATCGTAGCGGGGGTGAAAATCCGCCGCGACACGTTCGGCCCGAACAATCGACAGATCGTCACGGAGGTTGGCGTTGAGCGCCGTCCGCAGTGCGCTCGCCTGCATGTCCGGACGAACGCCCGCACATCCGACGACCTGCCCGATGGCGTGGACACCGCGATCGGTTCGCCCCGCGAATACCGTCGCCACTGGCGTTCCCGCGAGAAGCCCAAGCGCCCGTTCGAGCTCCTCCTGCACGGTCCGCCGCCCGGGCTGTCGCTGCGATCCGAAGAACGCGGAACCGTTGTAGGAAACGGTCAGCTTCCAGGAATCGCTCACGCCGCACCGGGAAACAGGAATGGGGCGTCGCTGCCCGGATCGCCGGTTGCCGCCCCCATTCCCGTGCTAGGCCGTCACGAACTCGATCAGCACCATCGGCGCGGCATCGCCACGACGAGGGCCGAGCTTCGAGATCCGCGTGTAGCCGCCCGGCACACCTTCGTAGCGAGGTGCAACCACATCGAACAGCTTCGCCGTCGCCGGCTGGTGATCGATGCGGGACATGACCAACCGCCGATGGTGGTCGGAATCCTCACGCGCCGTCGTAACCAACTTCTCGACCACGATCCGCAGCTCTTTCGCCTTGGCCTCGGTCGTCATGATCCGCTCATGGAGAATGAGCGAAATCGCCTGCTGTCGCAGCAAAGCTTTGCGCTGGCTTGGGTTGCGCCCAAACTTACGTCCCGCCTTCTGGTGTCTCATTCCTCGTCACCCTCGTCTTCCTGGGCCTCGCCAGCACTTCCCATGGAAGTGATCATCTCGACGGCCGTTCGATCATCGTCCTCATCTGCCGACTCGTCATCCCCGCCGTCCTGACCGATCAACGCGAGATCGGCTTCAGGCAGGTAGCCGTATTCGGCCAGCTTTTCGCGCAGTTCCGTCAACGATCGAGGACCGAAGTTGCGGATCGACAGCAGCTGGTCCGGGTCCATGGTGAGGACCTGACCGACCTTGTCGATTTGCTTGCTGCGCAGCGCGTTCAACACGCGCGGTGAAAGCCCGAGCTCGGCCAACGGGCGATTCTGGACCTCTTCCGAAATGAAGGAGTTCGCAGCCGCCTCCGGCTCCGGCCGGGTGAACTCCGCGAACACCCGAGCGTGATCCATCAGGATCTGGGCGGACTGCGAAAGGGCATCGTCCGGCTCCATCGTCCCGTCGGTCAGGATCTCGAGGATCAGGCGATCCTTCTCCTCACCGCCGCCCCCGATGCGCGTGTGCTCGACCACGAAGTTGACGCGCTCGATCGGCGTGTAAATCGCGTCGATCGGAATCTCGCCCAACGCGTAGGTCTCCTGCGTCTCGGCAGAGCGGTACCCGCGGTCGCGGCTGATCCAGAGATCCATGTCCAGCACGGCCTCCGTCCCCTCCAGCGTCGCAATGGGCTGCTCGGGATTGACGATCTCGACCTCGGTCGGCCATTCGACATCGCCGGCCGTGACGATATGCTCGCCCTCGCCCTCACCACGCGCGTAGAGATGCGCGCGCACATCCCCGTGCAGCTCGGTGAACTGCCGCAGCCGGACACCCTTGAGGTTCAGCACGATCTCCGTGACATCCTCGCGGACATTCGGCACACTGGCAAACTCGTGCCAGACGTTATCGATCCGGATGCGGGAGATTGCGCAGCCCTCCAGGGAGCGCAAGAGGATCCGCCGCAGGGCATTTCCCAGCGTCGTCCCGTATCCCGGCTCCAGCGGCTCGACCTGGTAGCGCCCGTAGTTGCGCCCCGCCTCGACGGTCGTTATTTTGAATTCGGGTTGCTGCAACAAGCGGACTCGCCTCCTCGCGACACCGGCCCCTCCCACGCCTCCGCGTCCTGGGGCTCCGTGTGGTTGATCAGCCCTTCTTCACGGGCTGAATGCTGACCATTGATTCCTGACCAGCAGGTCACGGCCGACAGATGTTCCCGCCGGGCGGGAACATCCGAGCTCATGCCTGACTAGACGCGCCGCCGCTTCGGCGGTCGGCAACCATTGTGCGGAATCGGTGTCGTGTCGGTGATCGAGATCACTTGAACGCCGCTCGTCTGCAGCGAGCGGACCGCCATCTCCCGGCCAGAGCCGGGGCCCTTGACGAAGACATCGACCTGACGCAGGCCGTGCTCCTGGGCCCGCCGGGCCGCAGCCTCCGAGGTCACCTGCGCGGCAAACGGCGTGCTCTTGCGGGAGCCCTTGAAGCCATTTGCACCAGCGCTCGACCAGGCGATGACGTTCCCGTTCGGATCCGTGAGGGTCACGATCGTGTTGTTGAACGTCGCCTGAATATACGCGCGCCCTCGGGGAATATTCTTCCGGTCGCGCCGTCGAACACGTCCCTTGCTCTGATTACCACGCCGTCGTTCTGACATTGTGCGTTATCGCCTCCATAGACCAACCATCAAACATTCTGGGGAAGGCGCCCATCCTGGACGCCGGTGCCGGCAAACAGCGCCAAAGGCTACTTGCGGCGACCGCTCACTGCTCGCTTCGGACCGCGCCGCGTGCGGGCGTTGGTCCGCGTTCGCTGGCCGCGCATCGGCAAACCACGGCGGTGGCGCAGACCCCGATACGACCCAATATCCATCAAGCGCTTGATATTCATCGAGACTTCGCGGCGGAGATCACCCTCCACCCGCATCTCGCGATCGATGATATCGCGGAGCCGGTTGACCTCATCGTCGGTCAGGTCGCGCACGCGCGTATCGGGATTGATCCCGGTGCGCTCCAGCAACTGCTGACTGGTGGTCAGCCCAATCCCATAGATGTACGTCAGCCCGATTTCGACTCGCTTCTCACGGGGCAGATCAACCCCGGAAATTCTGGCCATGCTGTTTCCTCTGCTGCGTTGATCCCCTCACCACCAGGTCGCATATGCGGCGCTGCAGATAGGTGAGCCGGAGTGATTATCCCTGGCGTTGCTTGTGACGCGGGTTCGTGCAGATGATGCGCACGATCCCCTTGCGCCGAATGACGCGGCACTTCTCGCACCGCTTCTTTACCGAGGCCGAGACCTTCATTACCTGATTCTCCTTGGGCCATATCGCATACGGCCGCCTGTCATAATCGCTGTCCCGTCGCGCTCCAGCCCGATAAGCAAGGAACGTACCGAAGATCTCGGACCGAAATGGGGAATCCCCCGAACGTGCTTCCGAGCGGTGCGGTGCTTCCCATATGCGGCCCCTGCCAGATACTCAGGGGTGTGGTGAGGGTCGGCGCTCGCACACGCGGATAGCGCATGTCGGGACGACATGCGCAACGATTGATTAGTGTACCATACTCGGAAGCCGCTCGGTCAAGATCAAGGGCTCGTCCTCGGTAATCGCAACCGTATGCTCGAAATGTGCCGACCACGATCCATCAGCCGTCACAACGGTCCACTTGTCCTTCAGCTCCCTCGTCTCGTCACCGCCAAGCGTCAGCATGGGCTCGATCGCGATGGTCATGCCCGGTCGCAGCATGACGCCGCGCGCCGGATCGCCGTGATTCGCGATGTGCGGATCCTCCCACATCTGACGCCCGATGCCATGCCCGCCGTATTCCCGGACGCTGCCAAGACCCCGCGCCGAGACGTACGTCTCCACTGCCTGACCGATCGCGCCGATCCGGTTTCCCGCCCGTGCCTGTCGGATGCCCTCGTAGAGCGCCGCTTCGGTGTCCGCCAGCAGGCGCGCCGCCTCGGCCGAGACCTCTCCTACCGGGTAGGTCCAGGCCGAATCGCCGTGCCAGCCATCGATGATGGCACCGATATCCACCGCGATGATGTCGCCGTCGCGCAGGACGCGCTTCCCGGGGATGCCATGCACGATCTCGTCGTTGACGGAGGCGCAGATATAGCCTGGGAATCCCTGGTGTCCGTAGAAGTTGGACTTCGCGCCGAACTCGGCAATCGTGTCACGCACGATCGTGTTCAGGTCGCCCGTCGTCACACCGGGTGCGATCGCCTTCGCTACACGCTGATGGGCGACGGCGACAACATGCCCCGCCTCCTTCATCTTCGCGATTTCCTGGGCGTTCTTGATCGTGATGGCCATGATCAGGAGGCCTTCCCGGCGGCCACGCGCGATTCGATCGCCTGCATGATCGCGGCGGTGACATCCCCGACCGGCTGGTCGCCGTTGACGCGCTCGACGAGCCCGCGCTCCGCATAGTAGGCAAGAAGCGGTGCGGTCTGCTGGTCGTAAATTGCCAGCCGCCGGGCGATCGCGTCGGGCTGATCATCGTCACGCTGAATCAGCTCTTCCTCGATCGCCTCGAGCTGTTCAGGCGTCATGCCGTGGATATTGAAGATGCGTCCGGAGGTGGCGCCCGTGCGCCGACCCGCGAGTCGCTCAATGAGCGCCTCTCGCGGCACGTCGATCTCGATGACAACGGTCAGGCGCTGCCCAAGATCATTGAGAATGGTGTCCAGCGCGCGTGCCTGGTTCTCGTTACGTGGGAATCCGTCGAAGAGCGCGCCATTGCCGTCGCCCTCCGCCGCTGCGGCAACGATGCCCGCGAGCCGCTCCCGCACGATCGCGTTCGTCACGTCGTCTGGAACGAGGTCGCCGCGCGCGAGGATGGCCTCGACCTGGAGACCGAACTCCGAACGAGCGGCGATTGCAGCGCGAAACAGCTCGCCGGTGGCAACCATCGTGAGCTTGAGTTCAGGGGCGATCACCGCCGCCTGGGTGCCTTTGCCGGAGCCTTGCGCTCCCATCAAGATGACGTACACACTGTGCCTCTGCATGAATCGCCCCGACGATGCGATGCCGCACGCCCCGAAGGTCGCGCGGCATCCGCCGTGTGGCGCTAGTTGATGAACCCTTCGTAGTTCCGCATCAGCAGTTGCGCCTCCAGCTGCCGCATGGTGTCGATCGCGACACCGACGACGATCAGCAACGAGGTCGAGCTGATGAGCAGACTCTGGACGCCCGTAATCGCCGAGATGATATACGGCAGGATCGCGACCAGGCCCAGGAAGAGCGCTCCCACGATCGTGATCCGGGAAAGCACCCGTTGCAGGTAGGCTGCGGTGTTCTTGCCCGGCCGCACTCCCGGGATGAACGCCCCCTGCCGCTGGAGCGACTCCGGGATCCGCTGCTGCTGGAACACCACCATCGTGTAGAAGAAGGTGAACCCGACAACCAGCAGGAAGTAGACGATGTTGTACATCGCGTTCGTTGGCGAGAACCAGATGCTCAGGTTCCGCGCGATGCTCTGCACCCACCCCGTCCGCGAGGACTGCAGCAGGTTGGAGATCAGGCCCGGCAGCACCATGATGCTGACCGCAAAGATCAGCGGGATCATGCCGGCGCTGTTCACCTTCAACGGGATGAACGTCGTCGAGCCACCGTACACACGTCCGGCCCGCACCCGCTTGGCGTGATGAACCGGAATTCGTCGCTGGCCTTCATTGATCAGGACCACGCCGACAACCGTCAGCAGGCCCAGGGCAACGAAGAAGACCGTGCCGATCACATTCTGGCTCAGCGAGCCACCACCGACGAGGTTGCCGATTGCGCTCGGCAGCGACGCGACGATACCGCCGAAGATCAGGATCGAGATCCCGTTGCCGATCCCGTTCTCGGTAATCAGTTGACCGATCCACACCAGAAGCATGGTCGTCGCCGTCATCGAGATCAGAATGGCGACCGTTGGCAGGAACGTGTCGGTATTGAAGAGCCCGAAGTTGCTGATGAGCGTGCCCGTCCCGTCCGGAGTCGTCTGGCGGGAGAAGAGCAGCGCCTGTCCATACCCCTGCAGGAGGGCGAGCGGAACGGTGAGCCAGTTGGTGTACTGGTTGATCTTCGTTCGCCCCTGCTCGCCTTCCATCGACAGCTCATTCAGCCGCGGGATGATCGGCGTCATCAGCTGCATGATGATCGACGCCGTGATGTAGGGATACACCCCGAGGGCGGCGATCGAGAAGTTGCGAAGGCCGCTGCCGGAGAAGAGATTCAGCATCCCCAGCAGCTGGTTGCCCTCGACGAAGTCACGCAATCCGGCGCGATCCACACCCGGGATCGGCACGCTGGCGATCAATCGAAAGATAATCAGCATCGCCAGCGTGAAGAGGATCTTCCGGCGGAGGTCAGGAATTTTGAAGGCGTTGAGGACAGCCTGGAGCATGCTATGACTCCTTCGACTCACGCTCCTGAAGCTGAGCCAGCGCCTCGCGTCGGCTCGGTCCACCAACCTTGCCCACGCGCATCGCCTTGAGCTCGCGGTTCAACGGCAAGCGGCGTGTTCGGGGTCGGGCGGATGTCCACTCATCGGTGCGTTCCAGCGTCTCGACGCTGCCACCAGCCTGCTCGATCGCGGCCTGCGCGCTCTTCGAGAACGCGTGGGCCTTGACCGTCAGCGGCTTGGCAAGCTCGCCGTTGCCGAGGATCTTCACCGGGAAGCGCTCACCTCGAACGACGCCTGCCGCGACCAGGGCCTCGGGTGTGATCGGCCCATCGATGTCGAGCTCAGCGAGGCGGCCGATGTTCACGGCCTCCCACTGCGTGCGCCAGATGTTCGTGAATCCGCGCTTGTATGGCATGCGCTGCTGGATCGGCAGCTGACCGCCCTCGAAGCCGAGGCGGACGCCGCCGCCGGACCGCGCGTTCTGGCCCTTGGTACCACGGCCCGCAGTCTTGCCCCGGCCACTCCCGTGACCGCGACCAACCCGGCGCTTGGCCGTGTTCGCGCCCTTGTTCGGGCGCAGGTCATCTAATGTCAAAGGCATCGACGTTCTCTACTTTCATCCCCGAGTGATGCACGATGCGTGCTACTCGGCGGCGACTGCTTCCACTTTCACCAAGTGGCTGATCTTCTGCACCATGCCTCGGATCGACGCGTTGTCGGGCCGGGTCACGGAGTGATTCAGTTTGCGCAATCCGAGCGACCGAGCGGTTCGCTCCTGATCGTAGGGGCGCCCGATGACGCTCTTGACCAGCGTAATGCGCAACTGACCGGTTCCGGTCTGATTGGACTCACTCACGACTGTCCACCTCGCTGGCCACCCTGGCTTCGGCCGCTTCCGCCCGGCGCGCCCGGACCACGTCCGCCACCCTGGCCACGCCCGGCGCCGCCACGGCGATTGCGATTGGTGTTATCGCGCGATGTCGGCGGAATGAGCGGAGCCGCCTGCTGCCGCGGCCGGATTGGCACCGACACACCGGCATTTCCATGATCGAACGGCTTGCGCAGCGCCTGCTTGGCTCGCCGCCGCCGCCGGAGCACCGCCTGCTCGCTCTCGAGCTCCTGCAACGCCTTGAGCGTCGCACGGACCACGTTGACGGGATTGTTGCTGCCGAGCGACTTCGTCAGGATGTCGCGCACGCCAGCGACCTCGATCACCGCGCGGACACCGCCGCCCGCGATCACGCCCGTACCAGGCGAGGCCGGCTTCAGCAGCACGCGCGACGCTCCAAAGGTCGTCTCGACTTCGTGCGGAATCGTGCCACCGTCGAGCGGCACCGTGATCATCGACTTCTTGGCCGCTTCGCCACCCTTGCGGATGCTCTCGGGGACCTCACCGGCCTTGCCGATGCCGACCCCCACGCGCCCCTTGCCGTCGCCGACGACAACGATGCTGCTGAACGAGAAGGTACGGCCACCCCGGCGCACCTTGGAGACGCGATTGATCTTGACCAATCGCTCTTCGAACTCGTTCCCACCGTCATCATCGGACCGGCGGCGCGGTTGACGCTCTTCTCGATTCCGATCCACCATATCTGTCTCCAGAGGTTCCGACGCCCCTTCCGGCACTCGGCTTTCTGCCTTGCGCACCGGAAGCAGCGGCGGTTAGAACTTCAAACCGCCCTCGCGAGCGCCATCCGCGACCGCCTTGATCCGACCGTGATACAGGAACCCGCCGCGATCGAAGACCACGGACTCGACGCCGGCTTCCTTGGCCCGCTCGGCGATGATCTCGCCGACGGCCTTGGAGCGCGCCACCTTCGTGGCTCCCTCACCGGCTCGCTCACGAACCACTTCCTCGAGATCGTTCGCCGAGACGAGTGTCGCGCCGGCGAGATCATCGATGACCTGAACGTAGATGTGGGCCGACGAGCGGAACACGTTCAGTCGCGGTCGCGATGGCGTCCCACTGACTTTGGCACGAACGCGCACATGTCGCCGCTTTCGCGTCGAGAGCGCCTTTCGATACTTGATGCGCATCTTACAACTCCATCGTGCGATGCTGCGGGAGAGCCAGGAGCAATGCTGGGCAACAACACTCACCCGCCACGCGGTGCACTGCTACTTCGCCTTACCGGCCTTACCAGCCTTGCGGCGGACAAACTCACCCTGATAGCGGATCCCCTTGCCCTTGTAGGGCTCGGGCGGCCGGATGCCGCGAATGCGGGCGGCCTCTTCGCCAACAACCTGCTTGTTGATCCCGCTCACCGAGATCCGGTTGTTGCCTTCCACGGCGTAGGTGATGCCATCCGGCGGCGTCAGTCGCACCTGATGCGAGAAGCCCACGTTCAGGACGAGATTCTTGCCCTCGAGCTGGGCACGGTAACCGACGCCCTGAATCTCCAGCACCTTCGTGTAGCCGTCGGTCACACCGACGACCATGTTGTTCAGCAGGGAACGGGTCAGGCCGTGCAGCGCCTTGTTCTCGCGCTCTTCGTTCGGCCGCTCCACCCGCAGATGTCCGTCCTCCTGGACGATGTGCATCTGATGAGCGAGCTTCGACTCAAGCTGCCCTTTCGGCCCCTTGACGCTGATCGCATTTCCATCACCGATCACCACTTGCACCGTCGACGGCACGGGGATCGGCTTTACTCCAATTCTCGACATGACCATTTCCTCTTGGCATACGGGATACGGTGTTCGCGTGAACCGCGTTCCCACCCGCCCCTGCTCTACCAGACGGTGCAGAGTACCTCGCCGCCGATACCGCGGCGACGCGCCTCGTACCCGGTCAGCACACCATCCGGCGTGCTGACGATCGCGATGCCGAGGCCGCTGCGCACGCGAGGCAGCTGATCCTTGCCGGCATAGACGCGCAGGCCGGGCTTGCTCACCCGCTTGATCTCGCGAATCACGTGGCGCTTGTCCGGGCCATAGCTCAGCTTCACCACCAGTTGGTTCTGCGGGGTCTTCTCGATGACCTGGAAGTCTTCGATGTAGCCCTCCGCCTTCAGAATGTTCGCGATCGCAACCAGGATCTTGGTCGAGGGCATCGTGGTCTCGGTCTTTCGAGCCATGCCCGCGTTGCGAATTCGCGTCAGCATGTCGCTGATCGGGTCATTCACGCTCATCCGTCGTGTTCTCCGTGGGTAGTAGCACAGCGCATCATCGCCCTGGCCGCGGGTATCCGCTACCAGCTGGACTTCGTCACGCCTGGCAAGCGACCGAGGGTTGCCATCTCGCGGAAGCAGATCCGGCAGACGCCGAACTTCCGGATGTAGGCACGGCTCCGGCCACAGACCTTGCAGCGATTGACCTGCCGGGTTGCGAACTTCGGCGTGCGCTGTGATTTCGCGATTGAACTCTTCTTCGCCATGTTTCCTCCGCTGTCGCTACCGCTACTTGGCGAACGGCATGCCGAGGAGCGCCAGCAACCGACGTCCCTCTTCATCAGTGCGGGCGGTGGTCACGAAGTTGATCTCGAGGCCGCGCACCTTATCGATCCGGTCGTAGTCGATCTCCGGGAAGAGCAGCTGCTCACGGAGACCGAGGGTGTAGTTCCCGCGACCATCGAAGGAGTTCGGGGAAACACCCCGGAAATCCCGGATTCGCGGCAGACCGACGGCCGTCAACCGGTCGTAGAACTCATACATGCGCTCGCCGCGCAGCGTGACCATCGTGCCGATCGGCATGCCTTCACGCAGCTTGAACGCGGCGATCGACTTCTTCGCGCGTGTCACCACCGGCTTCTGGCCGGAGATGATCGTGAGATCGCTGACCGCGGCTTCGAGCGCGCGCCCGTTCTGGACCGCCTCGCCGAGGCCGATGTTGATCACGATCTTTTCGAGCTTCGGCACCTGGAACGGGTTGCGATACCCGAACTCGTCCGTCAGTGCAGGGACGACATCCTCCCTGTAGCGCTCACGTACCCGTGACATATCGTCTCCGCCTAACTCCGGCGTCACCACCGGATTCTCTTCCAAAGCGGGTGTTCCCACCTGGTCTGCCGCCGTGGACGGCACTCAGGTCACCCAACAATTAATGCTGATCAACTCACGGGTGCATCATCAGTGAGTCGGATCATGTTCCCCGCCCGGCGAAGGGCTACGCCTCAGGTCGAGGGATGAGTTCGTCACACTTCTTGCAGAAGCGCTGGTTCTTGCCCTCAGCGTTGACGCGCACGCCAACCCGCGACGGCTGCTTGCAGTTCGGGCAAATCAGCATCACGTTCGACACGTCGAGGGGAGCTTCCACCTCAACGATGCCGGCCTGCCGGGCCCGACCACGCTTGATGTGCTTCTTGACGATATTCACGCCCTCGACGACGACACGGTTCTTGTCAACCAGGTTGATGCGGACCACGCCGCTCTGCCCCTTGTTGCGACCGTTCGTCACGAGCACCTGATCGCCCGTTCGAATCTTCCTCATGACCGATCCCTACAGTACTTCGGGAGCGAGCGAGATGATCCGCATGAATGCGCGATCACGGAGCTCACGCCCAACCGGGCCGAAGATGCGCGTCCCCCGGGGGTTCCCCGCCGGGTTGATCAACACCGCGGCGTTGTCATCGAACTTGATGTGGCTGCCATCCGGGCGTCCGTATTCGCTCGCGGTCCGGACAATGACCGCTCGCACGACATCGCCCTTCTTGACCGCCGCGTTCGGCTGCGCCTGCTTCACCGACGCGATGATCGTGTCACCAACGCTGCCGAATTTGCGCACGGAGCCACCCAGCACGCGGATGCACATGATCTCTCGTGCTCCGCTATTGTCGGCCACCTTGAGCCGGGTCTGTGGCTGAATCACCGTTGTTATCCTCTGAGCGCGCCTGGCGCCCACTCATCGCCGAACGCACGGGACCGTATCCCGCCGTATTCGACGATCGCGATCAGATCTGAACAGCGCGCTCGAGAATCTCGCGGACAATCCAGCGCTTGCGCTTGGAAATCGGCCGCGTCTCCTCGATCCGCACCAGATCGCCCGGCTTGCACGAGTTGTTCTCGTCGTGCGCCACGAACTTGCTCGTGCGCGTGATCCGCTTGCGGTACAGCGGATGCCGGCGAACGTAGCCTACGGCAACGACCACCGTCTTATCCATCTTGTCGCTGACGACCCGGCCGACCTTCTGCACGCGCGGCGTCTGCAACCGCACCGGCTTGTCCGTGGTCTCGGCCGCTGTGGCAGCGTCCTGAACGTCACTCATACGTATCCTCGTATTTCACTCATCGCCCGGGAGGGGCGCTAGGCGTTGGCCTGTTGCGCCCGCTCCGGCTCGCCCAGAATCGTATGGATCCGGGCGATGTCCTTGCGAATCTGCCGCGTCCGCGCAGTCGCCGTCAGTTGGCCCACGGCCTCCTGGAAGCGAAGATCGCGCCATTCCTCATGCAGCTCCTTGAGACGCGCGGCAAGCTGCTCGTCCGTCAGGGCGCGAAGCTCGGCTGGCTTCATGCTGCGCTCTCCTCCGCCGTGGCAGGAGCTCCCGGCGTTTCCCGGACCGTCACCTTGCACTTCATCGGCATCTTCATCGCCGCGCGGCGCAGGGCTTCTTCCGCTCGCTCCTGCTCCACACCCGCGATCTCGAACAGAACTCGACCCGGCTTGATCACGGCCACCCAGAACTCGGTGGATCCCTTACCGGAACCCATCCGGACTTCCGCCGGCTTCTTCGTCACCGGCTTGTCCGGGAACACGCGGATCCACACCTTACCACCTCGTTTGAGGTAGTTCGTGATGGCGCGCCGTGCAGCCTCGATCTGGCGGCTGGTGATCCAGGCCGGCTCCACCGACGCGAGCCCAATCTCGCCAAACGAGATGTCCGAACCGCGATACGCCTTGCCGCGCATCCGGCCTCGCATTTGCTTGCGGTACTTTGTCCGCTTTGGCATCAACATCGCAATACGCTCCGATTCATCCTGACCGGCGGAAACGCCCGATCATCGCCGGTCGTGCTTACCGCGCCCGGCCTCGTGCACCGTCGCCGGTGCTCGCCAGATCCGCCGTCAACGAGGCATCGGTCACATCGGCGCCACGTCGCAGGACGTCGCCCTTGTAGACCCACACCTTGACGCCGATCCGGCCGTACGTCGTGTGCGCATGGACGGTGGCAAAGTCGATATTGGCGCGCAGCGTGTGCAGCGGCACCCGACCGTCCATCTCCGTCACGGTGCGGCTCATCTCGGCGCCGCCCAGGCGGCCACCGAGGCGAATCTTGACGCCCTTGGCGCCCCGCCGCATTGCTTGCTGCAGCGCATGCTTCATCGCCCGGCGATAGGCCACGCGGCGCTGGATCTGCTCCGCGATGCTCTCCGCGATCAGGCGGGCATCGGTCTCCGGCACCTTGATCTCTTCGATCCGCAGGTTGACCTTCTTGCCAACCGTCTTTTCGAGGAGCTGGCGCAGCCGCTCAACATTCGCGCCCTGCTTGCCGATGACGATGCCCGGCTTCGACGTGTGCAGCGTCACGTCGACCTTGTTGGCCGAGCGCTCGAGCTCGACCCGGGAGATACCGGCGCGCTGGAGCTCCTTGTAGATCAGGTTCCGGATCTTGAGATCCTCGTGAACGAGATCGGTGTAGTTGCGCTCGGCGAACCAGTTGGACTCCCAGTTGCTCGAGATGCCCAGGCGAAATCCGATCGGATTGACTTTACGACCCATTAGCGGCGCTCCCTGTCTTCGGCAATCACCGTGATGTGGCACGACCGCCGCAGAATCTTCCCGACCCGACCCCGAGCCTTCGGCTTGAAGCGACGCATCTGCGGGGCATCATCGGCGTAGATCGCCTTGATCCACAGATCGTCCGGGTCCAGGTCGTAGTTGTTCTCCGCATTCGCCCGCACCGACTTCAGCAGCCGCTCGATATCGACGGCGGCCTTGTTCGGCACGAACTTGATCATCTCAATGGCCTCGTTGACCTTCTTGCCGCGGACCAGGTCCACCACCAATCGGGCTTTTCGAGGTGAAATGCGGACGCGCTCAACGCTTGCCCTGACTTCCATTGTTCCTCTTTCCTCGTTCCTCTAAAGCCTCGACCTAGCGGCGACCGCGGCGGTCGGCATCCCGACCATGCCCGCGATAGGTCCGTGTCGGTGCGAACTCACCGAGCTTGTGCCCCACCATCTGCTCGGAGACGAAGATCGGCACATGCTGGCGGCCGTTGTGAACGCCAATGGTGTGACCGACCATCCCCGGGAAGATCGTGGAGTCGCGCGCCCAGGTGCGAATGACCGTGCGCTGATTCGTCTGATTGAGGACATCGACCTTTTTCTGCAACTTGGGGTCGATGTACGGTCCCTTCTTTGAAGATCTCGACACGTTGTTCTTCTCCTAAATGCCCATGTCGCTGAAGCGCGTCCGACGAACGGCGTGAGATCGATCTCGGGTGCGCCTCGTCTGGTTAGCGCCGCTTCACAGGACGGCGACGAACAATCATCGCGTCGGTCCGCTTGTTATGGCGGGTCCGCTGGAAGGCGGGCTTACCCCACTTGGTCTTCGGCTGGCCACCGATCGGCGCCTTGCCCTCACCACCACCATGCGGATGGTCGTTCGGGTTCATCACCGATCCGCGAACGGTTGGGCGACGGCCCATGTGCCGGCTGCGACCGGCCTTACCGATCTGAATGTTCTCGTGGTCGACATTGCCGACCTGCCCGAGCGTCGCGAGACAGGTCAGCAGGACGAGGCGAACCTCACCCGACGGCATGCGAACCTGCGCATACTTGCCGACCTTTGCCATCAACTGGGCGGATGTCCCGGCGGATCGCACGAGCTGCCCACCCTTGCCGGGGTAGAGCTCGATGTTGTGGATCTGCGTACCGGTCGGGATCGCGCTCAGTGGAAGCGCGTTTCCGGTGCGGATCGGCGCATCCGGACCCGAAACGACGGTGTCGTCCACCCGCACGCCCAGCGGCGCGAGGATGTAGCGCTTCTCGCCATCCGCGTAGAAGAGGAGGGCGATACGCGCCGACCGGTTCGGATCGTACTCGATCGCGGCAACGCGCGCGGGAATCCCGTGCTTGTTGCGCTTGAAGTCAATAATGCGATATGCGCGCTTGGCGCCGCCACCTCGATGCCGGGTGGTGATGCGTCCGCGATTGTTCCGTCCCGCGTGCTTGTGCAGCCGCACGGTCAGGCTCTTCTCGGGCCGCTTCTTCGTGATCTCCTCGAACGTGCTGACACTCATCGAGCGACGCGCCGGGGAGGTTGGCTTGTACTTGCGAATGGCCATCGTCCAAACGTTCCCTTCTATCGGATCGGCGTCGCTACACCTGCTCGAAGAGGTCGATGTGCTGGCCCGCCTCGAGCGTCACAATCGCCTTCTTCCAGCCCGGTCGAGCGCCAGAGATGCGTCCCGCACCCCGGCGAACCTGTCGGGTCCGAACCTTGGGCTTCATGTTCAGGGTGTTCACGGCCTTCACCTTGACCTGGAACGTCTCCTGAATCGCCGCCTTGATCTGAATCTTGTTGGCTGAAGGATGAACTTCGAACGTGTACTGCCCGTTCTCCATCAGCCAGGTGTTCTTCTCGGTGATGTGCGGACGTCGCAGCACGTCCTCAATGCGCAGCTCTGCCATGCTAGGCAACCTCCTCAGCAGCCGCCGCGATCCGGGCCTGCTTCCAGCTGCTCGGCGTGCGCTTGGCTTCCGGCAGTGCCCAAAGCCCTTCGATCACCGCGACAGCCTCTTCGGCCACGATCAGACGCTCGTACTTCAAGATGTCACGCACGCTCAACTGCGGCGCAACGATGGTCTTGGCAT
Organism: Thermomicrobiales bacterium; assembly: GCA_049646645.1. Classification (GTDB taxonomy): domain Bacteria; phylum Chloroflexota; class Chloroflexia; order Thermomicrobiales; family UBA6265; genus JASGDN01. The sequence continues at coordinate 86,882 of JBARWF010000154.1, forward strand.
TCGGCAGGTTCGCCGCCGCGCGCTCGACCGACTCGATCTTCTCCGCCAGCACGATCAGCACCGAGCGGGACTCCGGCAGCGCCGCGAGCACCGCCTTCATCTCCTTGGTGCGCGGCTCGATGGCCGAGAACTCGCGGACCACGTTCAGTCGCTCGTCGCGAAGCTTCGCGGAGAGGGCGGAACGGATCGCCAGCCGGCGCATTTGGCGGGGCATTGCCTGCACGTAGCTGCGCGGGTGGGGACCGAAGACGACACCGCCGCCCTTCCACTGCGGAGCACGGATGGTGCCCTGCCGGGCGCGGCCGGTGCCCTTCTGGCGCCACGGCTTGCGGCCACCGCCGCGAACCTCGCCGCGTGTCTTGGTATTGGAGGTGCCGAGGCGGGCATTCGCCTGCTGGCGCACCAGCGCCTGGTGCATGACCGCGATGTGCGGCTCAATGCCCCAAACGGTTTCGTCGAGCTCGGTCGTACCAACGACCTCGCCCTTCAGATTTTGCACGTCAATCTGCATCGTCGTAGTTGCTCCCATCGTCATCTTCGGTCAGTCACGACGGATCCTCGGATCCACGCGAACCGAACCGATGACTACTTCCGGCCCTTCACCGCACGCTTGATCAGGAGCGTGCCCTGGTTTGGGCCCGGCACCGATCCTTCGACGAGCAGAAGATTGCGCTCGACATCAATACGAAGGACCTTCAGGTTCTGAACGGTGACCCGCTCGTTCCCCATCTGGCCGGCCATCCGCTTGCCCTTCATCACCCGACCAGGGGTCGCGCTGGAGCCGATCGATCCCGGCGCGCGAGCGCGGTCCGACTGACCGTGGGTCTTGGGGCCACCGCGGAATCCGTGGCGCTTCATGCCGCCCTGGAAGCCGCGGCCCTTGGAGGTGCCGGTGACATCAATGATGTCGCCTTCGGCAAAGGTATCCGCCTTAAAGACGTTTCCCACTTCCACCGAACTGTAATCGTCCGCCTTGAACTCGCGCAGCGTCTTGACCTGGTGGCCACTCGCCCGCACGTGTCCCTGCTGCGGCTTGTTCAGCTTCTTGGCGATCCCGTACCCGACCTGAACGGCCTCATAGCCATCCTTCTCGGCACTGCGAATCTGGGTGACGACACATGGTCCCGCCTCGATCACCGTCACCGGCCGGGCGAGTCCCTGCTCGTCGAATATCTGCGTCATACCGAGCTTGCGCCCGATCAATCCATGAATCATTGGCTCTCCCCTGCTCTGAGTCAGGAAGCGAAGTCAGCGCTCAGCGCCGCGTTCACCCGCAGAGCGTGTTGTGCCTTCCATAACCGACTGGCGACCCGGAGCCGCCACGCCGAAGCATCGACAATTACAGCTTGATCTCGATATCAACGCCAGCCGGCAGATTGAGTCGCATCAGCGCCCGAATCGTCGCCCCGCTTGGCTCGAGAACATCGACCAGCCGCTTGTGCGTCCGGATCTCGTAATGCTCCTGCGAGTCCTTGTCGATGAACGGGGACCGCATGACCGTGTACTTCTCGATCCGCGTCGGCAGCGGCACGGGGCCGGCGACCTTCGCGCCCGTCGCTTCGGCCGTCTCGACGATACGGCCGGCGGACTGATCGAGAATCTTGTGATCGTAGGCCTTCAGGCGAATACGGATCTTCTGTGTCGCCTTACGCGTTGCAACCATTGAGTGATTCCCTCATGCGCTGGACAGTGAACGGTGCCGGGGTGTTGCCCGGCACCATTCTGGTAACCGTTGTCTCTACTCGACGATCTTGGTAACGGCGCCGGCGCCGACGGTGCGGCCGCCCTCGCGGATCGCGAAGCGCAGCCCTTCCTCGATCGCCACCGGCGTGATCAGCTCCACCCCCATCTGGATGTTGTCGCCCGGCATCACCATCTCCGTGC
>JBARWF010000155.1:0-12002 GCA_049646645.1 Thermomicrobiales bacterium
TCGTGACCGCGATCCAGACGGTGCCGCTGCCGCCGACGCTCGCGCCCGTGCTTGGCGTCGCCTCGGGCCGCATCGCCGGACGGCAGGAGGTCTCGGGGCGCTTCCGGCTGACGGGATCATCGGTTCCTTGGGGCGAGGACGGGATCCACACTCCGGATAGCGTCCGCCCTTCGCTGACGCAGCTCAACGACGCGATCGCGCGGACAGTTCGCATCCTGCCGGGCCTCGAAACGGCCCGCCTGGCCCGGACCTGGGCCGGCCTGATCGATCAGTCGCCGGACGCGATCCCGGTCATCTGCCGCCCGGCGAGTCACGAGGGGCTGGTTGTCGCGGCGGGGTTCAGCGGGCACGGCTTCTGCCTCGGCCCGGTCACCGGCGAAATCCTGGCCGACCTCGCGACCGAGGACACGACCGCGCACCCGATCGACGCCTTCACGCTCGAACGCTTTGCTTCGCACGCAACCACCGGCGAGGTCGTGCAACTGCACGGCTGAGTGCATGGATAAACCCCTTTACATCATTCTGGGTAGCCCGTCTGGGCCAAACGGTCGCACCCAACGCCCCGTCATTCTGAGCGGAGCGAAGGATGACATGGAAAGGACAGTTTGGCGCAGATGCTCTAGTGAGCGGAGTGGCCCATTCCTGCGGTCAGGATGACGGAAACGAGGGTCCGTGGCTGGAACAGGTCAGCCTTGTCCCTCCACCCTGAATGGCGATTGCGTAGAGACGTGCCCTTCCCAAGGCAGCGTTTCCGCCCGATAATCAGCGCTGAGTGTCTTCCCACCCCGGGATTTCCATGCACCAGGCAATCCCGGGTCCAGCTCTGGAGGTATCGATGCGGTTCGCGATCGGCTATTTCGCGCACGAGACAAACACGTTCTGCCCCGGCGTCACCGAGATCGATGCCTTCCGCAAGACCCAATGGGAAGTCGGCGACGAGATCATCCGCGTCAATCGCGGGGTCGGCAACGAACTCGGCGGCATGATCGAGGCGGCCGAACGTCTCGGTATCGACCTCGCGCCGACCCTCGCGACCACGACCCAGCCCTCCGCTACCGTCTCCCGCCATGCCTACGAGACTATCCGCGACGAGCTCTTCGCCCGCCTGACGGCCGCCGGTGAGGTCGATGCGATCTGTCTCGCCATCCACGGAGCCGGGTCCGCCGAGGGCATGGACGACCTCGAGGGCACCTTCCTCGGCGAATTGCGCGCGCTCGTTGGCCCGGATATCCCGCTGGTCGTGGCGCTCGACCTCCACGGCAACACGACCGACGCGATGCTCGAGCATGCCGATGCCCTCTTCTACTGCCACGAGTACCCGCACATCGACATGGATGCGCGCGGCGCCGAGATCGTGGAGCTGGCTGCGCGCATCGTGCGTGGCGAGGTCAAGCCGGTGATGCACCTGGAGCGATTGCCCGCGATCATCCCGCCCTCGACCACGTTCTCGGGACCGGCGAAGATCGTCAACGAGCGATGCCTGGCCTGGGAGCAGACACCCGGCGTCCTAGACTGCAACTTCACGCACGGGTTTCCCGATACCGACGTGCCGGTGATCGCGACATCGGTGCTGGTGACGACCGACAACGATCCGGAGCTGGCCCGAACCATCGCCAAGGATGTCTCGGGGTTCATCCTGGGCATGATCGAGGAATTCCGGCAGGAGCTTCCCGGCGCAGAGGACGCGATCGCCGAAGCACTCGCCGCCACCGCACTGCCGGTGGTCGTAGCGGAGGTCTCCGACAACCCCGGTGGTGGCGCGCCTGGCAGCGGGACACACCTGCTGCGCGCGCTGCTGGCGGCCAACGAGCCGGATACCTGCTTTGGCTTCATCTGGGACCCGGCGGTCGCCGCCCAGGCGCACGCCGCCGGGGTCGGCGCGACCATCGAGATCAAGCTGGGCGGCTTCACGGACGAGCTGCACGGCGCCCCGATCGAGACGACAGCCTACGTCAAGGCACTGACCGATGGCCGCTTCACGCTCACCACGCCGATGGGCGCCGGCAGCATCGTCGACGCGGGCAAGATGGCGCGACTGGTGATCGGCAACGTCGATGTGCTGGTGGCGACCGAGCGATCGCAGACGTTCGATGAGGAGGTGTTCCGGCTCCACGGGATCGACGTGCGGCGCATGCGGATCGTCGCGCTGAAATCGACCCAGCATTTCCGGGGCGGCTTCCAGCACCTTGCCGGCACGATCCTCCGGGCCGATACACCAGGATTCACCACGAGCAACCTGCTCAATCTGCCCTACCAGCGGATCACCCGCCCGATCTGGCCGCTCGACCCGCTGCCGGTAGCCGCATTCGCCGACTAGACGCGTCGCCGATATACTGATGCGGACGGCTTTTCCCGGACCCGGCGCTTGCGCCGAACGTGCAAGAGGGATACCCAGACCATGAGTTCGACAACCACACGCGACGGCACCTCCGCAGGAGGCATGCTGACCGGCTACCGCTGGCTCGCAATCGTGAACGTGCTCGGCATCCTGATCCAGGCGGTGCTCGCCAGCCAAGGCATTTTTGCAGGGCACCGCGATCTGATCACCGGTCACGGCCAGTTCGGCAACCTGCTCTTCCTGCTCGTCATCGTCCAGGCGTTCCTGGCGTTTCGGCTCGCCGCCGCCAAGGCCTTTCCGATGTGGATCGTTGCGTTCAATGCGGTGCAAGTCATCCTGCTCGTAGCGCAGATCGGTATGGGATACAGCACGCGGAATAATGCATCGCTCGTTGCCTGGCACATCCCGAACGGCGTGCTGCTGATGGGCACCTGCACGGCGCTCGCGGCGCTGGCCTGGGTCCGCCTCGACCGCCAGCGATAGTCCCACTCCTCGTACCGGCGCACTCGCCACGGGGCGCCGTTCCGCGCGCAATCCGGAGCCCACGCTCGACACGGCTCCCTCCCCAATGGTGCGGAAGTCGGTAGGGGCGAATGGTGGTTATCCCACATGCCCCATCACGCCTCCCTCGCTAGACTCGAATCCGGAGAGACCGGGAAGGCCATTGCGCCGCCCAGACGCGGCCTTGCCACCCGGATTCGAGGCACCGGCACAATGTGCCATGGGTGCAAGCGTGGGAGAGCCGGATGCAATCGTCACAGACACTGAATACCAACCCCATCGTCCAGCGGGCCATCGGGATCGCGACCCTGCGCAACCAGGCGGTCACCGCCATCGCGCGCGATCCGACCGCCACGGCGCAGGCTGCGGTGGTCATCGCCGTTGCCGCCCTTGCGAACGCGATCGGCGGCGGCGCGGACAGCTTCCGCGAGTTCGTGTTCGCCTTCGGCGTCGGTTTCGCGAGCTGGTTCATCTTCGCCGCGCTGGCCTTCTCCCTCAGCACGCGGTTCTTTGGCACACCGACCACGCACGCCACGCCGGAAGCGCTGATCCGGACAATCGGATTCGCCCGGGGACCGGCCGTGCTCGGCATCGTCGGCCTTATGCCCTTCTTCGGCGAGCTGGTCGCCGGGATCGGCAACCTCTGGATGCTCGTCGCCTGCGTCTTTGTGGTGCGCTACACCCTCGGATTGACGATCGTACGTTCGCTGCTGACAGTCGTCGTCGCGTCGATCCTCGCCACCCTGATCGGAGCGCTGCTCGCAGTTATCCTCGGAGTTGATCCCGGATTCGGCGCGGTCTTCCTGTAAGGCGATCCCGGACCGCGCTTCGGGTCAGCGGAACACCACGCCGGCGGGATGGTTCCCGGTTTCAAATCGCGTCCGTACATGTATTATTGTCCCGAGAACGAACACGTACCTCGATAGACTCCGGCGGACGTGGACACGCAGATCCTGCGATCCGATCAACCATCCTGGAAGGACTGAGCACCATGGCCCAAGCGTTGAACGCAAACAGAATCGTCGATCGCTCGATCGGTGTCGCCAAACTGGTCCAGCGGACATACCGGGAGATCGCGGTCGATCCCGGCGCTACCAAGGAAGCGGCGATCGTCGTCGTGGTGGTGGCAATCGCCGGGGCGATTGGCGGAGCAAGGAACGGCACCGCCGGCATCTTTGCCGGCCTGGTCGGCGCCATCATCTTCTGGCTGCTCTTCTCCGCCGTCGCCTGGTTCTTCGGCACGCAGCTCTTTGGCAAACCGACCACGAATGCCACGAGCGAGTCGCTGCTCCGCACCCTTGGCTACGCGCAGGCGCCAAACATCCTGGCGATCGTCGGGTTCATCCCGATCCTCGGCTGGCTCGTTGCCTTCATCGGCAGCATCTGGGTGCTCATCACATCCGTCTATGCCATTCGCCAGGTCCTCGGATTGGGCACCGGTCGCGCAATCATCACGGCGGTCGTCGCCTGGATCGCCCTCGGAATTATCTTTGCCATCGTCGCCATCATCTTCGGCATCACGCTGGGCGTCGCGGGCGCAATCTAGCCTCCATCCGGCACAACGGCGGCACCCCGGTTCGGGGTGCCGCCGTTTGTTGCGTTCAGGCCTCTCCGCCATGCCTTGCTAGCCTCTTGCACGGCTGCCCCCGGCGATTCCGTATACTGGTTCTGGTTCACGGTTGCAGGCACAGTCACGTCCAGGAACAAACGATGCGCACCAGGGGAGCTTCACCAGATGGCTGATCCGAACGAGCCCGCGATCCTTTCAGACGAGGAGATCGAGCGACGCCTCGCGGAGCTGGAAGCCTCGATCGCCGACGAATCTCCCAAACCCGCACCACGGGCAGCCGGATCGGCGGCCCCCGAGGCGGATGCGGACCCCCTGGCACCTTCCCGTCCAGCCTCGACGCGGCGGTCGGACGCATCCGATTCCCAGGCCATCGTGACGGTTCCGGAACCAACCCAACGCGAGAAGAAGACCGCCAGCGCCAGCTACGGCCAGACGATCGGCACCTCACGGATCGTGGAGCGCGCGATCGGCATCGCCCGCTTCTCCCAGCCGTACTATCGCGATGTCGCCGGTGATCCGGGCGCCACCCTTGAAGCGGCGCTCGTCGTCGTGGTCGTCGCGGCGGCGACCGGCCTGGGCGGGATCACGGCCGGGTTCGGCGGCTTCTTTGCAGGCGTCGTGTGGGCCGTCATCCGATGGCTGCTCTTCACGGCCGCAGCCTGGTTCCTGGCCCGCGAGTTCTTCAAGACCCAGCCCGAGGGCACTATCGGCGGTCTCTCGCGCGTGCTCGGCTACGCTCAGGCGCCGGGTCTGCTCGCAATCGTCGGGTTCATCCCGCTGCTGGGATGGAGCCTCGCGGCGGTGGGCAATATCTGGCTCGTCCTGACCGTCGTCGTGGCGCTGCGCTACGTGCTGAAGCTGAGTTTCGGGCAATCGTTCCTGACGGCGATTGGCGCGTGGATCGCCGCCGGCATCCTGGCCGCGCTGCTGGCATTCGTCCTGGGCGTCAATCTCTCGGTCATCTTCTGAGGCGTCACCGAGCGGGCGAGCATTGGCGTTCCCCCGTCATCTCGCATCGCGCTTTCGAGCACCTTCCTCGCGCCATTTCGAGCACTTTCCCCTTCCGTCATTTCGAGCGGAGTCGAGATGACGGGATGGAGAGCGCTCCGGCAAGAGATTGCAGCGGAATTCGAACTGGTAAAAAGACCCGTACTGGTCAGCTGGTCTGCCCCATCGGGCGACGCCGGATCCCGACCCCCTGCGCGCCCACGATCGGCCGGGTGGTCCGGCCGATGGCGCAGACGAGCGTCCACTGCGCCGCTACGGTTTCGATCGTGGCTCTATAAAATGGCGTGACGCCGGTTTCAGGCGACGAGACAGCCACGTCTCTCCCGTCCCGGCATCCTGCTGCGTCCGTGATGCGCACGTCACCGTTTATCATGGTCCTGACAACGCTTCGCGCCGGAATCGCCACCCGACCACGCTCGGTTGGGTGAGGAACCCCGTGCGCCCCATTTCTGGAGAATCCATGACCGAATCCGTAACCAGTCCCGAGAACTCGATTCGCGAAGTCTTTGGCGACGATATCTATACGCAGAGCCGTGCGCTTGCCGACTATGCCTTCGGTGCCTCACCCCAGAAACCCGAGCCGGCAAAAGAGGCTGAGCGCAAGGAAAAGCTGCTCAGATACGGCACCGCGTCGCGCTACTTCGTCGCCTTCTCCGGCGAGCAGCCACAGGCGACCGCCGCCCTGTTCAGGATGACCGAGAACGTGCGCGGCAAGGTCCTGCCGATGAGCGGCGTCAGCGGGGTCGCATCGATGCCTGCCGGACGACGCCAGGGGCATGTCCGGAACCTTTTCATCCGCCTCTTCGAGGAGATGCGCGCCGACGGCTGCGCCGTCTCGACCCTCTACCCCTTCCGCGAGTCGTTCTACGAGCGGCTCGGCTTCGCGGCCTTCCAGGCACCGCGCTATGTCACATTCAACCCGATCCACCTCTCGCCGCTGGTGAAGGTTCCAAAGGCGGGCACGGTCGAGCAGCGGCCGATGTCCATCGCGTGGCAGACCTGGCGCGACTTCGCCGAGGTTTACCAGGGCATCGCGCACGGATTCTCGCTGCGGGATGTCTCCGCGGATGTCCGCAACCGGGATGAGAATAGCTGGTGGGTCGCGATCGCCCGCGACCACGAGGGCACCGTCGTCGGCGTGTTGCAGTTCCGGATCACGGGCTACGAGAAGCGACTGGAAGGTATCCCTTATTACACGTCAGCACTCGGGAAATACCTGCTGCTCGACTGGGTGGGGCGTCACGCCGACCAGGTACACGAGGCAAGCTTGCGGATCGGGCCCGCGGACCATCCGAACCTCTGGTTCCACGATCTCAAGGCCACGATCTCGACCGCCGACGACCAGGCATGGACCGGGCCGATGGGCAGAGTCGTCTCCGTCGCGGACCTGACCGGGATCGGTGCCGGTGAGGGGGACCACGAGATCGCGCTCCAGGTCGTCGACGACTACGCGCCCTGGAACAGCGGTGTCTACACCTTCCGGTCAGAGGATGGTGTGCTCACCGTGAGGCCGAGTGGGGATCCCGTGACGACGCTGACGATCCAGGGACTCTCCGCCCTCGTCTACGCGGGGCAGGACCCGGCGGACTTCATCTACCGGGGGTGGGGCGATCCGGATGAGGCCGCCCAGCAGACACTGCGCGCGCTCTTCCCGCCCGCTGCCCCGGTCCTGCACGAGGAGTTCTGATCGGCCTTCGAATACGCCAGATGCTCCATGGCCCAGCGAACCGCGAGTGCGGCTCGCTGGGACATTTTTGGTCAATCCCGGACTACCAGAGCGACAGAACGCCGTCCTTCCACCATTCAGCGCAGGAAACGGCGAAATTGACAACGATCTTCCGCCTCTGTTAGCCTCACGCAAGTACGTCTCTACAGCGATTCACAAAGGAGATTCAGCCGGCCGGCGCCGCTCGTCATCGCTCCTACCCATGCGATGCAGCAATGTCCCGAATTGGCGGTCACGATGAGCACCGCCGAGGGCATTCCCGCCTCCGATGCCGGCTTGGGTCTTCATGGGGCCCTATCGATCCGATTCGTTGACTCAGCGGCGGCGCATTCTGGCGCGTCCTGAACCAGGCGAGAGGCGAGACCAACCATGACGACGTATTCTGACGACGAGGCGCAGCGATTTCATGTGATCAGCGAGCGCACCCTGCGGGTGCTCAGCAGTCGCCGCCGCTTCCTGGGCGGCGCGGCGGCGGGCGTCGGTGGCGCGCTTGCGCTGACCAATGCGGCCGGAGCCAGTGGCACACGCGGCGCGAGCGCCGGAGTATCGCGAGATCAGGACGCGCTGGAGATCATCATCGGCACGCTCGGCGAGGCCGACCAGATCAATCCGTTCCGCACCTCGGACTCGGAGGGTGACTGGCGCGCGGCGCAGCTCTTCGACGAGTTGATCCGGGTGGATTCTGTCAGCTACGCACCGGTTCCCGGCCTGGCGAGCGAGTTCACGGTCAACGGCACCACGCTCGATATCAAGCTCCAGCCCAACGCGAAGTTCTCCGATGGCAGCGACCTTACGGCGGACGATGTGGCCTTCACCATCATGGGGCACTTGACTCCGGCCACCGGCTCGATTCGGGCGACCAAATACCTGTCGATCCAGGGCGCCCAGGAGTTCATGGATGGCAAGGCCACCGAGGTCGCCGGTATCGAGGTCATCGATCCCAAGTCGCTGCAACTCACGTTCACCGAGCCCGACGCCGCGATCCTCTATAACCTGCGCTACATCCGGCCGGTGCCGAAAGCGCAACTGGAAGGCAAGGATCTCGCCAACGATCCCTGGTTCCAGAACCCCGTCGGCGCTGGTCCGTTCAAGTTCGAATCGTGGACGACCGACGCCGATTTCGTGATGACCCGGAACGAGCATTTCTGGGAGTCCGGCAAGCCGGCGATCACCAAGGTCACCCATCGCGTGATCGCCGATGCCCAGAGCCTGGTCCTGGCGCTCCTGGGAGACGAGATCGACGGCTCCAACTACCCTTCGCCGACCGGCAAGGACGAGCTGGAGAAGAACGAGAACCTCGCCGTGATGGTGCCGCCATTCAGCTCGCCGAACGGGTGGACGTTCAACTGCCGGCAGGGTCCGTTGGCCAAGAAGGAAGTGCGCAAGGCGATCGCGATGGCGCTCAACAACGAGCAGTTCGCGGCCGATTCCCTGCTCGGGCTTGGCAAGGCGGGGCTTGGCCCGATCGCGCCCGACAGCTGGGCCTTCGACAAGAACCTGCAACCGATCCCGTTCGATGTCGAAGGGGCGAAGAAGCTGGTGCAGGAGGCGGGCGCCGAGGGCGCGAAGATCAGGTTCATGGTCAACTCCGGCAATATCCAGCGGGAGGACTGGCTGACCTACACGCAGCAAGCGCTGCAGGAAATCGGCATCGAGGTCGTGCCGGAGACGATCGAGTACGCTACGCTCGTCGATCGCTCCACGAAGAGTCACGACTTCGACGCCACGAACGGCGATATCTGTGGGGTCACCGCCGAACCCAGCGAGCTCTTCGACCAGTTCCACTCCACCGGCGCGGCGAATCACACCGGGTTCAGCACCCCGGAACTCGACAAGCTCCTGGAGCAGGTGCAGGTCACGGTCGATATCGAGAAGGTGAAGCCGCTCTACGCCGAGATCCAGAAGATCCTCATGGACGAGGTGCCGGTCGATTGGGCCTGGTACCGGCCATTCCTGCACACCGTCAACAAGAAGTGGACGGGCTACACCGACAGCGGCAACGAAGGGCTCTTCTACACCTTGAAGGACTGGACCGCGGCATCGTAGTCCCACGGACGCCGGAAATCCCGGCCAGCCGTGTTCGGGCGAGCGAGAGGGGCATCTGAGCCAGGGCCCCTCTCCATCCGGGTCGACATGAGCCGGTCCCGCAGGCAACTGACGCCTGCGGGACCGTGACGGAGTAGTTGCATGCAGCCAGGTCTTTGGGCATATGCGGTCAGGCGTCTGCTCTTCCTGATTCCGCTCCTGCTTGGCCTGACAGTGGTGATGTTCCTGATTATCCACCTGGCGCCCGGTGACCCGGTGACGGCGATGCTGGGCCCGCAAGCCGTGGCAAACCCCGCCTATCTCGAACAGGCGCGCAAGAATCTCGGGTTGGACAAACCGCTGCCCATCCAATACCTGACCTGGCTCGGCAACGTCCTGCAGGGCGATCTCGGCAATGCCTATTCCTTCAACGGCAAGCCGGTGCTCTCGCTCATCGGCGAGCGGCTCTGGGGCACCGTCCAGTTGCAGGGCATTTCCCTCCTGCTCGGCATCGTGATCGCGGTCCCGATCGGCATTCTCTCCGCGACCCGCCAGTACTCCGCGCTCGACAACGGCGTGACGATCGGCTCGTTCATCGGGCTCGCGCTCCCCAACTTCTGGCTGGCGCTCCTGCTGCAGTTCTGGCTGGGCGTTCAGCTCGGGTGGGTCAAGACGATCAGCACCGGACAGGCCGATGCCCCTTGGTCGGAACGATGGCGCTACTGGCTGTTGCCGATCATCGTGCTCACGCTCCCCAACATCGCGTACTTCGCGCGCTTCATGCGCTCATCGATGCTTGAAGTCATCCAGCAGGACTACATGACCACGGCCCGTGCCAAGGGACTCGATCGCCGGTCGATTCTCTACGGGCACGCCCTGCGCAATAGCCTGATCCCGATGGTGACGGTGATCGGGCTCCAGCTTCCCCGCATTCTCGGCGGCGCCGTCATCATCGAGCAGATCTTCGCCTGGCCGGGGGTTGGCTTGCTCGCGTGGAACGCGATCGGCAAGCGTGATTACCCGGTCATTCTCGGCATCACCCTGCTGACGGGAGCCGCCATCATGATCGTGAACGTGCTCGTCGATGTCGTCTACGCGCTCGTCGACCCGCGTGTCTCCGTCTCCGACCAGCGAGCCACCGCCTGATGATCGCCTTCGTGCGAACGAGAGAACGATTCCATGACTGACCGGTCCGCCGGCGCCCAACCGGCCTCTCCCGCCGCGCACGATGCCGGCTCTTCCGATGTGACGCTGGGCACGCGGCCGCTGCCCCCGCGTGCGCGATTCCCGGTTCTCGCCCGCTTCATGGAGAACAAGCTCGCGGTGGTCGGGCTGGTGGTGATCGTGCTGCTCTACGCCGCCGCCCTGGCCGAGCCGATCATTGCCACCCATCCCTACGACCAGATCACCTCTGGCAACCGGACCAAGCCCCCCTCCGCCGAGCACTGGATGGGCACCGACCGCTCCGGCCGCGATGTCTACTCACGCCTCGTCAAGGGCGGTCAGGTCTCGCTCGCGACCGGATTCGCCGCGGTCGTGATCGTGATGGCGATCGGCACGGTCCTCGGGGCACTCGCCGGGTTCTTCGGCGGCCTCATCGATAGCATCATCATGCGCATCACCGACATCCTGCTCGCGATCCCGCTCATCCTGCTCCTGATCACGGCGGCGTCGCTCTTCCGGCCAAGCCTGCGGACGACGATCATCGTGATCGGCGTCTCGTCCTGGCCGGGAGCGGCGCGGCTCGTGCGCGGGCAGTTCATGCAGTTGAAGGGCCAGGAATTCGTGACCGCCGCGCGGGCCGTCGGTGCGAGCCCGCTCCGGCTGATGACGCGGCATCTCTTTCCGAACGCGCTGGCGATCATCATCGTCGAGACGACGCTCTGGCTCTCCTACGCGATCCTGCTCGAGGCGAGCCTGAGCTATCTCGGCCTCGGCGTGCAGATCCCGACGCCGTCCTGGGGCAACATGCTGCAGGCGGGGCAGAGCGAGTTGCTCTTCGGCGGCTGGTGGCTGACGCTCTTCCCGGGGCTCGCGATCTTCATCACCGTCCTCGCCTTCAACATGCTCGGCGACGGCCTCCGCGACGCCTTCGATCCCCGCCACCGCCGACGGTAGAATCACGTGCGCAAAGCTGCCCCATATCCGTAGCGGCCGACCTTGTGTCGGCCATCGGCCGGACACATGATTCAGGTGCCGCGCTTCTGCAACCATCATTCGGGATTCCCAGCTATGTACTGACGTCGAATGTCGAGATCCCGTTCGTCGCGGATGATGTGATCGTAGTAATTCTGTTGCCAGAGATGCTTGTCAAAGCGAGGCCAGATCCCCTTTTTCGCCCCTTCGAAATATCGCGTAGTGGTCATACTTTTGAAAGCTTGCATAACTTCTGATAAGTGTGGTGTGCCCCCAGCTTCGATCCCATTGTTCAACAAGAGCAAGCCATGCACATGATCGGGCATAACGATGAACGCATCGAGTCCGATTGAGGGAAATCGCACCGCAAGCGATTGCCAAATCTCTTCGACCATGTGTCCCGCGTCGTTGAGCGCAAGCTGACCATCTCGAATGGCCCCGAACCGTGGGAGACGGTCCTGGAGGCAGACGGTGACGAAATACGGTCCGGGGTGCGTGTAATCGAATCGCCGAAGACGCATGGAAGGGCGAAAATACGACTCGGGCATGAGGCACCTCCTGGTATTCCGTAGCGGCCGACCTTGTGTCGGCCATCGAGCGAAGCTCGATTCCATCATGCGGCCAATGAACGTGGGCAAGGAAGACATGATCGGGTGCTTGACGCGGTTTCGCAAACGTCACTATCGGCCTGCGGCCGA
>JBARWF010000156.1:0-8969 GCA_049646645.1 Thermomicrobiales bacterium
CCCGCCCCTCTGTGGTGCGTCATGATTACTCGGAGTCGACGTCATGCCGCCGCCGGTCCATCCTTGCGTGAGGAGATCAGGGCCTCCCGCTGGGAGTAGAAACCCGCGGCTGCCAGCCCATAGACGATACCGCCGAGGAGCCAGGTCGCGAGCCGCACGACCCAGTCGTCGTGCGCGATGCCGTCCAGGGCGATGTCGCCGAGGGCGAGGAGAAGTGTTGCGATCCCGATCGCCAGCAGCCCGGCGTAGCGCCCCGGCATGCCAAGGCGCTTCATCAGGTCGACGAGGGCCGGAATGACCACGATCAGTGGCACGCCGGCCACAAGCTCGACGGAATCCCGCAGCGATTGGCTCATGCTCATTCTCCGCTGTCGCTGGCGATCGTGGCGCGTACCGGCAGGTCCAGCACATCGCGACCCGCGAGATCCGTCCCGCCCGACCAGACGCGCCAGCGCCGGTCGGTCTCCTTGCCGCTCCCGGTCACCCACCAGACCGGGTTGCCGTCGATCCGCTCGCCGATAATCCAGCCGCGGGCCGAGAACCGATGACCGCGCGGCCACTCCGCGAGGATCGGCTGGGAGGTTTCGGCATAGAGCCGCGCCCGGAGGACCGGAACCGTCACCCGGACCATCCGGCTTTCTTCCAGGTCGCGCATCGTGCCGAAGGGAGGGAAGGTATCGTCCGGATCGGGCACCGGCGCTGGCAGGGGGCCACCGGCGATCTCGGCGATACCGAGGACGACGCCCCTGGCTACCTGCCCGGGAAACGCATCGCTGAAGATGCGGTGGCTGTCGGCGCGGACATTCCCGCACTCAAGGACCAGCCGGACCATTCGATCACGGGCGGGGGCCGTGTAGCCGAACATCGCCAGCCGCCAGCCAAGGTCGGCACCGACATATGTCTGCCGCTCGCTCATGACTCCCGGCGCGATGACGTTCGATGTGCGCAGCGCGAGCCCGGTGGCCGCGGCGACCTGCCGGGCGATGGCTCCCGCCAGTGCCATATCGAGGGTGTTGCTGTGCCGGCTGTCGGTGCCGGTATAGGGCGTCAGTGTCTGGAGACCGTCGCCATCCGGCACGATCGCGAAGACCCCGGGGGTGTTGGCATCGTCGCCTTCGAGGTGGACGTCGAGCATCAGATCGACCGGGCGTTGCTGGTGATACCACATGACCCGGCGGGCGACGGCATCGAGATTGCCTGTGAACCAGTCATCGGCGGTGCCGTCGTCGCGCTGGAGGCAGATCGCCTCATGGCCGGCGCGACGAAGCGCGTCGGTGATGGCATTCGCGATGGCGGGTGTCCGCTCCGCCTCCCGGGGATCGCCGCCGCTGGTGTTGCGATGTCCCTGCACCACGATCACCCGCAGTGGTTGTGGTTGTGGAGAGCGGGCTGACCCAACTGAGTCAGATGTCCTGATGAGCGAATCGTTCATGTGCGTATACTCCATTCATCGAACATGGGCGGTTGATTTTTGCCGGTGAGCATCTTTTGCTCGTACGGCCCTGTCATGAAAAGCGCGACGCGAGCGGGCGTATGGCGTGATTTGCCGTTCAGTGATGGGCGTTGCACAGCGGCGCCTGGGAACGGGTGCGGATACGCCCCAGGGACATGAGCAGGGGATTCCCGAAAGGACCCCCTGCGTGTAGAAAGAGGTCACCGATGGTTCATGTTGAAGGTCCGGGCGGCGATGAGCTGTTTCCCCGTGAGCGGAGCCGACTCGACGACCATGAACGCCGGGCAATCGAACGCTTCCGCTGCCCAACATGTGATGCGCCGCTGGAGTTGCTGGAGATGGACTCGCGGCTATCGTCTGACGAGATCGGGGAGAACGGTTGTGTGCTCGTCGCCGCATGTCGTCGCTGCATGCTGACGATTTCTCGGGAGGACTGGCGGGCACATCTTCGCGCCGCCTGAGACGGTTCAGGGAACCTTGCTGAGTGCGGAATACCGTTCCTATCGGTAGGGAGAGAGCTTGTCTCTCTCCGATGGCCCGCAGGGCCATATCCTCGGTCCATTGACCGACACGCCGATGGTGGATACCCCGGATATCGGCCTCCGGCCGATGGTCGCCATCCTTCGACAAGCTCAGGACAAGCTCCCTGGTCGGCCGCTACGGATGTTGGCCCGAGAGCGGTCGGGTTACACATCGACGAGGGTGAGGGCGACGCACGCATCGCCCCAACGGCCGGCATCCGCTGGCCGCGCGACCTTTTCCGTGATCCCCACGATGCGGACACGCCGCTCGACGGGCGCGGCATCGAAGTCGAGATCTCGGTAGGTGAGGGTGGTGCCCGATTCCCATGCCGCCCAGAGATCCGCGATCAGTTCCCGGCCACTGCGCGCGAGCACCCCACCATCACGGTTGACGATCTGATCCCGCGCGATCACGGTCAGTTGCCAGCGCCGTCGCCGGGCCGGTGAATCGAGCACCTCGAATTCGGCCCAGACCCCGGTCAGCACCGGCGCCCAGTCCGTGACGCTCGTCCAGCGGACTCGTACCTGCAACCAACGTGAGACCGCGGCATCGGAGGCGATGTCGGCGTCGAGCGTGACGTTCGCATGCGCCCGCGAGCTCCCGGCGAGCGAGGTGGATGCGGCCGTCACCCAGGTTGCGCCGCCATCCACGGAGTAGTCGAGCGCGAGCTGAACGGTGTCGGTGCTGGTGGTGACGGGCGGGATATCGGGTGAGGCGAAGACGGCACCGACTTTTCGCCACGCCTTGTTCTTGTCGCGCTCGCCGGCGTCGATCATGGACGTGACGTACTCGGCGCTTGCCGGCAGGGTATGCTGGCTCTCCGAGCGCCAGATCATCCGGAAGAGATCGACCGTGCTGCTGCCCTCGGTGAAGGTGAGCAGGTCCCAGTTGCCCGCGCCGGAGAGCGCAATTGGCCAGCACCAGCGGCCTTCGGTGACGGGACGCGAGGCGATGCGCCACCAGCCGGCGCCGTTCCACGCCCAGAGCTCGGATTGCCCGGCCGCCGTCTCGATCGCGACGACGAGATAGCCGCCCGCCACACAGCCGCCGTAGCAGCCGAGCCCGCCCAGGCCGGTATCCCGCCACCCGGCGCGCTCGCCGGAGGGGTTGTGCTCCAGCATGCTCTTGTTGAGCCAGACATAGAGCCGCCCGCCGTAGCCGACGATGACCCGGTAATCGTCATCCTCGGTCCAGTTGCCGTGCTGCATGTAGGCGTCCCAATCGCCGCTCCACAACAGGACCTTCCGCTGCTCGGTGACTGGTGGCGGTCCCGGATTGACGACGACCGTCACGGTCGTCTCCTGGACCTTGCCGCCGAAGCTGTAGAGCGCGGCCTTGGTCGCCGCGAACGCCTTGCCCCCGGCGGTCGTCAGCTTCAGGATATCGGCATCGAGATAGCGCACGTCGATGCCGGAGCCCGTGACCATCCGGACCTGATTGGTCGCGCCGGTGCCGGTGGCCGCCGCCTTCGAATACAGCGCGAAGCCACCGTAGCCGACGACATGGCGGCCCTTCTCGCCCGCCAGCAGGGTGACGCTCGTGCCACCACCGGGGTAGGCGAGGACCTGCAGGTCCTGATCGGCGCCGAGGGCGATCAGGATGTCGCCGTTGTAGTTGGCGAGATCGGTGATGGTCTTGCCCGCACCGGCATCCCAGACCTGCGTCTCGGCACTCCAGTCGCTCGCCGTGAGGGCAGCCGTCCGGAAGAGGTAGCGCCCGCGGGCGAAGAAGACATGGTTGCCGATCGTCACCGCCGGAATCGGCTTGATGGCGGAGGGTAGCTCGGGGCCAGTGGCGATCGTTGCCGTCGTCGTATGCGGCCAGGGCACGACGCCCTGTCCGCCGTGCGCCGGGCCGATCGCCAGCGAATCGCCGCCCCGGTCGCGCTCGAGCTGAAAGGCGCGGTGCTGACCGCCGAAGAAGTCGCGGATCTGGATGCGGGCGGTGCGTCCTTCCGCCATCCCGTCCTGCGTGCGGGTGTAGGTCGCGGACGATGGGCCGCCGTCGCTCGCGAGCATGTACCCAGCGCCATCGAGCACGATATCGGTCGCCTGCGGCATTGCGGGAACCTCCTTTGCCTGGAACGATCTGGCATGGATGTGCCATCAGATTCGTACGGGTGGACCCGTGTGTCCGCCATCGCCGGCTCATGAAGCCGCCGGCGCATTCGAAGCTGCCCCATGCAAACACGAGGGTCGACACATGGGTCGACCCGTACGAATGGGAGATGCCGCCTCCAGCTCAGGCCCAGCCGGTGCGCGTCCAGGCCCACTCCGACCAGGTTGTCCATCGCAGGCGCCATTCATCGACGTAGCGTGTCCGCCACTCCGTCCAGGCGACGACTCGCTGGCAGCGACAGTTGACGTGCAGCGGCGGTTGAGGGCCACCTTGCTCCGCCTCCCACACCATCCCGTTGAGCGGACCGCACTCCGGGCAGACGCGCTCGTCGGCTGCGGTCTGCCAGCGCTCGAAGACGACGGGATAGACGATCTCGACCGTCTCCAGGACCCAGATGAAGGCGCCGACGACTTGCTCGACAAGCTCGTAGATGGGTTCCAGCAGGTCGGTGATGCGATCGCGCACGTAGTCGACCGTCTCATTCCACCCATCGCGAATCGTGTCAATGTCCGGAGGGCGACCACCGCCACCGCCGCCTGTGTCGTAGCCAATCATCGCGAGGGCTCCTCGATGCTCATCGACGTGCCCTGCGCCCGACGACGGCGCAGCCAGAAGAGCTTGTCGGCATCGACCTGTGCCGTGCGGGCGGCATCGCTGAAGGGATGCGTGCCCTTGCCGGTGGTGCGCTTGCCATCGGCGATCGCGCGGCGCGTGAGGGCGACGTTCATCGCGAGGGCGATGTGGATGTCCTCATCGCCCGGCTGCATATCCATCGGTGTCTCGTCATCGGCCACGACGATGCGGTCGGCGAGATATTCGAGCCGCCAGGTGCCGGTGCGCGGTGCTGGCGAGGCGAGCATCACATCGCTGCCCCAGACGCGCCAGAAGTGATCACCGGACGATGGGGCGTAGGCGACCGGTGGCAGCGAGCGCACCGTCTCGCTCCACTGTCGCCAGATATCTCCGCGGTCATCGAAGATCTTCACGATGCGATGCGGGTTGATGCCGTCCGGCACCGTGAGTTCGCGATCTCCTGCCGTCACGGCTGTCGTGGTGGCGGCCTCGCGCTGGATGCGAGCGCTGTAGCGGCGAACCGCCTCCGCAATCGCATCGTTGAGAAACTGGTCGTCCCAGAGCGGATCGGCGCTCGTGTCGGCAAGGCGGCGCCGTACCATCGCGCGCAGTTCGGCGCGGGTTGTTCCTGGCATGGTGGTTCTTCCTTGAATATGTGGTAGCTCGCCCGATATTTGGGGTACCGGCTCCGTTCGTAGGGAGAGAGCTTGTCTCTCTCCGATGGCCCGAGCCACCAGGGCCATATCTCGACCGGTCGCGTGACGAGAACGTTGCCGATTCATGCCCCTCGGATATCGGCCTCCCGCCGATGGTCGACACGAGGTCGACCGCTACGGACGGGAACCGATGGCCTGCAGGGTCATATCGTCGCCAGAATATCGGGCTTCGCCCGATCGGAGAGAGCTTGTCTCTCTCCCTACGAATGTCGGTCTGGTTTCCGAGACGGCGGATTGCCGAAGATTTGCAATTCGTCGGCGATCCGGGCGAGCTCGGCATCGGGATCGGTGCTCCCCAGCGAGGCGATCGCGCTGCGGCGGCTCCGGATGCCGGTGCGTACCAGCGATGTGGCATCGCGCACGGCGCTGCTGGTGTCGTTCGGCAGGACCGGCGGCCAGATCGTCGTCGTCTGGCGGAGCCCGTGCAACTCCTGTTGGCCGAAGCGTTCCAGCAGGTCGAGCAACCGCGCGTTGCGGTGGGCGAAGAACGCATCCCACATCCGCCGCTTGCGCCCTACCTTCTGCACCAGTGGCTGGATCTCGACTTCGAGCGCGGCGCCGGAGAGATCCTGGCCGGAGCCGCCGAATGCCGTGCGCGGGGTCTCGCTCAGGTCGTGCAGGGCGCGATAGAGCAGCTCGATATACGACGTATGCGCCTCGGTGCCGCCGCCCTGCAGCAGATCGAGCAGGTACGCCTTGGCCCCTTCCGGCAGCTCCCATTTCGCGCCTGGCCCGACCGCGATCCCCTCCGAGCCGTCGACGTTCTCCAGGACGGCGATCGGGGCCCCGGACAGCTCGAGCACTCGCGAGAGCACCGTCATCCGCTGATTGAGCTCGACACAGACATCGACCAGATCGATCAGGTCGGATTGTCCCCAGAAGGCAACCGGGCGTGGGTCGTTGGTCGCGATCACGTAGGGGATCCAGCCGTACGGGTTCGGTTCGTCGCGCACCGTCTGCCCTGCGACCGTGAGCCGCCAGTGGTCATCGCTCCAGCGCTCGACGACGGGATAGCGCCGGTCGGGATCGAGATCGGGGATCCCTCCATCACTCCCCTCCGGCGACGTGTGTGCCAGCATCGCGCCGATCTGGGTACCGGTCAGCCCGTATGCCTGGGTGACGTCCCGGATCGCGCGCGGATCGTCTGCCGCGGTCTGTACGATGAGCGTTGCCGGGTCGACCGCCACCACCCGCGGTCTCGCTCGCGGCTCGTCCCACGTCACCTTGACCGCCGCATCGCCCAGCACCATGGCGTCGATGCCGAGCGCGAGATCGAGTCGCGCCAGGTCGAGATCGTGGCAGACCCCCACCAGCAGGCGTTCGGCCCGGTTCGCGGTCTGCTCAGCAGCGGGTGTATCGCTGTCCGGCGCGATCGAGAACGAGACCGGGGCCGGGAAGATGTAGCTCGCGCTCTTGCGGATCAGCGTTCGCGCATAGTTGAAGACGAACTGGCGGGAGCCGCGCCGGGCCGGAGTGGACCACTGGGTTCCATGGTAGAACGCCAGGGCTGCGGCGTAGTTTCCGAAGCGCGCCTCATCGGCGGCGGTCAGCGTTCCCGGCGGCCAGACCGCACGTTCCCGTGCCCATGTCTGTCCGGTGTCATCGGGCGCAATCGCCCATGGTCCTGCGATCAACATCGTTTCTCCATCCAAACGTGTGCGTCGGTGACGAGTCATGCCGTGCCGGGAGCGGAGGGCTCCCGTACTGGCAGGGATTGGCACCGGACGTGCTTGAGAAGTGGCAGCAGGAATGAGGTTCGTTCCCATCGTGCCGTCGGATACGAGCGGGTGCAGTCGCGCGTCCGTCCTGTCCGCGGATTTCTGGAGGAGGCTCCATGTACGCGCTCAGAAACCTCTCCGATCAGCTTGTCGATGCCATGCCCTGGCTGGACAAGGCCGCCGGCATCCTTCACAAGGTCTCGGACCCCGTGTTCGGCCAGGATGGTCCGACCGAGATCAAGGACGCGCTCTATGGCACGTGGCTCGGTCATCCGTTGCATCCCGCTGTGACCGACCTGCCCATCGGTTTCTGGTCGTCCAGCATGCTGCTCGATGCGCTGGGCGCGGAAGAGGGTGCCGACCTGACGCTGAAGGCAGGCACGCTGAGCGCGCTCGCCGCTGCCGTGACAGGTATCGCGCAATGGCACGACCTGCAGGAAGAGGATCAGCCGCGGCGTCTCGGCACATTGCACGCGCTGATCAATGTGGGCGCGACAACCTGTTACGGCATCTCATGGATCATGCGCGATAACCACGCCCGGGGCGCGGGCATCGCCTGGTCACTGGTCGGCGGCAGCCTGGCGATGATCGGTGCCACGATCGGCGGCGATCTCTCGTTCCGGCTCGGGATCGGTGTCAGCCGCGTCGCCTTCGAGCAGCGCGCCACGGAATGGGTCGATGCCATTGCCCTCGATGAGCTGGAGGAGAACACGCCCAAGCGCGTCGAGATCGAGACCGGCCCGCTCGTGCTGGTGCGTCAGGGCGACCGCGTGCTGGCGGCTTCTGCGACGTGCACGCATGTCGGCGGCCCGCTTGATGAGGGGGAGATGCACGGCACCTGCGTGCAATGCCCGTGGCATGGCAGCGTCTTCGATCTGACCAATGGGGAGGTCGTCAACGGCCCGGCCACAACGCCGCTGCACGCGTACGAGACGCGCGTCCGCGATGGTCAGGTCCAGGTGATCGCGGTTCCCCCGGCGTTCTAGCGTTGTGTCTTCGCGGATGTGGTGGCACGAGTACTTCTCTGGTCAACCGCTCTTTTCGTCATGCCGAGTCCCACAGCCGTCATTTCGAGCGAAGTCGAGAAATCTCTCTCATGCGACGGCGATTGCACACGGAAACCTCTCGGCTTCGCTCGAAATGACGGAAAAAGAGGGCTATCCGTGTCGTGTCGTGGTCTGTGTAGGGAACGGGTTTATCCCGTTCCAATCGAGCGAAGCTCGATATCCGGCGCAATCATTCTCTGGTTCCTGTCTGCGGTAGTCGTATTGCTCGGGATATGGCCCTATGGGCCATCGGAACGGCACAAGGCCGTTCCCTACGGAACAAGACGTGATTCCGGAAAGGGCTCTGCGCGTGTTCAGGGTGGCGGTGGGGGCTGATCAGGCGGGATCGAGACGGGCGACGAGACGCTTCGGCGCGATCAGGCGGTAGCTCGCGATGACGATCTCCTCGATCTCGTCCCAGTCCGGGTCGATATCGTCGTTCAGCCAGGCGCCGATCCATCCCTTCGGCCCGACATAGGGTGGAGCGAAATACCGATCCGGGTCGCGGTTGATGATGGCGTCCTGAAAACCGGGCGCGGCCTTGCACCAGACCGCCGTTCCCTCCTCCGGGCGCCGCACCATCGCGAAGTTCTTCTCCCGCACCCGGAAGGTCGGTGCGCCAAAGACCTCACCTTCCACGGCCTCCGGGAGCGGCGCGCAGATCTCGCGCATCCGCTGCATGATCGCCTCATCGACCGTCACCCGTGGATGATCCGCCATCGTCGTCCGTGCCCTCCTGTCGTGGGTGTGTTCCCCTGTACTGCCAATACATTCTGCCACGTTGAATGTCCGTAGATGCGGCCCTCGCAGCTGCGAGGGCCGC
>JBARWF010000157.1:0-1509 GCA_049646645.1 Thermomicrobiales bacterium
GGCGAGTGCCAAGCCCCGGTTCTGTTTCTCTCTCGCTCTCGATCAGGAACGGACCGGACGCATGAGCTTGCCCGGCCGGGTGAAGGCGTCCTTCGGCACCAGCGTCATGCCGCTGCCGCCGCGAATACGCTCGACATTCCCGTCATCGTCGAAGGTGTAGCGCATCACCTCGCCATAGCCGCCGAAGCCCTTGTCACCCACGACCTTGAGCTCGGTCTCGGAGACGACATCGAGCTCGACCGCATCGCTGGCCGGGTCCTGTAGCGCCGGGCTCATCTGGTAGAGCCGCCCGCCGAGATTGACGACATCGGTAATGCCCCAGAGATTGATGAAGCGCCCCTCGAACCGGCGCAACTCCTCCGCCGGGCGCGGCTCCGTCTTCGTCTTGTCCTTGCAGGCGAGATCGATCAGGTTCAGGATCGCCGTCGACAGCACACCAGCCGGACCGTCGTTGGCATTGGTCAACACGGAGATGGAGAGCCGCTGATCGAGATCGACGAGGGAATTTGTGATGTGTCCGGGATACCCGCCACTATGCCCGTAGTAGGTTCGCCCCTTGATCTTCGAGATGCTCAGACCAAGTCCGTAGCTGGCATCATCCGTGACCGTCCACTGGACCTGCCGCATCCGACGCTTGGAGGCATCGGTCAGCAGCCGGTCGTTTCCGTCGAGGAATGACTGGAAGTAGTCCGTAAGCTCGGACGCTTTCGAGTAGAAGCCGGTCGCGGAGCTCTCCGCGTAGGTATCGATGTGCTCGATCTCGAACCGATCAAGACCGTGAACGCGGCTGGAATACCCCTTGGCATAGTCGTCCAGCCGGTCGAAGTTCAGGTCCGGGCCAGTATGCTCCAGTCCCAGCTTCTCGACGATGTTCGCGCTCACGTACTCACGATAAGAGACACCGGCCGCGCCCTCGATCACCAGGCCGAGCAGGGAATAGCCGATGTTCGAGTACTTGAAGTGCTCGTTCGGCTCCAGCACCTTGCCGTGCTCCCGGATCGTCTCCAGCAGTTCTTGCCGGTCTGGGAACGCCCGCTCCAGCGACCAGAATCCGCACTCGTCCCCATCACGCGTCATGCCCGATCCATGCGCCAGCAGTTCGCGCACCGTGACGCCGCCCATCGCATCGTCCGCGAGTTCCGGAACGTATGCGCGCACCTCATCATCCAGTCGCAGCTTGCCAGCCTCGACGAGCTGCATGCAGGCAACGCCCGTGAAGGTCTTGGAATGCGAGGCGATCCGGAAGAGGTGATCCACCGTCATCGGCGTCTTCGCCTCGAGATCGGCATACCCGACGGCATGATTGAAGAGGAGCTCTCCATCCTGCCGCACGGCGACCTGCGCGCCGACGAAGGGCATGTATTCTTGCTGAAACTCAAGAAAAGCCGGCACGTAGGCGAGTGCCGAGCGAATAGCGTCCGTCTTCTCCATACCCTAGAAACTCCATCCCGAACTCAAGACATTCGCCCATGCTGCGCCCTGCACGAAACACCGTTTCTGGTGTTTCGT